>JAVXWP010000143.1:0-32390 GCA_032230695.1 Actinomycetota bacterium | reverse complement strand
GCAGTGCCAAACGGTGCGCCACGCCGAGCGTCAGCGGGTCCGGTCCGGCCATGACGTCGAGCAGGAGCGTGAGGTCGCGGGCGGTGCGCGCCATCGGACCGACGACGGCGAGGTCGAGGTCGGCCGGCAATGCCGGTGCGAGCGGCGGGACCATGCCGCGGTTCGCCGCCAGCCCGAGCGTCGGCTTGTGTGCGTAGACGCCGCAGAAATGCGCGGGGGTGCGCAGCGAACCGGCGATGTCGGAGCCGATGGACAGCGCGCCGAATCCGGACGCCAGTGCCGCCGCCGATCCGCCGGAGGATCCGCCCGGCGTGCGAGTGTGATCCCAAGGGTTGTTGGTGGTGCCGTAGATCTCGTTGAAGCTCTGTATATCTTGCAGCCCCAACGGCACATTGGTCTTACCGAGCACCACCGCGCCCGCGGCCTTGAGTCGCGACACCTGTACCGCGTCCTCGGCCGGCACATAGTCCCAGTGCGGCGGCATGCCCCAGGTCGTGGGCAGCCCGGCGATGTTGTAGGACTCCTTGACCGTCACCGGAATACCGAGCAGCGGCCGATCCTCTCCGCGGGCGCGCGCCTGGTCGGCACGGTGTGCGGCGGCGCGCGCACGGTCGAAGTCCGGCACACAGATCGCGTTGATCACCTTGTCGTCCCGCTCGATACGGGCGATCGCCTCGTCGGTCAGTTCCACCGATGTCACCTCACCGGCGCGCAGCGCGACCACGAGCTCTTCGGCCGTCTGAAATCCCCACTCCATGAACATGAATCCGACGCTATCGGCCTGCCTCAGAGGACACGAAATGCCGCTTCGCGCAACGGGAACATCGAACGTGCCACCGTCACTGGCAAAGTCACGCACTCGTTCTGCCATCAAAGTTGGCCCACCCCAGGTCACGGTGTAGGTAGTGGCCAACTCCACTGGCACAGGCCATGAAGTGCCCCTTCGCGCAACGGGACGGATGTCTCAACGCTCGTCATGTTCCTCCCCGGCCGCAGACTTCGCCCGACCGCAGGCCATGGTTCAGACCTTCATCGGACACCCGCGCGTCCTTCGCGAGGCTGGTGTGAGCCTCGAACAACTCGGCCGCATCCTGGCTTTCTCACGTGATGCCGGAACGCACCTATCGCGCGACCGTCTTGTTGTAGGCACCGACCGCGTCGGCCAGGACGGGACCGCGGTGCATCACCTTCCGGTTCTTCAGCACGACGTACACGCGCTCCGCGTGGTGCCAGTTGAACGTGACACGCCCTTTCGCCGCGATACGGATAATCGTGCCGAGCTTGCCGCGCTCGCTCTCGACCTTCGCCTGTGCTTGGTCGACGGTGATCGATCCGTCTGCTTGTCCTGACTCAGTCATCGTGGCCAATCTCGTGTCCGTCGAAGCGGTAGCGACACAACGATAATGATCGCCCTCATCCGGCGCCCGTCCCGGACGCGGAGACGAGTCCGCTCTCGTAGGCCGTGATGACCAGCTGCGCCCGGTCGCGCGCGTCGAGCTTCGTGAGCAGGCGGCTGATGTGTGTCTTCACCGTTGCCGCGCCCAGGTGTAGGTGAGCCGCGAGCTCGGCGTTCGACAGACCGCGGGCGATCAGCTCGAGCACTTCCCGCTCCCGCTTGGTCACGCCGTCCAGCCCGCGGATTACCGGGAGGGTGGGGATACGGGCGAACTGCTCGATGAGCCTGCGCGTCACGCTCGGCGCGAGCAGCGCGTCGCCCGCGGCCACCACCCTGATCGCGGTGAGCAGGTCGGCCGGTGGGGCGTCTTTCAGTAGGAACCCGCTCGCCCCGGCGCGCAGCGCGGCGTAGACGTACGCGTCCAGGTCGAACATAGTCACCACCAGCACCCTGGCGCGCCCACCGATCCGCCGGGTCGCCTCGATGCCGTCCATCTCGGGCATGCGCACGTCCATCAACACGACGTCCGGGCTCTCGCGTTCGGTGAGCTCGACAGCCTCGGTGCCCGTCGCGGCCTCACCGACCACCGCGAAGTCGGGCTCGCATTCGAGCAGGACCCGGAAACTACCCCGCAGCAACGCTTGGTCATCCACGATGAGGACCCGGATCACGGCGTTTCCCGGTACGGCAGGCAGGCGGACACACGAAAGCCGGTCCCCGGCATGGGGCCCGCGTCGAACACTCCGCCATAAATCGCGACCCGCTCCCTGATCCCGAGCAGCCCATGCCCTTCCGTGTGCTGACCACTGCCGGTGCCGTTGTCAGTCACCTCGATCCGCACCTGCCCGCCGCCGGCTTCGACTCGCACGCGGCAACGCGCGGACCCCGCGTGCTTGACCACGTTCGTCAGCGCCTCCTGCACGATCCGGTACACCGAAAGCCCCACCCCCGGCGGCAGGTCGTCGACGCCACGCATGTCCAGATCAACATCGACGCCTGCCCGCCGCACCAGGCCGGGGAGCCGCTCGATGCCCGGCACGGGCCCGAGTTCGGCTGGATCCGCGCGCAGCACGCCGAGCAGGTCGCGCATTTCCGCGAGCGCGCTCCGGCTCTCCGTCTCGATCACGCGTAGCGCGTCGTGCGCTTCTTCGGGGCGGGTTCGCAGGACGTGGTTGGCCACGCCGGCCTTGATCGCGATCAAGCCCATGCTGTGCGCGACGACGTCGTGCAGGTCGCGGGCGATGCGCAGGCGTTCCTCGATGACCGACTCATGGACCAGCCGGGCGGCATACACCCGTCGTTCGCTGACGGCCCGGCCCATCGTCCATGCCCCACCAAAGGCCACGACGGCGAACAGCGCCTCGCCGAAGGTGCCGACCCACCACGCGGGTGCGCCGCCCAGCACCGACCCGGCCATTGCGACCACAGTCACGGCGACGATCACCGTGGTCAGCGTCCGTCCGGTCGGCTTGGCGGTGAGCGCCATCAGGTACAGCGCATAGGCGGCCGCGAGGTAGGAGCCACGCACGACGTCGAAAGTCATTGCCACCACCATGAACGCGAAAACCACGGCGAAGACGGTCTTCGGCCACAGTCGCCGGACAGCCAGCGGCAGGCCGATCCCTATCGGCACGGCGAACCGCACCCACGCAGGAGCGTCGGAGTGCGCGGCGGAACTGAGAAAGGCGAGCCCGCTCCCCCACGCGGCGAGGCAGTCGAGCGCGATCAGCTGACCGCGGGTCAGCCGCCGGGTGAAAAGCGAGCGCATTGTCCGACGCTATCGGCCCTCGGACCGCCGGGCCTCAGCCCCAGGGCGGACAACCCTCGGGCTGATGCGCGGCTGGCGTGCCGCGCGGGAGAGTCCCTCGCGTGATCGAAGTGAGAGAACTGACCAAGAACTACCGGCGTGCCGTCGCCGTCGACGGGCTTTCCTTCCGGGTGGAGCCGGGGCACGTCACCGGATTCCTCGGCCCGAACGGCGCGGGCAAGTCCACCACGATGCGTCTCGTCCTCGGCCTCGATGCACCCGATTCCGGCGAAGCGCTGGTGAACGGGCGGCGCTACGCCACGTTCCGCCGTCCGATGTACGAGGTGGGTGCTCTCCTGGACGCCCACGCGGTGCACGGCGGCCGCAGCGCGGTCAACCATCTGCGCTGCCTGGCACGCACCAACGGGATCGGCCCGGCACGGGTCGACGAGGTGCTGGACCAGGTCGGGCTGACCGCCGTCGCGCGCAAACTGGTCGGCGGGTTCTCGCTGGGTATGAAGCAGCGGCTCGGTATAGCCGCCGCGCTGCTCGGGAACCCGGACGTGCTGATGTTCGACGAGCCGGTCAACGGGCTCGACCCCGATGGCGTCCGCTGGATCCGCGAGCTGATGCGCTCGCTCGCGGCCGAAGGGCGGACAGTGCTGCTCTCGAGCCACCTGATGAGCGAGATGGCCTTGACCGCCGAGCACATCATCGTCATCGGCAGGGGAAAACTGATCGCCCACACCACGGTCGACGAGCTCACCGGCGGTCACCCATCCCTGGAAGAGGCCTACCTGGCCCTGACCGCCGACAGCGTGGAATACGGAGTGAACCGATGAACGGCATCCTGTCCTCGGAGTGGTTGAAGCTCCGGTCCGTCCGGTCGACGCACTACGCCCTGGGTGTCTCCGCGTTGATGGTGGTCTGCGGGGGTGTGTGGGCCTACTACGCGGGGACCGTCTGGGACGGCCGCGATCCGGCGTGGCGGGCCAGTTTCCGGGCCGCGGCGCCGGAACAGGGCTTCCTGCCGTTCGTGCAGATCGCGCTCACGGTGGTCGGCGTGCTGGTGATCACCGCCGAGTACGGCACGGGCACGATCCGCTCGAGTCTCACCGCGGTGCCCGCGCGCATCAAGCTAGTCCTCGCCAAGGCGTCCGTCGTCGCGGCCACCGCTCTCGTCGCGGCGTACCTGTTCCTGTTCGCGACCTATGCGCTCGGCCGGATCATCGTGGGCGAGCGCACCATGGGATTCACCGCCGGTTCGTTCACCGACGACCTGCCCATGCTGCTCGCGTCCGGGCTCTCGGTGAGCGTGCTGGCGCTGGTCGGGCTGGGGCTCGGTGCGGTCACGCGGTCGACCGCCGGCGGGATCGTCGCGGTCGTCGGCCTGCTGTTCGTGCTCCCCGGAGTGGCGAACTTCCTGCCAGAGCCGTGGAATACGCGGGCCTTGTCGTTGCTACCGCAGTCACTCGTGTTGCAGATCGCCGGTGAACCCCTCTCGACCCGCGCGGGTGACGGCCTGTTCTCGCCCGTGGTGGCGCTGATCGTGCTGGTGGGCTACGGGGTTATCGGGGTGGCCGTCGGGATGCTCGCGCTTCAGCGCAGAGACGCCTGAGGGGTACCGCCGAACACTCACGAGCGGTCAGGCACCGGCGAGCAGTAGGCGGGCGGCTGACTGGTCGAGGAGGGCCTTGGTCACGATGGGCGCGGTTTCGTAAAGTGCTTCGGTACGGGCGTTGTGCGTCGCCAGCCAGAGGCTCGCGGCCCAGGCGACCTGGAGTTCGTCGAAGGTGAAGGCCCGCCTGGCCGTCTGCTGGTACATGTCGAGAAAACACGCCGAACTCTCCAGCGGCGCGAGAGTCGGGTGCTCCGCGCTGCCGAAGGCACCCGACGCCGCACCCGCCATCGCCGCCTCCGGCAGCCAGGCCAAACTGTCCCAGTCGTGGATGGCGTAGGGCTGCGAACCCTGCCACCGGACGTTCTGCGTCACCCAGTCGCCGTGGCCGAGCACGAAGGGCAGATCCGCACGTCTCAGCCGGTTGAGCACCCGGATGGCGGTTTCCTCGATGTGCTCGGGAACCGCGATCTGGTCGGCGCGAGCGTCGTGCCAGTCGTAGGGCGGCCACACGCCACTGCCCGTGTGATCCCAGGACAGCCACACCGGGTTGGGCAACGGCGGCCGGACGTTGATGCCCTTGGCGCGGATGACGACGTCGGCGAGCAGGGAACCGAACTTCGCGGCGATCTCGACGCCGTCGCCGCGAAGGATGTCTCCGCCGGGTCGCCACTCCTCGGCGTGGATGGCGAGCCCTTCGACCACGGTCGCGCCGGTGAGGGGCCGCGCACACGGAAGTCCCCGCTCGGCCAAGGCTCGTTGCACCGCGACGCAACTGCTCGCGCGACCGGCTTCGTCGGGGCGCGATTTGATGACCACGCTGCGGCCGTCGTCTAGCCGTACCCCGATGACATCGGACATGTGAGCGGTGGCGAACAGCAACTCGGCCGGTCTTCCGCCTAGTTCGCGCTCACACCACGCGACGATCAGCGCCTCGCTTTTTTGCACGAGACCAACTTAGAGGCGGATTGCTTAACCGGTATAGGTCCGAGTTGCGCGGGCATCGGGCAGGGCGCGACGCACAAGGTCAGTGATCAACCGCCCGTAGCCCGCCGGAAATACTGCCGTAAGAAACGAGGGTGCGGCGGGGGTTTCGGCCCCCTGGGCGGCGATCGGCATGACGAGGGCCGTCCCATCGCGCGCAGACTGCACTCACGTGACAGCTAGAGTGAGCGGCATGAGCAAGCGCTTAGTCTGCCTGGGCGATTCGTTCACCGAAGGTGTCGGTGACGAGGACCCCACCTACCCGAACGGCGTCCGGGGATGGGCCGACCGCACGGCCGAGCAGTTGGCCGCGCACACGCCCGGCTTCCGCTACGCGAACCTCGCGGTGCGCGGGAAACTGCTGGGGCAGGTCCTCAACGAGCAGCTCGACCACGCCCTCGACCTGCGGCCCGACCTCGTCACGCTGTACGCGGGTGGCAACGACGTCATGCGCCCCAAGGTCGACATCGACGCGCTCACCGACGATTTCGAGAAGGCCGTCGCCCGGCTGACCGAGTCCGGTGCCAAGGTCGTCCTGTTCACCGGCGTCGACGGCGTCGAAGACGCACTGTTCCGCACGATTCGCGGACGCGTCGCGATCTACAACGAGCATGTCCGCGGGATCGCCTTCCGTCACGGCGCGGCCGTCGTCGACATGTGGTCGATGCGGCGCCTGCGCGACAGGCGGCTGTGGGCACCCGACCGCTTGCACCTCAATGCGCTCGGCCACACCGACATCGCGATCGCGGTACTCGACCTTCTCGGCGCGCCCCATTCCCTGGTGCCCGCCGAACTCGGCCCACGAGAAACGCCGAGCCCGCGCGAGCGGCGCGCGCAGAACCTGCAGTGGGGCCGCGAACACGCCGTACCGTGGATCCGGAGACGCCTTCGCGGCGAGTCCTCCGGCGACACCCTGTCCCCGAAACGCCCCGACTTGGCCCCGGTCGAAATCCACTAGCCTCGTGCGCTCCTGAAGGGAAAGACGATATCGGCGTGGCTCGGCTCACCACGCGGAGCCAGGAATGATCAGCAGGCCGGCCTGGTTCGATACGGCATGTCTCGGAAACTCAGCCAAACGGAACGCGAAGAATTCCTTGCCCAGCCCCATGTCGGTGTGCTGAGCGTCAGCAGTGACGACGACCGTCCACCTTCGACTCTGCCGACGTGGTACGCCTACCGGCCCGGCGGGAACATCGGCCTCATCACCCGCAAGGACATGCGGAAGTCCCGGCTCATCCGGCGCGCCGGAACGGTGTCCTTTTCCGTGCAGCAGACGGAAGTCCCGTACAAATACGTGACGGTGGAGGGCACGGTCGTCAAGCAGGGGCGGCCGACAGAAGAGCAACTCGCCGGTGTCGGCCACCGATACCTTCCGGCAGACCGAATCGACCCGTGGATCGAGCACGAGCTCAGCGGCGGAAACCCCACCGGGGAGCCCGAGTACGTCGAGATCCGGCCGGACCGATGGCTGACCAAGGACTTCTCGTAACAGGCAGGGTTCGGTTATATGGAGCGGACGTGCGGTGGAGCCGTGATCAAGCCAGGCTGAGGCAGTCGCGTCAGCCTGGATAGGTTCAGGCGATGGACCTACCAACGGCAGCACCTTCGATTCGAGCCATGGCTGATCTGGCTACCCCCATGGCGATACGGGTGGCGTCGACGCTCAGCCTGGTCGAGCGTGCGGGGAGCGCGGGAGCAACGGTGGAGCAACTCGCGTCCGAGACCGGAACCGCGACGCCGGCCCTACGATGTTTGCTTGATCATCTGGTCGCGATCGGTGTCTTCGACCTCGATCTGGAGTCCAGTCACTATCGACCCACGAACCTCGGCGCCCAAATGAGCGAGGATGCTCCGGAAGGGATCAAGCCCTTACTCGACATCAACAGCGCCGGCGGGCGCGCCGAACTCGCCTTCGTCGAACTGCTCGGGACGATCATCACCGGCGCTCCCGCCTACGTGCACCGATACGGGCGCGAATTCTGGGCGGACCTCGACACCAGGACGGAATTGCGGCGCTCGTTCGACGCCCAGATGAATTGGCGATTCCAAGTGCAGGCGCCGCAGATCGCTGAACGCTTCGGCTGGAGCCGCTTCTCCGAGGTCCTCGACGTCGGCGGGGGTGATGGGACCGTGCTCGCAGCGATCCTGCACGCCCATCCCGACCTTCGCGGACGGGTCCTGGACCTGTCCCCGACGGCTACCGCTGCTATCGACAGATTCGCGGCTGCCGGACTCGGTGACCGGGCCGGCGCTGTTTCCGGCAGCTTCTTCGACCCCCTGCCAGTGGGGGCCGACGCCTATCTTCTGTCCGACATCCTGCACGACTGGGACGACGAACACGCCCGCAAGATCCTGGACCGGTGTCGTCGGGCTGCCGCACCGAACGGCACCGTGGTGGTGATCGAGCCAATGCGGGGGCAGGGGGCCGACACCGCGATAGACCTGTTCATGCTGATGTGCTTCGGCGGCCGGGAACGGACGATCGACGAGCTGGCCGGGCTAGCCGCCGACTGCGCACTCGTGCTCCGCGGCTCAGGTCCAGTCGCAGAAGGGCGGACGGCACTGGAGTTCGGAGTCGCACCCCGCACGGTGCTCGCGGCTCCCGTCGGTCCCCCTTCAGCGTGAGGTAGTGAAGGGGTCATTGAGGGACTCTGAGTCCCTCAATGACCCCTTCGCAGCGCTCCGACGAGCCACGCACCACCGTCAGTTGTGGATGAGGTCGAATTCCTCCCAGGTGCCGACGGTCGTGCGGTTGGCGATCAGCGGGGAGGTGCCGGTGTTGTCGGCGGTGACGATGTTGTTGTTGGCATGGGCACGCAGGCTCACGCTGCCGTCCGTGTTGTTGATCAGGTCGAACTTCTCCCAGGTGCCGACGGTCGTGCGGTTGGCGATCAGCGGGGAGGTGCCGGTGTTGTCGGCGGTGACGATGTTGTTGTTGGCATGGGCACGCAAGCTCACGCTGCCGTCCGAATTGTTGATCAGGTCGAACTCCTCCGACGGCCCGATGGCCGTGCGGTTGGCGATCAACGGGGAGGAGCCGGCGGTCACGATCATGTTGTTGGCGTGCGCGCGCAGGCTGATGCCTGAGGTCGTGGCGACGCTGAACAGGTTCAGATCCACCGCGTTCGCGATCGCCTGCAGGCCCGCCTCGTTCGGGTGCAGATGGTCGCCGCTGTCGTAGGCGGGCAGGTAGCGGGTCGGATTGGCCGGGTCGTGCGTCGCCTTGTCCTGATCGACCACGCCGTCACAGCCGCTACCTGAGCCGCGGACGAAGGCGTTGAACGTTCCCCGCGCCGTCTCGCCTTGCTGGGTCCAGTAGGACGCGCCCTGATACGGCGTCAGGGTCGAGCACAGGAACTTCAGGCCGTTCTGGTGCGCGCGTGAGATCAGCTGCGTCGCCCCCGCGATCAGCTGGTCCGAGGTAGGCGGCGGTTTGGTCGACCCCAGGTCGTTGATCGGATCGTCCGAGAAGATCACCCACCGCACTGCGGGCTGGGCGAGCACGTCCCGGTTGAAGCGGTTCAGCGCGCTCTGGCCCGCGCCGTCGACCAGCAACCGGTTGCCGCTGATGCCCTGGTTGAGCACGCCGACGGTGCGTCCGGAGTTGGTCAACCGGACCGCTAGGTCGTTGGGCCAGCGCCGGTTCGAGTTCGCCGAGGACGCCACGCCGTCGGTAAGGGAGGCGCCGAGGGTCACCACCGCGCCGAGTGCGGCGGAGTTCTGCACGTCGAGGTTGGTCAGAAAGTTGTAGCTGCCGGTGGTCTGCGCGCCGGACAGGGTGGCGTTCCCGCTGACGTTGCCGGAAGCGACGTAGTTGGTTGCGGTGCCCTGTTGGTGGTAGGTCGACGCGCCGGTGGACTGGGGCAGGTAGATGCTGACAGCGACGTCCGACAGCGCTGACACGGAGAACGCGACCGCGTCGCTGAAGGCCAGCCCGCCCGCCGGGATCGTGGTTGTCGTCTGCCCGCCGAAGGTGACCGCGCGGTCGGTGCCCGACGTGATCGTCGATCCCGAGGAGCGCTGCGCGACGTGCACGTTGGCGATCACCAGCGGCTGAGAGCCGAAGACGTTCGACACCTGGACGCGCGCGGACGTGCCCCCGATGCTCGTGTGCACGATCTGGCGCAGCGTCTGCTGGTTGAAGGACGCGCCGCCGCTCTGCGGGGACACCGACCAGGTGCCCGTCCAGGGAACGGCTGCGGCAGAGCTGCTCGTGGCGGAGTCGGTGATGGCGGCATCGGTCGCCGAGGTGCCGCGACCGAGCCCGAACGCCGGTTGGCTGCCGGCGGTCGCCATGATCAGTACCGCGCAGACGGCGGCGAGCAGTCCGTGCCTTCTCATCGTGACCCCGTATCGAATTCGTTGAGCATGAGACTCCAGAAATCGCCATTACTCAGGTGCAGCGGATGCCGAGCGGACATGAGCCCTCCCTGGGATGCGTCGTTCCTCGTGTAACGCGAAGGTCACACCGAACACATCGGATGTGTTCTAGCGCATATCGGCTCATTTTGTCCAGGGCTACGTCACACGCAGGGCAAGTCACTTAGATCGGTTCTGATTCATAGGATCTCTGCCATGAGCCAATTACGCAGGTCACAGCCTCTTCCAGAGAACTGTTAAAAGTTTTCTTTACATAGTCGCAACTTTGCAGTCGCGTGTCCTGCTCTGCACGTTGCCATGACCTCAGACGGGCACTCAGTCAGGCAGGTCATCGAGCAGGCGCGCGAGCGAGGTCGAATGTCGCGCTCAAGAGTCCTCCTTGCCGAGGGTTGCACCCGAGCAACGTAGGAGACTTCCTACCTATCAAGTACTGCGAGCGGCCTGGTCTCATGAGAGGGTGAACACGTTCGGGTGACGACAGTCACAGGAGGTGCCTCATGGTTCTGGGACATGACGAAGCGAGCAAAGCACTCGGAGCCCCTGATCCCGAACGTAGAGTGCAGGTCCGCCGCGCCGCGCTGGCCAGCGCCATCGGCACGACCATCGAGTGGTACGACTTCTTCCTCTACAACACCGCCGCGGCCCTGATTTTCCCGCACCTGTTCTTCCCCTCGTCGAGCAGTTATGCGGGCGTCATGCAGTCGTTCGCCACGTACGCCGTGGGCTTCGCCGCCCGCCCGGTCGGGGCGGCGATCTTCGGGCACTGGGGCGACCGCATCGGCCGCAAGACCACGTTGATCGTCACCCTGCTGCTGATGGGCGTCTCGTCGGCGATCGTCGGCCTGCTGCCGGGCACGGCGACGATCGGCGTTGCCGCGCCACTGATCCTGGTGGCACTGCGCCTCATCCAGGGCCTCGCGATCGGCGGCGAGTGGAGTGGGTCGGTGCTGCTCGCGATGGAATGGGGCGACCAACGCAAACGCGGACTGCTGGGCAGTTTCGCGCAGATCGGGGTACCGGTCGGTCTCGTCCTCGGCACCGGCGGCATGACTCTGCTCTCAGCCACCCTCTCGGACGAAGCGTTTTCGTCCTGGGGCTGGCGGCTGCCGTTCCTGGCGAGCTTCGTCCTCGTCGGTGTCGGGCTCGTGATCCGGCTGCGCATCCTCGAAACGCCGATGTTCTCCGCGGTGGTCAAGGCCAACCGCACCGCGAAGAACCCCGTGCGCGAAGTGGTCAAACACCACTGGCGGGAGATCCTGCTCTCGGCCGGGCTGCGGTTCAGCGAGCAGATGCCGTTCTACCTGTTCACCAGCTACGTCCTGGTCTACGTGGTGGCCGAGCGCGACTTCAGCAAGACCTTCGTGCTCAACGCCGTCCTCGTCGGCGCGGCACTCGAACTCGGCTTCATCCCTTTGTTCTCAAGGCTTTCCGACCAGTTCGGCCGCAAACGGGTCTACGCGCTCGGCGCGTTGGTCACCGCGGCGATCGCGTTCCCGTACTTCGCGCTGCTGACCTACAGCGCGCCCGCGGTGGTCTTCCTCGCGATCGTGGTTTCGATGATCCCGCATGCCATGCAGTACGGCCCGCAGGCCGCGTTGATCAGCGAAAGCTTCCCGACGCATCTGCGCTACGGCGGCGCGGGGCTCGGCTACCAGCTCGCGTCGGTGTTCGCCGGCGGACCGGCGCCACTGCTCGCGACCTGGCTACTGCACGAAACCGGGACGCCGTACTCGATTTCGGCGTACATGGTGCTCGCCGCGGCTGTCACATTGCTGTGCGTGGCCGCGCTGCCGGATCGGTCCCGTAAGGACATCACCGACGACGCGACCTACGTCCGCTGAGCCTGGTCCCACTCTGCCCGGGTGAGGGCGTATTCGACGTCGCCGTGTTCGGCGCCTTCGATGACGTCCGGCCAGTCCTGGTAGAAGGTGCGGACGAAGCTCAGCCCGGACTTCTCCATCACGTTGCGGGAGGCTTTGTTGACCGACATCGTGTAGGCGGTGACGCGGCGGACACCGAACTCGGTGAACCCTTTGTGGATCAGCGCACGCGAACCCTCGGTGGCGTATCCCTTTCCCCAGGCGGTTTTCCGTAGCCGATAACCCAGCTCGGGTTCGTCTTCGGGGGCATCCGGCGCCGGCCTGAAGTGGAACCAGCCAAGAAACTCGCCACTCGACTTCTCGATGGCCGCCCAAAAACCGTAGCCGTCGAACCGGTCGTAGTAGGAAAGGAACGCGGGCAGGAAGTCCGTTTCGAGTTCCTCGCGGGAGGTCGTCCGGCCGCCGGTGATGAACTGCATGACCTCGGGATCGCCGTCGAGGGCCACGAGGTTGTCGAGATCGGACGTCGCGAACCGGCGAAGCGTGAGGCGTTCGGTCTCGAGGAAGATCATGAAAGCGCCCGTTTCACCAACTCACCGATCAGCTCGACGACCTCGTCCGGGCTGAAGTCCATCGCGTTCTCCCCCACCGTGACCTCGAACCGGCACCGGCGCGGGTCGGAGGTCGAGATGGCCCTGCCGAACAGTTGGATGCCACGCTCGGCGAGCAGTTCCCCCGCCGCGCGTTCCACGGCGGCCTTCGGTGCCGGCAGGTGGACGTGGAACAGCGGCGTCTTCGGCGGGTCGGGCACGGTGTGCGCGACGCCGTTCGCGTTGATGGCCGCCGCGATCGCGACGGCGTGGTCACGGAACACCGGCATGCGCGGCAGCACGTCGTCGAGACCGAGTTGCGCTATCGCCGCCAACGGCCACGCTGCGTTCGCGGCCGCCCCGCCGAGACGCTGGCGCCACACCGCCGCGGCACCGATCGTCTCCGCGTCACCTGCCAGCACCGCGCCGCGAACCCCTTCGAGGCCCTTGTACATCGAGACATAAACGGAGTCGAAGAGTCCCGCGATCTCCGCGAACGGGCGCTCGTAGTAGGTCTGGGCCTCCCACAACCGGGCGCCGTCGAGATGGACCGCGGCGCCGCGCTGCCGCGCCCACACCGTCTGCTCCTGAAGCGCTTCCCAAGTCGGCAGCTCACCGCCGATCTCACGCTGCGGCAGTTCCCATACGACGGCGGCCAGCGGCTCGGCGACCTCGCGGAGAGCCTCCAGCGTCATCAATTCGTAGCGGTCGCCGACAGCGTGGAACCGCAGCCCGTGCACGGCGCTGTAGCCCTGCTCCTCCCAGACGTCGAGGTGGCACTGCGGGTGGCCCGCGAAGGCGTGGCGCGCGGTGCGTTCGGCGTGGACGCGCAGCACGGCCTGCTGGGCCATCGTCCCGGACGGGAAGAACAGCGCGGATTCCTTGCCCAGCAAAGCGGCGATCCGGTCTTCGAGCCGGGCGACGGGCGCGTCCGGCCCGGTTTCCGGGGTGTCGGCAGGAAGCCGGTCGAGCAACCTCGCCAAGACGTCGTGCGGCTTTCGCCGGAGAGGTGCGTGCAGGAACAGGGAACGGCTGATCACAGGTTCGTCAGGCACCTTTGCACCTTAGGGCCGGACACCCTCGCCACGCACATCCATTACCGCGTCCACCAAAAGATAAGGGGGCGTTCCTCGCCTGGATGCGAGGAACGCCCCCTTCAGAGCTCTTTTCTAGCGCGGGCCGCCGAACGGGCCCTGCTGCGGGAACGGGCCGCTGGGTGGCCCAGACGGGCCGGGACCGCCGTACTGGCCGGGGGGCGGACCCTGATAGCCGGTGGCGCCCGGTGGCTGCGGGCGCGGGGGCGGCGGGATCTGCCGGGTCGAGTCCGGTTCGACGGGCTGCTGAGGCGCCTCCGGCTCCTCTTCCACTGCGGCCGGCTTCGGTCGCGGCGTGCTGCCCAGCACGCCGGGAACCTCCTGACGTGCCACGGCTTCGGCGGCGCGGACGGCTTCCGCGATCCGCGGGTCGGTCGAGGTGTCGAACCAGTCGGAGACCTCGTCGTCGTCGAGGACGGGACGCTCGGTGTGGTCGTCGGCGGCGGGCTCGTAGCGGAAGACGCCGTCGTCGCCGGGTGCGCCGAGTGTGCGGGCGAAGCCTTCGAGAGCCTTGCCGTAGTCGCTCGGGATCATCCAGACCTTGTTCGCGTCGCCCTGCGCCAGCTGCGGCAGGGTCTGCAGGTACTGATAGGCGAGGACCTCCGGCGTCGGCCGGCCGGCCTTGATCGCGGCGAACACCTTCTCGATCGCCTTCGCCTGGCCCTGCGCCTGCAGATAACGCGCCGCACGTTCACCCTGCGCCCGCAGGATCCGCGAGGTCCGCTCGGCCTCGGCGGCCATGATCGTGGCCTGCTTGGCGCCTTCCGCGGCGAGGATCTGGCTCTGCTTCTGGCCTTCGGCGGTCTTGATCGACGCTTCCCGCTGGCCTTCCGCGGTGAGGATCATCGCGCGCTTCTCACGGTCGGCGCGCATCTGCTTTTCCATCGAGTCCTGGATCGACGGCGGCGGGTCGATCGCCTTGAGCTCGACGCGGCCGACACGGATGCCCCAGCGTCCGGTCGCGTCGTCGAGGACACCGCGCAGCTGCGTGTTGATCGAGTCACGCGAGGTCAGCGTCTGCTCGAGGCTCATGCCACCGACGACGTTACGAAGGGTGGTGGTGGTCAGCTGCTCGACACCGACGATGTAGTTGGAGATCTCGTAGACCGCGGCACGCGAGTCGGTAACTTGGAAGTACACCACCGTGTCGATGGAGACCGTCAGGTTGTCCTCGGTGATCACCGGCTGCGGCGGGAACGAGACGACCTGCTCACGAAGGTCGATCCGGGCGCGCACCTTGTCCAGGAACGGCACCAGGAACGTCAGCCCGGGTGAGGCCACGGTGCGGAACCGGCCCAGTCGCTCGATGACCGCCGACTGTGCCTGCGGGACCACCATGATCGCCTTCGCGACCGTGACGATCACGAAGAGCACGATCAGCGCGACAACGACTATCGCTATCGTCGACAAAACTTTCCTCTTCTCGGTGTCGTTTCTTCAGTTTTGGTGGTGGGTCTCGATCATAGTTCCGCCGCCACGATCACCGTGGCACCGTTGATCTCCACAACGGTGACCGACGCGCCGGGTTCGTGCGATTCCCCTTCGTGCAGAGCCCTGGCGGACCACGTGTCCCCCGCGAGCTTCACCCGGCCGTCGCTGATGTCCACTTTGGACAGGACGACCGCGCGGGCGCCGATCAGGGCGTCCGAGTTGGTCAGTACGCCGTGTCCGCCGAGGAAACGCCGCTTCAGGACAGGCCTGACGCCAAAGATCAGGCCGATCGATGTGACCGCGAAGACCGCGACGTCGATGTAGACGTTGCCGGTCAGTGCGGCCGAGCCGGCGCCGAACAACGCCCCCACCCCGAGCATGATCAGCACGAAGTCGCCGGAGATGACCTCGGCCACGATCAGCACGAGTCCCAGAATCAGCCAGATGAGTGCCGCTGTCATGACTCCATCGTCTCAGAAACGCACCCTGCGCACCGGCGGAGTGACCCGACGTGATCCCCGCGTGACCTCGATCTGACCATTGCTTAGGACTCCTCCACCGTCACGAAGTCGATCAGCCGTTCCACCGCGCCGATCAGCGGCGTTTCGAGGTCGCGGTAGCTGCTGACGGCGGCGAGCACACGCTGCCAGCCCTCGTACGGCTCACCCCAGCCGAGCGCCGCACAGATCCCGACTTTCCATTCGATGTTCCGCGGGACCGTCGGCCACGCCCTGATCCCGACGGCGGCGGGCTTCACCGCCTGCCAGATGTCGACGTACGGATGGCCGGTGACCAGCACGTACTCGTCCCGTACTGCGGCGACGATGCGGGATTCCTTGCTGCCCTTGACGAGATGGTCGACAAGGACGCCCAGTTTGCGGCCTGGTCCAGTGCCGAATTCTTCGACGCGTTCGGAGAGCACGTCCACACCATCGAGTGGTTCCACGACCACGCCTTCGACACGCAGGTCGTGGCCCCAGACCCGTTCGACGAGTTCGGCGTCGTGTTTGCCCTCGACCCAGATGCGCGAATCCTTGGCGACCCGCGCCTGATGTCCTCGCACGTGAACCGATCCGGACGCCGACACCTTCTTCACCGGCGGCGCCGCGCTTTTCATCCGGACGAGCGTGACCGGCTTGCCGTCGAGGAGAAACCCGGCCGGTTCGAGCGGGAAGACGCGGTGGTTGCCTTTTCTGTCCTCCAGCACGACGTTGCCGTACTCGAAGCGCACGACCGCGCCGCAGAAACCGCTGCCGGCTTCCTCCACGACCAGGCCGGGCTCCGCGTCGATCTCGGGGATCTTGCGCTTGCGGGGCCCGGCCAGCACGTCGTCATACGAATGGGAGTGCACGGGCTGCGACGCTAGTGGTGCGTGGCCCCTCCCGTCGCCGCGCCACGCCGATCAGGGAGCCATCCGGAGGAGCGCGTCGGTGTACGGGGTGGGTCCCTCCCGCCGGAGCGGGCTGAGCGCGACGATCACGGCGAGCACTTCGCACCAGCGCCGGACGCGGTCGGTGTCGAGTTCGGGGAGCACACCGCCGAGTGCGGCGATGCTGTCGTCGAGGCGCTGACCTCCGACAGTGTGATCTCGGGCAGTGTCATCTCGGGCAATGTGGTCTCGGGAGAGCGGCAGGAACGCCCAGTCGACGGCGTCGAAGGCGGGATCACCGACGCAGGGCCGCGGATCGATGGCGACGATCCCGTCCGGGCCGCGCAGGACGTTGGCGGGGTGGAGGTCGCCGTGGACCAGCGCCACCGGGCCCCCGGCGCCGAGTTCGGCCGCGGCCGCGCGTGAGCGGTGCAGGACCTCGAGCGGGATGTACTTCTCGACGACCGAGTCCTGCCAGCGGCGTTCGGCCAGGTCGAAGAACCCGATCAGACGCTCGGACAGGGTCGGGACGCCGTCCGCGCCCATGACCGAATGCAGCTGCGTGAAGAGCTCGGCGAGTTCGTCGAGCGGGACCTCTTCGCTGTTCATCTGAGTGCCGGGTTCGATGCCTTCGAGCAGGACGGCTCCGGCCTCGTAGTCGGCGTCGAGCAGCCGGACGATTCGCGGGAGGCCCGCCCACGCCCGCAATGCCGCCGCTTCGGTGGCTGCGATGTCAAGCTGTGGTGTCAGCTTCAGCACCACCGATCGACCGGACTGGTCGCGGCACATCAGTGTCCGGCCGGTGTTGCCCACCAGTGCCGAAACCACCTCCAGGCCCCACCGCGCGGTGAGCGAGTCCACCACCGACGGGAGGGCGTCGCACCACGGCGCGACCTCCGGCCCGAACCGATCCACCAGCCGGGCGCGGGCGGGTTCGTCGAGCAGGATCACTCGGTCCCCCGCATCGGCAGCGTCCTCGTTTCCCCGACTGCGAGCGCCCACAGGTCCCGTGAGTCACGCCCGCTGGCCGCCCACGCCTTGTGGATCTCGCCCAGAGGCTCGTCGACCGCCTCACGCGTGAGGATGAAGGTGCCCCAGTGCATCGAGGCAAGCCGCTTCGCGCCGACGTCGTCCAGCGCCCGCACGGCTTCTGCGGGATCCATGTGCACCGCACGCATGAACCAGCGTGGGTCGTAGGCGCCGATCGGCATCATCGCGAGGTCGATTCCCGGGAAGCGCTCGCCGATCTCGGCGAACCGGTGTCCGTAGCCGGAGTCGCCCGCATGGTAGGTCCGGGTGCCGTCCGGCGCGGTCATCACCCAGCCGCCCCAGAGCGTCGCGCAGGTGTCGAGCAGACCGCGGCGGCTCCAGTGGTGCGAGGGCACGAAATCGAACCGCACGCCGGCCACCTCGGCGGACTCCCACCAGTCCAGTTCGGTGACCTCGGTGAAGCCGCGCCGCCGGAACCAGCCGCCCAGTGACGCTCCACAAAGGATCGGCGTGGAGCGCGGAAGCCGTTTGATCGTCGGGGCGTCGAGATGGTCGTAGTGGTCGTGGCTGATCACCACGACGTCGATCTTCGGCAGCTCGTTCCACGCCAGGCCCGGCGGGGTGAGGCGGCGCGCGACCCCGCTGATCTTCGCCGACCACACCGGATCGGTCAGGATCGCACACCCGCCCAGCCGTACGAGATACGTCGAATGGCCCACCCACGTCCAGCTCGCCGTGCCCGGCTCCAGCACCGGAAGTCCGGTACGCAGCACGGGAATGCGGTCGGCGTTGGCCGACATCCCGCGGAGACCGCCTTCGCGCAGAACCTTGAACATGTCGCGCGGAGTGGGGAGCGGTGAGGTGAGTCTGTCGCGGTAGGACGTTCGAGTCATGACTCCAGCCTGCCAGGAACGCTCACCTCCGGCGTTGGCGGAGAATGTCGCCTGAGACGGTTTCGCCCTTGGCGAAAGGAGATCCGAGGCACGTCGAGCCGTCTACGGTGGCCCGGCAGGCCACGAAACCGTAGGAGGACGCATGGAAACGATCACCGGTACCGCAGCGGGCGTACCGTTCACGGCGCTCCCGCCGACTGGCGCCACCGAGGGCCTCGCGCCGTTGATCGTGACCTGGCACATGCTGGACGCGCCCCGCACGGACTCGGCCTTCGCGGCCGCGCTGCCCATGACCCGGGTGCCCGCCTGGCGGGTGCACCTGGGCATGCCGATGTGCGGCGCACGGATGGTCGATGGCCGCGTCGACGCCGTCATCGAACTCATCCGCAAGGACCCGTTGATGGCGTACCTGGCCCCGTTCCTTTACCAGGCCGCCGACGAATTCCCTGCCGCGCTGGCCGCGCTGCGCGATCAGCTGCCGGTCGACGACGAGCCGGTCGGTGTCCTCGGCGGTTCGCTCGGCGGAGCTGTGGCGCTGGAAGTGCTGACCACGGGGCGGATTCCGATCAAGGCGGTCGCACTGGTCAACCCGGCTGTGCGGACGCGGTCCGCTGTTGAGCTCATCGAGGCCGGGTTCGGACAGGCATACCCGTGGACCGCCGAGTCCCGCAAGACCGCCGACGAACTGGACTTCGTCGCCCGCGTCGCCGGAGGCGTTACGGCACAACCGCCGTTGCTCCTCGTCAGCGGCGAGTTGGACCACCCGGCGTTTCGGACGGACGCGGCCGCGCTGGTCGACGCGCTGCGCGAGCGGTACGCGCACCCGGACGACGTCGAGCTGACGAACGTGCCGGACCTGCCGCATCCGCTGGCCGACGAGCCCGGCCTTGAACCGGCCCCGCAGCTGCCCGTAGCCAAGGTTGTCGACGAGATCCTGACGCAGTGGTTCCTTCGGCAACTCACGGCGAAGTGAGCAACAACGGGCGGCGAACTCGGGGCTGGGGAACGGCAGTCACGCGCAGTCCGGAACCCCTCGGACACCGCTGTCCTCGTTCAGAACAACGGCCAGGGCACGTCACGCCCATCGCCCGGGGCCGGGAACACACCACTTTCGAGCAGCTGCTCGGTCCGGCTGGCGATGGAGGCGATCTCGAAACCGGTCAGGTGCTCCGACAGGACCTCGCCGAGTTTGCCATCGATGTCAGCGCGCAGGGCCTGCAATTTCCCGACCGCGTCGTCCGGGAGCGGTTCGCCGATCCAGCCCCACAGGACGGTCCGCAGCTTCGGTTCCGCATGCAGGCAGATGCCGTGGTCCACGCCGTACACCCGGCCGTCGACACCGGCAAGGACGTGCCCGCCCTTGCGGTCGGTGTTGTTGACGACGACGTCGAGCAGCGCCAGCTCGCGCATGCCGGGGTGGTCGGCGTGCGCGAGGACGGCGGGTTCACCCAGCCTGTCGTGTGCGTGCAGCACGATGCGCCAGCCTTCGGGCAGCTCACCGGGGGCGCGGACGTCGACGAGCTCGTCTTCGAGCGTGTCCACCCAGAGCTGGACCATGCCCTCGCCGAACGGGCCGTCGCGCAACGCCGTCGGCGGGATGGCGCCCAGCCCGGCCGCCTCCGCAATGAGGAAGGTCGCGACTTCACGTCCGGCGAGGGTGCCGTCGGGGAAGTCCCACAGCGGGCGTTCCCCGGAAATCGGCTTGTAAACGGCATTCCCGGTGACACCGTCGAGCTCGATCTTGCAGAACAGCGTGACGTTCGAGGCGTCGACCAGCCGTCCTTCGACCTCCAGACGGCCGTGCGTCAGCAGTTCCTTTGCCGCCGGGCCGCTCAGGTCGATGCTGGACCCCGTCGTTTCCGCCACGCGCCCTCAACCCTCGATGACGTCGACGTCGCGCCGGTACCCGTTCTGCCGGGGGCAGATGTGGCCGGCGGGGTCCAGCGGTTCGGCGCACAGCGGACACGGCCTGCGCCCGGCGTTGATCACCCTGTCGGTGCGCTCGGCGAAGGCCCGCGCGGCGACCGGGGTGAGGAACACCCGGACCGCGTCCGGGCCCTCGTCGGTGTCGTCGAGCACCACCGTCTCGTCGACCTCGCCGTCGGTGATCGCGAGGAGTTCGATGACGACCGCGCTGCTCTCGGCGTCCCAACCCAGGCCCATCGTGCCGACGCGGAACTCCTCTTCGAGAGGAACCTCCAGCGGGTCGACGTCGACGAGGTCTGCGGGGACGTCTTCGGGGATCTCGGTTCCGAATCTGCTCGCGACCTCTTCGAGCAGCGAACCGAGGCGCTCGGCGAGCACCGCGACCTGTTGCTTCTCGATCGCGACGCTGATCGTGCGGACGTCCTCGGACGCCTGGAGATAGAAAGTGCGGTCGCCGGGTTCCCCGACGGTACCGGTGACGAACCGGTCGGGTTTGCGGAAGACATGGATTACTCGAGACATGGCACCTCCGACCCTAAGCCACGCCTGCATGATCGGCATCTGCCGCCCCGACTTCGCCATCGCTATGCCAGCCCTTCACCCACCACCACCCTCAACGGAAGCACTCCGTGCACTGCTAGATTTGCCCGTGTCCCAGATTACGCCGTATGGAACGTGGACCTCGCCGATCAGCGCCGCCGACGCCGCGGCCGCCGGAGGCGGGGCGGGGTGGCTGGACGTGGTGAACGGTTCGGTGTGGTGGGCAGAGGCTCGACCTGCGGAAGGCGGCCGTGTCGCGCTGGTGAAAATGGGCGAAGACGGTGCCGTCGAAGAACTTCTCCCCGCTCCCTGGAACGCCCGCAACCGCCTCCACGAGTACGGCGGGCGGCCCTGGGCCGTCGTCGGCGACGCACTCGTTTTCACACATTGGGACGACCAGCGCGTTTACGTCCGGGATCTCGGCAGCGGAACAGTGACTGCTATCACACCGGATCCGGAGAGTCCGCACGGTGTCCGCTACGGCGATCTGCGGCCGGGACCCGACGGGGAGCTGTGGGCGGTGCGCGAGACCAGCGTCGGCCCGCGCCGCCCGGACGTCGCCAGGGACCTGGTGGCGTTGTCGTTGTCCGGTGGGGAGCCGCGGGTACTGTCCGCGAGCCATCACCTGCTCACCGGGCCGCAGCTGTCACCGGACGGGCGGCACGCCGCGTGGCTGGGCTGGAACCATCCCGCGATGCCTTGGGACGGGACGGAACTCTGCGTCGCCGAGGTTCTCGCCGACGGCACGTTCGGCCCGCATCGCGTGCTCGCCGGTGGGGCGGAGATTTCGGTCTGCCAGCTCGAATGGGACGGCCCGGACACGCTGCTCGCGATGATGGACCCCGACGGCTGGTGGAACCTGCACCGGGTCGCGCTCGACGGCACGGCGGTGAATTTGTCGCCGGTGACCGAAGAACTCGGTGGTGCGCTGTGGAAGAACGGGTCGCGGTGGTTTGTGCCGCTCGGCGAAGGCCGCCACGCGGTGCTCAACTCAGGGCGCCTGGCGGTGGTCGACGAGCAGACCGGCGAGGTGTCACCGGTCGAGGCCGTGGCGGCGCTGACCGAATGGCTGCCGTCGTTCGCCGCATATGACGGCGGAGTCGTCGGAGTGGCGGCCGGACCGGTGAAAGACAGCGCGGTCGTCCACGTCGATCTCACGACGAACGTGGTGACCGAGCTGACCCCGGAACCCGCCGAACTGCCGCCCGCGGCATATCTGCCCACCCCGGTCGAGCGGGTGTTCAGCACGTCCGGGGGCGAGCCCATCCCGGCTTACGTCTACTCCCCCACCAATCCCGGTTTCGAGGGACCGAGCGGCGAGCTGCCGCCGTTCCTCGTGCACGTGCACGGCGGCCCGACCGGGCGCAACTACCCGGTGCTCGACCTCGACGTCGCCTACTTCACCAGCCGGGGCATCGGTGTCGTCCTGGTCAACTACGGCGGCTCGACCGGCTACGGCAGGCAGTACCGCGAACGGCTGCGCGAACAGTGGGGTGTGATCGACGTGGCCGACTGCGTGGCCGTCGCCGAAGCACTTGTCGCCGAAGGCACCGCGGACGGTGCGCGGCTCGCAATTCGCGGCGGCAGCGCCGGAGGATTCACCGCGGCCGCATCCATGACCACCGTGCGCACCTACGGCGCCGGGACGGTCAAGTACCCGATCCTCGACCTGTCCCGGTGGACCGTCGACGGCGGCGAGACCCACGACTTCGAATCGCGGTACTTGGACAGCATGATCGGCGCGTTGCCGGAGACCATCGAGCGGTACCGTGAGCGATCGCCGATCAACCACGCCGACACGCTCGCCGGGCCGGTGCTGTTCCTGCAGGGTCTCGAGGACGAGATCTGCCCGCCGGAGCAGGCTGACAGGTTCGTCGCGGGGTTGCGGGGCAAGGACATCCAGCACGCGTACCTGACATTCGAGGGCGAGCAGCACGGATTCCGCAAGGCGGAGACGATCACCGCCGCATTGGAAGCCGAGCTTTCCTTCTACGGCCAGGTTTTCGGCTTCGAGACTCCGGGTGTGACACCGCTGGACTTGCACCGGTGAGGCCGGAGCGACTCGTTCCCGGCGACACGATCGCGCTGGTGGCTCCGGCCGGACCGGTGCCGCAGGACCTGCTCGACACGGCGATACCGGTGTTGGAGTCGTGGGGCCTGCGCGTCCGCGTCGGCGCTTGTGTCCGAAGTAGACACGAGACGATCCGGTACCTGTCGGGCACCGACGATCAGCGCGCCGCGGAGTTCACCGAGGCGTGGCTGGCACCCGAGGTGACGTGTGTTTTCGCCGCCCGGGGCGGATACGGGACCACACGGATGCTGGATCTGGTGGATTGGCCGTCGTTGCGCGCGGCTGGTCCGAAGGTGCTGGCCGGGTCGAGCGACATCACGGCGCTGCACGGGGCCGTGAGTGTCCATTTGGGACTGGCCACGCTTTTCTCCCCCATGGCCGCGAGCGTCAACTTCGACGAATTCGCGGCGGAACACCTGCGGCAGACGCTGTTCGCACCGGAGAAGGTGCTCTCGCTGGCGGGCACGGATCTTCTGGTGCCGGGACAGGCCAGTGGCACACTCGTGGGCGGAAATCTGTCGCTGGTCGCGGCCGGGATCGGGACCCCGGAGCACAAGGCGGCGAGCGGCGGGATCGCCGTGCTGGAGGACGTGACCGAGGACGTCTACCGGATCGACAGAATGCTCACGCAGCTCCTGCGGTCCGGGTGGTTCTCCGGGGTCGCCGGGATCGTGCTCGGCTCGTGGACGCGATGCGGTGATCCGGTGCGGCTGCGGGCGTTGCTGCTCGATCGGCTGGGGGCCCTCGGCGTGCCGATCCTGGGCGAGCTCGGGTTCGGCCACGTCCCTTCGGCGCCGACGATCCCGCTCGGTGTCGAAGCGGAACTGGATGCGCAAGCGGGAACTCTCACGCTTTTGGAACCCGCCTTGCGCTAGTGCTGTGTCCATGAACGTTGCCGGTCTATCGGTGGATCCAGGTTTCTGCTGGGTGTGCCGCCGGAAGGGCCTCGTACTGGTGGTACTCGGCTCTTTCGGCGGCGCGGCCAGCGGGAAGCTGGGCCGCCGAGAGCCGGTGACGTTCATGGACACCGCACTAGCTAGGGGGCGTGCGCTCGGTGTCATCGAGATACACGCGCGGACGTCCTACGATGCGAATGGAGACCGGGATCACCTTCCCGGCAACGGAGAGGCGCGTGGAGGTTCGGTGCTGATCAAGCCCATGGTGGGGGTTCGCGTGGTCCATCGTCTCGCGGACCGGAACTACGTCGTCATGTCCGTCACAAAATGGCGGGAAACCGTGGAGTGGGTCGAGCGCCCGCAGTCCGGAGTCCGAAGTGCCCGGATGAAATGTGCGGCCTGCGGCAAGATGGTCGGCTTCCGGCTCTGCAGCGAGGCTGCCACCCGCAAGCGCCGGACCAGAATGCTGTATGGCGCGCTCTGGACCAGCTTGGGATTCGTCGCGTTCGCCATGCTCATCAGCATCGGTGATCCGCCGTCGGGCTGGTCGGAGTATCTCTCGGCTCTCCTGATCGCTTTCCTGGTCGGGACGCCCTGGCTGTATTTCGCCTTGAAGGAACACGGCGTGATCGCCGATCGCAAACGGAAAAACGGCCCGCACGGATTCACCCCACTCGAGTTCACCAGGGCGATCTTCGCCCCGGAACCGTACGGCTACCCGGAGCGCCAGACGATTGTCTTCGATGACTGACGTGCTCGTGTGTGGGCGTTCTTCCCTGAGCTGTCCGGGAAAGCCCCGCTAACGTGAGAGGCATGCGACTTGATGACGAAGAGGCCCGGAAGCGGTTCGTGGCAGCCCGGGTGGCGCGACTGGCCACGGCCGGGGTCGACGGCGTGCCTCATCTGGTGCCCGTGACGTTCGCCGTGGTCGGCGACGAGATCTTCTTCGCGGTGGACCACAAACCCAAGACGACCACCGATCTGCGGCGGCTGCGCAATATCGCGGCCAACCCCGCGGTGAGCTTTCTCACCGACGAGTATGACGATGACTGGGCTCGCCTCTGGTGGGTGCGGGCGGACGGCGCCGCCCGGCTACTCGACACGACGGCCGACCGAGCCGCGCCGGTGCGGCGACTCCAGGAAAAGTATCCGCAGTACCACGACCACCCGCCGACCGGCGTCGTCGTCGCCACCACCGTCTCGACCTGGCACGGCTGGTCCAGCACCGGGCAATTCCCGGTGAGGTCATGAAGGACCCCTTCACAGCGTTCCGACGAGAGGTGACGGATTCCGGGTTTACCGGTTCTACACCTTCGCCGGGGTGAGATAGGGCCGACGTCCCCCACCCTCCGGCACAATACCGAGAAACTCACATGACACACGCACCACCACATAAACCGGACAGGCCACCACGCCGCCCCGAGGTCCCCAGCGATCGGGCCGCGCGCAGCCACGGCGCCCGCGGGCCGGTAAGCCGACCCGCCCCGCGGAGAGCGGTGACCCGCGCCGCGACGCGGGGACGCAAGGTAGCGGTGACGGTGTTGTCGATGCTGGTGTTCATCGGTAGCTGGTACGGCTGGTCGACCATCAACAAGGTCACTTCCGGGCTCACCACCGCGAACGTGATCGACCACAGTGCGCCGAGCACCGGTCCGCAGAACATCCTGCTCGTCGGCCTCGACACGCGCACGGACGCACAGGGCAACCCGCTACCTTCAGCCATTCTCGACCAGTTGCACGCCGGTAGTGCCAGTGACGGTGGCGATACCACAGACACCATGATCGTCATTCACATTCCAGCGGGCGGTGCCGGCGCGGTGGCCTTCTCCATTCCCCGGGACTCCTACGTTCAGCTCGCCGGTGGCTACGGCAAACACAAGATCAATTCGGCCTATACCTACGCACAGGTCGCCGCTGAGAAGCAACTCCGCGCGCAGGGAGTCACCGGCGCTCAGCTGGCCGTGCAGGCCGCACAAGCAGCCGCCAAGAACGCCATCCAAACCGTCGAGCAGTTCACCGGCCTGCAGATCGACCATTTCGCGTCGGTGAACCTGGTGGGTTTCTACGACATCAGCCAGGCGATCGGCGGTGTCCCGGTCTGTCTCAAATCAGCCGTGCACGACCCTTACTCCGGCGCGAACTTCCCCGCGGGCACGCAAACCATCTCTGGCGCCCAGGCCCTGGCCTTCGTCCGGCAGCGACACGGACTCCCCAACGGCGACCTGGACCGCATCAAGCGCCAGCAAGTCTTCATGGCTTCGATGGCCCATACGGTCCTGTCCAGCGGGACACTGACACACCCCAGCACTCTGAACAATCTCATCGGCGCGATCCAGAAGTCGGTCACGATCGACCAGGGGTGGGACGTGCTGAGTTTCGCTCAGCAAATGCAAGGTATGAGCGCCGGCAACCTCCGTTTCGCCACGATTCCCATCGTCTCGATTACCTACGCGACGCCCAGCGACGGTGACGCGGTGGAGGTCGATCCCCGGCAGGTCCAGTCATTCGCCCAGGGCCTCGTGAACGGTCAGGACACAGCATCCCCGCCGGCGACACCACCGCCCGCGCCGTCCACGAGCAACAGCAAGATCACCGCCGAGGTGTACAACGCGACCAGCATCGGTGGCCTGGCCACTCGGGTACAACAGGCACTGACCGGTCTCGGCTTCACCCCGGGAACCGTCCGCAACGCCTCCGCCCAACGCCGCACCACCACCATCGACTACGCCCCCGGCGCTCAGGCCGCCGCACAGACCGTCGAACAGGATCTGGGCGGCAACATCAGCACGGTCTCCGACACGGGCCTCGCCACCGACACCGTCCGTATCTACCTCGGCGCGGATTACCACGGACCCACCGGGGCAGCGAACACTGTGGCGCCTGTTCCAGCCGCGCCGCCGGCACCGACTGCCGCCGCGCCCCCCGCGATCACCGGCGGCGGCGTGACCTGCGTCAACTGACTGTTTTTCGGCGGGCTTTCGGCGGGTCTGCGCGCTGACGGTTTCGCGTCGCCAGGGCGCGACCAGGTGCGGAAGTCGCGGTTTTGGAGTAGGCGCCCTGCCGCCGCGAAACCGTGGGCCTTCGGCCAAAAGAGGGCGCGCGCTGTGGTCATTTCGCCTGCCGCCCAACAAGATTACTGCGGTAGCGGGAGACTTAACGGTCGCGTGTTTTGCGCTAAAAGTTGACTTTGCTTGTGGCTGGCCACTCAGGGCTTGGTTTGTGGTGACGTGTGCGCGCAGGGCTTGGTTTGTGGTGATGTGTGCGCGCAGGGCTTGGTTTGTGGTGACGTGTGCAGCGAGGGGCTTGGTTGTGGTGACGTGTGCGCGCAGGGCTTGGTTGTGGTGACGTGGGCAGCGAGGGGCTTGGGGTCCCCGCCTGCTGTTACTGCTGGGGGGTGGTGGTGACTGGAGTGGGCGGGATGAAGTCAGGGGTTGTGGGTTTGCGCCAGGCGGCAATGAGGCCGAGAGGGTCTGGGCGCAGGAGGGAAGCGGCGGCGTAGAGGCTGGCGGCGACGACCAGGGCGATGAACCACCAGTCGTAGAGGCCTTGTTCGCCGGTCGGGTAGTAGACGCAGACCAGGAAGACCGAGACCGCTACTACGACCGCCAGGTGCTTACGCTGCCATTGGAACGCGGACGCCAGGACGAAGCCCCAGGTCAGATACCACGGGAGGGTGGGGGGCGCGATGATGGCCAGTGCCAGCAGGGCTGCGGCCATGCGGAAGACCGCTTGATTGCCGCCGACGCGGGCCAGCCACCATTGCCGGATGAGGAGCGCTATCAGGCCTGCCCACGCGATGGACCTGGCGACGGTGACGAAGGGTGAGGACTGGACGTCGACGATCAGGTGCACCAGCGAGTAGACGATCTCGCCGATGCCGGTCGGGAAGTTCAGCCAGTTGGCGATCAGGCTCGGGGCCTGCAGGCCCCCGATCCAGCCCAGGTTGATCCGGCCGAGCGAGAGCCAGGTGCCGATGCCGAAGACGACCAGGAAGATACCGAGCGACGGCAGCATCGCGCGGAAGAAGTTCCGGACCTTGCCTTCCGCCGGCAGGTGGTTCGCCCAGATCCAGACCAGGAACGGCAGCGCGAGTATCGCGGACGGCTTGATCAGTGCGGCGATGGTCAGAAGGACGATCGCCAGCATGTGCTTGCGTTCCAGGGCGGCGAGGACGCCGGTGGTGAGGAAACCGAGCATCAGCAGGTCGTTGTGCGGGCCACCGACGAGGTGGATGACGGTCATCGGGCTGGCGATGGCGAGCCACATGGTGATCGGCAGGTTGCCGCCGAGGTGCTTGACCAGCCGGGGCAGCGCCCACAGCATCCCGCCGAGCCCGATCAGCAGGACGAGCCGCGTCAGGATCACCCCGGCGATCATGTTGTTGCCGGTGATCGACACGATGCCCTTGGCGATGGCCAGGAACAGCGGGCCGTACGGCGCCGGGGTGGTCTGCCACAGCGGGTGCACGTTCTGCACCACGTCGGGCAGGACGTTCAGCTCGACCGGGCCGTGGTTGTACGGGTCGAGACCGTAGAGCAGTTGCGCGCCCTGGCCGAGGTAGGAGAACACGTCGCGGGTGAACAGCGGCGGCGAGATGAGCAGTGGCGCCATCCAGCACAGCGCGGCGACGACGATCGGGCGACTGCCGATCCGGCCGTCGAGCGCGTAGCGGCCGAGGCGGACCCACGCCCAGACCACGAGGCCGAAACCGGTGTACAGGACCACGTTGGCCAGTGCGCGTCCGTGGCCGTAGCGGATCCAGGACAGCGGGCCGTGGCCGAGGACGGGATCGTGGATCAGGATGCCGCCGGCACCGAGCGCGGCGAGCATCAGCAACATGCTGCCGACGGTGCCCATCGCGATGGTCCGGAACGGGAAGCGTGCAACGTGGATCCGCTCGGCCAGCGGGCTCGCCGGGGCCGTTCGGGAGGTCTGCGCGGTACCCCTGCCGCTGCTGGAGGCGGGGTCTGTGGTGGTCGCCATGTCGATGATGGAGATTACACACCGCGCCCGCGTGTACGCGCGGCAGCAGCCTGTTTGTAGCGCCGCCGCGCGTTCCTTAACGCACTCGTAACGCTCACCTGTCAACCGCCGTCCGGACGCTGATGCCGCCCGGGAGTGCCGCGAGCAGTGATTTTGTGTACGCGTGCTGCGGGTCGAGCAGCACTTCTTCGACGGTGCCGACCTCGACGAGCTCACCGCGGTACATCACGGCGACGCGGTCGGCGATGTTCCAGGCCAGGCCGAGGTCGTGGGTGATGACCAGCGCGGCGAGGCCCAGTTCACGCCGCAGCCGGAGCAACAGCGCGAGGATCTCGCCGCGCACCGAGGCGTCGAGCGACGCGACCGGTTCGTCGGCGACGAGCATGCCGGGTTCCAGCGCGAGCGCCCCGGCGATGACGACACGCTGACGCTGTCCGCCGGACAGCTCGTGCGGCAGCCGGGCGAAGTACTTTTCCGCCGGTCGCAGTTCCGCCGACTCCAAGGCCCTGGTGACGATCGCGAGTTCGCCCGTCGAAGTACTTCTTTCCGCTGAGACGGAAGTGGACACTGTGGTGAGACCGTGGATGCGCGGGCCTTCGGCGACGGCTTCGTAGACCGTGTGCCGCGGGTTGAGCGCGCTCGTCGGGTCCTGCAGCACGAGCTGGACCTGCCGCCGGTACGCCTTGAGCCCGGCACCGGACATCGGCACCGGCGCGCCCTCGTAGCTGACGGTGCCCGAGGTCGGTTTCTGCAACCCGAGCAGGGTGCGGGCCAATGTCGTCTTCCCTGACCCGGATTGGCCGACCAGCGCGACGATCTCGTCGTGGCGGACCTGGAGGCTCACCCCGGCGACGGCGTGGATCCTGGCGCCCGTGCGGTCCCGGAACGTCACGCGAAGGTCGTCGGCGGACAGCAACGGCGGGCGGTCCGGTTCGGTGTTCCGTTCGGGCTCCGGGGGCAGCGGAGTGGCCGTCGCGGGCGCGAACCGGGAGACCGGGTCGCCGACGGTCGGGAACGCGGCGGCCAGTGCCTTGCTGTGCGCGTGCCGTGGCGCGGCCATCAGTTCGGCGCTCGGCCGTTCCTCGACGACTTCGCCGTCGTACATGACCGCGATCCGGGCACAGGTCGCGGCGAGCACCGACAGGTCGTGGCTGATCATGACGAGGCCGAGGCCGTGCGAGGCGACCAAGGCTCGCAGGAGATCGAGCACCTGTGCCTGCACGATGACGTCGAGCGCGGTGGTCGGTTCGTCGGCGATGATCAGCTGGGGTTCGCACGCCAGTGCCATCGCGATCATCACGCGTTGCTTCTGCCCGCCGGACAGCTCATGCGGGTACGCCCCGGCGCGGGCCTTCGGCAGGTCGACCTGTTCGAGTAGCTCCTCGACCCTGGCCGTCACCTTCGCCTCCGTTGGCGCTTTGCCCGCCGGCGCGTGGATACGGATGGGCTCGGCGATCTGCTCGCCGATCTTGCGGACGGGGTTGAGCGCGTGCATCGCGCCCTGGAACACCACCGACGCCTCGGCCCAGCGCACCGCGCGCAGCCGTCCCCATTTCATCGTGGTGACGTCTTCGCCACCGAGGAGGATTTCTCCGGACACCTTCGCCGAGCGAGGAAGCAGGCGCAGCACGCTCATCGCGACGGTCGACTTGCCCGAGCCCGACTCCCCTGCCACGCCGAGCGTGTCACCGGCGTCGAGCCGGAGGTTCACCCCGCGCACCGCGGCGACCTCGCCACCGCCGGTGGCGTACGTGACGTCGAGATTCTTCAGTTCCAGCAACGGTTGGTTCATGAATGCTCTCCCCTGAGTCGCGGGTTGAGCACGGTCTCCAGCGCGCGGCCCACCAGTGTGAACGACAGAACGATCGCGACGATCGCGATACCGGGTGGCAACAGGAACCACCACGCTCCTCGGGTCACCGCGCCGGTGGTCAGCGCCGTCGACAGCATCGATCCCCAGGACACGACCGTCGGATCGCCGACACCGAGGAACGACAGCGTGGACTCCGCGATGATCGAGTTGCCGACGACGAGCGTGGTGTTCGCCAGTACGAGCGGCATGACGCCGGGCAGCACATGCTTGCCGACGATGTGCAGATGCCCGCCGCCGAGCGCTTTCGAGCGCTCGATGTACGGCCGGCCTTCGATGGTCAGCGTCTGCGCGCGGACCAGCCGCGCGGTGGTGGGCCACGACGTCACACCGACCGCGAGGATGATCGTCGCGATCCCCGGCGGCAGCACCGCGGACAACGCGATCGCCAGTACCAGCGACGGCAGTACGAGGAAGAAGTCGGTGAACCGCAACAGAACCGCGGACAACCAGCCGCCGAAGTGCGCGGCCGCGATGCCGATGATCGTCCCGATCAACACCGACAGGATCGTCGCGGCGAAGCCGACCAGCAGCGACACCCGCGTGCCCCAGAACGTCATCAGCAGTACCGAACGGCCCGCTTCGTCGGTGCCGAGCCAGAACTCACCGTTGGGTGGCTTCAGCAAGCCACCGGTCACCTTCGTGACGTCGAGGCCGGACTCGTCGGTGATCACCGGCGCCAACAGTGCCAACAGCACGATGAGACCGAGGAAGCCGAGCCCGATCAGGCCGCCCTTGTTACTCGCGAACTCCTGCCAGATCTTCGCCACCGCGGCGCGACGGCGTTGCCAGACGATCGCCCGCGGGCTCGGCGCTGTGGTCATGCGGCACGCACCCTCGGGTCGAGCACGCGGTACAGCAGTTCCGCGAGCAGGTTCATCACGACCACGGCTCCGGCCAGCACCACGAAAACTCCTTGCAGCAGAGGCAGATCCGGGCCGTGCAACGCGTCGAAGGTGAGCTGACCCAGCCCTGGCCAGCTGAACACGGCTTCGACCGAGACCGATCCCGAGACGACCATGCCGAACTGCAGGAACACCAGCGTCACGGTGGGCAGCAGCGCGTTCGGCACCGCGTGGCGGCGCCGGACGAGGTCTTCCCGCAGGCCTTTGGCGCGCGCGGTGGTCAGGTATTCGGCGTTCATCTCACCGAGCAACGACGACCGCATCACCAGCATGTACTGCGCGTAAAACACCACGAGCAGCGTGAAGCACGGCAGCACCAGGTGGTGGGCGACGTCGAGCGACTGCGACAGGAAGTCCGGCGCCGCGTCCGGGGAATGCATACCCCGGCTCGGAAACAAACCGTTGCTGGCCACCAGAAGCAGGAGTCCCAGCCAGAACTGCGGCACCGACCACAGTGTCAGCGCGATGCCGGTGTGGGCGCGGTCGAAGAAACTCCCCCGCCGCCATGCCGCCCGCACGCCGAGCCACAGGCCGAGCGCGATGGCCAGCAGCGTGGCCGTCCCGACGAGCAGCACCGTCGGCCAGGTCCGTTCCGCGATCAGGTCGGCGACCGGGCGCTGCAGGATGTACGACGTGCCCATGTCGCCGCGGACCAGCCCGCCGATGTAGTCGAAGAACTGCGTCAGCATCGGCTTGTCGACGCCCATCTTGGCGCGCAGCTCGTCCAGCAGGGCCGGTGTGGTCGGCCGGTTCCTGGTCATGGTGAGCACCGGGTCGCCCGGGATCATGCGGAAGAGCAGGAACCCGAGTACCACCACCAGGATCAGGCTGCCGGCCGCTTCGGCCAGCTTGGTCGCCACGAACCTGGCCGTTCCGGTACCACCGCG
>JAVXWP010000068.1:0-111133 GCA_032230695.1 Actinomycetota bacterium | reverse complement strand
GATTCAGGTGGATGCATCGTCTTGCAGGGGTCATGACCGGAGGACAACCAGGTACCTCTGTTGTACCTGGTTGTTCGACAACGCAGCGAGGCGCCGCCTGAGCCCCAGCAAACGTAAGACGAGCAGGGTTACGCAACACTAGCGGCGAACGTCCCGATTGCGGGAAGACACTTAGACTCGAACCCTGTCGCCACGGAAGGGGAGTTGCGTGTGAGCCTTCCCGAAGCGCCTCCGCCAGAACTGCCGGCCGCGGTCGGTGAGCTGCGGGCCTTGGCCGTCGACGACTGGCGGCTCGATCAAGCACTCTCCCGCGACCCGGACGTGGTGCGCTGGACCCTGCATCCGGGCGACCTCGGCGAACAGGCCGCTCGGGCCAGGGTCGAACGCAGCCGCTCGAATACCGCCGCGGGCCGGGGCCGCCGGTACGCGATCGTCCTTGCCGGACAGGCGGTCGGCCTGGCCGGGATCGCCGCCGCGGACGGCGGCGACCCCGAGGTGTTCTATGCCCTGCTTCCCGCCGGGCGGGGACAGGGAGCGGCAACGGCCGCGGCGCGGGCTCTGACCGACTGGGCCTTGAACGCGGGCGCTCGCCGGGTCGTGCTGCTCACGATTCTCGGCAACTCCGCCAGCGAGGCCGTCGCCCGCCGTGCGGGGTTCGCCGAAACTGGCACAGAGGTACGTCCCCGACGCGGAGTGCCGACGGCGATGACGGTATGGGAAGCCACCCGCTGAAGCTCAGTCTCGTTGTTCCACATCCGGAACACACGGCACTTGCCCGTCCTCGCCGTGGCTGCGTTGTGTGCTCCCATCAGCGGTCGCCAACGCCGCTTTGAGGTAGTGGATGCACGGTCGCGCAAGACACCACCATCTGAAGTGAAAATAGCCCAGCAGCGCGGCGCAGCGCGCCTATCTCCCCCCGCTCACAGTGGCTGCAAGACCCCTATTGCTGTCCACAAAACGCGGCTGCTTCAGCCGACCCGTTGCAGGGTCCTCTCACGCCGCTTGGCCAAGCTCGATCCGGACTCGCGGCGCGCCATCCGGCGCAGCACGATCGGGGCGAGGACCAAGCCGAGGGCGGCCCAGGCCCCCAGCGCCCCAACGGTTTCCAGGTGCCGCCAGGACTCGCCGATTTCGAGGGCGGCCGCGCTGTCCGGCAACAGTGCCGAACGCATGCCGAGGCCGAGCCAGTAGATCGGGAACACCTGGGCGATCCAGTGCAGCCACTCCGGCATTGACGTGATCGGGTAGAAGATCCCGGAGATCGCGATCAGACCCAGGATCGGCAGGGTGATCAGGCCTTGGGCGCGGGCATTGGTGAACACCGAGCCCAGCACCGCACCGATGGGCAGGGTCGCCGCCAGACCCAAAGCCAGCACCCACACGAGGGTCAGCCAGGAACTCGGACTACCGGCTGCGAGGCCGGGGACGATGAACAGCGCGGGAATCAGGAAGATCGCTAGGTCGACGACGAGCCCACCGGACACCGAGACGATCTTGCCGACGAGGTAGCCCAGCATTCCGTTCGGTGTCGCCTTCGCGCGCAGCAGTGTCCCGTCTTCACGCTCAGTGGTGAGCTGCTGGCTCATGCTGACCATGGCCATCGAGGCGTTCATGCCGAGAATGCTGGGCAATACCAGGGTGCCGAGTGAGAATCCGCTGACGCCGAAGGAAACGTCTCGCATGAAGTAGGTGACGAGCAGCATCAGTACCGGCCAGAAGAAATGGCTCCACAGCTCTGCGCCGTTTGTGAACGACTGCCGCAGCTCGATCAGGCCGCGGGAGCAGCCCGCGCGCAGCGCCGTCGCCGTCGGGTTCATCTGGCCACCTCTGCTCGGGTGTTCGGTTCCGCCTGGCGCACTAGGGAAAGATAGGTGTCCTCCAACGAGGACCGGCGGACTTCGAGGTTCTCGATCGTTTCGCCGTATTCCTGGAACAGTCCGAAAGCGAACTTGGTGGACTCGGTCGTCGACCGCGAGAAGTGCTGTCCGCCGCGGGTCCAGCGCACCTCGTCCTCGCCCGCGATCCGCCGTGCGAGTTCCTCGGCCGTACCGTCCGCGACGATCCGCCCACCGTTGAGGATCATGATGCGGTCGGCGAGTTTCCCGGCCTCGTGAAGATCGTGCGTCGTGAGCAGAATCGTGGTCTCGTGTTCCCCGACGAGGTTGTGGACGAGATCGTGGAACTCACGCCTTGCCTCCGGGTCGAATCCGGCGGTGGGCTCGTCGAGGAACAGTAGTTCAGGGCGCCCCACGATGCCGACGGCCACATCCAGCCTGCGGCGCTGTCCGCCGGAGAGCATCCTGATCTTCTTGTCCGCGTGCTCGGTCAGGCCGACCGCCGCGACGAGCTCGTCGGTGTCCCACGGCCGTGAGGTCTGCTTGGTGGAGTAGCAGGAGTAGTACGTTCCGAGATGCGCGAGCAGTTCACGGACTCGCCATTTGCCGTGGTCACGCCAGGACTGCAGGACGACCCCCAGTCGTGCCCGCCAGCGCTCGTCGCCGTGTGCCGGATCGACGCCCAGCACCTCGACCCGGCCTGCCGACCGCATCCGGAAGCCTTCCAGGATTTCGATCGTGGTGGTCTTTCCGGCGCCGTTCGGTCCGAGCAGGCACAGTACTTCCCCTTGGTGCGCTTGGAAAGTCACCTCATGCAGGACGTCCGTCGTGCCGTAGCGCATGCGCAGGCCACCGACATCGAGCACGGCCTTTTCTGTCGTCGTCATCGTCTCACTTTCATCTGGTTCAGATTCGAGTGAAGGCTAAGTTGCGTTTCGGGCAACGTCAACATAAGTGAACGTCATTTCCATTGGTGTGTCAGCATTTTGAGTCGTGCATTGCAATGGCGTTGCCAGTGAACGCACCACTCGACTCGAGATCGTTGCAATGTACTGTCCATGAACGCACACTGGTCCATCGACGACAAGGAAGCGGGCACTGATGCCGGGAGGCAGGCTGACCCATCAGGACCGGCGCGACATCGTTTCGGGGCTGGCCGAAGGACTCGGGTACGCCGAGATCGCCAGGCGCCTCGCGCGACCGACGTCGACCATCAGCCGTGAGGTGACGCGCAACGGCGGGCGCACGGGTTACCGGGCGGATCACGCACACTTCGCGACCGAGCGACGTGCCCGCCGGAGCAAGCCCAACCCGCTTCCGGTGCCGGACGCCATCGACGTCCACGGGCGTGACCCCGAGGCAGTGCGCGGCTTCGAGGAGCGGTTCGCGGCGTCGATGGTCCAAATGGGACTCCCGCGGATGGGGGCCAGGGTGCTCACCTGTCTGTATACCACCGACTCCGGCAGTCTCACCGCCGCGGAACTGGTCCGGCGGCTGCGGGTAAGCCCGGCATCGGTTTCCAAAGCCGTCGGCTATCTCGAGGGACTGGAGATGATCCGGCGCGAGCGCGAGCCCCGGCGGCGGCGTGAGCTGTACGTCATCGACGACGACGTCTGGACCCGGGCGTGGTCGGCGAGCGCCAAGACGAACGCGTTATGGGCCGACACCGCCCGGCTGGGCGCCGAGATCTTCGACGCCACCACGCCCGCCGGAGCCCGTCTGGGCCACATGGGACAGTTCCTCGCGCGCCTCAGCGACGACATGGCCGGTGGCCTCACCGAGGCCGCCGCCGAGGACTCGCTGACCGTGCTCGCCGCGCTCGTGCACGCCGCCGGGCCGCTCACCGCGGACGGGCTGGCCACCGCATTGGACTGGTCCCGGGACCGTGTCACCGGCGCCCTGCGTGACGCCGGGAAATACCCGGACATCACCGATCCGGTCGCCCTCCACGGCGCGGGGCCAGGCGTCTACACCTTCACCATCAGGCCCGGCCGTCTCACGACGGCGCAGCGCGATGCACTCGGCCGCGCGAACTGACCACTGTTCTCTCAGTTGGTTTGCTCTCGGCGTTCGGCGACCTGCTTCGCGTAGCGGTGACAGGGAACGGGAATGGGCGCGGTGGCGCCCTCGGCCAGGTAGTCGAACGGGCCTTCGTCGGCCCACCCGTTGCGCTGGTAGAACTTGCGGGCCCTGATGTTGCCCGCGACGACAGCGAGCCAGGCGCGCTGGTGACCGTTCACCGCGACGAGACGCTCCGCTTCGGCGAGCAGGACGGCCGCCACTCCGCTTCCGCGGTGGTGCGCCGAAACGTAGACCTGTTCGACCTCGTCGTCGACCACGGTCACGAACCCCGCCACAGCTTCATCAACGATAATGACCCTCGTGTCGCCGGTCCGCTGCGCCGCCCGGATCCCGAACGACTCTTCGGTCCGTGCCGCGAGGAGGTCGTCGGGGACATGCCCCAGGTGGCCGTCGCGCCATCCGTGGTACCAGATCGTCGCGACCGCCTTCGAGTCGCCGGGGTTCGCGAGGCGGAGTGTCACCATCCCGTCGAGTGTATCGAGATTGTCGGTGGTCCCCGGTAACTTGCTCGGCGCATAGTTTCGACATGGGAGGACGGGTGCCTGAATCCGGGGAAGTCCCGCCGGCGATCGTAAATTCGCTGCGGGCGGTATGTCTCGGCCTGCCGGAGGTCTACGAGGAACCGGCCTGGATCGGGACGCGGTGGCGGATCCGCAACCGGACCTTCGCCCACGTCCTCGTCGTCGACTCCGGGCGGCCGCAGGCGTTCGCGCGCGCCGCCGCGGACGACGGCCCGATCATCGTGATCACTTTCCGGTCTCCGGTCCCGGAACTCGCCGCGCTGAGCCGCGCGGGGTCGCCGTTCTTCAAGCCGGCGTGGGGGAGCGACGTCGTCGGCATGGTGCTCGGCGAAGACGTCGATTGGGACGAGGTCGCGGAACTGCTCACTGAGAGCTACTGCGTCCTGGCACCGAGGAAACTGGTCGAGCTGGTCGACCGGCCGGGTGACTGACTCACGGGCGTGTCCCGGAACAGTCAGATCAAGTCCCCGCGTGAGCAGGGTCCCTTCCATTCATCTGGTGTACCAGTCTATGGTCTAGTCCAATGAGGGCGCTCTCATGCATGCCTGTCCACGGATTTCCATGCCTGGAGGTACACCGACGTGACTCGAAGCCCTCATAACCTCAAACGTGCGTCTCGATGGCGTAGCGGTCTAGCCGCGCTCGTCCTCGTCGCGGCCACGGCCGTCACCGGTCTCGGCGCCACGCCCGCCGCGGCCGCGGCCGACTACACCCAGAGCGTCGCGTCCCTGAACGCTACGCAGGCGCAGATCTCCTTCACCCCGACGACGACGGCGCTCTACGTCGACGTCCACTACCTCGTCAACGGTTCGGGTCAGCAGAACGTCCGCATGGTCAACAGCGCCGGGACCTGGCGGCACGCGGTCAGCTCGCTGACCTCGGGCAGTGCGGTGGACTACTGGTTCACCTACGAGAAGAGCGGCCCGCAGTTCGACACCCCGCACTTCACCTACACCCATGGCAGTGGCACCGCCGCGGTCGCGACACCGACCTTCAGTCCCGGCGGCGGCTCGTACGCGACCGCGCAGACGGTGACCATCTCGACCGCGACCGCCGGTTCGACCATCCGGTACACGGTGAACGGTTCGACCCCCACGGCGTCGTCGACCCTGTATGCCGGGCCGATCACCGTCTCGGCTTCCTCGACCGTGCAGGCCATCGGCCTCAAGGCAGGCCTTGCGGACTCGCCGGTGGCCAGCGCGAGCTACACGATCGGCGGAACGCCGGGCACGTGCACGAACCAGTCTGACAACCCGAACTTTGGCCCCAACACCCGGATCTTCGACCCCAGCATGCCGGCCGCGACGATCCAGGCGCAGCTCGACGCCGACTTCAATGCGCAGAAGGACACCCTGAGCGCGCAGTTCGCCGAACGCCGCGTGGCGCACCTTTTCAAGCCGGGTACCTACAACGTGCACGACAACGTCGGCTTCTACACCTCGGTGGCCGGCCTCGGCCAGAACCCGGGCGGCGTCGTCATCAACGGTGACATCACCGTGGACGCGTTCAACGAATCCGACCAAGGCGTGGCGCTGCAGAACTTCTGGCGATCGGCGGAAAACCTCGCGGTCAACCCGAGCACCGGCTCCAACCGGTGGGCGGTGTCGCAGGCGGCCCCGTTCCGCCGGATGGACATCCGCGGCAACCTCCAGCTCTACCCGGCGAGCTACGGCTTCTCCAGTGGCGGCTACATCGCCGACACGAAGGTCTCCGGCCAGACCGCGTCGATTTCGCAGCAGCAGTGGTACAGCCGGGACACCAGCTACGGCAGCTGGGCCGGCGGCGTTTGGAACATGGTGTTCTCCGGAACCACCGGAGCCCCGGCCACCACCTTCCCGAACCCGCCGGAGACCACGCTGGCCACCACCCCGGTCTCCCGTGACGTGCCGTACCTCTACGTCGACGGCACCGGCAAGTACCGCGTGTTCCAGCCTTCCCTGCGCACCAACGCGTCCGGCCCGAGCTGGGCCGGCGGCAGCACGCCCGGCACGTCGCTCCCGATGAGCCAGTTCTACGTCGTGAAGGTCGGGGACACCGCTTCGACGATCAACGCCGCGCTGTCCTCGGGCTGCAACCTGTTCTTCACCCCTGGCGTCTACCACCTCAACCAGACGCTCAACGTGACGCGGGCCAACACCGTCGTCCTCGGCATCGGCTACCCGACGCTGATCCCGGACAACGGGGTCAACGCCATGCAGGTCGCCGACGTGGACGGCGTGCGCATCAAGGGCGTGCTGTTCGACGCCGGCACGACCAACTCGGCCGCGTTGCTGACCGTCGGCCAGGCCGGGGCGTCCGCAAACCACGCGGCCAACCCGACGACGATCCAGGACACGTTCTTCCGTATCGGCGGTGCCATCGCCGGCAAGGCGACCACGAGCCTGATCGTCAACAGCAACAACACGATCATCGACCACATCTGGGCATGGCGCGCCGACCACGGCAACGCGGGCACCTTCGGGTGGAACATCAACACCGGTGACACCGGATTGATCGTCAACGGCAACAACGTCCTGGCGACGGGGTTGTTCGTCGAGCACTACCAGAAGTACCAGGTGATCTGGAACGGCCAGAACGGGAAGACGATCTTCTACCAGAACGAAATGCCTTACGACGTCCCGAATCAGGCAGGATGGATGAGCCCTGGGGGAGTCAACGGGTACGCGGCCTACAAGGTCGCGAACAGCGTCACCTCGCATGAAGCGTGGGGGGTGGGCAGCTACTGCTTCTTCAACGTCAACCCGTCGGTGAGCGCGTACCACGCGTTCGAAGTGCCGAACAACGCCGGCGTGAAGTTCCACAGTCTGCTGTCGGTGTCGCTCAACTACCAGGGACTGATCACCCACGTCATCAACGACACGGGAGCGGTGACACCGCCGGGCACCGTGCCCAGCAACGTGGTGAACTACCCCTGACGCACTGAAAGGCCGGGACCGGGCGAAATGCCCGGCCCGGCCTTTGTTCGGGGGAGCGCTATTCGGGGAAGTGGTATCCGTCTTCGTCGGACCAGCGGACTTCGAGATCGTCCAGCGTCAGGCGCCAGTCCGCCGAGGGGAGTTCCCGGCGCAGCATGGTGATCGCGTACAGCCAGTGATCGACCGTCGGCATGACCCGCAGCGGGTCCCTCGGCATCTTCGTCGAGCCGTTGAGTACCGAGTCCGGCTCGCTCCCGGGGTAGAAGAACAGGCCTTCCTCGTCGTCGTAGGGCGCGGCCGCGTTCAAGTCGTTGACCGCACGCTCGATGGCGGCACGCTCGTCCCGGGACAACGGCGTCGGACGGAGTGCGGTGTAGTACAGGGAGCTGCTCACGAGCGCGAGTCTATGGGCAGGTAAGCCACCGTCATCTGAAGACAGATGACGGCGCGCCGTCATACCGGGGCACGTTCGTCGAGGAGACCTTCGCCGCTCAGGTCGGCCCACACCTGTGCCGGGACGTCCGACCCGAACGCTTCGACGTTCCGGCGCGCCTCCTCGGCCGACCGCATGCCGACCACGATCCCCGCGACGACGGGGTGGCGCAGCGGGAACGCCATCGCCGCCTGCGGAAGCGTCACGCCATGGGCCTCGCAGACATCGGCGACGCGGTGCGCCTGCCGCAGCAACTCCGCGGACGCAGGCAGGTAGTCGAAACGGGCACCGGCGTCCGGCCGTGGTGTGGCGAGCAGGCCGGAGTTGAAGATCGAAGCCGCCAGCACCGAGACGCCGTGTTCGGCGCACGCGGGCAGCAGGTCGTCGAGGGCACTGTGATCCAGCAGGGTGTAGCGGCCGGACAGCATCACCACGTCGACGTCGGCCTCCTCGAGGAGCTTGGTCAGCATGGCGGAGTCGTACATCCCCGCGCCGATGGCGCCGACCACGCCTTGCGCACGTAACTCGGCGAGTGCCGGATAACCGTCGCTCAGTGCGGTGTCGAAATGCTCTTCGGCGTCGTGGAGGTACAGCACGTCGATGTGGTCGGCGCCCATGCGGGCAAGGGAATCCTCGACACTGCGCCAAATGCCGTCGTGCGAGAAGTCCCACACCCGGCGGTGCGTCGCGGGTACCTCGAAAGCCTCGTCCTTCCTCCCCGCCGGGTCCTGCGCGACGAGCAGCCTGCCGACCTTCGTCGACAGCGTGAAGTCCTTTCGCGGCTTCCCGCCGAGGCAGTTCCCGATGCGGCGTTCGGAGTGCCCGATGCCGTAATGCGGTGAGGTGTCGAAGTAGCGGATCCCGCCCTCCCACGCTGTTTCCAGCGCCGCCTCGGCGGTTTCGTCGTCAAGTGGGGTGAAGAGCCCGCCGAGCGGTCCGCCGCCGAAGCCCAGTTCCGTGACCTCCACCGCGGTCTGCCCGAGCCGATTTGTCTTCATTCCGCCCTTCGCCCTTCATCGTCCCCATCCTGCCGCGTCGGCGCCCTCGGGCCAAGTGGATTTCGTTGTCGTGCAACGGTTCGGATCCCGCGTGGGCCGACTGTGTCGGCAGCGCGCCCCTGAGGGTTCCCGTGTGCGGGGAGCGCAAAAGATCTTCACGGTTTGCGCAAATTTACAATGGAAGTGCGCAACTATCGGCCAATTCCGTGTATATCCAGGGCAACATCTTGTGGGATGGCGCACGGCGACCTAAGGTCACCTCACCTCGCGGCGGACGCGGCGGCGAGCTTCCTCCATCCCGAGAGAAACGAGTCCCTCGATGTCACGGAGCAGCACCACGTTCCCCGGGCGATCATGGTGGACAGCCGTAGCGGTTACCACGGCGGCCACCGTCGGACTGGGACTCGCGGCCGGTGTCGGTACGGCATTTGCTGCTACCGCCACGGGTTCCGCTCCGGTCGTGACGCGCGCGGGTCTTGATCCGTCGCTCGTCGCGGGCCGAGGTGCCGACGTCGACTTCGCCGAGCAGGAAGCGGAGAACGCCACGACGAACGGCGCGGTCATCGGCCCGGACCGTTCCGCGTACACGCTGCCCGCGGAGGCTTCCGGCCGTAAAGCGGTCAAACTGACACCGGGACAGTATGTCGAGTTCACCCTGCCGGGCGCGGCCAACGCGGTCACGGTGCGGTACAGCATTCCGGACGCGACTGGTGGCGGCGGAATCACCGCGCCGCTCGACGTCACGGCGAACGGCGGACGCGCTACGAGCATGACGCTGACGTCGGAATATTCGTGGCTGTACAACCAGTATCCGTTCTCCAACGACCCGAACGCCGGGCTGCTGCACCCCGACTGGTGGATCACCGAGTGTTCCTGTGTGCCCGCGGCGACGACACCGGCCCCGGTGATCTCGACGCCGTTCCGCCCGAACCACTTCTACGACGAGCAGCGCCTGCTCCTCGACCGGACGTACCGCGCGGGGGACAAGGTGCGGTTCACCGTTCCCGCCGGCAGCAACGCGGCGTGGACGGTCATCGACCTGCTCGATTCGCAGCTCGTCGGGCGGCCGCACGTCGATCTCGCCGCGGCGAACGTGCTGGTGTTCGGCGCCGACCCCACCGGCAGGCACGACTCCGCCGACGCGATCGACAAGGCGATCGCCTTCGCGAAACGCCGGCACCTCAAGGTTTATCTCCCACCGGGCACCTACCAGGTGAACCGGCACATCATCGTCGACGATGTCACGCTCGAGGGCGCCGGCAACTGGTACACGATCATCAAGGGCAAGCAGGTCACGTTGCCCGTGCCCGCACCGGATGGTTCGGTCCACACCGGCGTCGGCTTCTACGGCAAGGACGCGTCGGCCGGTGGCAGCACCAACGTCCATCTGTCGGGCTTCGCGATCGAAGGTGACGTACGCGAGCGCATCGACACCGACCAGGTCAACGGCGTCGGCGGCGCGATGAGCGACTCGACGATCGACGGCCTGTATCTGCGGCACACCAAGGTGGGCCTGTGGTTCGACGGGCCGATGACGAACCTGCGGATCACGGGCAACGTCATCGTCGACCAGATCGCCGACGGACTCAACTTCCACACCGGTGTCACGAACTCGGTGGTGTCGAACAACTTCGTCCGCAATTCCGGTGACGACGGCCTGGCCATGTGGTCCGAGAAGAGTCAGAACGCCGGTAATACGTTCGACCACAACACTGTGCAGACGCCCGTGCTCGCCAACGGCATCGCTGTCTACGGCGGCACGGACAACACGATCTCGAACAACCTCGTCGCCGACCCGATCCGCGAGGGAAGCGGCATCCAGGTCGGATCCCGCTTCGGCGCCGAAGCGTTCACCGGGCATTTGTGGATCACCGGCAACACCACGGTCCGCGCCGGCACATACGAGCTGAACTGGAACATCGGACTGGGCGCGATCTGGTTCTACGCACTCGAAAAGAACATCGACGCGGATATCGAGGTCACCGGCAGCAATTTCCTCGACAGCACCTACAACGCGGTCATGCTCGTCAGCGACTTCCCGGTGAAGGACCTGTACTCCATCACGAATGTGCATTTCAAGGACACCAAAGTGGACGGTACCGGCACTTCGGTGGTCAGTGCCCGCACGGCCGGATCCGCGTCCTTCGGCAACGTGGACGCCCGTAACGTCGGCGCGGTCGGCGTCAACAACTGCGGCTCCTTCCACTTCACGGCCGCCGGGTCGGAATTTTCGCTGACCGACCTCAGTGGCAACGACGGTGGCTGGCTCGCACCGTGGCTCCTGCCGAACACCATCACCTGCGACGACCGGCCTCCGGTGGTCGCACCGCCCGCGCCGTCCGCGTGGTAGTGAGCGCCTCGTGTTCGAGAGTCCTGGAGTACACGATCTTGGGTATTTCCGACCAGATGCGGGCAAATTCGGCCATCAGCTCGTAGGTGACCCGGCCCAGTCGATCTCGCGGTCCGGGCCCTCGAAAAAGCCGTCGAGGGATATCGACATGGTGAGGATGATCTTCCTCATCGCACTCAGCTCCCACTCAATCTGCCGACCACGGGCGCGAAGTCTTCCAGGAAGGCACTGTTGACGGTGACGTAGGAGACGCCCAGCTCCTCGCGGCGCCGCCGCAGTTCGTCGGCCATCTGGTCGGGGCTTCCTCGCAGCATCGTCAGGGAGTCGTGCTCGACCAGGGCCGCCGCATCGGTGCCGAGGAAACCCTGGATCCACGGCGGCACCTCCTCGCCGACGACGAAGATGTTCATCGCGTACTCGATGTCCTCGGCTCGATCGCCGGCGGCCGCGCGGACCTCGTCGATCATCGCGCGGGTCTCTTCTCGGGTGGCCAGCGGGCCACTGGCGAGCGTGACGATATCCGCCTTGGCCGCTGCCAGCGCGCGAGCCTTCGGGCCGCCCGCGGCCACCATGACCGGGGTGTGCACGGTGCCGTCGAGCCTGCGGATGTGCTCGATCGTCTCGGCCACCTGATCCAGCCGCTGCTGACCCGAGCCGTAGGGCAAGCCGAGTTCTTCGGCGGCTTCCCGCATCGCCGGTAGCCCGGTGCCGAGGCCGAGTTCGAACCGTCCGTCGGTGAGGACCGACAGGCTGTGCGCTTCCCACGCCGCCGCGCGGGGCGTGCGCAATGGGCTGGCCAGCACAAACGTGCCGACTCTCAGCTCGGTGGTGACACCGGCCGCGATCCCCAGCGAAACCGCCGGAGCGGGCAGATGCAGATTGTCGGGTGTCAGCAGGGTCGAGTAGCCGAGTTCCTCGACGCGGCGCGCGGTGTCACGCCACTGCTTCGCGCCACCCTGCGGTGCCGCGACCACTCCGAACCGAAATGCTTTGCTCGTCAACTCAAACCCCCACAGTTCGCCGATCTGCCCACGCGACCATTATGCCGAGTCCGCGGCGGTTCGGGGAACTGGCGGCCGCGAACGGCGAGTACCACGGTTCGATTTGTACTTTCCGCAGTCGCGCACCCCTGGGTCAACTGGTGCGAGTCACTGTCCTATTGGGAGGACGCCACCACCGCACATCTATTGTGGACACTGAGGGAGAACAAGGGGGCCGCAACATGTTCGCGGTGCGGCATGCCGGTACTCTCGTCAGTCGGCGGTCGTGACGGTGACCTGGAAACCCAGTGCCTGGAACATTCCGGTGAGCATCGTCCTGGTGTTCTGCTCGGCCTTGGCGATCAGGCCCGACTCCGTCGCCGCCGTGGCGAGCCGCTGTTCCGCGGCGACGTAGAACCGCTGCTGGTTCGGCGGATCCACGAGCGCGGTCAGCTGGTCGATCAGCCCACGCTGCTGGCTGAACACGTAACTGCGCTCGTTGTCGAGGTTCGGCTTGTCCAGCGCGGCGGGCGGCAGGGTCAGGCGCACTGACTTGCCGTCCGGCGAAACCACGAGGGAGTCATCGACGAGACGGTTGAAATCGACGTACGCGTTGACGGTGCCCGCCGCCACGAACAGGGTGCGCTGGCCCGCGAGCGCGTCCGGTACCCATTTCACGTCGTCCTCGATATCGATGACGACCTGGAAGTCACCGACCGCAGCGTGATACTGGCTGAGGTCACGGACGGCGTGGAGCACCGCCGGTTGGCTACGATCCACTGTAGACTTGCCGAACAGGTCCAGTTTGGGCAGAACGCCCACGACCTGCATCGCGGCGGCGACCACGACCACCACCGCCACGACGATCAGGCTGGTGCGCAGCCAGTGGACCTTGAGGTTTATCACCCGCATGGGTTACCCAAGCGCAGCCTTTCGGAAACGCCTGGCGAGAGTTGTCGATTGCGGTTTAGCTCGTTCGTCGTAGCGGGTGAGGACGTCACCACCGGCGCCCGGCGGCAGATACGAGTGAAGGAAAACGACATGCGGAAACTGATGGTGACCACGTTCGTCACGCTGGACGGGGTCATGCAGGCACCGGGCGGGAACGAGGAGGACCGCGACGGCGGATTCGAGCACGGCGGCTGGTCCGTGCCGCACTTCGACCAGGAGATGGTCCAGGTCATGGTCGAGCTGATCAGTAGGGCCGATGCGCTCCTGCTCGGGCGCAAGACGTACGAGATCTTCGCCGCCACATGGCCGCTGGCCGAGGCCGGCGACCCCATCGGGTCGAAGTTGAATCGCATGCGGAAGTACGTCGCGTCCCGGACACTGGACACGGTGTCGTGGCAGAATTCGGCGCTACTCACCGGTGACGTCGCCGAGGCGGTCGGCGAGATCAAGCGGGGCGAGGGCGGGGAGATCCAGGTGCACGGCAGCGGCGACCTGATCCAGACACTGATCGAGCACGATCTCGTCGACGAATTCCACCTGCTGGTGTTCCCGGTGCTCATCGGCTCGGGCAAGCGGCTTTTCGGCAGGGGAACCATCCCGGCCGGCCTCAAACTGGCCGGCACCACTACGTCGAGCACGGGTGTCGTCATCAGTACCTACGCTCGCGATGGCAAGGTTGAATACGGTGCGATGGGCCCGGAGACAGGGAACTGGTGACGAGCGAAGCGACCGGATGGGACCGGACAGGATAGGACCAGACATGCCACAGTACGCAATTCTGATCTACGAGAAGGAAACTCCCGGAGGCGTGGCCGACATCCCGCCCGACGTCATGGAAGCCAACGTGCGGGCCGGGGAAAAGATCGCCGCCATGGGCGCGAGAGTCGTCAACGAGCAGGCGCTTGAGCCCAGCGCGGCAGCGCGGACGATCCACAAGGACGGCCTGGTGACCGACGGACCGTTCCTCGAGAGCAAAGAGGTGATCGCGGGGTTCTTCGTGGTGGAGACCACCGACCTCGAAACAGCGATCGCCATCGGCAAGCTGCTTCCGATCATGGACGGCGCCGTCGAGGTGCGGCCGCTGCTCGCGATGTGACCACGGTCGGGCAGGCGGTCGCCGACGCGCACCGTCGTGAGTGGGCCTCGGTGCTCGCCGCGACCCTGCGCGTCACCCGTGACGTCGACCTGGCCGAGGAATGCGTGCAGGACGCGTACGCCGCCGCGCTCGACGACTGGTCGCGCGGCGGCGTACCGGCCAGGCCGGGTGCCTGGCTCACGACAGCGGCCCGGCACAGCGCACTGGATGCGCTGCGCCGGGCCAAAACCTTGCGGTCGAAACTGCACCTGCTGGTGGAGCCGGATCTCCCCGCGGACCCGGTGGTCCACGAGGACCGGCTGCGGCTGGTCTTCCTGTGCTGCCACCCTGCTCTGTCCACCGAGGCCCAGGTCGCGCTCACGCTGCGGCTGGTCTGCGGCGTGACGACCCCGGACATCGCGAAGGCACTACTGGTCTCCGAGACGACCATGGCGGCCCGGATCACCCGGGCGAAGAAGAAGATCACGGCGGCGCGGATCCCCTTCCGGATGCCCGCGCCCGCGGAGCTGCCGGATCGGTTGGACGCGGCCCTGACCGCGATCCACCTGCTCTTCACCACCGGCCACACCGCGCCGGCCGGGTCTTCGCTGACGAAGAACGACCTTGTCGAGCGCGCGCTCGACCTGGCACGCATGCTGCGCGACCTGATGCCGGACGAGCGCGAAGTCCGGGGACTGCTCGCGCTGCTACTGGCCAATCATGCCCGGCGGGCCACCCGTACCGGCGCGGACGGGCGTCTGCTCCTTTTGGCGGACCAGGACCGTTCGGCCTGGGACCACCAAAGCATCGCCGAGGCGCATGACCTGGTCGTGGGAGCGCTTCGCGGCGGGAACCCCGGCCGGTTCGCCCTGCAAGCCGCCATCGCGGCACTGCACGCGACCGCGCCGGCCTACGGCGACACGGATTGGGACCAGATCCTCGTACTTTACGACGAGTTGCTGAGGAAATGGCCGTCGCCGGTGGTCGCGCTCAACCGGGCTGTGGCGGTCGCGATGGTCAGCGGGCCGGCGGTCGCGCTCGCCGAGGTCGAGATTCTCGAACGGGACGGGCGGCTCACGGGCTACCGCTACCTGCCCGCGATCAAAGCCGACTTCCTGCGCCGCTTGGACCGGGAGGCCGAGGCCGCCACGGAGTACCGGCGGGCGATCGCCCTGACCGACAATGACGCCGAACGCGCCTTCCTCGCCGGACGTCTTGCCGGGATGCGGCGCTATCCTTAAAGGACCGCTGCCAGGCTGCGCAGCGAAGATCATGAAAGGTGACCATGACCGAAGGACAAGCGCTCGTGCTCGGTGGCGGCGGTGTAGCCGGGATCGCGTGGACGACAGGGTTGCTGGCGGGTCTCGCGGAGGCGGGAGACGATGTCACCGGAGCGGATCTGATCGTCGGCACTTCGGCCGGTTCGGCGGTGGCGGCGCAAGTCGGCAGCGGGCTCTCGCTCGACGAGCTCTTCGCGCGCCAGGCCGATCCGGCGGTGCAGGCCAAGGAAATTCGGGTCCAACTGGACATGGCGGCCTTTGCCGCCGGGTTCGGCACACTCGTGGCAGGCGTCTCCTCGGCCGAGGAGGCACGGCGACGTGTCGGCGCCTTCGCGCTCACCGCCGAGACGGTGCCGGAGGCGGAAAGGCTGGCGGCGATAGCGTCGCGTCTTCCCTCCCTCGAGTGGTCGCGGCGGCGGATCCTGCTGGTGGCCGTCGATGCGGAGTCGGGCGAGCCGCGCGTGTTCGACCGCGAGTCCGGAGTGGAACTCGTCGACGCGGTCGCGGCGAGCTGTGCCGTGCCCGGCATATGGCCTGCCGTCACCATCGGCGGGCGGCGGTACATCGACGGCGGGGTCCGTTCGAGCGACAACGCCGACTACGCGGCCGGTTCGCGGCGGGTAGTGGTGATCTCGCCGTTCGGCATCGACGGCCCGTCACTGTCCCCGATGACGCTGCGGGATGCGGTGGACCGGCTGCGGGCGGACGGATCGGAGGTCGTGGTGGTCGAGCCCGATGAGAAGTCCCTCGCCGCGATCGGCTCGAATCCCCTCGATCCCGATACCCGTTCTCCCGCGGCTGCGGCCGGACGCGCCCAGGGCCTGGCCGGACTCACGGCGAACGCACGCCCCTGAAGCTCGGCAGCCTTGGCTGCTCTGTCCACAATGGACATCTGCCTCGGAATGTTCGCCGGTACCTAATTGTGGGGAGTGGTCACCGGCAGTGGCGAAATCGCAGTTGTCAGGCCACTGTCGACCGTATCGCGACGGTCGTCAGGAAAAGGGCGAAGAAGAAGGACGCGATCGTGCTGAGGCTCATGGAGGAGCGCCGCGCCGAGCTCGACGACCTCGTCGAGTGGACAAGGACATCCGTGCGACCCTCGACGGCGTCGTCGACCTCCTGGTGAATGACGAGGCGGCCGAACTGGACCGGCTCCTCCCCTTCACTACCCAGGTGGGGGTATCGTCATCGGGCGGCATCGCGCGTTGGTCACCGGCTGGGTGAAGCGTGGAGGTGCCCGTGATGCCCGTTGGAGGCATTCGCAGTGTCAGTGTCCGTCGAATTGAATCATCTTATCGTCCCCGCTCGGAACAACCGGGAATCCGCCGAATTCCTGGCGAACCTTCTCGGATTGGCAGTGGGGGCCGAATGGGGCCCGTTCATTCCGCTGGAAACCACTAACGGAGTCCGCTTGGACTTCGCCACCGTTCCGGAGGAAGACCTTCGCCTGCAGCACTACTGTTTCCTTGTGCCGGAAGAGAATTTTGACGCCATCTTCGCCCGGCTCAGGGCCGCTGAGGTGACCTATCATGCCGATCCGCAGGGACGGTTGATCGGTCAGGTCAACCACAACCACGGTGGTCGCGGGGTCTATTTCCTGGACCCGAGCGGCCATGGAATGGAGATCATCACCCAGCCTTATGGTGCCGATCTCGTGAAATAACTCTCGAAAAGGAATGGGCTCCGGCTTTCCGGAGCCAATTCCGCCGTGCCCGGGTCACGGTGTTCCGCCGCGCTCCCGCAGGGTCGCCACCCCGTCGCCTTCGAGTTCGTCGCAGTAGGTCGTGCGACCGGTCATCGCCAAGATCAGCGCCACTGTGGTGCCCGATACGAGCGGACCGGAGCCGGTGGTGAACGGACCGTCCGCCGCGACGAGCCGCAGGCCGTCGATCTGTGAGCGTCGCCGCGACCTCGGGACGCTCAAGTCGATCGGGATGACGCCGCGCCAGGTCACGGTGATGATGGTGACCACCATAAGCGGGCTCGGCGGGCTGCTCGGCCTCCCGCTCGGAGTCGAAGTGCACCGGCTGGTCGCGCCTGCCATGTTGCGGGCGGGACAGACCGATGTCGCCGACTTCATGGTGGATGTCTACCACCTGCCGGTGCTTGTTCTGCTGGCTTTGGCGGGAATTCCCATCGCCGTGCTGGGCGCAGCTCCCGTCAAGGAGCGCGCGCGGCTGACGGTCGCGGAGGTGCTGCACAACGAGTGATACGAGGTGGTGGGAGCGGTGGCGGTGGTGGTGCCTATGTCCTTTCGGGACAGTCGTGTGGGAACCGGGAACCACCGCCCTGATAATCTCGTTCTCCTCATGACAAGCAGCGCTCGCGGGTGACGGGAAAAGATTCGATGGACGAGGGCCCACGGGGAGCGAGTTCACTGGTGCGCAGGCCGCCGCCACAGGTGAGCGGCGGGGAACCCGGTATCGAATTCTACCGGCGGCTCTCGCGATTCCTCCTGGTGTACAAGTTCGCCGTGGAGGAGCTGATGACGAAGCTGCGCATCCTCAGCGAGGAGTTCGATTTCGTCCACCAGCATGATCCGATCGAGCACATCACCAGTCGCGTCAAGCGGCCCGAGGCGATCATGGAGAAGCTGCTTCGCAAGGGCCTCGAACCCGACGTCGAAATGATCGCCGAGGGACTGGATGACGTGGCGGGGGTCCGGGTCATCTGCCCCTTCGTCTCCGACGTGTACCGGGTCGCGGAAATGCTGGGCGGGCAGCACGATGTGACAGTTCTTCACCGCAAGGACTACATCGCTCAGCCCAAACCCAACGGCTATCGGAGCCTGCACCTGATCGTGCGGATCCCGGTATTCCTGTCCGACCGTGTCGAACACGTCAAGGTCGAGGTGCAGCTGCGCACGATAGCGATGGACTTCTGGGCGACGCTGGAGCACAAGCTGTTCTACAAATACGACGACAATGTCCCCGCCGACTTCGCCGACGAATTGGCCAGTACCGCGGCCATCGCCGCCCAGCTCGATGCTCGAATGGAGTCGTTGCACCGGCGCCTGCACTGAGCGCCCGGAATGGCGTCAACGGCCGTGGACCCGGTCACATCATCGTCCGGCGTCGCAGCCCTTGCTCTCTCTCGCGTTCTCCCTTTCGGTAGCGCAGTGGGGGATAGGTCACATAGGGGTATATCTCCATCTTAGTAGAGGTTATAACGTCGAAAGTCAACGGCCCGCGCTCCGTGGTGCCCCGGGCTGAGGAGAGCCGACTCGATGCAAGCTCAATTCACCGCTGCAGGGGGCGTCTTCTCTCTGCGCGGCAAAACCGGACTACTCAAGGCGAGCTGGAACTTCTGACCGGGGCTGACAATGTGCCCGATTCGGTGCCATGTGCGCCGAAAGCCCGAATTCCTCTACGGAGTGTACACATGTTGACCGTCGACAAAGCCGCAGTGCTATCGAATGCGACTCAGGAGCGGGAGCTCGCCGAAGAGCTCAAAACGGCCTTCCGATTCCATCCTGCCGGGATTGCGGTGATCACCGCGGACGAACGCGGACGACCTGTCGGTCTCACCGCGTCGTCCGTCGTCTCGGTGTCGGTGGAACCGCCGGCGCTGATGTTCTCGATGGTGAACAGGGGATCAGTCGCGGCGGCAGTGCTGGACGTGCCATCGCTGCTGGTGCACCTGCTCGACAGCTCGAACGTGGAACTCGCACAGGTCTTCGCGACCCCGGGCGCCGACAAGTTCGGTGCCGAGACCAAGTGGACCCGGCTCGAGACCGGGGAACCCTGGCTCACAGAGGCCCCGGTGGCGTTACGGTGCCGTCCGATCACCCTGACGCCCGTCGGTGGATCCACGGTCGTCGTCGCCGAGGTGATGGAGGTACTGGCGGCCGATGAAGATCGCGGCGATCCGCTGGTCTACTTCCATCGCGGTTACTACCGGCTGGCGCCCGAGAACAACTTGGACGTGTCATAGGCAGTGGTACCGAGGAAACCGGCGGCCGCGTCGGTGATCGCGTGGGTGACCGGGGGCGTCCTAGATTTGGGCACAACAGCTTCCACGCGGGTGCGAGATGTCGACATCTCGCGGGAGGTTGGCTTCAGACGCTGCGCAGTACCGAGACGACGATGCCCAGTATCGCGGCCTCATCGCCGTCGATGACGTCGTATTGCGGGTTGCGCGGCTCGAGGTGGACATGACCGTTGCGGCGCCGATACACCTTGACGGTGGCCTCGCCGTCGATCATCGCGGCGACGATCTGGCCCGAGTGGGCCTCGGGTTGCTGTTTCACCACAACGATGTCGCCGTCACAGATCGCGGCGTCGATCATCGAGTCACCGCGCACACGCAGGCCGAACACGCTGCCACGGCCGGTGAGTTCGCGGGGCAACGTCAGGATGTCATCGACATGCTCGTCGGCTGTGATGGGACTTCCGGCGGCGATATGACCGACCACGGGCACGGGCACCGAGTCGTCTGCGGGCTCCCGCGCCGGAGGCTCGTGCAGGAACACGCGCACGTCGATCGGCCGGGACATCGTGGTGCTACGCCGCAGGAAACCCTTCTCCTCCAGGCTCGTCAAGTGTTTCGACACCGACGACGATGACCGCAGGCCGACAGCATCGCCGATCTCCCGAGTGCTCGGCGAGTACCCGTACCTGACCACCGAATCCCGGATCGTGACCAGGATCCGCTGCTGACGTAGCGGCAGGGTCGAGGTGTCCAGGTGCTCGAAGGCATCAAGATCGTCGTAGGCGGTCACCCTCGAAATGGTAGAGGTAGCCGCTTTCGGCACTGCCTGTGGTCTTGCCTTCACTCTCCGGCAGGCTCGTCGACGCGGTAGTGGTAACCGCACACCTCGGTGAAACCCGCCCTCTCGTACAGCCGGAGTGCCGGGTCGTTGTCGCATTCGACCTGGAGGTACATCCCGCCGGCTCCGTTGGCGGCCGCCCAGCCGGCCAGTGATGCCAGAATGCTGCGGGCCGCGCCACGCCCGCGCGCCGCCGGGAGGGTTGCCATGCCGAATACGCCTGCCCACCCGGAATCCGCTACCGCACGGCCCACCGCGATGACCTCGTCTCCCGCCAGGGCGCAGGCATACGCGCTCGGTTGCATCACCCGGCCGAGCATTTCCCATTCGATCCGTTGGTCGCTGCCATGGCCGTGGACGGCGGACCAGGCCTCGAACCATGCGGGCGTCGGGGTCTCGGTCAGCCGGATCTCCGGCCCGTCCGGGCGCGGCTGCGCCTGGACGCCCACGGCGGAGGCCGTCTGCAATGACATCGGATTGCCCCTGCGGTAGCCACGCTCCGCCAGGGTCGCGTCGAGGTCGGCGGGGCAGGCGCCCGGGCTGACCTGGAACCTCGTCGGCACCCCAAATCCCGCGTAGAACCTCTCGGCGGACGAGATCATGCGCACCAGCTCGTCCCGGCCGGCGTCGCCGTGCGGCAGCACTGTTCCCGTCCACCACGACGAGCTCGCGGAGCGGCGCAGCCACCAGCCGCCGACGTGCTCGACATGTTCCGCGGGCAGGGCCCTGGCCACTCGTTCTTGCAGGCCCTGCACTGTCTCCGCGCTACGCGGGACGGGCGACACCGACACTTGTCCGCTCCCATCGTCGAATGCGCCGTACCGGCGGAGATCCACAAGACACGCCCTAGTGTCCTGCGCCGATCTGCCTGATCTTGGCGTACAGGAGCATGTCGACGCGCTTGCCACCGATCTCCTGATGGCTTCGAAGGAGCCCTTCGCGTTCATATCCCGCGCTTTCAGCCGTGCGTGCCGAGGCCACATTCCATGGCTCGATGTTGAGCTCGATCCGCCAGAGCTCCGGGATGGACCAGGCGAACCGCGTCAGCGCGATGAGTGCTCGGCCCGCGATCCCGCGGCCACGGCTGCGAGGTGCGACGGAGTACCCCGCTGTCGCACGGCCCGAGGCGAGGGGCGCGAGCCACAGACTGGCCGTCCCGAGTGCCTCGTCGGTGTCTCGGTCCGCGACGCAGAAGGAGTAACCGACCCCGGTGTCGAGATGACCGTTCTGCCGCTCGATGTAGGCGAGAGCGCCCTCGCGGCCGACGTTGCCACGGAGCGAGCCGGTCTTCGGCACGTACGGATCGGTCGACAGGTTCATGACCATGTCCACGTCTCGATCCTCGAAAGCTCGCAGGCGCACGTCACCGAATGCCGGAGCGGTTGACGGCAGCACAAGCCGGGCGGGACTCATACGACGATCCTGCCCGCTAGGACCCCGGAACGCTGTGAAGGGGTCCTTCGCTACCTCGGCGGGACGGGGTTCGCAACTGCTGCAGCCGGGTGGCGCGCTGTGATTCACTGATCATCACTTGTGGGGAAGGAAGTGCGTCGTGCGGTCGAGTCTGCTCGTCGTGACCATGTTGGCCGTCGTGTCGGCGTGTTCGGCGGGCACCCAGCCCGCTGCGCCGCCGAGCACGCCGCCGGTTGGGCCGGCCATGCCGTCGACGTCCGCCGTGGCACCACCCTTGCCAGTCAATGGGTGGACGATTTCTGCGCCCGCCCGGCGCGCTCGGCGATGTACCTGTCGACGCTGGCGCAGACCGTGGGCTCGGACACCAGTGTGTCCGAGCTGGTGCCTACCCAGCAGATCGCCGCGAGCACCACTGTCAGCCTGGCCGCCACCGTGCACGACAACGCCACCCAGCTCGCGGGGACGCCCGAGAGTGCCGCACGGACGAGCCTCACCGCGATCTATCAGCAGTTGGAGCAGGGAATCGCCGACGGCCAGGAGGAGATCGCGCAGCTCCCGACGGGCAACGTCACCCAGTTCACCGGCGCATTCCAGAAGGCCACGGCCGACGTGTTAGGCCCCATCGCCACCGCCAAGCAGGCCATCGCGAAGGACCCCACGCTCGGGCCGCTCCTCGCCGCCGACCCGTCCTGCGCCTAGGGATCTCGCGGCGGGGCACTTCGGCCAGGACGCGGTGTGTCGCGTTCGAACACGCGGTAGAAAAGGTGGCCATGCCGCCGAGTGGCGAGGCGACGCCGTCGGGCGGCTGCCGCCGATGAAGAAGCCTGTGGAACAGATGTAAATATCCTGTGGATCGGTTGGGAATTCGGGCGCTGAGCCCAAGTATGGCCAAGACTGTCGGCAAGTAACCCGCATGCAAGTTGAGGAGCAAGTATGTCGCGAACATTGGCTGCGCTGACCGTGCTGGCGCTCGGGGCCTCCCTCGTCAACGCCACCCCGGCCGCCGCGGAGTCCAGGGAGGGCACGTTCCCCACGGCGTTCGCCCTGCCGAGCGGCTTCCCGCCGGAGGGTATCGCGATCGGCAACGGGCCGACGGCATACTTCGGCTCGCGGACCGAGGGCTCCCTGTACCGCGTCGACCTGCGCACCGGCTTGGGCGAGGTGTTCAGTCAGGGACCAGGAACGCCGTCGAACGGGTTGAAGATCGACTCGCGTAACCGCCTGTTCGTTGCCGGCTCGACAGGGGGCGACGGGCGGGTCGTCGACGCCAAGACCGGTGCGGTCCTGGCCAGCTACAAGTTCGCCGATGCCGACACGATGGTCAACGACGTGGTCGTCACGGATGACGCCGCGTACTTCACCGACTCACGCAAAGCAGTGCTCTACAAGATCGAGTTCGGCCGGAACGGCTCGCTGCCCACGACGTTTACGACCCTCCCGCTGACGGGGGACTTCGTGGTGACCCCGGGGGCGATCAACGCGAACGGCATCGCGGAGACGCCGGACGGCCGAGCATTGCTGATCGTGCAGACCAACACGGGCAAACTGTTCCGAGTCGACCCGGCGACCGGCGTGACCCAGGAGGTCGACCTCGGTGGCGAGGTGCTGACCGGTGGTGACGGCATCCTGGTCGAGCACAACACGCTCTACGTGGTGCAGAACCGGCTGAACACGGTCGCCGAGTTCGGATTGAACCCTTCGGGGACGTCAGGCAACCTGGTCACGAAGGTCACCGACCCGAGCTTCGACGTGCCGACCACAGCGGCGTCGTTCGGTGACCGCCTCTACCTGCCGAACGCTCGCCTCGGCACTCCGTCTACGCCGGCGTCTCAGTACAACGCGGTGGCGATACCGAAGCCTTAGTGGTCACGACTGCTACCGTGACCCGGTGATTCTGCGCCGGCACGAGGCGGACCGGTTCTCGCGGGCCGTCGGCACCCGGGTGGTCGATGCCACGCTGATCACCGGCCGGGGCTACACCCAGAACCGGCGGATGATCCTGCGGCTGGCCGACGGCCGAACAGTGTTCGCCAAGCAGGCCACCGACGAGATCACCGCGGACTGGCTGCGCGCGGAACACCGGGCATACAGTCAACTGCGTGGGTCCTTTGTGGCCGAACTGATCGGCTGGGACGACGACGGCGGCCCATCGCCGCTGCTGGTGCTACAAGATCTCTCCGGATCGCGGTGGCCGCCGCCGTGGGAGCCGGGCATGGTCGATTCTGTACGCGCCATGCTCGCCGACGTGGCCGCACACCCGGTACCTGACGGCCTCGAACCGGTCAGTGACCGGTCCTACATGGACGGCAACTGGGCTGAAGTCGCAGCCGACCCGCAACCGCTGCTGGGACTGGGAATGTGCTCGGCCGCGTGGTTGGAAGGGGCACTGCCGGTACTGCTGGACGCCGCCGATCTCGGCCTGTACGGCGGAACCGCACTGGTGCACCTCGACGTCCGCAGCGACAACATGTGCTTCCCGCCGGGACGGGCCGTACTGTTCGACTGGAATCTGGCCGCCGTCGGAAATCCCGAAATCGACGTCGCGTTCTGGCTGCCCGGCTTGGCACTCGAAGGCGGCCCGCAACCGGACGAGGTCGCGGCCGTCAGTCCTGGTGTGGCCGGACTCGTCGCCGGATTCTTCGCCTGCCGGGCCGGCCTGCCGCTCATCGGGCGGGCCCCGCTCGTGCGCGACATCCAGCGCAGGCAGCTCGCGGTCGCACTCCCGTGGGCCGCCCGAACCCTCGACCTGCCACCGCCCGTTGCGCCGTAGGTGCCTTTTAGTGAACGATGGCATGCTGGCGCACCATGGCAAGCCGCTGCACCCCGAACCCGGTCACCAGCATTAGTTCCTTCCGGTCGCTGAGCAGTTTCCGTGCCCAGTCGACCAGCCCGCCGTCGGCGACCTCCATCGGCTCGCCGCCGAACTCGGTGAAAACCTTGTACGAGAACCCGGCGTAGTACGGCTGCGTGCCTTCCGGCCTGGTCCCGTCCGATGTCACCCTGATGGCCGGATCCGCTCGCAGGACGCTGCTCACGTGGTCGATCAGCGGCCCGGCCCACGAGGTGAGCGGGTCGAGCCGGACGGTGATCACACCGGAACCCGCGGCGCGCAGGGTGTCCGTCACGAACCGCAGGTGCTGCACGACATGGTCCCGCTCGAACGTGCGACCGGCGGATTGCCTGCCGGCGGAGACCATGCCGAGCATCGGGAAATGCGCCGTGATCGCTCGGCCGCCGGGGTGCGCGACCCGAGTCACTCGCTGTACCGCGGCAAGCCGAACATCCTTCGTGCGTAAGGCATTGCGCCTGCCTGCCGCGGCCAGCGCGAGACCGATGGTAGTGTCCGCGGACACTTCGCTTCCCCTGATCGTGCTGACCACCCTCGACTGGTCGATCCCCGCGAGCGCGTGCGCGCCCAGTGGCACGGTCGGTGCGAGCGACAGCACCTCGAAGTCCGGCGGGAGCGTGTCCAGCATCAGGTCCTCGGCACGGCGCAACGTGCGGAACGGTGTCTCCTGCGAGGTGTCGAAGCCGTGGTCGTGGTAGCCGCGCAACGTTTCGGCCGCGGTGACCCGGCCGGCCCGGCTGCGCAGCACCTCGGCCAGTAGCGGCGCCAGGTCCGCACCGGTCAGCCCCTCGGTCAGGACAGGCAACAGCTTGTCGTCGCCGATCTTGCCCAGCACGCGGGCCAGCGCTGGGCCGGCCGGACCTTGATCATGGGACGGGATGCGGGGCATGCCGCATTATGTCCCGCCCCGGCTGACGCGGGGAACCGCATTACCGTAGTTGCCGCGGCACCTGCCGCTACGCACCGGACATCAGCGCTTCGTCGATGGCACGCAAGAGCCGCTCGCGCAAGCTCGGACGGCAGACCAGCAGATCGGGGAGATAGGGCGTGGGATTGTTGTAGAGCAACGGACTTCCGTCGATACGTGAGGTGTGCGCACCCGCGGCGTCGGCAAGCGCGACCGGCGCGGCACTGTCCCATTCGTACTGGCCGCCGGTGTGTACATAGGCGTCGGCCTCGCCGGTGAGCACCGCGGCTGTCTTCACCCCGGCCGACCCCATGGGCACGAGTTCGGCGTCCAGCAGACGGCCCAGTTCGTCGACCAGCGGCGGCCGGTGACTGCGGCTGATCGCGATGCGCAGGCGGCCCGCCGCGTTGCCGATGGACTTGGGCAGCGGCGGAGGAGAAACGGTACTGAGCACGGTTTCCCGGTCCGGCAGGGCGACGGCCCCGGCAACGAGCCGCCGTCCTGAGCAAAGTGCCACGTGGACGGCCCAGTCGGACCGTCCCGGTTCACAGTACTCCCGGGTTCCGTCGAGCGGGTCGACTATCCACACGCGACCCGAGGCTGCCTCCTCGGGCTTGCCATCGCCCTCCTCGGACAGGACCGCGTCCTCCGGCCGGTGTTTGTTCAGTTCCCGCATCAGGAGTTCGTGCGACAGTCTGTCACCTCGCGCGCCGAACTCGCGCCCGGCGGATTCCGGGTTCTCCCGCCGGAGCTCGCGCAGCAGGAGACCGGCGTCGGCCGCGAGCCTGTGGGCGAGTATGTGGTCGTCATCCATGGCGAATCCTCGGCTGGTAAAGGGTTTCAGGCCTTGACGGCGTCCTCGAGCCGGAGCGCGACACCGCTGGTTCCCGGTTCGAATCGCACTCGCACGAGATCGCGGACGTGGCTGTGCGCGCCGAGTTTCTCGCCGTCTTCCGGGTCGGCTATGCCCAGGGTGGCGCAGCCCGCGGCCCGTCCGGAAGCGATCCCGTTCACCGTGTCTTCGATGACCAAGCACTCCGCGGCCGCGACGCCGAGGCGTTGCGCGGCGAGCAGGTACGGCGCCGGGTCGGGTTTGCCGCGGCCGCAGTCGTCGGCGGTGACCACAACCTCCGGTTGGGGCAGGCCCGCGGCGGCCATGCGCGCGGTGGTGACGTCCCGCGAGGACGAGGTGACCACCGCCTTGCGGGCGCCGGAGGACTCCAGCGCCTCGGCAGCGCCGGGCAGCACGACCACTCCGTCCAGTTCGTGGGTCGCGATATGGGTGTACCGGGCCAAGGCCGCTTCGGCATGGTCTTCGGGCACCAGGTTGCCGACGATCTGCTTGGCCGGTTTCCCGGCGGTGCCCGCCAGGCGTTCCGGATCGACGCCTTCCTCCTCCGCCCACTTCAGCCAGGCGCGGCGTACCGCGTCGGTGGAGTCGAGCAGCGTCCCGTCCATGTCGAACAGGATCGCGGAGTACTCCCGTTCCAGATCCTCCGGCGGCGACTCCTGGTTCGCGGTGCGGCGCTGCTGGGAGATCAGGGAGATGACGAGACCCAGCGCCACGACGCCCAGTGCGGCGCCCAGCCAGGAGACCGCGGGCAGGCCACCGACGTTCAGCGCGACTCCGCCCAACCCGGCGCCCGCGACGATCCCGACGTTGAACCCGGACACCGCGAACGACACCGCGAGCTCACCGCCCGCGCCCGCGGCCTGGTACAGGTTCGCCTGCACCGCGGGGACGAAGGACCACGCGGCCAGCTGCCATACGCCGACGAGGATGATCGCACCCGCCGCCGACGTCGACAGCGGGAGGACGACGAGCAGCGAGAGCGCGGTGATCCCGGCGGTGATCAGCAACGTCGCCCGGGGGCGGGAATCCGCGCCGCGGCCGCCGATGATGTTGCCCGCCACGGCGGCGAGCCCGGCGATGAACAGCACGACCGTGACCAGTGTGCCGTGGACGCCGGCGCGGTTTTCGAGCAATGGCACCAAATAGGTGTAGACGGTGAACGACGCGCCCCAGAACAGCACGATCGCGCACAGCCCGATGATCACCGGCTTGGTGCGCAGCGCGGTGAGCCGCTCACGCAACGGCGGACCGTCGTCCACACCGGAGGCGGGGATCACGACCGCGATCAGCGCCATCGCCAGCAGCGCCAGCGCCCCGATCGCGAACATCGGCACGCGCCAGTTCAGGTGCTGGCCCATCAGCGTGCTCACCGGCACGCCGAGCGCGGTGGCCGTGCTCACCCCGGCGACGATGGTCGCCATCGTGGTGGCGCGTTTGGGCGGGTCGGCCAATTTCGCCGCAACGGCTATCGCGGTGGCGAGGTAGATGCCCATCATCGCCCCGGACACCAGGCGCGACGCCAGCAGCACGCCGAAATTCGGCGCGAGCCCGGCCATCGCGTGCCCGGCGGCGAACACCGCGAGCGCGCCCAGCAGGAGCTTCCGCCGGTCCATCCGGGAGCACACCGCGGCGAGCACCGGGGCACCCACCGCGAACGCGATCGCGTTGAGGGTCACCAGTTGGCCTGCCGCGGACTCCGAAACCCCCATGTCCCCGGCGATCTCTGGCAGCAGTCCGACGACGGCGAATTCGGTACAGGAGACGCCGAACGCACCCGCGAACAGTGCGACGACCCAGATCTTCTTCACTCGTCCTCCCAGTTGAATGCCGGGCTGGGGCCGGCAGATCGGGTTTTCCCTACAAGATCATCCCCGCCTCTACGCCATCATCCCGAATTGAATAAGAGGGAGAGATTACCGACTATCCAAGGAACGGATCACGCTGTCAAATCGAGTGATCGATAACCGTCGAATGTCACGGAAAGTAAAGTCTGGACCATTACGGTGTCGGTTCGCTCGTTCGGCCGAGTTTAGGTCCGGCGCCGTCGGGCAAAGGCGCGGTGACGGTACTTTTACCCGCAGTGCGCAGACGGCCCGGATCAACGTGATCACCTGCTGTTCGCTTGTTCTGTGGCCTTGAAAATCAGCTGTTAGAGTGAATTCATAAGCTGAGGGAACCACGGTTCGTCAAGGTGAAGCCCATGGGGGGATCCAGTGCGCGCGGAAGAAGAATGGGCACCTGATCCGCCCCCGGTGCCGGCTCGCCTGATCGGCCGGGAGAACGAACTGGCGGTTGTCGAAACCGCGCTCGACGCCCTCGTTTCGGGCGAAGGCGGGGTACTTGTCGTGGAGGGCGCCGGCCGCAGTGGAAAAACAGCGGTTGCCCGGCACGCGACGGCGTCGGCCGGCACCAGGAAGGAATCGGTCGAAGTCGTCCCGGTCGCACCACTGACAACCTTGATCCCGGCCCCGGCGAACGGCGGAAAGCCCACGGTGCAACGGTTGCTGCCCCTGGATCAGCTCAAGGAACGGCTGGGCGGTGTCCTACCCACGGACAGGCTGCTCGTCATCGTCGACGACTTCCACCTCGCCGACGCCACAACAGCGCTGTCGCTGCAGGTGAGCGCGTTGTCCCGGCCGAATCCGGTGCTGTGGCTGGTCACGCTCACTCCCGGGGCCGCGAGCGCGGCGGTGGCCGGGGCGGTGGACGCGCTCATCACCGCGGGCGCCGGGCGGCTTGTCCTGGAACCACTGGGAACCGAGGACATGGCCAGGCTGTGCCGGTCGGTCCTGGGCGCGACGGCGTCGCCCGAGCTCCTGCGGTTCGTGGCCCACGCGGGTGGCGATCCCGAGCTGTGCCGCGAACTCCTGCTGGGGCTCGGCGACACCGGCCGGACTGTCCTGCGTGACGACGTGGTCCACCTGGCCGAAGGCGCGCGGCGGCAGCCGCTGCCGATCCGGTGCGCGGACGCGGTCATGCGTCGGCTGCGCGGGTTCTCCGGCGCGGCCATGGGCCTGCTCGAAGCGGGCGCGATCCTCGGCAGGCCCTTCACTGTGCACGAAGCGGCGGGGCTGACCGGGCACCGGGTTTCGGCCCTGCTGAGCGCGACGGCCGAGACGACCGCCGCGGGGATCCTCGCGGAAACCGGTGGTGAGCTCGAGTTCTGCCAGCCCCTGGTCGCCGACGCCGTCTACCTGCGGCTCGGCGAACCGGCGCGGGTCGCGCTGCACCGTGAGGCGGCCGCGGTCGTGTGGGCCGAACGGCAGCGGCCGATGGAGGTGGCCGACCACTTCGTCCGCAGTGGTGGGCCCGGGCATGTGGCGCCCGCTGTCGAAGTACTGTCCGACGCCGTGCGCGAACTCGCGTCGCGCGCGCCGGGCCAGGCGGCCGATCTTTCCTTGCGGCTGCTGAACATGCTGGACAACCGGCACCCGCTCGTCGGTGAGATGACCGCCGACGCCGTCCGGCTGCTCAGCCTCTCCGGCCGCACCCAGGAGGCCCGCGCGTTGTGCGAGCGCGGGCTGCACGCCGGTTTCGACGCCGACGTCGAGGCGAAGCTGCTGATCGAGCTTTCCGAGCTGACGCGCCAGCTTACGGACAGCACCATGGTCGTGGAGCTCACCCGCCGGGTGCTCGCGCGCCGCGACCTGTCCGACGGGCGACGCGCGGAACTTCTGTCGATGCAGGCATACGGCCTGGTCCGGGTGGGCGAGTTGGTAGAGGCCGATCGCCTCGCGATCGAGGCGATCGAGCTCGCCAAGACGTCGAACCGGGCCGAAGCGCTCGTGGTCGGTTCGCTCGCCCGCGGCCTGGTCATGGGTTTCGAGGGCTGGTACTTCCAGTCGCTGGACCATATTCGCGCGTCGGTGGCGATGGCGGACGGTATCGGCGCCAAGGCGCAGCAGCGGCATCCACGGCTCTGGCTCGTGCCCACGCTGGCAGGTCTGGACCGGCTCGACGAGGCCGAGGCGACGCTGGAACACCTCCGGCAGGAGGCCGAAGCGCTGGGTACCCGCTGGACGCAGCCGGTGTGGCACTACTGCCTCGCCGGGCTCCGCCTCGTCAGGGGACAACTGGCCGAAGCCGATTCCGCCGTAGCGACCGGTATCGAACTCGCCAGGGAGATGTACTTCGACGTCCTGCTCGTGCACCTGTTGTGCCTTCGCGCCGAGATCCGGATCGGCCAGCTCGACCTCCGCGACGCCGACCGCGCGCTGCGCGAAGCCAGGCTACTGGCCGATCGGGTGGGCGGGGCGTGGCTGTGCCGGGAATCGGTGGCGTGGCAGCGATCCCTGTGGCACGAAGCGGGCGGCACGAGCGTCGTGCGCAACCGCGAATCGGCCACGCTCACCTACACCTTGTCCGCCGGCGCATTCCTGCTGCCGGGATGCGCCTCGACCACACCCGCTGTCGTCCGGCTCGCGCTGCGCAACGGGGAGAAGGCCCAAGCCGCGCGCATAGCCCAGGACATGCGGGAGCTCTCGGCCAAGAACCCCGGCGTGGCTTCGCTGGCGGCGGCGAGTGCCCAGATCGACGGGCTGCTCGGGGACGACCCGGCGCAGCTCGCCGGCGCGGCGGAGCTGTACCGCTCGAGCGGGCGGCACCCGGCGCTGGCAGCGGCCCTGCTGGACGCCGGGATCAGTGAGGCCTCCCACGGCGATCTCGGGCGGGCGCGGGAACTGATGGCCGAAGCGAGCGCGATCTGGGTCCGGTGCGGTGCGGTGGACGCCGCGCGACGTGTGGAGGATCGCTTGGCGCGCCTGGAAGTTCCGGAACCCGCGGCCGCCACCGGTGAAGAAGCGGAACCGTCAGCGGAGCTCGCCGCGCAGTGGGCAAGCCTGACCCACACCGAGGTGCGGGTCGCGCGGCTGGTGGCGAAGGGGATGACCAACAAAGAGATTGCGGCCCGGCTCGTGCTTTCGCCGCACACCGTCGGCACACATGTGCGTAACAGCTTCACGAAACTCGGTGTCAGCAACCGGGTCGAACTGGCGCTCGTGGTCATCGCCTGCGATCAGAGCGGAAATACTTCGAAAGACTAAGTTATTTCGCCGGTCGCCGTCGCAGCGAGTAATGGCGCTTCGGGAACCATCGCGATAGGTCTTCTGGCCTCCCTCATTCACGTGAGGCATTCGAGCACGGCTCTGCCGGCACCCCCCGGGAATGACACTGTGTGCCGACGCCCGCTGATAACGCTCTTATCTCGCTCATTTACGCGATTCATTTACCCGGCCTCGTGCCCTTGACTGAGGAGGAGAGCGGAAAAGCGCCGCCACCAGTACGGGTAATCCCGGATGGAGTGATATGGGCACCACCGTCCAGAAGTACGGCGGCAGCTCGCTGGCCACCGAAGACCAGATCGCCGGAATAGCTCGGCGGCTGGCCGCCGAACACCATCGCGGCACGACGCTGCTCGTGGTGGTTTCCGCTCGCGGGAAGACCACCGACGACCTGGTCCGCGCCGCGGCGTCGGTGAGTTCGGCGCCGGATCCGACCGAGACCGACAAGCTGCTGGCCACCGGCGAACTCGCCGCGGCCGCGCTGCTGGCGATCGCCCTGCGGGAGCGGGGCGTGCCCGCGGTGTCGCTGTCGGGGCCGGAAGCCGGTCTCCGTGCGATCGGGCGCCACGGCGCCGGGGTCGTCGAGACCGTCGACACCAGGCCCACCCGGGACTGGCTCGACCGGGGTCAGTTGGTGGTCGTCGCCGGATTCCAGGCGCGCAACGGTGACGGCGAGGTCATCACCCTCGGCCGGGGTGGCTCCGACACCTCGGCTGTCGCGCTGGCGGTGTCACACGGAGCCCGGGTGTGCGAGATCTACACCGACGTCGACGGCGTGCGCTGCGCGGATCCCAGGATCGTGCCGGGAGCGCCACTGCTCGCCGAGGTCGACGCCGGGGTGATGGTGGAGATGTCGTTCGCCGGCGCCAGGGTCATGCACCCGCGCGCCGTCGAACTCGCCGCCGCGCACGGGGTCGACATCGTCGTGCGCCACTCGTCCGGCCGCGGCCGCGGCACTGTTATCCAGAGCGGTGTGATCCGAAGCGGCGCCATCCTGGGAGGGAAACCCGCAATGCCCGACGACTCGACGATAGAAGGCCGCGCCGGGGTCGTGGCGGTGACGCACGATCCGGCGATCGCCCAGGTGGTCGTCCGGGCGGCCGCCGAGCACACGCCCTGCGGGATCGGGGTGCTCGACGCGCTCGCCGATCGCCAGATCGCCGTCGACCCGGTGGTCTGGTGGTCCTTGCCGCCGGAGGAGCTGCGGATGACCTTCTGCGTTCCGGAGTCCACAGTGGATGAAGTGATGGCGACCGTGGGCACGGTTCTCGAAGCGCACGGCGGTGTCGCGGAGATCCACCACCCGGTCGGCAAGGTGTCGATCGTCGGGGTCGGGTTGCTCAGCAGACCGAAGATTTCCGCCTCCGCGCTCGCGGTCCTTGCCTCGCAAGGGATCGACGTCAGATGCGTCTCGTGCACGCAGGCCCGCACCACCGTGGTGGTCGACCGCGACCGGGTGCACGACGCCGTCAAGGTCCTGTGCCGGGAGTTCGGGCTGGACCGGACGGCCGGAAGCGAAGCGGTGTTGTCACCGGCAACGCCGGCACAAACACGTTAAGGGAGTCTCCATGAGCCGAAGTAATTCCTTCGGAGCGCAACTGCGCCTCGACCGCCTCGACGACCGGGGCGACGGCCGCCTGCTGATCGTCCCGCTGGACCATTCGGTCGCCGACGGGCCGATCTCCGACAGTCGTTCGCTCGACCGGCTGGTCGGGGAGCTGTCGGAGTCCAGAGTGGACGCCATCGTGCTGCACAAGGGCACGGTCCGCCATCTCGACCCCAAGAAGTTCGTGAACACCTCGCTGATCGTGCATCTCAGCGCCAGTACCTCGCACGCGCCCGATCCGGACGCCAAGTACCTGGTGACCAGTGTCGAGGCGGCGCTGAGACTGGGTGCCGAAGCGGTGAGCGTGCACGTCAACATGGGGTCGCGCGAAGAGGCGACGCAGGTCGCCGATCTGGCGCGGGTCGCCGAGGTCTGCGACCGCTGGGGCATCCCGCTGCTGGCGATGATGTACGCCCGCGGCCCGGAGATCGAGGACCCGGCCGATCCCGCGCTGGTGACGCATTCCGCGACGCTCGCCGCCGACCTCGGTGCAGACCTCGTCAAGGTGAGTTACCCCGGCAGCGAAGAGGCCATGGGCGAGCTGGTCCGGGCCTGCCCGGTGCCGATCGTGGTGGCCGGGGGACCCCCGGTGGAACACAAGAAGGACCTGCTCGCGCGGGTGGGCTCGGTGGTCCGGGCGGGTGCGGCGGGGGTGGCCATCGGCCGCAACATCTTCCGCGCACCCCGGCCGGGGGCGCTCGCCAGGGAGATCTCCGACCGCGTACACGGCCGCGTCGCCGCCGTGGCCTGAGCGGTCCCGGAAGAGAAGACCCACGAGGAGAAAGGAAAGACCATGACCACAGCACCGGTCCAGCAATCACGGCAGCTGCTCGCCGACCCGGCGATGACGGCCAGCTCACCGGGCGAGGAGTTCGCCCAGGCGGCCACCCACGGCCTCGGCACCGAGGACATCACGGTGCCCTTCCGGGCGTACCTGCCCACCGCGTTCCCGCTGTTCGCCGAGCGGCCCCGCTACACCGTGCGGCACCTGCTGAAGATGGCTACCGTGCGCGACGAACCGGCACCCTACATCCACGAACCGCAGCCGCCGGAGGATCGGCGCACCATCTCCGGCACCACCTTCGACACGACCCCGGAATCGGCCTTCTCGCCGCGGCTCGCGACCGCTGAACTCACCGACTTCGACGTGTCGGTGTCCATCCCGCCGGGGCTGCTCGACCATCCCCGTCTGCTGGCCGCGTTCATCGACTACCGGCTCCTGGTCCGGTTCGGCACCAGGGAGAACCAGGTTCTCCTGCACGGAGACGGTGAAGGCGCGGTGCCGGGATTGATGAGACTGTCGGGGATGCGCCGGCTCCAGACCGACAAGGACCCGGTGGAGCTGCTGACCACGGCCGCGGCACTGGTGGAGGAGACCGGCGGCTCGTGCGACGGGATCGTGGCGCACAACGAGGTCTACTGGCGCGCGGTGGAGACCGGCTTGCTCGGCAAGCTCGCCGAGGCGGGTATCCGGATCGCGCGGACCAGGATGATCCCGCACGACCAGGTGCTGCTTGCCGACTTCCGCGCCGCGGTGACCTTTCTGGACCCGGGCCTGTCTTGGCTCAACCTACGCCGCGGGGCCGGATCCGACGGTGGTGATCTGCTGGAAGCCCGCAGCCGCATCGGGCTCGCCGTCCACCTGCCGCAGCATTTCGTGCTGGTCGGACCGAAGGACCGGTCATGACCGCGAACACCAGGCCGAAGGTTCTCTATATCACCGGCATGACGCGGTGCGGCAGCACGATGATCGGCAACGTGCTCAACGAGGTTCCCGGCGCGGTGCATGTCGGCGAGCTGCATTACCTGTGGCGCAACGGGATTCTCGGGACGGGCACGAATTCTTCATGTGGCTGCGGGGAACCTGTCACCGAGTGTCCTTTGTGGTCTGATGTGGTGGCCGCCGAAGGCACCGCCGCCGGGGATGGCGAAGCCCGTGCGATGGTCGCCGCCCAGGACCGGCGGTTCCGGGCCCGGCACATCGCCGCGAGGCTCGGCGAGACGCTGACCCCGCTGACCCCACCGGCCGACGTGCGCTGGGCCACCGGCGTCACCAAGGCGGTGTACGACGTCGTGCTCGCCCAGGGTGACTCGGAGATGGTGGTCGACAGTTCGAAGTACCCGGCCGAGGCCGCGGCGCTACTCGGCCGCGAAGACCTGGACGTCAAGGTACTGCATGTCGTCCGCGACCCACGTGCCACGACGTTCTCCTACCGCAAGGACAAGAGTTACGTGACCCGGATGGGCTCGATCCGCAGTACGGCCTACTGGTCGGCGGTCAACGCGGCATCGGACCTGCTGGCGCTGCGAGGTGGCCACCGCTACCTGCGTGTGCGGCACGAGGACTTCGGCCGGGACCCCGCTGTGGTCGTCGCCGCGATCCAGCGCTTCGTCGGACTCGACGCGCCGAACCCGGTCGGCAGTGAGAACCGGGTGCGCCTCGGCATCAACCACACCGTGACCGGCAACCCGGACCGGCTCAACCGGGGTGAGGTCGTGATCAGGTGCGACGAACGCTGGCGGTCGGAACTCGAGTGGAAGCCCCGCGTCCTGACCACCGCCGGTGCGGGCCTTCAGATGCTGCGCTACCGCTACACCCCCGGCGACGCGGAAAGGACACCCTGATGGATCTGGGACTGAGCGGAAAGGTGGCGATGGTCGCCGCCGCGAGCAGCGGGCTCGGGCTCGGTGTCGCGCGGGCGCTCGCCGGGGAGGGCGCACATGTTTCGATCTGCGCCCGTGACGCCGGGCGACTCGCCGACGCGCACGCCGAGCTCGACACCTTGGGTGCGGGCAAGATCATCAGCGAGGCCGTCGATCTCAACGATCCCGCCGCAATCGAAGGCTGGGTGGAGCACACCGAACGGGAATTCGGCGCCATCGACGTCGTCGTGAGTCACACGCCGGGCGTGAAGCAGGGCCCGGTCAAGGACTTCGGCGTCGATGCCTACCGCGGCGCGTTCGACACCGCCTTCGTGCCCCACGCCGCGCTCGTGCTGGCAGCCATGCCGCATCTCAAGCACCAAGGCTGGGGCCGCGTCCTGATGATCACCTCGGAGGCGGTACGCCAACCCATCCCGCACAACGTGCTCTCCGGGGTCGCCCGGCTCGGGATCCTCGGCTTCGCCCGAAACCTCGTCTACGAGTTCGGCGACAGCGGGGTCACGGTGAACGTGCTCGCGCCGGGCTATCACGACACCACCGCACTGCGCGGCCCGTCGGGCAACGGTGTCGCCGAGGTGGCGGCCGAGGTCCCGTTGAACAAGGTGGGCGACCCCGACGATTTCGGCGCGCTCGCGGCGTTCCTGGCGAGCGCGCAGGCCGCCTACGTCACCGGCGCCCTGCTACTCGTCGACGGCGGGAACACCCGCGCGGTGGCATAACGGGTGCCGGGAACCAAGACGGTACACACCAACGGAAACCGAGGAGATGACCATCATGCACGTGTCCGGCGAACTGGCCGAAAAGTACCGGGAGGAAGGCCTCTGGCGCCGCGACGAGACGCTACTGGACGATCTGCGTCGCGGCGCGCGGGAACATCCCGACCGCAGGGCGATCGTCGTCTGGCACACCGACGGCCGGGAAACCGAAGAGGTGACCTATGCCGAACTCGAACGCCGGGTCGAGCGGATGGCAGCGGGACTGGCCGGGCTCGGCGTCGCCCACGGCGAAATCGTAACCCTGCAACTCCCGAATTCCTGGCAGCTACTGGCTTTGTGCCTGGCGTGCACCCGGATCGGCGCGGTCGCGGGGCCGACCCTGCCGATCATGCGGCAACGCGAAGTCGGCTTCATGACCAGCCTCACACAGAGTCCGGTCTACATAGGACCGGTGAGCTACCGCGGTTTCTCCTACGCCGAGATGAGCGCCGAGGTGGCGCACGCCGCACCGACCCTGCGCCACCGTGTGCTGATCGGAGTCGCCGACGAGGACCCGGACGCCCCGGGTTTGGCCGGAGCGCTGGACTTCGACACGGCGTTGCTCGGCGAACCCGGCGCCGAAGGCAGCGTTTTCGGGGACGTCGACGGCCGTGAGGCCACCCCGGACGACCTCGCGTACGTCATGTTCACCTCCGGCACCACCGGCGAGCCCAAAGGTGTCATGCACAGCTACAACACTTTGTACGCCACCAATCTCGTCCAGGCCGAGATCCTGCACCTGACCGGCGGCGACATCACCGCGATGGGCTCACCGACCACGCACAACGCGGGTTTCACCTGGAACTTCGTGATGCCGCTCATCCTGGGCGCCACCTGCGTCCACATCGACGCGTGGGACGCGAAGCTGATGTTGCGCGTCCTCGAGGAAGAGGGCGTCACCTTTTTCATGGGCGCACCGCCGTTCCTGGTGGACCTGATCGCCGAACAGAAGGAACAGGACCTCGACCTGTCGCGACTGAAGACCTTCGCCACCGGAAGCGCGCCGATTCCGCCGGTGCTCGTCGAACAGGCGCGGGACGTGCTCGGGTGTCGCCTCTATGCGCTGTGGGGCATGACCGAGAACGGCGCCCCGACGCTGACCCGGCCCGAGCACCCGCCGATGCGGGCGTCCGAAAGCGACGGTTCCCCGATCCGCGGCACGCAGGTGCGGATCGTCGGCGAGGACGGCATGCCCGTCACGCCGGGGGAGACCGGCAAGCTGCAGGTCCGCGGTGCCACCCAGTGTCTCGGCTACTTCCGCCGCCCCGAGGTCTACGCCGAGAGCGTCACCGCCGACGGCTGGTTCGTCACCGGCGATCTCGCCCGAGACGACGGGTACGGCGGCATCCGGATCGCCGGGCGGGAGAAGGACATCATCGCCCGCGGCGGCGAGAAAATCCCGGTCGTCGAGGTGGAAGCGGCACTGCTGCGCCACCCGACGGTCAAGGACGTCGCCGTCGTGGGCTATCCCGACGAGCGGCTCGGCGAGCGTGGTTGCGCGGTGATCGTCGGCGACGGCGATCCGCCAGGACTGCCGGAGATCCAGGAGCACCTGAGCGGGCTCGGCATGGCCAAGCAGTACTGGCCCGAGCGTGTCGAGTACGCCGGGGAGCTGCCCAAGACGCCCAGCGGCAAGGTCCAGAAGTTCAAGCTCCGCGAACAACTGAGCACCCTCTGAAAGGTGGGACATGGATTTCGCATTGACCGACGAACAACAGGCGCTCGCCGACAAGGTGCGGGCGTTCGTCGCCGACAAGATCACTCCGGCGGCGGCGGAAAACGACCGGACCGAAGGATTCTCGGCGTCGACGTTCGCCGATCTCGCCGGAGCCGGGCTGTTCGGGCTCGGTGTACCCGAGCACTACGGCGGCGGGGGACAGGGCGCCACGAGTGTCGGGCTCGCCCTGGAGGAGCTGGCCAAGGGCGAGCTCGCGGCCTGCTACCCGGTGCTGAACGCGGCGCTCATCGCCGGGATCATCGAGCGGAACTGCGCCCAGGATCAGCGTGACCGGTGGCTCCCGCCGATCGCGGCCGGGGAGTCGATCGTGGCGCTGTGCCTCACCGAGCCCGAGCACGGCACCGACGCCGGCGGCATCGAACTGCGAGCGGAGCCCGACGGCGACGGCTGGCGGCTGACCGGGACCAAGACCTCGATCATGCTGGGTGACTACGCCACTCACGGTTTGGTGTTCACCCGCACCAGCGACGACCGCGCACGTGGCATCACCGCGTTCTACGTGCCGCTGGACCGGCCCGAGGTGACCCGCGAGCGGCTCCACGACCTGGGGCACCGCTCGGGTGGGCGGGCAACGCTGGAGTTCGACGCGTGTCCGGTCGGGGCAGCCGAGATGGTCGGTGAACTCGGCGGCGGGTTCGTCGGCGTCATGCGCGGGTTCGACTACTCCCGTGCGCTGATCGCCGTCATGGCGTTGTCCTCGGCGGAGGTCTCGCTGGGGGAGGCGATGGAGTTCGCCCGCACCCGCGAGTCGTTCGGCGCACCGCTGGGCAAGAACCAGGGCGTCGCCTTCCCGCTCGCCGAACACGCCACCTACCTGAAGGCGGCGCGGCTGCTCGCCTTCGAAGCGTTGTGGCGCAAGGACGCCGGACTCGACCACCGCATGGAGTCCAACATGGCCAAGTGGTGGGCGCCGAAGCTGGGCACGGACGCGACGCAGCAGGCGCTGCTCACGTTCGGACATCGCGGCTGGAGCATCGACAACCCGATCGGGCGGAGACTCCGCGACTCGATCGGCCCGCAGATCGCGGACGGCACCGAGAACGCCACGAAGCTCGTGGTCGCCAGGCAACTGCTGGGCCGCCAGTACGCACCCTGACCGAGACCGAATGAGCAAGGAGGTAACCGCAGTGGGCACCACAGTATGGCTGACCGGACTGCCGAGCTCGGGGAAATCGACCCTGGGCCGAGCACTCGCGGAACGGCACCAGAAGAACCGGGCCGTCGAGCTGTTCGACGGCGACCTCATCCGCCGGGACCTGTTTCCCGAGCTGGGTTTCGAAAAACAGGACCGGGTGGAGAACATCCGGCGGATCGGCAAGCTCGCTTCGATGCTCGCCGCGCACGACGTCCTCGCCATCGTTTCGGTGATCGCTCCGTACAGCCACGCCAGGGCCGCGGTCCGGGCCGACCACGAGGAGCGCGGGCTGAACTTCGTCGAAGTCCACGTGCACGCACCACTGGAAACCTGTGCCGACAGGGATGTCAAAGGCCTTTACGCCCGGGCGAAACGCGGTGAGGTCAGTGGTCTCACCGGGATCGGCGACGTGTACGAAGCGCCGGTCACCCCGGAGGTCCGGGTGGACACCTCGGCGATGGGCGTCAACGAATGCGTGCTGGAGATCCAGCGGGCCTTGAGCCAGTGCGAGCGCGGCGCGCGGGCGGTGGTCCGATGAACTCGCCCACCCTGAACCGCGTGGAGGCGAGCGTTTCGGTACTGGAAGCCGAAGCCATCCACGTGCTGCGTGAGGTCGCCGGCGAGTTCGATCGCACCGCGCTCCTTTTCTCCGGTGGCAAGGATTCCACGGTGCTGGCGCATCTCGCGGTGCGTGCCTTCGCGCCGGCGCCGCCGCCGTTCACACTGGTGCACATCGACACCGGGCACAACTTCCCCGAGGTTCTGTCCTTCCGGGACAATCTCGTCAAGGAGCACGGGCTGCGGTTGCACATCGCGGCGGTCCAGGACTGGATCGACCGCGGCCGGCTCGAGGAACGTCCCGACGGGCTGCGCAATCCACTGCAGACCGTGCCGCTGCTCGACACCATCACCGAGAAGCGCTACCAGGCCGTCATCGGCGGCGGCCGCCGTGACGAGGAACGGTCGCGCGCCAAGGAACGCGTGTTCAGCATCCGCGACGCGTTCGGCAAATGGGACCCCCGGCGCCAGCGCGTCGAACTCTGGAACCTCTACAACGGCGCGCACCGCGCGGACGAACACGTCCGGGTCTTCCCCATCTCCAACTGGACCGAGCTCGACGTCTGGCGCTATGTCGAGCAGCGCGGCATCGAACTGCCTTCGCTGTACTTCGCGCACGAACGTGAGGTCTACGAGCGCGACGGGATGCTGCTCGCACCCGGTCCGTGGGGCGGCCCGAGCGAGGACGAAGACCTCGTCGGCCGCACTGTCCGGTATCGCACGGTCGGCGACGGATCGTGCACCGGCGCGGTCGAATCGAAGGCCTGTTCGGTCGCCGAGATCATCGAGGAGATCAAGGGCAGCCGGCTCACCGAGCGCGGTGCCAGCCGGGCCGACGACCGGATCTCGGAGGCCGCCATGGAGGACCGCAAACGGGAAGGATACTTCTGATGACTTCGGATCTGCTCCGGCTCGTGACCGCGGGCAGTGTGGACGACGGCAAGTCCACATTGGTCGGACGCCTCCTCTACGACACCAAGTCCGTGCTCAGCGACCAGCTCGAAGCCGTGCTCCGCACCAGTGAAGAGCGCGGGCTCACCGACCCCGACCTGTCCCTGCTGGTGGACGGCCTGCGCGCGGAACGCGAACAGGGCATCACCATCGACGTCGCCTACCGGTACTTCGCCACCCCACGGCGGACCTTCGTCCTCGCCGACACCCCGGGGCATGTGCAGTACACGAAGAACACCGTCACCGGGGCGTCGACGGCCCACCACGCCGTCCTGCTCATCGACGCGCGCAAAGGTGTCCTGTCGCAGACGCGGCGGCATCTCGCGGTGATGGCGATGCTCGGCGTGCCCAGTATCAGTGTCGCGGTGAACAAACTCGACCTCGTCGGGTTCTCCGAGGACGTCTACACCGGGATCCGCGACGAGTTCCTGGCGCACGCGAAGTCATTGGGCTACGGCGATGACGATGTGGTCGTCGTGCCATTGTCCGCGCTGACCGGGGACAACGTGGTGACCGCGTCGGAGAAGACGCCTTGGTACATCGGGCCGACGCTCCTGGAGAACCTCGAGACCGTGGACGCCGGTCCGCACGACTTCGATGTCGGTTTCCGCATGCCGGTGCAGTACGTGCTCCGCGACGGGGCCGGGGACCGGAGCTATGCCGGGCAGGTGGCGGCGGGCCGCATCGCGGTCGGGGACGCCATCGCCGTGCTGCCCGCCGGGACCCGCAACGCCGTGGCCCGGATCGACACCCCCGACGGCCCGGTCGAAGCGGCCGAGGCGGGCAGCCCGGTCGGCCTCGTGCTGAGCGAGGATTCGGACATCTCGCGTGGCGACATGCTCAGCTGCTCCGAAGAGGCGCCGCGCGTCACCGACACCCTCGACGCCACAGTGTGCTGGCTCGCCGAAACGCCGCTGGAGGCCGGTAGCAGGATGACGCTGAAGCATGGCACGCGGACCACCACCGCACTCGTCACCGAACTCGTCTCCCGATTCGACGAGCAGAACCTGGCCACTACGGCGTCGCCGGAAAGCCTGGGGCTCAACGAGATCGGGCAGGTGCGGCTCCGGGTGTCCGACCCGCTGCCGGTTGACGACTACACCGCCTGCCGCCCCACCGGCGCGTTCCTGCTGATCGACCCGGCCGACGGCAACACCGTCGCCGCCGGGCTTGTCGGCGACTCGCTGGCAGGGGTCACGCTCGCGCAGGCAGGGCTGCGGTGAGCACGCCCGCCGTCGCGGTGATCGGCGCCGGTGCGAGTGGCGCGCTCGCGGCGGCCCATCTGCTGCGCGCCGCGGATGGGCCGTCCCGGCTGGTGCTCGTCGAACGAAGTGGCGTGTTCGGTCCGGGAATCGCTTATGCCACCACGGATTCAAGGCATCTGCTCAACACTCCCGCCGGCAAGATGAGCGCGATCGAAACCGACCGCGAGCATTTCGTGCGCTGGGCTCGGAGGGAGGGGATGGACGTCGACGCGGCCAGTTTCGTCCCGCGCCGTGAGTACGGCCGGTACCTGACCGCGACCTTGCTGGACGAGGAACATTCGAGCTTGGCGTCGACGGAGCGGATCACCGGTGAGGTTTCCCGGGTCGTCCCCGACGGCGACGCAGTGGTGCTCTGGCTCGCCGGTGGACAGCGGTTGCGCGTCGACGTGGTGGTGCTCGCGACCGGGGCCGGGAACGGTGACCCCGTCGGGCATCTCGTGGCGGGGGAGACAAACCGGTACATCGCCGACCCGTGGGCCGAGGGTGCGTTGTCCGCAGTCGGTGACGGTGACGAGGTCCTCGTCCTCGGCACCGGGCTGACGATGATGGATCTCGCGCTGTCGCTGACCGGGGGCACCCGGACCACGGTCCACGCGGTGTCCCGGCACGGTTTGCTGCCGCATCCGCACCGGGCGGCCTCCGGTGGTGCGGTCGCCGAAGTGCCGGAGCGGGCAGGGACGGTCGGTGAGCTGCTGCGGTACGCCCGTCGCGCGGTGTCCGCCGATCCCGACCGGTGGCGCGCGTTCGTAGACCACATCCGGCCGCACACCGCTGCGCTTTGGCAGCAGCTCGACGTCGAGGAGCGCCGCCGGTTCCTGTCCCGGATCAACCGGTTCTGGGACGTGCACCGGCATCGAGCCGCGCCCGAGACACATCGGAAGGTGCGCATACTGTCCGAAGAGGACCGTCTGCGGCTGCATCGCGGGCGGGTTACCGCGGTCCGTTCCACCGGGAGCGGGCTCGATGTCGAGCTGACGACCCGCGGGCGGCGGCGGGTGCTGGCGGTGGACTGGCTGGTCAACGCGACCGGCTTCCCGCTGGTCCTCGCCGAGCGAACCGACCCGCTGGTCCGCGGCTTGCTCGCGGAGGGCGTCGCCCGGCCGGACGAGCTCGGTCTCGGTGTCGGCACGGCCGCGAACGGCAACCTGCTCGCGCCGGACGGCCAACCCCAGCGTGTCTTCGCCCTCGGTGCCCTGCGTCGCGGCGAGCTGTTCGAAAGCACCGCGGTGCCCGAGATCCGCGCGCAGGCCGCCACCATCGCTTCGACCATCCATGAACTCGGCCGGGACCCGGTACGGGCGAGCACGACAGGAGGAGAGCCATGAACTCCCGGCTGCTGATGTATCCGGCCTATATCGACGGCAAGGACGTCGAACATCCCGAAGGCCGTTACGTGCACACCGTCGCCGTCCGCGCGGTCCTCGAAGACACGTTCGGCGCGCTGGCCCTCAAACGCGATCTCGACGAAGGCCGCATCGATCCGCGACATGCCGGGCCGGACGTGGCGGGAGGCTGTGCGCTGGCCGATGAAGCCATGATGCGGCAAGCCCTCGAATCGGCCGTCGGTGCGGCACCGGAATGGGCCGCTTTCCCGCTCGCGACCCGGGTCGAGATCGGCTGCCGGATTGGCGAACGGCTGCGCGAATACCGGGACGCCATCGCGGAAGTGCTGGTCGCCGAAGGGCAGCCGATCTCCCTCGCGGGTCCCACGATGGACGAATATTGGCTTGCCGACTTCAGCCGCGAGACCCTCGAGTGGTGTGCCTCGCAGATGGAATTCGTGCGCGAGGACGATGAGCGCCGCGCGGTGGTCCGCCGGGTGCCCGACGGTGTGGTGTGCGTCAACCCGCCCCAGAACGCCTCGACACCGAACGCGATGTTCGGGGTGACGGCGTTGCTCGCCGGGAACGCCGTCGTGGTCCGGGCGCCGCGGGGTGTCCCACTCGCGACGACGTTCGCGCTGCGCGAGGTGGTGGTGCCCGTGCTCGAGGAGTTCGGCGCGCCGCCCGGCACGTTGAACATCCTTTGTGGACCACCGATGACAGATATCTGGCTCAACAGCCCACATGTCGATGACATCGTCTACATCGGAGGAAGCGAGAAGGGCTTCGAGTTGGAGCGCGCGGCCGTCGCGGCAGGCAAGAAGCCGGTTCTCGAACTCGCGGGCAACGACTGCTGCGTGGTCTGGCGGGACGCCGACCTCGACGCCGCGGCCGCCGCGATCACCGAGAATTTCCGGCAGTCCGGGCAGATCTGCAACATCCCCAACCAGGTCGTCGCCCATCCGGCGATCGCGGACGCCCTGCTGGCGCGGCTCGTGCGCATCGCCGCCGAGACCCGCCCGGGCTACCCCGACGAACCCGGCGTGGTGCTCACCCCGCTGCTGATGGCCGAGGGGTATTTCACCCACGTGACCGATGCGCTCGCCAAGGGCGCCGAACTGCTGCACGGCGGACGGCGGCTCGAAGTGGACGGAGCCCCCTCGGACACCGGGCTTTTCGTCGAACCCACTGTGCTGCGCGTCGACGGCCTGCGCGCGGCGCGCGAAGTCGACGCGGTGACCCAGGAAACCTTCTCGCCGCTACTGCCCGTCGTCGTCCCGGAGGAGGACAACGACGACGAACTTCTCACCGACGTCCTCGACTTCGTCAACGCCAATCCGTACGGGCTGCGGAACTCGTTCTGGGCCTCCGACGAGAAGGTGATCGAGCGCATCACCCGGGATGTCACGGGTTGCGGGGTGGTCAACGTCAACGATTCGCACTCGGCGTTCCGGCCGTTCCTGCCCACGCACGGCGGCACCGGCCTGACCGGGGGAACCTTCGGGGAAGCCAACTACCTCATGCTGCGCACCTCCCGGATCCAAGGCGTGAACGTCGTCCACCGCGGCCGGACCGAAGGGAAGAACCGATGACCAGGATCGCGCTGCATATCGAAACCCGGTGCTCGCCTGACAAGCTCTACAAAGGACTGTGCGACAGCGGCAGATTCCCAGGCTTGGCAAAAGAAATCGTGTCCATCGAGCCGGACGGCGACGACAGCCGCTGGGATATCGCGTTCCGCGGCAAGCATGTCCGGTGGACGCAGCAGGACACTCGGCACCCGGCCGCGCACAAGATCACCTTCGAGCAGACCGAGGGCGCTTTCGTAGCGCTGTCCGGGAAGTGGCAGGTCGAGCCTTTGGGTACCGAAATCGTCGTCGCCTATCAGGCGGAGTTCCGTACCAGCGTGCCCCATCTCGCCGGGGCCATCGACCCGATGATCGGGCGGGTGCTGCTCCGGGCGGCCCACGCTGTCGTCGTCGGCATCGCAGGCCCGGCACGTGTCGTCACCAGCTCGCCGGCCCTGAACGATCCGGCCCTGGCTTGAGGGTGCTCCATGTCCGGAAGACTACCCATCTCCAGGTGTGTGCACCTCCGTTCGGTTTATGCGACAGGACAGCTCAACGGGTCTATTACTGCCCTTTCGTGCAGTTTCCCGTTCGGCATGGTGGGTGGTGACACCGCTTCCGCGCGAGCGGTCAGCCAATCCGGTGCCGGAGGAGCCGCCGGATCCCGAGGACGCCGAAGTCGGCCAGCAGGAACACGACCAGGCTCATGCCGAGCACGGGGAGGGCCCAGCTCAGTGCCGCGGCGCTGAGCAGGACGACTAGCACCACTGGTTGGGAGAGTTGGCTCCACACCGGTTTCGCCGGTGCGCCCGGTAGCCCGCCGCTGCGGAGTGGCCTGCGCTTCCACCACATCCGGTACGCGAGCACGATCATGGTGAGCGTGCCGAGGGCGAGCAAAGCCATGCCGATCTGATTGGCCGGCCCGAACAACGTCCCGCTGTGTGCCAGGATGCCGAGCGTCGTCAGTTTGGCAGCCAATGGGTAGTCGGTGAAATGCAGTTCGGCGACGACGCGGCCGGTGTACGGGTCGACGCCGACACTGTCGCTGCGCACCGGCAGGGTTTGGAAGCTTTCCTTGATGGTGAAGGGAGTTGTGGGTTTGCTCGGTGGCGTTACGGTGAGGCTTCCGCGCAACCCGGCCGTGCGGGCGATGCCGAGCGCGTCGTCGACGCTGATCGGCGGGACGCCCGCGATGGGTGTCGAGATGGCAGCTGCCGGCATCGTCGGGGTGTGTGCGTCCATGGCCGTGACGAGCGTGTCGAAGCGGTCGCCTGCGTAGTTCGACCACGTAAGTCCGGTGACGCTGATCGCCAGCAGCCCTATCGACAGCCACAGGCCGAGGGCCCCGTGGCGGTTGCGGGTGCGCGCGCGGCCGGGTTTGCCGCCGCGCTCCGGGAGGAGCAGATCGCGGGCCTTGCGCTTGCGTCGTCGGCCGATCCAGAGGATCAGACCGCCGATGATCAACACCGGTAGCCAGCTGGCGACGACCTCGGAGTAGAGCCGCCCAGGTGTGCCGAGGTGCAGGTTGCCGTGCAGGTCGCGCAGCCATTGCTGCAGCGGCGGCCGGCCGTTCGTGGTGGTGAGCGCGCCGCGTACCTGGGCGGTGTACGGGTCGAGGTACACCGTGCGCGCCTGCTCCGATTCCAGCCCCGCGACCGAGAGCACCACGGCGGTGGTGCGGTCCTCGCCCGCCGGGGTGATCACCGAAGTCAGCGTGGCTCCTGGATTCGCCAGAAGGGCGGCTTGCACCTGCTCGGCCAGCGGCCGGGCCGGTGCGCTGTGACTGTCCACAAAGTACTCGTTGTGGTAGACGAGATTGTTCACCTGCGGCATGAAGACGTAGATGATCCCGGTGAGGCAGAGCACCGCCAGGAACGGTGCCACCAGGATGCCGGCGAAAAAGTGCACTCGCAGCGCCAGTCGGCGAAGGAGCGCGGCGGTACCGGGAGTCGTCACGGCCGGAGTTACGACACCGGATTCGAGCTCGGGGGCGGTCGGTTGCGGGTCGGGCGCGGTCGTGGTCATCGGATACTCCCAGGGACGCGTGGGGATTTCGGGCAGGCGCCATCGCGGACACGCCGGCGCATCGAGCGGATGATGCCGGGGTCCGGGGGCGGTCACTCAGTAATCGGTCACGCGAAGCTGGGCGGGGCACGGAGTACGACGGCGTGCCGCAAGGGGGCGAGCAGGCGCCAGGGCGCCGCGGGGGATGCGGAGCGCCGGCGTTGTGCCGGGCACGCCGGTGGCCGGGGGGAGCTGCCAAGGAGCAAGCCGAGTCGGCGGGCGGCGGTCGCGGCGCGTCGGAGCGCGGTCCAGATGCGACGTTCGCCCCGGCGCAGCCACCACGCCACCACGACCGCGGCGAGGGCGTGCCCGAGGAACATCGGCAGCGCGCCGTCCATGGATGAACCGGACATTCTCGCGCCGTCGGCCGGCATCCCGCTCAGCGTGGACAGCAGGACGTGAACGGTGAGCTGACCGCTGAAAGTGGCCCCGGCGATCATCGCCAAGGTGCACTCCCGGGCGGTGAGCACCCAGGCCGCCAGCGCGATCGGCAAGGCGGTGATCAGCAGGCCGGCGAGGCTCACCGTCCCGTGGCCGATGAGATGTCCGGCCGCGCCCGCCGTGATGGTCACGGCTGTCGCCGTCGCCGACCGGTACGTCCGGGCGGGTGAACCGATGGTGGTCATAGACTCGCAACCAACATGGCCGTCATGCCGAGGCTCATCAGGGTGCGGCAGGTGCCCAGCAGTCGTGCCGAGCCGAGCGCACCGGCCGATCCCGGGGACGCCCGGGACAGCCGTCGGGCGGAGGCCACCGTGTCGGCGACGAAGTACAGCAGCAACGGCGTGGTGATGACCGGGACGAAGTCGATCTTTCCGCTGGGCATGTCCATGCCACCCATCGCCATTCCGGCCATACCGGATCCGGGCAGCATCATGACCGACATGTAGATCATGGCGAGCGAACCCACCAGGTGATGGATCGCGACCGAGGTCCAGCGAATCGTGCCGAGTCCGCCTTGGGATCTCGCCCGCAGCAGCCCGGCCGCGAACCAGGCGGCCATGGCAGCGAACAGCACGATCCATAGTGTGCTGGAGACGGGGAGGGATACCGGCAGGAACATCGCGGCCATGGCCAGGGCCATCACCGCGTGCGCGAGACTCGAGGCACGCTCGCCGGCGGTCTGGTCGGAGCAGCCGCATTCGACGGGGTTGACCGCACCGGCTGAGTCCCCACTCACGGGAGCCAGGACAGCGGTCCGGGAACTGCGGGTGAGAGCGGCGACCCGCACCATCGAATAACCGCCGAGGACGGCGAACACCACAGTGAAAACCCACTTGAGCCACACGGGGCCGGTCAACATCGTCAACACCTCGTCAGTCGGCTTTGCCTGGGGGCCGTCTCGGCGTCGTCCACGGGCGCCATCCTTTCGTGTCGCCCGGTATTTGACCAGAATTCTGTGACAGTGAGATGAATTCCTTTTCCCAGTGCGCCGTGGCAGGATGTGCGCGCGCCGTCATCTGTGGGCGCGCGCAGTCGCGACAAGTACCGGTTGCCGGGAACTATTGCCTTGGCGTGCCGATCCGACGCCGGAGCCGCGTAGTCTCAGCGGCCGGCGTTTCAACTCTGATTCCTGGACACAGACTGATTCCTGGACACAGACTGAACTTGTCGCAGTGCCGCCGTCGGACTTTGCGCGTGTGCGGAGTCGTCGCACCAGGTTCACTCGAATGATGGTCACCCGATTCAGATTGTCTAGACCACTCTGGTGGCATGACTTCATCGAAGAGAACCAGGAGGCGGGCGGTCGCGGGACTGCTCGCCCTCGGGGTGGGGTTCGCCGCGGTGCCGCCCGCCGCGGCGGCGCCGGAGCCCGTAGCGGCAACGGACCGAGCGCTCACCTTGCTCACCGGCGATCAAGTGACTGTCGATGAGCAAGGCGCTGCGCAAGGGGTGACACCGGCACCGGGACGCGACGCGATCGTGTTCTCTCACTACCGCAAGGCCGGGCACCAGTACGTGGTGCCCGAGGACGCGCTCGTGCCGATCAGCCAGGGCCGGCTGGACGAGCGGATCTTCGACGTCACAGCCCTGCGCGAGTTCGGTTACGGCGACGCGGCGAAGCCTGTGCCCTTGATCGTCAGCTACCCGCCGGGCACGTTTCGCGCGACCGTGGCGAACACGATGGCGACCGCGGATCTGGCCGGTATCAACGCTTCTGCGGTGAGCGCGCCGAAAGGCGAAGCCGCGTGGCGGTCGATTCTGGGCGTCGGCGCGGAGAAGGTGTGGCTGGACGGGCAGGTCCGGGCCTCGCTGGACCGCAGCACGAAGCAGATCGGAGCCCCGGAGGCATGGGCGGCCGGCTATACGGGTGAGGGCGTCAAGGTCGCGGTGCTGGACACCGGAATCGACCAGACCCACCCGGACCTGGCCGGGCAGGAGATCCTGGAGAAGAACTTCAGCGTATCCGCCGACAACGTCGACAGATACGGCCACGGCACGCACGTCGCGGCCACGATCGCGAGCACGGGAGCCAAGGCGGACGGCAAGTTCCGCGGTGTCGCGCCGGGCGTGCGGTTGCTCGACGGCAAGGTGCTCGGCGACGGCGGTGGCGGCGCCGAGTCAGGCGTCATCCTCGGCATGCAGTGGGCGGTCGAACAGGGCGCCCGGATCATCAGCATGAGCCTCGGTGGGGCCGACTCGTCCAGCCTCGACCCGGTCGAGGAAGCCGTGAACACGTTGTCGGCCGAGCACGGCACGCTGTTCGTCATCGCGGCGGGCAACGACGGTCCGCGCGACACGACCGTCGGCTCGCCCGGCAGCGCGGACGCCGCGCTGACCGTCGGCGCCGTCGACCGCGACGACCAACTGGCCGGGTTCTCCAGCCGTGGCCCGCGAGTGGGCGACGGCGAGGTCAAGCCGGACATCACCGCGCCGGGCGTCGGCATCGTCGCCGCGCGCTCGGCGACCGGCCGGGTCGGGACCCCCGTGCAGGACGGCTACGTCTCCATGTCCGGCACGTCGATGGCCACCCCGCATGTCGCCGGGGCCGCCGCGATCCTCGCCCAACAGCACCCCGGCTGGACCGGCAGTCAGCTCAAGGCGGCGCTGACCGCGTCCGCCAAGCCCGCCGCCGGCCTGACCCCATTCGAGCAGGGCTCCGGGCGGGTCGACCTTCCGCGAGCGATCACACAGGAGGTTTCCACGTCGCCGACCTCGGTGTCGCTGGGTACGCACGTGTACCCGCACGACGACGACCAGCCGGTGACCAAGACAGTCACCTACCGTAACGCGGGCACGACCGACCAGGCCATGGACCTCAAGCTGGAGGTGAACGGTCCCGCCGGGATGTTCACCCTCGTGCCCGCCAAGCTCACCGTGCCCGCGGGCGGCGAGGCGACCGCGAGCGTCAGTGGCTTCACGGGCATGAACACCGCCGACGGCACCTACCACGGCGCCGTCGTCGCGACCGGCGCCGACGAGGTCGTGCGCACGCCCGTGGTGATCGTCCGCGAGGCGGAGAGCTACAACCTCACGCTGAACCACATCGCGCGCCCTGGCGTGCCGTCCGGCGCCTACAGCACCACGGTCACCTCCTTCGACACCGACGCGCAGATCCAGCCGTACGAGCCGGATGGCAGCGTGACGGTCCGGCTGCCCAAGGGGCGGTACTCGATCGACGCCATCGCCAGCGGGCTGACGTTCGATTGGCTGGTGCGGCCGTCCCTGGTGCTCGACAAGGACACGACGGTCGACCTCGACTTCGGGCTCGCCCAGCCGATCAAGATCACGGTGCCCGATCCGACCGCGATGGTGATCGGCGCCATGGTCGGCTACAGCCACCGCACCGGCACCGGGGTCAGGATCGGCAAGAGCTTGTCGTCCGGCGGTGACAGCTCACTGAACCGGATGCGGCTGGCCCAGGTCGGACCGCCCGCACCCGCGGACGAGCAGTTCAGGTCGGTGGTCAGCACCCAGTCGGTCGCCGACAACGGCGACTTCTACGGCCTGGCCTGGTACCACGACGATGTCTGGCCGACCGGGCTGGTCAAGTCGCCCGCGAAGGCGGACCTGGCGCACGTGCACGCCGATCTCAAAGCCGCGGGATCGGGCACGCAGGGCAGGCGCGTGGTGTGGGTGACCCCGAAATCCGGGCCCTCCGTGGCCGAGCACGGGATCGCGCTGCCGGTCCCTGTGCCTGGCGTGCGGGACGAGTACCTCACCACCGAGAGCACCGCGTGGCGTATGGATACTCGGGAACTCGCTTCGAATGGGGTCACCACCACGTTCGAACAGCGCGGCCCAATCAAGAAGTACGAGCCGGGCAAGACGTACGACGAGTTCGTCAACCGCGGCGTGCTCGGTCCGGCGTTCCCGGAGTCACCGGTGGCGGGGGAGTGGGTCACCCGTGCCGGGGACACCATCACCGTCGACGTGCCGCTGTTCGGCGACCGCGACGGCAACGCCGGTGTGTCGCGGGTCGACGCGCGCACCACGGCGGTCTACCGCGACGGCGAGAAGGTCGGTGAGCAGACCGGCACGGCCGCGGTCGGCTTCGACGTGCCGGCCGACCCGGCCGACTACCGCGTGACCACCGAGGCGACCCGTGCCGGTGCCGCCACCAGCACCAAGGTCTCCGCTGCGTGGACCTTCCGGTCGGGGCACACCGATCAGCCGGACCGATTACCGCTCTCGGCCGTGCGGTTCGACCCGGCGCTGGGCGACGCGCATGCCGGCCGGCCGTTCACCGTTCCGGTGAGCGTCCAATCGCAGACCCCGGCGCAGCTGACGGGCTTGACTGTGCAGGTGTCGTACGACGGCGGCGAAACCTGGCAGCCCACGTTGGTGCTGGCCAGGTCGCTCGTCGTCCTGGTCCACCCGAAGAACGCCACATCGGTGTCCTTGAAGGCCAAAGCGACCGATCGGGCGGGCAACACCGTCGAGCAGACGATCATCGACGCCTACCGGTTGAGCTGATCTGGTTCCTCTCGTCGGAACGCTGTGAAGGGGTCCTTGAGGGACTCAGACCTGGATCCACCGGTGTGATGTGTTGGTATAGGCCTTGCGACGTCGGACATCATCTGGCCAGCATTTCGTGTCAGCCGTACCGCGTGTTCACTGCGCCCTTGAGTCTGTGGTGGTAAACGATGGTGGCATGTCGACTTCCCCGTTCGTCGAGAGTGACGGCAATTCCCGCGTTAAGCGGCCAACGCAAGCGGATGAGCGCACTACGACGGTGGCGTTCTTGAACTGGCATCGGGAAACTTTGGGAGTCAAATGCGCTGGCCTCAGGCCGGCGCAACTCGCGGACCGGGCCGTCGATCGATCGGCGTTATCGCTGCTGGGGCTCGTGAGGCATGCGGCCGAATCCGAGCGCTTCTGGTTCCGTCAGGTGATGGCGGGCGAGGAGGCCCCGCCTCTGTTCTCATTTCCGGTTGCCTCCGATGGCGTATTCGATGTGGCGAGCGCGGACGCACGGATGGTTGCCCACGCTTGGGAGGCGTGGAGGGCGGAGGTTGCGTTCGCAGACCGTTTCGTCGCCGCGGCGCCGGACCTTGAAGTCATCGGGAATGAACCTGGGGAAGGGCCCGTTTCATTACGCTGGGTGCTGATGCACATGGTGGAGGAGTATGCGCGACACAATGGTCATGCGGACTTGCTTCGCGAACAGATCGATGGAGCGGTAGGACTCTGACCGAGCACGTTTTGCCACTGCTGTGCCGACGGCAACATCCTGGAGGCGATCTGCCATCGCAAATTTCGTCGGTTCCAGGTGTCGATTCGGGGTCGTTCCGATCGACGCATGGGTATGACTGACTACCTGAGCGAGCCGATCTCGACCAGCAATCTCGACCGATACGGGTCCGCGGAGCTGCCGTGGAGCCGTCCGCGCGACATCCTGGCCGGCGACACGCCCAAGGCCGACCTGACGTTCTTCGTGGCGACCGTGCGACCCGACGGACGGCCGCACTTGGCGGGCGTCGGGGCCGTGTGGGTGGACGGCGCGCTGTATTTCACGAGCGGGCCGGGTACCCGCAGGGCGCGCAACCTGGCGGCGAACCCGGCGTGCAGTGTGTCGGTGCGCTTGCGCGGCATCGACCTGGTGCTGGAGGGCAAGGCCCGCCGGGTCACCGACTCCGCCGCTCTGGAGCGGGTGGCGGCTGTGTACCGCACGGGCGGCTGGCCGGCTTCGGTGGAGGGCGACGCGCTCACGGCCCCGTACAGCGCGCCCAGCGCGGGCCCCGCACCCTGGCACCTCTATCGCCTCACGCTGCATACCGCCGTCGGCGTGGCCACCGCCGAGCCACACGGCGCCACCCGCTGGGACTTCGCCCACTAAGCGACCACGGCTACGCAGTCTCGGTGTGAGGCTGTCCGACGGAGACGCTGCAACGAAACTCAGTGGTGCCTGAATATGTTTCTGACCTGCGAAAAAAGAGAATCTGCTGGTCATGAAAACGGGGGCGCATCGACCATGGGCGACGTCGAAGGCACGGCAGCGTTGCGAGGAATCCGAGCGTCGGCACGGACGCAGATTAAGCGAGCGCGGGGCGACAGGATCGATCGCACAGAAGGATAACGACTTTCGGCGCGCAAATGATCTCCTTACTTCAAATCTGACTCGCGGCGTTTCTTTAGTTGCTGCAGCCATGTTATTTCAGTGACATTGCGAGGCCGGTCAAGCATGTGTCCGAGTGGTCTAGGCATGTACTCGCAGATTGGTTCAACCAATGTCGCGTTTACTCTTGACGACCACAAGACATCAGTTGTTCACTTGATGTGACACGTACCACGCACCCTCGCGCTCACCTTCTCCCCCTGCCTCGGAAGCTTTCTCCATGGGGGCTTTCGCCTGCCCACATTTGCTTCTCACACCTCCGATGACCGGCATGTCGGTGTCGGTGTGCGCCGTGATGTCCACCGATGAAAGGGACACTCCACATGCAGTCATCAAGATCGTTCCGGCAAAGACGCCGGACCCGGTGGGGCGCCGCGGGGCTCGCCCTGGCCACGGTCGCGTCCGGACTCCTGGTCGCGACGGCCGTCTCGGTCAGTACCGCCGCGCCGGCCGCCGCCGCCGTGTTCCCCAATGGTTTCAAGAGCGTCGGCTACATGCCGTCCTGGTCGGGCAATGTCAACAGCATCCAGTACACCAAGCTCACCCATATCAACTATTCGTTCGCGCTGCCGAACTCCAACGGCACCCTGCAGGCGATCCCCGACACGGCCAAGCTGTCCTCATTGGTGACCCTGGGGCACAACAACGGGGTCCGCGTCCTGCTGGCCATCGGCGGCTGGAACGACGGCAACGACTCCGCGTTCGAGACGCTCGCGGGCAACGCGACCGGCCGCACCACGTTCGTCAACAGCGTGGTCAACGTCGTCACCCAGTACAACCTGGACGGTGTGGACATCGACTGGGAGTACCCCGACCCTGGTACCTCCGGCAACAACTACACCCTGCTGATGCAGCAGTTGAGCACCGCCATGCACAGCCGAGGCAAGCTGCTGACCGCGGCCGTCGTGTCCAGCGGTGGCACCGCGGAGGGCGTGCAGACGGCCGTGTTCGGCTACGTCGACTTCCTCAACATCATGGCGTATGACGGCGGCACCCCACATGCCAACTACTCCTGGTCGATCGCCGCGGCCAACTACTGGAAGGGACGTGGTCTGCCGGCGTCCAAGACAGTGCTCGGGGTGCCGTTCTACAGTCGCCCCACCTACTACACCTACGCGCAGATCGTCGGAATGAACGCGGCGAACGCCAACGTCGACTGTGTCACCATCAGCGGTGTCCAGCAGTGCTACAACGGCCTTCCGACGATCAGGTCCAAGACCCAGTGGGCCAAGGCCAACGCCGGCGGCATCATGAACTGGGAGCTCTCGCAGGACACCACCGGCGCCACGTCGCTGGTCAGCGCGATCTACGAAGTCGCCATGGGCGGTACCACACCGCCGCCCGGCGGCGGGAGCGCGATCACCGGGTACGGCGGCAAGTGTGCCGATGTCGCGGGGGCGAACACCGCCAACGGCACCGCGATCCAGCTGTGGACCTGCAACGCCAGCACCGCGCAGAGCTGGACGGTCTCCGGCACCACCCTCCGTGCGCTCGGCAAGTGCATGGACGTCAGCGGGGCGGCCACCACCAACGGCACCGTGGTACAGCTGTGGGACTGCAACGGCACCGGTGCGCAGAACTGGACGCGACAGACCAACGGCACGCTGCTGAACACGGGGTCGGGCCGCTGCCTGGACGCGACCGGCCCGAGCTCCGCGGACGGCACCCGGCTGCAGATCTGGGACTGCGCCGGCAGCAGCAACCAGCTGTGGCAACTGCCTGCCTGAGTCAGGACCGGCACGGCCCGTCGCTCACCAGCGGCGGGCCGTGCACCCTCGGCCGGGGACCAGTACGACGAGTCCTCCACGCGATTTCGAACTACCAGAACGTCCGGCGCGACACCTGCTTTCCTTGAAGGTCAACAACTTCCGCTGTCCTCAAATCCGTTTATCGCAAAAGGTGCGGGGTATGACTGCCGCATCGACACCACGGTCGGTCCCTTTCGACGGGCGCACGAGTCCTCATCGAAGGTGGTTTTGATACGAGGAGAAGCAGATGACCGGTCAGGTGAGTGATCAGCCGTCGTCGAAGGCCTCAAGCGGGCCTTAGACGCCACAGGTCGCCAAGGAAAAGGCGGCCGACCTCGGCCAGGCGGCGGGGGAGCGCGGAGGCCAGGTCGCCGCGACGGTGGCGGACGAGGCGAAGCACGTGGCCTCACAGGCACGTCGTGAAGCCCGCGACCTGATGGACGAGGGCCTTGGCCAGCTCAGGGAACAGGCCAGGGAAGGACAACGGAAAACCGCGAAGTCGTTGCGAGCCGTCGCCGACCAACTCGAAGACATGTCGGGCAAGGCCGATGCGCCCGGTGTCGCGACCGATGTGGTGCAGGAGGTTTCAGAACGCGCGCGGAGTTTGGCGTCGTGGCTGGAGGCCAGGGAACCCGGTGACCTGCTCGGTGAGGTCCGCGGATTCGCCAGGCGGCGTCCCGGCGTGTTCCTCGCCGGAGCGGCTGTCGCCGGCGTCTTGGCGGGCCGGCTGACCAGGGGCGTGGTGGCGGAGGCGAAACAGGATTCCGAGAACGGTGCACATGAGGGAAGTCCGGCCCATGCGAGCTCGTCCGTCGGGGCCCGTGCCACGCCGTCGAGTCTGCCGTCGTACCGCGAGCCACAGCACGCCGCCGCGACGGCCGCACCGGTTGCACCACCGATGCCTCAGTCGACCGCGCCGGTGACAACTCCGTTGCCACAGCAGGGAACCGTTCGGCCGGCCCAGCAGGGACGGGTGCGGCCATGACTGTGCCCAGTGGACGCGCGGGTCCGAAAACCGCCGGGATCGACGTGGGCGAAGTGTCGGTCGGTGAGCTGATGACCAACGTGACACAGGACCTGTCGACGTTGCTACGGCAGGAAATCGTGCTGGCGAAGGCGGAATTGAAAGGGGAAGCAGCCAAGGCAGGGAAGAGCGCGGGCGCTTTCGGCGCGGCCGGTTTCTCCGGATACATGGTGTTGTTGTTCCTGTCGTGCGCATTGTGGTGGGGGTTGGCGAACGTCATGGATCAGGGCTGGGCGGCCTTGATCGTGGCGGTGGTGTGGGCGATCGCCGGTGCGGTCCTGTATGCGGTCGGGCGCCGCGAGGGCCGTCGAATCAATCCGACACCGGAACGCACAGTGGAAACCATCAAGCAGGTACCGGACGCACTGAAGGGCGAGTGACCGACATGACCAGTGATCCCGATCAGCTACGACGCGAGATCGAACACACCCAGCGAAATCTGGGCGCGGACGTGAATGCGCTGACCGAAAAGGTGACCCCCGGGCGGATTGTCGAACGGCGCATCGGACGCGCGCGGGGCGCCGCTACGAAGATGAAGGAAAGGGTCATGGGTTCGGCGACGAGTGGAGCGGACACAGCTGGTGACAAGATCGGTTCGGTGGCTTCCGCGGCGGGTGACCGCGTGTCGTCGGCAACCTCGTCCGCTACGGACGCGGTGAGCTCGGCGCCCGACGCGGTGCGGCGGGGAACCGAGGGAAATCCCTTGGCGGCAGGGCTGATCGCGTTCGGTGCGGGCTGGCTCGTCGCTTCCCTGTTGCCGCCGAGCCGGACTGAACAGAACGTGGCGGGCGGGGTGAAGGACTTCGCGCAGGAGCAGGCATCACAGCTCGGCGACGTCGCGGACCACCTCAAGGAGAACCTGAGGGAACCCGCGCAAAAGGCGGTGGAGTCGGTCAAGTCCACCGCGGACGGAGCCGCTTCGCACGTATCGCAGGAAGCACGCTCAGCGGCCAACGATGTCGCCGGTCAGGCCAAGGAAGCGAAACAGGAAGTGCAAAACTGAACGGCGGGGTGAAATGGGGTGGCGGGCTATCCCGCCACCCCATTTACCGGCCCTGTATCGTCGGCCCGGTGTTTCGATGCCGCGACTCCGGCGACCCCGAACAGCCGATGGACGAGGTTGTGGAGAATCGACACCCCCGAAGACTCCGAACAGCTTGGCTTCGGAATGCGGTCCGCCGAACCGGAGTTCGTCGTAACCGGTGGTGATGCCCGGGATGAAGCCCAGCACACCGACCAATAGGAAAACGATGTCGCCTCTACGCCCCCACGACACAGGTGGATAGCCCGTGAGGGAACCGGAATGTGGGGTGGGTGGTCAGACTCCGGCGGTCACGGGGGACCAGAGGGCGTCGATCTGTCGTTCGGCTGCCGCGAGGCTCTCCTTGGCGAGGGGGATCAGTTCGGCCATGGCGGGGTTTACCTCGGCGAGGGTGAGTTGGGCGGTGATGAAGCGCGGTTCCAGGCCCATCGCCGCTACGCCGTGCGGGAGCCAGGCCTCCGCGTGGTCCCAGCCTTCGCGGGGCGTCCCTTGGTCGTAGCCGCCACCGCGTGATGCGAGCACGATGAAGTCCCGGCCTCCGAGCAAACCGGCGTGTGTCTCGGCGTCGACTGACAGTCCGGGTGCGAGGAGGTGGTCGACCCAGGATTTCACGCTGCTGGGCGCGGCGTAGTTGTAGAGGGGAAGTCCCAGCAGGACGGTGTCGGCTTCCTTGATCTCGTTGACCAGTTGCCGGGTCAGCGCCCACGACGCGGCCTGGACGGGGGTGTGCTGCTCGGGCGGCAGCCTTCGCGCCGGGAGGGTTTCCTCGGTCAGGTGTGGCTGGGGGTCTTTGCCCAGGTCGCGGTAGGTGACGGTGCCGCCGGGATGCGCGGCGCGCCATGCGTCGGCTGCGCGGGCGGTGAGTTTGCGGCTGACGGACCGCTCGCCTTGGAGGCTTGAGTCGATGTGCAGGAGGTGGGCCATGTTGCTAACCCTTCACAGGTCGTTTGTGTAAGACAAGTCATTTATAGCACGTAGGTCGTATGTCTCGGGTAGAGTGGTGACATGGCTTCTTCGCTCGCCGACCAGCCGGTGCACCGCACGGGTGCGCTGCTCGATCACCTCGCGCGGCGCATGCGCCTGCGCGCGGAATCCGTACTGGCGCCGCTTGGGCTGCGCCAGCGCCACCTGGTGGCGCTCACCGTGCTGAGGGCCCGTGGTGGCAGCACACAGCAGGCGCTGTCCTCCACGCTGATGATGGACGGGACCAATGTCGTCGGACTGCTCAACGAACTGGAGGCCGAGCAGCTGATCGAGCGGCGGCGCGCTCCGGAGGATCGCCGTCGCCATGTCGTGGAGCTCACCGCGATCGGCCTCGAACGGCTCCGCCAGGCCGAGTGCGCGCTCGCCGCGGCCGAGAACGAGGTGCTCGGCGCACTCGACGAAGCACAGCGCGAGGCGCTGTACAGCCTGCTCCACCAGGCGACCGGCGCGGGGAACTGCAAGGAGGCCCTGGGGGACTGCTAGTGCGTGTCGGGGCCGAAGCCGCCATATGGTCGCAGCGGGATGATCCGGAATTCCGACATTTCTTTTTGTGCCAGAGGAAACGCTGCGACGACCTCTTCGGCGTCATTCAGCGACTCGGCTTCGAGGAGGAAGCAAGCGCCTCGGGTGTCTTCGCGCAGCCAGATCTGGCGGAGTGTCCCAGCGGCGTAAAGCTCTCGAACGTGCGTTGTTTCTTGCGGTAGGACGGCCGCAAAGTCTTCGTCGCCGAACTGGGTGCTGTAGCGCTGGGTGATCACCATGAACTGCACCTGACGAGAATATCAACGGCGTCCCGAAGGATTGACGGTGCTCGGAAACACTCGAGACTCAGACCGCTTCCATCAGTGCGCCGGCCAGCTCCGCGGCCGTCGTGATCTCCATGGTGGGGTTGTCGACCAGTGCGGCGTCGACCACGTTCGCCAGTCCTCTCGGGACAGTGGGCACCCGGTCGCGGATGGGGATCGGGGGCTCGCGCAGTACCACGGCCACCGGGTCGGCGGCCGGCGGGAAGTCGCGTGGTGTTGCGCCGGTGAGCATCCAGTACAGGCAGGCCGCGGCGGCCCACACGTCGACCTCCGGGCGGGCGTTTCGGTAGTCGATCAGCTGGGGCCGGGCCATGAACGCAATCGAACCGGCCGCCGCGCCCGTGCGCGTGTGACCCGACAGGCCTGCCTGCTCGAATGCCTTCGCCAGTCCGAAGTCGGCCACCTTCACCACCCCGTCCGCGTCGAGCAGTAGGTTCTGCGGCTTGACGTCGCGATGCACGAGTCCCGTCGAGGTGACCACGCCGCCCTCCGCGAGCCGCACCGGCACCGACGCCGTGTGCGCGTACCCCAATCCGGCCAATGTCTGCAGCGTGATCGACACCGCCTCTTCTATCGGGAGCCGCCCGCCGCGCCCGGCCACAAGTTGGTCGACGCTCCCGCCCGCGCAATATTCGCAGGTGAGGAACAGCTCTGCCTCGGTGGTCCCGCCGGAATGGAACGCCACCACGTTCGGGTGCCGCAGCGCCCGGGTGCTCTCCAACTCGCGCAGGAACCCGCCGCGTGCGCTCGGGTCGATCGCCACGCCGGGCAGCAGTATTTTCACCGCCACCAGCTCGTCGCCGTCGCGCGCCAGGTACACCACCCCCTGCGCGCCGCGGCCCAGTTCCCGCACCACCTCATACCCGCGCAGCGCCGCTACGTCGGGGTCGCCCGCTTCGGCGGCGGCCACAAGCGCACGCATGATCGTGAACGGCGCGCCCACCCGGATGACCACGTCGGCGACCCGGACCTCGTCGCCGCTCGTCAAGTCCCACTCGGTCACCGCCGAGCCGTTGACGCGGGTGCCGTTGCGGCTTCTCAGATCCCGCACCCGAATGCGTGGCGGGTCGATCTCCAGCACGCAGTGCCGGCGCGACACCTGTGGCGCGTCGAGCCGGATGCCGCAGTCCTCCGCCCGGCCGACCGTCACCGCCGCGCGCTCGGTGAATACCAGCTCCTCGGTTCCCGCTCCTGTGTGGACGGTGAGCGTCACCTGCTCGGTCACCCGCCAACCCCGGCGAACGCGTAGTCCCAGTCCAGTTCCCACACGCGCACGGTCCCGTCCCATGACCCCGACAGCGCGCGGTGTCCGTCGGCGCTGATGGCCACCGACCGGACTTCGGCGGTGTGGCCTTCCAGCACCCGTAGGCACTCGCCGGTGCGCAGATCCCACACCCGCGCGGTCAGGTCGTTCCCGCCGGCCGACAACGCGAACGTCGAGTCGGCGCTGACCGCGATCGACTCGACGGCACCGAGGTGCCCGGTGAGCGTGTGGCGCACCCGACCGGTCCGCAGGTCCCAGGCGGTGACGGTGCTATCTGTGCCGCCGGCGAGCACGAGGCCGCCGTCGGAGCTCACCGTGACCGCGCGCAGGTCCGAGACCGTGGTCGCCAACTTCGCCCTGCGCCGGCCGGTGCGGAGGTTCAAGACGTCGACGGCGTCGGCCCGCTCGCCCGCCGACAGCGCGTAGCGACCGTCCGGTGTCACCGCGAGGTGTCCACTGTGGACACGGCGTTTGCGGCGGCAGCGCCCGGTGCGAAGGTCCCAGATTCGCACCGCGGGCCCCGCGTCCAAGTTGTCGCCCGTGATCGCGGTCCTGCCGTCCGGGCTTACGGCCGCGCGTGGCCACGACCGGTGGGGGAGCCGGTGCAGCAGGCGCCCGGCGGCCACGTCCCACACGTACGCGTGGTCCTCGGCGCCGGTGGTCACCGCGATCCGACCGTCCGCGGAGAACACGACGTCCTGGACGTCGTGCCGATGGCCGACCAGCTCGTGCCGGAGCTGCCCGGTCGCCACGTCCCACGCGACGAGCCGGCCATCCGGCCCACCACTGACCGCCGTCGCACCGTCGGGGGACAACGCCAGGCAGCCGACGAACACGCGGTGCGCGGGGAGGGTGTGCCTTCGCCGTCCGCTGGGCACATCCCACACGACGACGGCCGCATCGTGATCAGCGGTCACCGCGGTCTCGCCGTCGGCGCACAGCGCCATCGGCACGGTGCCGGCGAGCGCCACGCGCTGCCAGGCGCCGCGCAACGTGGTGCGCGTGCCGTACCGGCCGACCTCACGCCACAGGTCCAGCAGTTGGGGGTTGCGCTGGTGGCCGGGCTGTTCGCGGGCCGCCCGCAGTTCGTCGGCCGCCTCCGCGTGCCGGCCGGCGACGATCAGGGGTCTGGTGCGGTCGAGCATGCTCCGTGCCACACCGGCGCCGATGACAAGGTCCGCGTGCCCGTGCGGCCGCTGGTAGTGCCACGGTGCGCGCGGGCCGGGTGGCAGCCGCCACCACCTGACCGTCCGGTCGCTGCAGCCGAGCGCGGCCAGGGTGCCGTCCGGGGTGAGGGCGGCCGAGTCGACGCCGACGCGCCAGAACGTCAATGTGCGCAGGCAGCGCCCGGAGGTCAGTTCCCACACGCGCAGCCGTCGATCCTGCCCGCCGGTCGACAACGCGACCCGGCCCGAGTCGTCGAGCACGGTCCAGCCCCAGTCCTGGTCGCACGGCGCTGTGTGAACGACCTCGCCGGTCTCGACCGCGCACACCCGCAACTCGTGAGCCGCCAGGTCGAACAGCAACGCCAGGGACCGGTCGCGGCTCAGCGCGATCTGGCCGTCCGACTCGAGCACCCGTATCAAGCGGCCCGTCGCCGTGTCCCAGACCCGGAGTCGCTTCTCGTCGGCGCGCAGTGCGAGCCGGCCATCGCGGGTGAGCCCGACCGTCGCGACGGTGGAGCGTTCCTCGCGGTCGGTCCAGGTGCGTAACAGACGCCCGGTCCGCGCTCGCCACAGCTGGACAGGGCCCTGCGGGCTGCCGGTGACGGCGAGGTCGCCGGTGACGTCGATCGACGTGCGCCAGCCGTCCTCGAAGCCGTGGAGCAGTTGCAGGTGCGTGCGGGTCTCGAGGTCCCACACCACCGCGGCGCCGTCCGAGCGTTTTGCCACGAGCAACGCACCGTCGGTGGCCAGCGCGGTGACGCGCTCTCGGTCTACGGGCAGTGTCACCACGCACGCCGCGCGCGCCGGGTCCCACAGGCGGACCGTCCCGTCGAAGGATGCCTGGTAGTCGCCCTGGTCGTCGCCCGCGCCGGACACGACCAGGCCGCCGTCCGTGAGCGCCACCGACCGCACCCGCCCGGTGTGGCCGGTGAGCTCCACCGGCACGCGGTCGGCAGGCTCGCGCTCGGCGGCGGCCACCGCGGCTGCGACGTCCGGGTCCGCGGGGCGGCGGACCGCGGTGGCGCGGAGCTTCTCAGCGGCGTCCGCGGGCGCTCCGCGTTCCAAGTGGACCATGCCGAGCAAGTACTCGTCCGTTCCGTCGCCACCGTCGTCGGCGCACACTGCCTCGAGCTCGGCCACGAGTTGGGTGTCGGTGAGCCGCCCAGCGCGCCAGCGGTGCAAGCCGCGGTTGTACACGGTCTGCGCATGGTGCGGCTCGGCGCGCAGCGCCTGCTCCCACAGCTCCTCGGCCCGCGCGTCGTGTCCGAGGTCCAACATGGACAGTGCCTGGTTGGACAGCCCGTCGGCGAGCAGGGTCGCAGGTGCCGAAGGTTCTCGAGGGTAGGGCTCGCCGGTGACGTCGGCGTAGACGCCGGCGAGTTCGGTGGCGAGCTGGTCCATGTGGCGCGGCCGGGCGGCGGGATCGGGCGTGAGGCATCGCGTGAGCAGGCGAGCCACCGCGGGCGGTATCGGCGGCGGTCCCTGGCGCGCCGGGCCGCTGTCGAGGAACGCCGCTAGCGCCTCGGCCCCCGCCTGCCCGTAGCCGGCGCCGGGCATGGCGCCGTTGAACATCTCCAGCACGGTGAGTGCCCACGACCACACGTCGGTTGCCCGGGTGAGCGTGACGGGGGCGCCCGTGGCCGCGGTTGCCTGCTCCGGGGAGCAGTAGGCCCTGGTCATGCCGCCGTAGCTCGCGACCAGACTCGTGCCCGGCGGTGGTGTGGCCGCCTCGCCGCCCGCGACGCGGGCCTTCGCGAGGCCGAAGTCGGTGACTTTGGCCGTCCAGTCGCGGTCGAGCATCACGTTGGCCGGCTTGACGTCCTGGTGGATCAGGCCGTTCGTGTGCGCGTGCTCGAGCCCCCACGCGACCTGCACCGCCATGTCGAGGATCCGCCGGAGCGCCGCGGTGGAATCGCCGGCGTAGAGGCGGCCGTCGCGTACCACGTCCGCGACGCTGCCACCGTCGACCCACTCGGCGAACACCCGCGGCAGGTCGTCGACCGTGCGGACGTACACGCAGTTCACGGTGTGCGGGTGCAGGCCGAGTCCGACCCAGGCCTCGGCTTCCGCCGCGAAGCCGTCGAGCGCGCCGGGCCGCGCCACGAGTGCGGGACGGGGTGTCTTCACCGCGAGGTCGACCTGCCAGCCGCGGTGCCGCACTCGGTGCACGAGGCCCATCCCGCCGCCGTGGACGACGTCGAGCACCTCGTATTGGTCGAGGACAACGTCGCCGAATTGCCACTCCCGCATCGGGTCAGTCCGCCTGCGCGACGTAGAGCGGACTGCCGAGCAGCACAGACAGTTCCTTGCCCCCGTCCAGTTCGGGGTACGGGCTCGGCCCGTGCAGCAGCCGCTTCGCCAGGAACTCCAGGTTCTGTGTCACGCCGCCGAGCCGTGCGTTGGCCCGGTGGACGAGTCCGAGCGCGTCCGGGTCGTCCTGCGGCACCCGATTGTCGTCCTCCGTCAGTCCGCGCAGGAGGACCGGCAGCGAGGATCGCATCGTTCCTTGGGCCTCGGTCGCCGGCGCGCCGATCTGGTGGTGCAGCGATCCGCCGAGCCCGACGATCGTGGCGTCCATGCGCCCGCCGAAGTAGAGGAGGCCCTCGCCGTCCTCCGTCCGCACCGGTCCCCATGCCATCGGCAGGACGCCACGGAAGTACTGACCGGGCTCGTCCACCGTGCCGACGTCACCATGGTCGTCGAGGTAGCGCACCACCCGCTCGAGGCGGGCGTACCGGTCGGGACCTGAACGTTCAACGCTCCGCTTGCCGCCGACGACCTTCAGGTTGAAGGACATCTCCCCGACGCGCTTGCCGGCAAAACCCGGGTCGACCTGCGCCAGCAGCATGTCGACCTTTGCGTCGCTGATGTACTCGTAATATCGGTGGGACACGTGATCAGGTTAACCAAACCGCCCACTGTCACGTCCGATTCGGCCTCCAGCGCGTTGTGGAACCGCTATGCCTACGGTGCTTTCCGCACCAGCCCGGTGAATCCCGCCACGAAGAGGGTCGCGAACGCCCACGCGAACACTTGCAGGATCCATGTCAGCACGAGCACGAGTTGTCCGAGTCCCTGCGACGTGACGAGTTGGCACCGTTGCTGACTGTCCGGCTTGATCAGTGGTGTGGCGGCGTTCAAGGCGAGGCCGATCTGATCCACCAGGGAGCAGGGGCCGGATGTGCCGCGCGCCAGACCGGCCGGGCCGGCCACTCCGGCGACCAACAGGATGGCGGTGGCGAGGGTGGCTGCGAACCAGAGCAGTGCGGACGAGGGACGATAGCCGTACCCGACAGTCGCGCCGGTGATGCGGTGCCAGAGGCTTCCCCGGCGGGTGAGTTGGCCGCGGCGAAGCAGGTCCCGTTGCTGCGCGATGCGAATCCGCCGGACATCACGTTCTTGGCCGGCGCCTTGATGGGCGGCCACGAGTTGGTGATAGGGCTGACTGGTGTAACCCGGCGTCCGGTGGGCCAGCATCTCCAGCCACTCGTCCAGGTCGGCGTCGCGGGGCAGGCCGGAGTACGTCAGGCCGTCGAGTTGGACCGGCCCGTCGGCGAAATCGGCGGGGAACAGCAGCTCCAGGCCGATCCGGACCTGCTTGAGGTCCAACGCCGAGGGCCCGGTCGCCCGGCCGCCGCGCAGCACCAGTTGCCCGCCGACCCGGGAGCCGCGGATGCGGACCGCCACATAAGACGCGGAGGTCGCCCGGAAGCCGTCCGACAGGAACACGCTTTCGTCCACCTGCATGTCGACTGCGAGCAGTGCGGCGTCGTGGTCAGAGTTGAGCTCGGAGCCCTCGAAACGCAGGCCGCCCCCGATCCGTGCGCCGTCGAGCCGGACTGTCGCGGTTGCCCGGAGGTTCGTGGCGTACACGTGGCTGCCGGTGCGGAGTTTGGGCGCGTGCAGGGAAAAATCGTGTTCGCTGAACAGGTGGGCGCCGTCGAAGCTGATGTGGTCGCCGATGATCGCTTCCCCGAGGTCGAGCGCCCAGTCGTCCGTCCCGCCGTCCAGTCTGGCGTTCGACAGGTAGAGGTAGTGCTCCAGCCGCAACCAGGGTGCACTCACCGCGGGGGCGGCCAGCCCGGTCAGGTCCAAGGCGGACAGATGTGCCCGATCCAGCAGCACCGGTGCGTCCGCTTGGCAGTCTCGCAGGACGAGCGGTCGTTTCGCCGAGACATCGCGGAGGTCGAGCTGTCCTTCGATCCGTGCGTTGCGGAGGCGGACGCCGCGCGGGTCGAGCCTGTCGTCGTCGACCAGGAGCGCCCGAATCAACGACGAGGGAACCGAACCTCCTTCGAGATCGACGAGCTCCCCGGCGATCAGCCGCTCTTTCATAGATCCGTACCTTACTGACGCGCCCTCACCGGTGGGTCGTGTGTCCGTGGCCGGTCTACAGGTGGCAGTGGTATTACCGTGTTCGTCAGCTCATTTCGTCGTGATCTTGTCGACGTGAACGGTATTGGATTGGTTGTAATAGGCATACACAACGCCGGTGTGGGGGAGGTAGTCCAAGGTGTGGAAGCCGGATTCGGTAGGAATGTTCGCGATATTCTTGTGAGAGGCGAGGTCGATGACACCCATCACGCCGGCTTGCCCCTCGCCGAGAAAGAGCAGGCCGTGGTCGGAGTCGCCGGCGATCTGGTCGGCTCCTGAAAGAGTTTCGACGGTGTCCACGATGTTGCCGGTGCGGGGGTCGAGGGCGAACACCTCAGGGCTGCTGGTCGCGACCCAGAGAAGGTGCCGCCGGGTGTCGTAGTACATGTCCTTGGCACTGCCCGCGGCCGGTGGGAGGGCGAAGGTGTGGGTGATGGTGCGGGTACTCGGATCGATCACCAGCACCTGGTTGTCCACGGCTTGGTAGATGCGATCGCCGGCGGCCACATATGTGCCCAGATCCGGACCGGTGTGGGAGCCGTTGGGAGACGGCGGCAGTGCAAGGGTGCCGCGCACAGCAAACGGTGCGGTCGCGGAGAATTCCTCCATGTTGCCGCTGTCGTCGTTGGCGACGAACACACTGTGCTGGCGGGGATCGACATAGATGGCGTCGGGTATTTTTCCGCCTGTCGCTACGGTTGCGATGATCTTCCAAGTGGTTTTGGAGATGACCTTTACGCTGTTGGTGGTGGCGGAGGCGACGAAGACGTTGTCTTTCGTGTACGCGATGCCGTTTGCCGAAGGAATGTTCGGTATAACGGTTTTGATGGTGTTGTCGGTGGTGTCCAGGACGATTACGTCGTCATCCGGGCTTTGCGCGATATAGGCGGTGTGCGCGGCGGGGTCAACGGTGACGACGTCGCCGTGGCCGCCCACGCCAGGTAGCGACATGACTTTTTGGGTGCTTACCGTGACGTTCTTGGGTTGTTGCGGGGTGTTGCGGGGTGTCCCGACGGCTTGCGCGATGCCGCCGGTGGCCAGCACGGCCACTGCGGCGGCGACGAGGGCCGTCGCGGCTTGAGTGTGTTTGTGCATCTGGATGAATGTCCTCTCATCATTGGGGGGACCGGACGTGAGCGATCTTGTGGTAGCGAGCAAAAGGGACTACCAAAATATCGTTACCGTCTACTGCGTACTGTATGCAGTGCAGTAGCATGGCCTGAACCGGATCGTATGTCCACCCCTTTTGTGACACCCAAATCGGTCTTTCTGTTCGAAACTCGGCGGCTATGCGTAATGATTCTCGCGCCCAGCCGGCCGCAATCGATCATCTCGGGCATAACACCAAAATGCCGCTATTCAAACGACGAAGCACGAACCCATAAAAGAAGTCACATCACAGCAGGGCTGACGGTGGTCGGCGGCGACGTCGTCAACACGAGGGGAGCTGTATCGTGAGGGTGGGAGGCCAACAATGGAGAGTGACAACACACAAAGCGTGTTCGACGTGTTCGCCGAAAGCGCGCAGCTGCCGAGGACCGCCGAGACGATGCTGGTGGACAAGTACTTCGTCGACAAGGAGTCGGCCAGCGCGCGGATCTTCCGGATCTACCGGGAACTGCCGCTGCACTACCACAACGAATGCGACGAGCACCTCTATGTCGTCAGCGGCCGTGGGACGTTCCACCTGGACGGTGAGGTGTTCGAGGCCCGGCCGGGTATGTTCCTGTGCTTCGAGAAGCGAAAGGTTCACGGCTTCCCGAGCATCGCGGAGCACCCGCTGGTGGTGCTGTCGATCGACGTGCCACGTCGCCGCCCCGACGACATCGTGTTCGTCGATCCCGAGGCCGGCGACGCGCAGAAATTCATGGCGCGCAACGCCGAGCCCGGCCGGGCCGCCGAAGCCGCCGACTGAGTGGTCGGCCGCTTCGGCGGAGCCGGTGACGTTCAGGCGTCTGGCTCAGCGGTCACGCCGACCCTCCCGAGGATGCCTCGAGGTAGGCGAGCGCCGCGTCGACACCGCCGCGCCGAACCGGAACTCCCGCCGCCACCAGGCCCATTTGGACCCCGCTGAGCGTCCCGGCGAGAGTCAGGTCGTTGAAGTGGCCGAGGTGGCCGATCCGGAAGACCCGCCCGGCGAGCCGGCCGAGGCCGGTGCCCAGCGACATGTCGAAACGCTCCAGGATGATCTGGCGGACCTTGTCGGCGTTGTATTGGTCAGGCAGGACCACGGCGGTGAGGGAACTGGAGTACTCCCGCTCGTCAGCGCACAGCACTTCCAAACCCCAGCCGGTGACCGCTCGTCGGGTGGCTTCGGCGTGGCGGTCGTGTCGGGCGAAGACGGCGGGCAGGCTCTCTTCCTCCAGCATCAACAGCGCCTCTTGCAGCCCGTAGAGCAGGTTGGTGGCTGGCGTGTAAGGGAAGTAGCCCGTTCGGTTGGCCTCGAGGATGGGCGCCCAGTCCCAGTAGGACCGCGGCAGTCGTGCCCGCTCGGCAGCGGCCAGCGCCTTCTCGCTCACCGCGTTGAAGCTGAGGCCGGGGGGCAGCATCAAGCCCTTCTGAGAGCCGCTCACGGTGACGTCGACACCCCACTCCTCGTGCCGGTAGTCGATCGACGCCAGCGAGGAGATCGTGTCCACCAGCAGCAGCGCCGGATGACCAGCATCGTCGATGGCCGCTCGAATCTCCGGTATGCGGCTCGTCACCCCGGTCGAGGTCTCGTTGTGGACCACCATGACAGCCGCGATGGTGTGCGCGTCGTCTTCGGCCAGGCGTTCGGCGACAGCCTCCGGGTCCACGCCGCGCCGCCAGTCGCCGGGAACGAAGTCGACCGTCAGGCCCAGCTTCTCCGCCATGCCGCGCCAGAGGGTGGCGAATTGCCCGGTCTCGAACGCCAGCACACGATCGCCGGGGGAAAGCGTGTTCACCAGCGCCGCCTCCCAGGCCCCGGTTCCGGACGCGGGATAGATGACGACGGGACCGCTGGTGCCGAACACCGGCTTGATTCGTTTCAGGACGTCCAATCCCAGCTCGGCGAACTCCGGCCCGCGGTGATCGATGGTGGGTCGGGCGATCGCGCTCAACACGCGATCAGGGACGTTGGTGGGCCCAGGGATCTGGAGGAAATGCCGCCCGCTGCGACTGGTCACTCTGTTTGTTCCTCTCGGTTTGGGTGCTGCTGTTCTGGTGGTGCGCGCTGCCGGAACGGTACGTCGTCGCGGTCAGCGGTTGTGGTTTGTCAGGGCGAAATCAGCCGGCACGATGCTCGATTCGCGCGGGTTCGAACTCCACCACCGCCGGAAGGTGATCGGAGGTGGCCAGCGCGGTATCGCTGCGTGCCACCCAGTGCGCCTTCAGCGCAGGCAGGAGGTGCCGGGTTACGCGAATCGCGTCGGTGCGGCGTGGTCCGAAACGATTACCGCCTGGCCAGTAGCCGGTGGTGGGTTCCCAGTCGGCGTCCAGGACCGCAGCGGCATCGAACAGTCCGCTTCGGCGAAGCAGTTCGCCTGCGCGGCGATCCGCTTCGAGTGGGGCGTCCGGGTCGTCGGACCACCGGGTCTGGTGGATCAATTCGTCGAACCACGTTTGCCCGGTGTAGGGATCGATGTCGTAGTAGGAGCCGTCGGCCTTCCGCTCGGCGCCGATGTTGTTCCAGTCGGCGCCGATCAGGACCGGTCGACCGTGGAACAGGCTGGCGACGCGGAACGCTTCGTCGAACCGGCGCTGTGGCCGGAACGGATCGGCGTGGTAGGCGGCGAAGGTGACGGGCGTGGGGCCACCGACGTCGAGCGCCAGCGTCGCCAGCGCGTGCCAGAACTCGCCCGCGCCGAAGGCCCGCCAACTTTCCCGCACCGGCTCGATTCCAGGTCGCCACAGTAAGCCGACGTGGAAGCCGCTGGCTGCCGGGGCGAGGGCAACCTGGTCCCCGACCTGGTAAGACAGGCCGCACGCCTCGCCCAGTTCCGCCAGCCGCCGAGCCGCCTGACCGGGGTCGACGTTCAGCACCTCTTGCACCGCGAGCACGTCGACGTCGAGCTTTGCGATCACCTCGACCAACCGCTGTTCGCGTTGGCGGACCTGTGCGTCTTCCGGGTCGCCGTTGCCGTAGTCGAGCAGGTTGTAGGTGGCGAACCGAATGGAGTTCGCAGCCGTTCGTGGGGCAGTCAACGGGATTTCCTCCGACATGATTATTATTCGGCAGTTCCGACCGCGGACGCCTCCGCCGGTGCAGGCGGTTCATGGTCGATCTGTTTGCTCTCGGCCTCGTGCATCCGGCGTCGCAGTGAGATGACGAGCAGCGCCGCCACGGCGAATACGATGCCGAAGAACAGCTGAGTGAATACATATCCGCCGGTGAGATCGAAAAGCACACCGCCGATATAGGGCCCAATGAAACCACCGAGGTTGCCGACCCCGTTGACGATGCCGATTCCGGCCCCCGCCGCGGCCACCGGCATCAGCTTGGTGACCATCGCCCAAAATGGTCCGTACCAAGCAATCGAGGCTGCGGTGGCGACGACCATCGCGGCTAGCACGAGCCACTTCTGGTTGGCTGACAGGAAGCCGGCGGCGGCCAGAACCACGGCTCCGACGCCCAGGATGGCGGCGATGTGGTTGATATGTTTGCCGCGCCGGTCGGCGGACCGGCCGATCAGGATGATCGCGACAGCAGAGCCGATCGCGGGCAGCATCGCGGCGAGGCCCACCTCGAAATCGCTGTGGAACGACTTCTTGAGCAGGGTCGGCAGCCAGATCGTGAGGCCAAGTAAACCCAGTTGGGTCAACGTGTATATGAGGGCGAACTTCCAGACGATCGGGCTGGTGAAGGCGGCTTTGAGGGTGCCCCGATGCTGAAGGGGCTCGCCCTCGCGCAAGCGGGCGCTCTCGATGTGGTTGCGTTCGTTGGCCGACAGCCATTTCGCTTTCGCCGGTGTGTCTCTCATGATGGCGAGCCAGGCCGCGATCCCGAGGATCAGTGGCACGCCGCCCTGAATGATGAACAGTTCGCGCCAACCACCGAAGGTCAGGATCAGGCCGGAGAGCGGCGCGGCGATCAGTGCCGAGATCGGCGTGTACAGCTTGAAGATCGCATAGGCGCGGCTGCGTTCGGAAAACGGGAACCACGAGCGGATCGAGGCCATCAGCGCCGGTTGCACGCCGCCCTCGGCGACTCCGAGCAGGAAGCGGGCCAGGACGAGTTCGGTGTAGCTGTGTGTGAAGCCCGAAGCGACCGCGCAGATGCACCACAGCACCATCAGGATTGCGATCCACTTCCGGGCACTCCACCGCTCGGCCATATAGCCGCCAGGGACCTGGAGCAGCAGATAACCAAAGAAGAAGACACCGCTCACGAATCCCTGCTGGGACCCGTTGAGGTGCATGTCGTCCTTGAGATGGGGCAGGGCGAAGCTGATGTTCGTGCGGTCGATATAGGCGATGACGTAAATGAAGACGATGACCGGCAAAATGTGGGTCCATCGCTTCATGTCGGAAAAGCGTTTCGGGGCGCGTACGGGAGCGACCACGACCTACCTCCTTGTAGGTGGCCGGCCGGGGGCTGCCCGGCTCTTATGCCACCCGTATGTAAGCTCGCTTGTCTACAGAAGTCAATAGACTGTAGACAAGCGGCAGGTCGTAGACCGCCGATAGGAAACGTCTCGACCTGCAGATGCGGCGCGCGAGGGTCCGGCGCGTCAATGGTGCGAGGCGCCGGACCCGGTCATTCACCCTCGCGTACGCGTTCCAGCCATGCGAGCGCGACGTCGGAGTGTCCGTCCAATGTGGACTCGATGTCGTCGAGGAACGTCCGGTCGCCGTGATGGGCCAGCTCGTGCAGTACCAGGTCGCGATCGCCGCCCTCGATCAACTCGAGCAGCCTTCGATGCCGGCCGACGTTTTGAACGAAGTCTTCCTTGTCCGCTCTGGCGCGGTGGTTGAGAGTCATGCACAGCAGCATCTGCAGTTGCAACGTCCGGTAGGCGGCTTCGAGGCGCTGGTGTCCGGAAAGCCCGATCACCGCGACGTGGAATTCGAAGCTGCACTCCGTGAACACGGCCTGGTCGCCGGCGCGGGCCGCTTCGGCCATCAACTCAAGCCTGGCCCGGCAGCGCTCAAGGCGCTGGGGGTCGCGTACCGGGATGCCGAGGTTCACCGCGAGCACCTCGAACTCGTCCCGCAGCGTGAAGATCTCGTAGACGTCGTGCAGCGTGAGGGGCGTGACGATCGCCCCCTTGCGGGGCAGGGAACGGATGAGTCCCTCCCGCTCGAGGACCCGCAGGGCCTCGCGCAACGGTGGCCTGCTCATGCCGAGTTGCTGCGTCAGCTGGTTCTCCACCACGCGATCGCCGGGCAGCAGCTGTCCACCGATGATCATGCGTCGAAGTTGGCCTGCGGCGACGTCGACGAGACTGGGGGGCAGGACGATCTGCGATTCCTGCACTCCGACCTGGTGGCGATCGGCCACAGGAGCCGGGGGGTTGGTCACTGTCGGCCTCGTTCCTTTCATCCTGTTGCCAAGTCAGCTTGGCGACTGTAGACAATAGTCTAGGCCGTCTGCTTTCCGGGAGAAACCATTGATGCATGACGACGTCGACCCCTTACCCGAGCCGGCCGCGCCGCTGGCCGGAATCCGCGTGCTCGAGATCGGTGCCTTCATGGCGGCCCCGTTCGGCACGATGCAGCTCGCCGACCTCGGTGCCGACGTGATCAAAGTGGAGAATCCGGACGGTGGAGATCCGGTCCGACTGATCGGCCCACACATCGGCGGACAGAGTTCGCCGTTCGCCCGCCTGAACCGCAACAAACGCTCGATCGCGCTGGATCTCAAGGCAGAGCAGGGAAAACTGGCTTTGCGGCAAATGCTGAAGAACGTGGACGTCCTCGTCGAGAACCTGCGGCCAGGAGCCGTTGCCCGGTTGGGTTACGACTACGAGACGGTCCGTGAGATCAACCCGCGGATCATCTACGTCTCGGCATCCGGTTGGGGCCAAGACGGACCGCTGGCCGCTCTGCCGGGGCTGGACATCATGGCGCAGGCTCGCTCGGGGCTGATGAGCTTCACCGGCGCCCCGCACGGTGATCCGGTCAAGGTCGGGGTGCCGATCTGCGATCTCGTCTGCGGGCTTTACGTCGCGATGGCCGTGCTCGGTGCACTGCGCGCGCGCGAATCGACCGGCACTGGCCAACACGTCGACGTGTCACTGTTCGAGTCCGGGGTGTCCTTCGCGATTTGGGAGGCCGGCCGTTACTTCGCCACCGGAGAGGTCGCTAAGCCGCTGGGTTCGGCACACCAGTCGACCGCGCCGTACCAGGCCATCCGCACCGCCGACGGCTGGGTGACGCTGGGCGCGGTCACCCCGGCGACGTGGACGGGTCTGTGTACGGCGCTCGATCTCACCGAACTGGTGGACGACCCGCGCTATCAAGACGCCCACGAGCGGCACGGTCACCGCGCAACGTTGGTTCCCGCGATCGAGGCGGTCACTTCACAGTGGAAGACCGACGACGTGATCGTCGCGCTGGAGTCCGCCGGGGTGCCGTGCGCGCCCATCGCCGACACCGCGCAGGTCTTCAACGATCAACACCTCAACGAGCGCGGGTTCTTCTGGGATGCCCCGCACCCGGTGATGGGCAAGGTGCGCCAGCTCGGGTCGCCGATGCGATTCTCGGCGACACCCGCGGTACGCGGCGCAGCAGGACCGTTGCTCGGCGCGGACACCGAAGCCGTGCTCGCCGAGTCCGGCTTCCAGCCCGATGCCATCGACGAGTTGATCAATGCGGGTGTTGTCGCCGTCCCCACTCAGGAGGAGTGATCCATGTCAGACGAACTGCTGGTCGATCGTGACGGCCCGGTGTTGCGGGTGACCTTCAATCGGCCCGCGCAACGCAACGCCTTGACCTGGCAGATGTATGCCGATCTCGGCGCGGCATGCGAAGTCGCCGACACCGACCCGGACATCCGGGTAATGGTGCTTCGCGGTGCCGGTGACGCTGCCTTCGTCGCCGGCACCGACATTGGCCAATTCACCGAGTTCCGCACCGGCGAGGACGGAATCGCCTACGAGGAGAAGGTCGGCCGCGTCATGGGCCGGCTGGCGAGTGTGCGCGTGCCGACGGTGGCCGCGGTATCCGGATTCTGCGTCGGGGGAGGGCTGGGTGTGGCCGCGGTCTGTGACATCCGTGTCGCGACGCGATCGGCGAGGTTCGGCATTCCGATCGCGCGCACGCTCGGCAACTGTCTTGCCATGAGGACGTATTCGCTGCTTGTCGGTCACCTGGGGCGAGCGAGAGCTCTGGACATGCTGCTGCGGGCGCGGTTGTTCACCGGCGAGGAAATGCACGCCGCCGGGTTCGTGGCCGAGTTGTGCGACGAGGCCGAGCTCAACGGCTGCACCAAAGGTATTGTCGACCAGTTGGCCAGCCACGCCCCGCTGACCATGTGGGCGGCCAAAGAGGCGGTGCGACGACTAGGGCAGGCCAACGTGCCGGACGGCGACGACATCGTTCGCACCGTGTACGGCAGCGAAGATTTTCACCATGGCGTGGAGAGCTTTCTCGCCAAGCGGAAACCGGATTGGCAGGGCCGCTGAGTCGCTGGAACTCTGACAGCATCACGCAGGGCCCCATCAAATCGGGGTCGAAGAACTCCCTTACGTCACCCCGGCGGCAGGCCGTGGGGGATCGGCTTACAAGTCTTTCATGGCGATTTTGAGACCGTGCACTGCTTATCGACGCGTCAGGCGGACGCGGCGTGCGCGAGTCGCGGATCGCGGTGGAGGATCCCAATCTGTACAAGCTGAAGGACGCGGTGCGGGACGCGGGGGGCGCGCCGGTCTCGTTACCCGTCGACGCCGACGGAGCGCGGACCGACCAGATCCCGGAGTCTTGCCGGGTGACGATGGTGAGTGCCGACGGGAACGAGCCGCTGGGCCATGTGCTGTCCGCCGAGCGCCGGCATCGGCTGGCCGAATGGACCCGGCAAACCGGCGGCTGGGCGGTGGAAATCGACTCCAACCACGTTTTCCGGCGTAGCACTGGACTGTTGCCCAAGCTGGTGGACCTGGCCGGCGAACGGGGCGTGATCGTCGGCAGTTTCTGCGGCGTGCTCACCCCGGCATTAGGCCTGGGCTACCTACTCGTGCCACGGGACCTGTGGCTGGGCAGATTGGCGCACCAGCCGTCCCATGTCACCCAGCTCGCACCGGCCCACTTGCTGACCGAGGGCACCATCGTGCGGCGCATGCAGCAACTCGACCGGGCATACAACCGTAAGCGTGCGTTGGTTGTGGAGGCACAGCGTCGCGATGGGCAAGCGGGGCATCCTCGTGCGAACCCTGGCGTCCTTCCAGTCCTCGAACGCGGCTAACGCACTCGTCCTCGGCTACGGGCACCTTTGTGACTCCGACCTGTACCACGCCTTGGGCGTGCTCAGGCAGGCCCTCGATCCCCGCCGGCACATCCGCTCGTATCCGCTCGACGGCGTCGAATTGCTTTCCGGTTGACGGGCAAGCAAAGGAGCATGCTCCGGGAATGACTCGTCGACATTCGACGCAAGATCGGTACATTGTGCGTGGCAACGTCGTGTCCAATGTGGACGCCCAGATTGTTGCCTCGGTGATCGTGGCGGGTGGTCTACATGGCGGTTGATGTTCGAGTCGCCGCGCCTGCGGCCGCGATCAACGCGACCGCGAACAACACGTAGGAGGCGAACAGCCCGGCGGTGCTGTTGGCCGAGCTCAAGGTGCCGCCGACGGCGCGTCCCAGGAGTTGTCCGGTGCACTCGGCCGTGATGACCGCGGTGGCCAGTTCCGTGGCGGTGAAGCCGCTCGGCCCCACGGTGGTCGCTCTGATGTACAGACCGGGATATGCGAGCCCGACGCCGATTCCGCCCACGGCCCACGCGATGAGAGCAACGACGAACGATCCACTGATGACGAGCTCAACCGCCAACACGGCTGTGGCAATGGCTGTCACGCTCAAACCGGCCGTAGGAAAGCGTCGCTTGGTCTGCGTCGATGTGAACTGGGTGGCCAGTAGGCTCGTTACCGCCCAACCCAGTGGGGCGGCGCTCAGGACGATCGCCGCTTGCGCGAGGCTCATCTGAAACCCGCTTGTCAGCAGCACGGTAATCAGGCTGTCCGCTCCGAAGTAGCCGACCGCGAACAACATCATCGCACCGAGCGCAGCGGGAGTCCCGGGCCGCAAGCGTGCGGTTCCCACGGGCAGGATCGTGATCATCCCTGCCACGGTGATCAGTGCTCCGATGATCGCGAGCGGCCACCATCGCATGCTCAGCACGACACACGCCGCACCCAGTGGTATCAACAACGTGCGTCCCAGCGGTCGTGGCGCGGCCTGGGCGGGCGGATCGGCGCGGACGGCCCGCACGACCAGTAGTCGTCCGACAAGGACGAAAGGCACCGGCACCAGCAAGGTCCAGCGCCACCCCATGAGATGCTCCAGGCCAAGTGTCGCGGCTGGACCGACCAAGGCGGGCCCGATCCACATCGCCGACGACGCCGCGACCACTCGGATGCGGAGCCGCTCGTCAAGATGCTGGATCGCGGAACTGACACCGAACACGGCGAGGAGGCCGCTGGCGAGCCCGGTGGAGAACTGTCCCAGGGCGAACATCCACGCCGTCTGGGCGGAGGCGGCCAGGGTGAGCCCGCCGATGTAGGCGAGCATCCCGGCAGCCAGGGTGCCGCGCGTGCCCAGCCGGCGCAGAACCCGGCTTGACAGCGGAAGTGCGACGAACAACCCCAGCGTCGTGCCGGCGATCAGGAGTCCGAGTTCGTTTCTCGCATCGAGATCACCAGCGACGATGGGCAGCAGAGTGGAAGCGACGAAGCCGGTTACGGCAGCCGCGAACTCAAGCGCGACGATTCCAACCGCGAGGAACAGCGGTCCCGTTCTTCGCGTGAGTTGGTCACCGCTCACGTGTAGAGCTCTCGGTCGTACAGGTTGATCTGCACCCACACACGGTCAGGATCCTGAACGCGCCTTGAGTGCCCGAAGCCTTCATCGGCCTCTCCAGTCGTTCGCTGGCTTCGAAAGCCAAGCTTGCATCGGCCCACGTCCTCGCCGGACCCGCGGTGGATGGCCAGCATGCCGCCCTCGGCGGGCAATTCGACCCATCCGCCAGGGCGTGACACCGAGCCAATCTGCAGGCCGAGTGCCTGATAGAACCGCGTCATGGCCGCGACATCCGAGCTGCGGTGGATCGGCATCACTCGCATCACGATCGTTCCTGACTGGTGGTATGGCTCTGTCGCAGGTAGTGCTCGAGGAACGACGAGAGCGATTCATCGGCGTCGATGGAGGCGTGCTTCACGTGCCAGATGAGGTCGATCTGCAGGTAAACGTTGAACTGCCGTTTAGCGACCTAACGTATGCTCATTCTAGCAAATGAGCATGCTTGCTTCCAGGCATTCTGTAGGTCGCTTACCTCAGCCCGACAACTCGGCCGCGGTCAGATCCAGCGGTTGATCGGCGGCTACCGGTCCGGGGCGACGGTGTACGAGTTGGCCGAGGTGTTCGGGATCGAGCGCCACACCGTCGGTGCCGTCCTGCATCGCCATGACGTACCCACGAGACGACAGACATGACCAACGACCAGATCGACGACGCCTAGCGGCTTTACGACCAAGACTGGTCGCTCGCGCGAACGCGACTGGATGGACGTCGTCGCCGGGCGCCTGCAGGCGCGCTCACGAGCCCTCGGGCCGGATCGCCGCCAAGCACTGGAGCAGACATGCTGACCGCAAGGTCGTCGAATCCGGCGATCCGTTTCTCCCGCCCGGCAAAGGTCTCGGCGAACGAGGTCCGCCTGCGGTGCCGTACTTCGGGGACGTCCTGTCCCGATGGTCGAAGTTGCGGCCTCAAGGTCACGGGTGAGCGACGCTCATCGCGAAGCGACGGCGATAGCCGCCCTTGAGGTGGCCGGCGGGGGCGTAAGACGATGGACAGGGAAGGGGACTTCTCGTGACGCGCGGTTAGCACTCCGGGCTCTGCTGATCGCGTTGCAGGTGTTCATGGGCGCCGTCGGTTGCGCTGCCGGGGACGGCACCCTGGCCGTGCCTGCGCGGCTAGCCGTGCGGAGCGGAGCGGCAGCCCGCTTGAGTCGCGCTTCGGCACTCGTTTGGCTGCCTGGATGTCAGGCCGCCTTGATCCATAGAGCCAAGTTCGGCAAAAACCCACGGTGAAGCCCGACAATTCAGGGTGGAGTATCGGGGCAAGCAAAGTCGTTCTTGCTGTCAAGTCGCGCAACATTGCTAAGCTCTAACGTGGCGCCAAAGAATACCACTACACGAAAGGTCGCTGCGCTGTCTATTTTGAAGATCATGTCTGCATTAAGGTCACCCGCACGGTGCCTCACTTTCCGGTGACCGACGTGACGTGCGTGCCCGCTCCGGAGCGGCCGATGCCGTTGCTGATCGGCGGCTCGCGGCGGCGGCTGATCGAGCTCGAGGCGAAACGGGCGGATACGGTCAGCATCGCGCCGACCACTGGCGCCGATGGCCGCCGCGCCGTCTACTGGGACGTCGAGATCGACGACCGGGTGCGCTGGGCGCGCGAGGCCGCGGCCGACCGGCCGGTTCCACCCGAGATTGACCTCGCCATCCACGAATGCGGACCCGAATCGATGATCGCGCGGGTGAGCGCCGCTCGCGGAATCGGTGCGGGCCAGGTCATCGATCCCCAGTCTGCTCATCGGGTCACCCGAGCATCTCGCCGAGATGCTGCATGCCCGTCGCGAACGGTGGGGAGCGTCCCGGGTGACGATTCCGGCTTCGGCGGTCGACATGATGGCTCCGCTCGTCGCTACGTGACCTTCAGCATTACAAAAGCGACCCTGGCGAATACGGATTCACCAATCGCATAGGTGAGCCGCTTGAGTCCACTTTGAGGTTTGGCCTCAATTACCGGCAGGCTTGCGCCAGGTCATGATTTCGGTCGCCGGAAGGCGCTCCGAGAAGCGGTCATCGGCCGATGTCTCGCGCAGCAGCGCGCGCAGATCCCGCTCGAAGTCCGCGAGCTTGTCACCGAACAGGTGCGGAGCACCGGCGGAGCGCGAGAACGTCCACGCCACGATGTCGTCCGCGCTGCGGGTGACTACGTCCCCGGCTGGCACGACCAGCCGCTCGAAGTTCTCGAACCCGGCACGCGCGAGCACGAGGTCCTCCCTGTCGGGTGTTCCGTTGACGAGCTTGCCCTGCCCCGCCCGGCGTGCCGGGCCGAGGTACCGGCGCACCAGTTCGCCGACCTCTTTGTAGGGGGGAGTGGGTGGCGGCGGTGGTTCGGCGGGCGGGTTCTTGAGGTCGCTCATGTGCACGAACGCGCCGCCGGGCACCAGCATCTTGAGGACGGTCGCGGCGACAGCGTCCCGATCCGTCCAATGGAACGACTGCGCGAACAGCACGACCCGGAACTCGCCTAGTTCTGAGGGCAGGTCTTCGGCGCGGGCTGCCACCCAGCGCGAGTTGGTGACGCCGCGGCGTTCCGCCTGCCGCGCGGCTTCCGCCAGCATCTCCTCATCCGGGTCCATACCGACCACTTCTTCGAAGAAGCGACCAAAATCGAGCGTTACGGTGCCTGGGCCGCAGCCGACATCGAGCAGGCGGCCGCGGCCGTCCAAGCCGAGGTGCGTGGCCAGCGCTTCGGCTAAACCCGGAGCGTACGGAAGCCTGCCGCGTTCATAATAGGCTGCGGAGCCCTTGAACAGGGTGTCGTCCCACTGCCCACCATCAACCATGTCGATCTCGATCCATTGGGCTGCCTGTGCTCGTGAACCATTGACACGACAAGAAGTAAGCCAGCATTCTACCCGCACACGCGAGAAACCGTGTGAAGCGGGTCCGAGCCTTAGCCAGAAGGATGTTTTATGGACGTGGCACAGGAAATGCGCGTGTCTACCGTTGTTATTGCACATCCGGATCGCCGGGACCAAGCCAAAGAGCTGCGACGGCGGCATCCTGAACTGGACGCCGAAATTGGCCGCGGCGAAGATCGTGTGGAGCACAATCCGTGCGGGAGCCACTCATCAGCTTGTCCTGCAGGAGGATACGCACCTGTGCGTTGATTTCGGTACTCTGCTCGCACAAGCGATGTCAGTGGCGCCGCGGGGCGCCATCGCCCCTTTTGCCGACTGGGCAACACCAACCGCGCAGGCGATCCGGTCGGCCGCGCTGGCCGGGGCTTCCTGGACACGGGCCGCCGACCCCGCGACGCCCCGCCGGATACCCGGGCCCGAGGAGAACGCGGCCACGTGCCGCGGCCTTCCGCAGTCGCACAACAGGTCCACCGGGACGCCGTCGATCATCATGGTCGCTGGTAGATGGTCGATCTCCCCTTGCAGCCCGCAGCCGTCGACGGGGATCTCGCCGGTGCGCTGATCGATCGTGCGGCAGGCGATGCCGGTGCCGTGGCGAGCAGCACCTTGCGCAGATCCCCGGCGCGCGGGGTGCTCGCCAGGTGCAGCAGCGCCGCGGTGACGTCGTTGACAACATGCCAGTGCACGTCCGGCGAACCTCACTCAATGCCGCGAGCAGGTTGAACGGCCTGGCGTGCGCTCCCCACAGCGGGGCTGACGCGTAGATCGTGCCAGTTCGGTGGTCGAGTGCCGCACCAAACGACACGCTCGCGATGCCATGGGGTGGCACCACGTCAACCATCGTTCGCACCAGTGTGGCCTGTAGCTCGTCGACGGACGCACGTGCACCGCGCGAGAAGCTCGGTGACGGCACGCTCCAGACCTCACCGAGCCCCTGTTCCGGTGACCACGCGCCCAGCGCACATACGTGCCACCGACGTCCAAAACCGTTATCAGCACAGTATCCCCCCGAATCAAGACATGCGTTTTAGAGCCACCCCACAGCAGCGGGCCCGAGTCCCGGCCCGCCCATCGCTAACCGGCGTTCGATACCTGCATGCCATCCGCCCCTCAGTGCGCGCCTCGCCGCGCGTCTGACGCGACAGACCCAGCTACGGCCCCGCCCCCCTTCATCGTCACGCCGGCGCGGCATAGGGATTGGCTCAACGGACTCCGGCGATGACCTTCAGGTAGTCCTCGACGAATCGACGCATCGTGTAGCGCTCCAATACTCCGGTTCGGGCGCGCTCGCCGAGTTCCCGGCGCAGTGCAGGATCGTCGAGCAGCCTGCTAAGCGCGGCACGCACGCCATCGAGGTCGGCCGGATCGACGAGCAAGCCGTTGTAGCCGTCGGTGATCTGCTGACGCAGACCGCCGACCTCGGACGCGACCACCGCGCAGCCCTTGACCATCGCCTCGGTCACGGTGAGCCCGAAGCCCTCCTGCAGACTTTTCTGCAGGACCACGTCGGCCCTACGCTGCAACGCGTTCACCACAAGCGCATTGCGTTCCGGCTGTTTCAACGAGATGTTCACGAGATGCACCCGGGCGCGGTCCGCTTCGGACAACCCGGCGAGCACGTCACGCACCTCGGCGCGGACATCGAGTCCTTCCAAGTCGTCGGGGATTTCGGTGGGTTCGGTCCCCGCGAGCACGACATGGACGTCTTCCGGCAGGCCGACGACGCACCGCACCACACCGGGCATGTCCTTGAGCCGGTCCCACCGCGATACCTGGAGCACCACCCTTGCGTTGTACGGCAACAGCTTTTCCTGGGTGACTGTCACCCCTGGGGAGACACGGCGGGCGGTGAGGCCGATCTCCGCGAGCACCGCCGCGACCTCGTCTTGGGTGAGCTCCCGGTTCTTCGGCGCCGCAGGATCGATTGCGGGCGAGACCAAGAACAGCTCGCGCACGTTCGGTGGAGCGAACTCCGGCAACGTCGTGACCACGGCGTCCACCGCGGCGAGCTCGTCATCGAGCGCCCGCCACACTGCACCAGGCCCGCGTTCGGGCGCGATGTCCGCGCCGATGTGACAGTGCCACACCACCCGCGCACCCGCGGCCTTGATCGCCGGGGCCAGCCCGAGCGTCTGCGGGTCGTGCAGGACCACGACATCGCCCACTGTCACGCGCTGCGCGAACCATTCGCCCTGCGGCGCGAGCGTGCTGCGATAGGTCCGCATCAACGCTGGATCGTCAAGCAGGCAGGGGTCGGCGTTTCCGTGTAACAGATGATGAAGGTACTTGGTCATCACGTAGAACTCGGCGGTTCCCTCGATCACCGCCCAACCGGCCTGCTGACGAGGCACGAGTTCGCGCAGCAGTTCGGAGACTCCCCCGCCGGTCGCTGTCGCGTTCACGTGTACAACCAGCGGTTTTTCGGTACCGGGTTCGATTTCCCAGACCGGTGTGAGCATTACGGTGCCTTTCCAGATAGTCGGACGCACAACATTGCGATAGGTCAGACGCACTTTTCCCGGCGCGATCATCCAGAGGTGTTCTACGAAATCTAAACTCGCGCAGTTCGAGATCGTAGAACTCCGCGAGCCGCGTACCCTGTTGCGAAAACACCCACCTTATCCGAACCCGGTGCCAGCTCCCCGAGCCAGAGCGGACATTCGGGCTCACCCTCGGGAAAGGCGGCCGAGACAAGGAAACAGCTCTAAGTTCCAACCGATCCCCCATACGGTTGCGGATACCGACATAGATCGCTGGACTTGTACTTGGCTCTGGTAAGGCATCGCCTGATCAAGTCGCCGAGGGTCGCCCCGATCGCGCTTCGTTACGGTAATATCGCGCTTCGTTAGGTGATCAAGATCGTGGCACACGGTAGGGGGCAGTCGTACGCCGGCAGTGATGCTAGGCGTGCGACGGCGGTGACAGTCGAACTTGCGATCGACCAGCAGCGTCGGGACAGAAGGCATTCTCGTCGTCCTCCGGGCATGTGAGAGCGCTCTCGCACGCCCGGAGGACGGGTATACGTCGAGGCTGCAGCCAAGGACACGTTCGAGTTCTGGCACAACCGGGTGAGCACACACGTCGAGAGGTGAACCGAATCCATGCTGTCGATCGTCATTCCGGTGTACGCGCAGTCAGGCGCCTTGATGCACACGCTGACGTCGCTGTCACGGCAAACCGCCGCGAGCGTGGAGTTCGAGGTCGTACTGGTCGACGATGCGAGCCCAGTGCCGGTCGCGGACGTGGCGAAGCAGTTCGGTGGCCTGCGGGTGCGGGTGGAGCGGCATGGGAGCAATCGCGGTCGTGCCGCGGCCCGCAACACCGGAGTCCGCGCGGCTCGGGGTGAGCACATCCTCTTCCTGGATTCCGACTCGGTCGCCCACCCGGATCTCGTCCGCACGCACCTCGATCTGCTGAGCGCTGATGGCGAGCGCGCGGTACTGGGCCGGCGCATTGAGCCGAACTGGGCGACCGCGCAGTTGTTGTCGAACCCGTCAGCGCTGCCCCTTGAGTTCTCGGCGGATCAGGACGATGCCCGCCTCGGGTTCGCCGTCGAGGACGCCGAGTTGTTGCACGGCTCCCCATGGATCTTCACCCACTCGCACAATCTTTCGGTGCCCCGGGAGGTGGTCGAGGCGGTGGGTGGCTTCGACGAGAACTTCCGGTTCTGGGGGTGGGAGGACACCGAGTTCGGGTATCGCCTGTTCCTGCACTGGGGCCGGGATGGGCGACGGTTCGTGTACGCGCCCGAAGCCGTCTGCTTCCACGTTCCGCACTTCGCCAACATTGAGAAGAACTGGTCCCAAGCGACGGAAGGACTGAAGTACCTCAAGAGCAAGCACCCGCGCTTCGATGTGGAACGGCTGGGCGGGTGGCCGCGGGGCCCGGTCCTCACCCATCCGACGTACACCGCATTCCTCCTGCGTCCGGGTGGTGCGTCGGAATTGGCGCTCAAGGAGCTGAAGGAGGCTCTGCCGGCCGACACCCGCCGGTTGTGGGCCGGCCGGCTTGCCGATCAGTTGACCAGCCCGCCGGCCGCCACCATGGATTGCACTCTTGAGGTGACGGAGCAGAACAAGCCGCTCATGGGTATGGACACGCCGTGGGACGACGACAGTTTCGATGACGTGGTCCATTGGGACAACTGGCGCGTACTCAACGTCGGTGATCTCTCCGCCTGCATCGCGGAGGCCCTGCGCTTGGCACCGGTGCTCTACCTGGCCGCCACCCGCGAGCTCGACTGTCCGCAGCCCCTGGTCCAGCCCGCGAACCTCGCACTGCTGTTGGAGAACTCGCACCTCGACTTCCGTGAGCTACCGGGCACGGCCAGCACCTGGATCACGGAGATCCGCCGGTCCTGAGAGCCCCCAAGGACGCCGCCGTCGGCCGGGCGTCCATGAAACCGGTACCGGCGGGAAGGAAGAACAGGAATGACGATGAATCGACCTCGGGACGGTCTTGGCCTGGACCCCGAGCGTCCGCCCCATCGCCTCGGAAGACTCTGGCGTGGCTCCGTGCAGCACGTGGTGGAGGCCAGCTCGTCGCGTTTGAGGGTGATACGTCAACTGCCCCACGCGGGCCTCAAGCTGGTCGCCGTGCTGGTGGTGGTCGACCTGGCGCTCGGCCTCCTGCCGATCGGGTTCATCCTGGCCACCAGCGTGCTCATCGGCCGGGTCCCGGCCGCGGTGTCCGCCGGTATCGAGTCTCCACAGTGGGACGACCTCGTGTCGACGTTCCTCATGGCCTCGGCGCTCTTCCTGGTGCAGCAACTGCTGACTCCACTGCAGGTGACGCTCGGCGAGCGGATGAAACATCGCGTCGACGGTCACTTCCACCGCCGCCTCATCGCGGTGTCGTTGCGCAGCACGGGCATCGGCCCGCTGGAGAACCAGGCCGTGCTGGACAAGATGCGCGAGGCCAGCGAGATGCTGGAGTCGGGCTTCCGCACTCCCGGCGACGCCACCGCCGGCATTTTGGCGTACCTCACCCGCTACAGCCGGCTTGCCGGTTTCTGCGTCCTGCTCGGGATCGTGGTGTCGCCATGGGCAGCGGTCGCTGTCCTCATTTCGACGATGTGCTTCAGGTACGGCCAGCGTGGTCCCGGACTAACGGTCTTCATGCAGCTGTGGCCCGTGCTCGGGCCCATCAGGCGGGAACGAGACTACTTCCGGGAGATCGGATGGCAGGCCTCGACGGCGAAGGAGATGCGTATCTACGGTCTCGTCGACTGGGCCGTCGGCCGCTATCGCAGCAAGGCCGACGAGAGCCTCACACCGCTGTGGGTGGAGCGGCGCCGGTACATGATGTACCGCTTCCTGTGGTACACGGTGTTCGGACTGGTGATCGACTGCGCCGTGGCCGCCCTTATGGTGCGGTCCGCCGCGCTCGATGAGCTCACGCTGACCCAACTCGTGCTCGGCATGCAAGCGCTGGTCGCGGCGGTCCTACTCGGCGAGCATTATCACGAGGCGGACGTCAGTACTCAGTACGGTATGCAGGCGGCCCGTGCCCTCGAAGAATTCGACGAGCTTGCGCAGGCTCACAACGACCGGGACGTGCGCGACACACCGGCGGGTGACGACGCGGGGGACATGCCGCGAGAGAGCATTCGTTTCGAGGACGTCTCATTCCGGTACGAAGGCAGCCACCGTGCGGTCTACGAGAATTTCAATCTCACCTTGCGCGCGGGGGAGTGCACCGCGCTCGTCGGTCTGAACGGCGCGGGCAAGACGACACTGGTGAAGCTGCTGGCCAGACTGTACGAACCGAATGGCGGCTCGCTGCTGATCGACGGACGGGACGCGCGTAACTTCTCCGTCGATTCCTGGCGGCGCCAGATCGGCGTCATCTTCCAGGACTTCAACCGCTACGAGCTCTCGGCCACGGACAACATCGCTTTCGGTGCAATCGAACGTCCGGTCCAGGCCGAGAACGTCGCCGCGGCCGCGGCGACGTCAGGTATGACAGCAGCGATCGCCGCTCTGCCCCGAGGCTACGACACCGTGCTCACCCGGAAGTACGACGACGGTGCCGACCTGTCCGGCGGTCAGTGGCAGCGGATCGCGATCGCCCGGGCGCTGTATGCCGTGGACGCCGGTGCGAAGGTGCTGGTGCTGGACGAGCCGACCGCGGCACTGGATCCCCGCTCGGAAGCGGCCTTCTTCGAGGAGTTCGCCTCGCTCACCCGCGGCTTGACGACCCTGTTGATCTCACACCGGTTCTCCAGCGTCCGTCAGGCGGACCGCATCGTCGTGCTCGAACACGGCCAGGTCATCGAGGACGGCACTCACGAAGCCCTGTTGGAGCAGGACGGCCGGTATGCCGAGATGTTCCATCTGCAGGCGGAACGTTTCGCCGACGACGAACCGGAATCGGAGGATGTCGAACGATGAAGGACGCACTGGTCAGCTGCCTGGCCATGTTCCGGATCGCGTGGCGGCACGACAGGGGAAAGCTCACCTTCTCCACGGTCGCCACGTTGGCGTCCGGTGCCTCATGGCCGTTGCTGGCCCTGGCGATGAAAGGTGCCACTGACGCGGCGCTCGCCCATGACGTGGGCGCGGCCATCCTTTACGGCGTGTTCATCGGCGCGGGGGCCATCGGTGTCCTGATGCTCCAGCACTTCGCGTACCTGCCGTACACGGAGATCGCCGAGCGCGCTCAGATCACTCTTGAGGCCGAGCTGATGACGCTGGCGAACGGGTCGGCCCGGCTCGATCACCACGAACGGCCGGACTACGCCGACAAGTTTGAGCTGTTGCGCAAGGAGATCGGCGAGATCGCCCCGGGCTTCACCGGCCTGTTCAACACCCTGGGGCTGCTGGTCTCGATGTCAGTGACCGCCGTACTGCTCGCCGACGTCAGCCCGTGGCTGTTGCTGCTGCCGATAGCGGCGATCCCGCCGGTGCTGACGGGACAGCGTTCGCAACGCATGCTGGAGAAGTCACGGGAGAAGAGCGCCTCCACCACGCGCCGGGCTTGGCACCTGTTCCATCTGGCGACCCGGGCTGCTCCCGCCAAGGAGCTCCGGGTCTTCCGACTGCAGCGCGAGGTGCGCCGGCGCCAGCGCGTGTTGTGGGACGAGGCGGGCTCCATCTTGTGGTCGGCGGAGAAGCGGGCGGCCCTGGTGGTCGCATCAGGACAACTGGTCTTCGCCATCGCCTACGTTGTCGCGGTGCTTCTGGTGGTCCGGCAGGCGGCGGCCGGCGCAAGTCGCATCGGCGATGTCGTTCTCGTCATGACGCTCGCGGCTCAGGTCAATCAACAGGTCAGCACCGGCCTGCAGCTCCTGCAGCAGCTGCAGCGAATGACGCAGAGCCTCACCCGGTTGCGCTGGATGCGCACCCTTATCAAGAGCCAGGAGCCGCCTGTTTCCGACACGACAATGCCCGAGCGCATTAGCCACGGCATCGAGCTGCGCGGTCTCGGATTCGCCTACCCGGGCACGGACAAGCCGGTGATGAGTGAGGTTGATCTACTGCTGCCCGCGGGCACCACCATTGCGGTGGTCGGCGAGAACGGTGCGGGCAAGACCACTCTCATCAAGTTGCTGTGCCGCTTCTACGAAGCAACGGAGGGCGAGGTCACGCTGGACGGCGTAGACATCCAGAGGTTCCCTCTCGACGAGTGGCGTCGTCGGATTGCCGTGGGCTTCCAGGATTTCGTCTGTTTCGAGTTGCCGGCCCAGCACACGGTCGGCGTCGGCGATCTGCCGTCGCTCGACGACGAGGCGGCCGTACTGGCCGCCCTGGAGCGCGCGCACGCCGATGACATCGTCGGCAAACTTCAGGACGGCCTGCGGACGCAACTCGGTAAGAGCTACACCGACGGCGCCGAACTGTCCGGCGGCCAGTGGCAGAAGATGGCGCTGGGAAGGGCGATGATGCGGGAGTTCCCGCTGCTGCTCATTCTTGATGAGCCGACCTCAGCCCTTGACGCGGAGGCCGAGCATTCGCTGTTCGAGCGGTACGCGGCGAATGCCCAGCGGGTGAGCCGGGAGACCGGCGCGATCACCGTCCTTGTATCACACCGGTTCTCCACCGTGCGCATGGCCGATCTCATCCTCGTAATGGACGGCGGCCGCCTTGTGGAGGCGGGAGACCACGCTCAGCTGATGGCCCACAACGGCAGCTATGCGCAGCTGTACTCGCTGCAGGCCGCGGCCTACCACTGACACAAGAAAGCCTGCGCGGAATTGGTTGCACACATACACGACACCGCGAATCATGATAATGTCATTAATAGATACCAACGGGGACCTAGCTATAGACGCCCATTACTGGGCTTGTCTAACTGCGCTTTCTTAAGGGGTCGGTCTTCTTACGTACGACGAGGGCCTAGAAATAGCCCGTGTGGACATTGCTGGGCCGCCGCGGGAGGAACTGGACAGCTGCGCCCGGCCGACCTCTCGCCGGATAGTCGCCCGCTTGGTGCGGGTCAGCTCGTTTACTGCGTTTTTGCTGACCCGTGGAAGAGTGTCTTGAGGTACGGCGAGTTCCATTCTCACTGCGTCTATGAATTCGTCCCAATCCTTGACCATGGTTCGATAAATGTTCTGTAGATCCTTGGCTTTCGTAGAGGCAGGAGCGGGTCACTTATGAATTCGCGTGCTAACTCTAGAGCTGCCAATCTGAATCTGGAGGCTCGGGCCAGCGCTCTGAAGCAGAGCGTCCGTATCTGTAAAGATGAATCTACTTCTACAAGAGCTGCAGTTGCTCTTAGTTGGTCTGATGCATACTCTAGGGAGGTCAGCGTTTCCGGGACCTTTGTTGAATGGGTGGGCGTTTTCAGGTTCAGTAGGTCGATCATGGCGGTCTGCGCCAGCTCGTTGAACCTACTTCCAACATCGATCATTGCCACGTAGGATGTGGTGCGTCTGTCTCGCCAGTATCGGAGTTCCTCGCGTGCCGCTTCTCGTTGCCAGCGTCGTTCTTCGTCTTCTTTTCCTTGAATCCATCGACGATCGTCTCGTCTGCAGCTATAGATCCGCCTATCCAGGCCCCGATGATCGGTCCGGTGATGGCAATCAGGCCAAGCGTAAATGTTACCCATAATGGAATTTGGTTTGTCATGTCCGGTACTGTATCTGCGCTTCTAGCAATCCTGAACCTGCTGAAGCATGCACGTCTGTGTCTTGCCTTTCTTTTCTTTTCTTTAAGTGTGGGGCCTCTTCGGCATCTTGTCGGACCTGGTGTAGCCCGATCGCGGCGGGTCAAGGGGGGTGCCCTCTGCGCAGCTGCCGGCCGAATTCTGGGAGCTGCCACCTTGATGCGGTGTGATAGTCCTTGCGGAGGTATGGCGAGGTGTCGATTGGCCACGCACCTGCGGCAGCGTCACGCATCCCCCGGCTATCTCGGAGGCTTGCCCGTCCGGCGAGGACGTAGCATTTTGAAGCGCGATTTTGGGAGCATTCTGGCCCCGCCTCGCCTGGCCGTCGCGCGGGGACCGCACGCCCCGCGCAGCGCGGCCGGGGAAAGGAGCATGAGGCGTGCGGCCCCGCACGTGTCGCCACGAACTAGTGGAGTAAGTCTCATCACGAGCACGTTCGCGGATGGATTAGTGGCCGCTGATTGACTGCTGTCCCCGATCTGTCCCCCTACGGGAGTTGTCTAGATCAACATCGCAGGGGCGGAGCCGGGTATGAGAAAGCCCGCTGACCTGGGTTTTTCCCAGATTCAGCGGGCTTTTTCTTCCGGTCGGGCTGACAGGATTCGAACCTGCGACCCCTTGACCCCCAGCATCTGAGAGCCCAGCGCTGTGCTTACCGGTGTTCGTCCAGCTTGGCACTCAGCGTATCACGCCCAGTTTCGAGGTTTAGGCGCGGATTGGGGAAACGTGCGTTAGACCCTGTTTAGTCAAGCAGCTTTCAGCTGGTGGTGGGGCTATTCGTCAACGTGCCGTGGTTTGCGTTGCTGCTCGCTTTCCCGTGTGCTCTGTCGCGATCCCGACGGCGAGTTCCTGGTACTGGTGAATGAAGAATTGCAGCACTGCCAACAAAGTGCGGACGAACTTCCAGAAGATCTACTTTTACTGATCGAGCAATCGATCCGTCGCGCGGCCGGCGACACACCAGCTGATCTGTCCGATCACAATCTGATCAAACTGTTGGCGATGGCTAAGCACAGCATTCGAGTCCTCGACACCCACGACTCACGGACATCTCCCGGAAAGATGTCAGCATTGAGGTGTCGCAATCGCAGAGCATGCGAGCCAACCGCGAACGTGCTTACGCGGTACGGTTCAGAGCGGTAATCAGCGCGGGAGTCGTCTGTTTTGAAAGCCTAGCCGGAGGGAATTCCCGAAGTGCCCACGAAGGAATCTGACGACGTCAAGGTGAGACTGGGAAGTCGCTTCCACAGGCTCTTCGGTGCCACACTCGTGTCGGCCATCGGTACCGGCATGCACGCCGCCGCGTTGCCCCTGCTGGCCCTGCAGATCACCAGCAGCCCGATGGTGTTGAGCTTCGTCACCATGGCCGCCGAGATTCCCTGGGTGCTGCTCTCGCTGCACGCCGGTGTCGTGGTGGACCGGCTAGATCGCCGACGGGTGATGGTGTGGGCGGACCTGGGCCGGTTCGCCGTCCTCGTCGCTCTCGCGGTGCTGATCGTGACCGCGCGGGTGGACCTGGTGTGGCTGGTGCTCGCGGCGTTCCTGTTGGGCGTCGGCCAGGTCTTCTTCGACCTCGCCGCCCAGTCGGCCATTCCCGACTTCGTGTCGCGGGATCCGCGGAACCTGGCGACGGCGAACGGGCGGATCGCCGCAGCGGAGAGCAACGGTGAGGACTTCGTGGGGCCTCCGGTCGGCTCCGCTCTGTTCGGCGTGTGGAACTTCCTGCCGTTCGCCGGCAACGCTCTCTCGTTCGCCGCCAGCGGCCTGTTGATCCTCTCGATCCGGACGGACGCCAAGCCGAAGGAGAAGTCCGAAGCTCCACGCAAGAGCATGCGGAGCGACATCGTCGAGGGCATTCGGTGGTTGTTCCGAAACCGGACCCTGCGGGCGCTGGCCACGGTTTCCTGCCTCGGCAACGTCGCCGTCACCGCTCAGTTCGCGATGCTCGCGCTGCTGGCCAAGGAGGTTCTCGGACTTCCGGACTTCGGCTTCGGTTTGTTGCTGACGGCCACCGCGGTCGGCGCGACGTTCGGGGGACTGGCCGCCGCGGCCGCCAGCAAGCGATTCGGACCCGGCACGGTGATGCTCGCGGGCAAAGCCGGCGTGGGCGCGGCCATTCTGGTTCTGGGACTTGTCACAAATGCGTGGGTCGCGGCCGCGATGATGACGGTGACCGGTGCGCTAATGACCGCGGAAAAGGTCGTGGTGAGCACATTGCGTCAGCAGATCGTGCCTAACGAACTCTTGGGGAGGGTGCTCTCGTCGAGTAGACTGGTGGTAATGGCCGGGGGGCCGGTTGGTGCGGTACTCGGCGGCGTTGTCGCCAGCTTGTTCGCCGTCCAGGTCTCGTATGTCGCCGCTGGTGTTTTTCTCATCCTGGTGGCGCTGGTCTTCTATCCCGTGCTGAACAACCGTGCCCTGGCACGCGCTACGGACGAGTCGGCCGGGTAAGCGCGAAAATCCGCGGCCGCGCAGGGTGCCGCTTCGCACTTCGGCTCGAGATAGGTCGTCATACAACACAGGGGGACGATTTGTCGTGATCATCTGCGGAATCAAGGCATCGCACGACGGTGCGGTCGCGGTCGTCGAGGACGGCCGCCTCCGATTCAGCGTCGAAACCGAAAAACTGGGCAACGGAGAACGCTACGGTTCCCTCGGCAACCTCCAGCAGGTTACGGACATCCTCGCCGGTGAAGGGTTGTCGCCGAGCGACGTCGACCAGTTCGTCGTCGACGGCTGGTACACGCGAGATGCGAGCGGCGCACACGCCGTCTCGATCGGCGACGGCGAGCGATCGGCGGAGCTCTCTGTCGCGCCCTACGTGGAAGGTCCTGGCGACGCAGGACCACTGCAGCGGCACACCTTCGCGGGCCAGGACTTCCAGGGCGGAAGCGGTGGTTACGCCGGCTTCACCCACGTGGCTAACCATCTGCTCGGCGCCTACTGCACGAGCCCGTTCGCCGCGCGCCGGGAGAACGCGCTGGCCCTGGTGTGGGACGGCGGGATCGTGCCGCGGTTGTACGAGGTGCACCCCGCGACCCGTGAAGTGACGCTGGTGTCTGCCCTGCTGCCGGTCATGGGCAACACCTTCGCGGACTTCTCTTCGGCGTTCGAGCCGTTCGCCGCCGACACCAGCGCCCTCTCGCCGGATCAGGCGGAACGCCACCATTTGTCGATCGCGGGGAAGGCGATGGCGTACGCGGCGCTCGGCACGGCCGAGCCGGCGGCGTTCCCGTTGCTGGACGACCTCATCGCCGATTTCCCCCGAGTGGACAACGACAACGGCCTCGTGCTGGGCGCGAAGGTCGCGTCGAACCGGGAAGAGATCATGCCGGGGATGTCCAACGCGGACATCATCGCCACGTTCCAGGACTACCTCGGAAATCGGCTGTTGCAACGGCTCACCAGGCTGGTGGAGCGCAGGTTCCCGGGCCGGCGCCCCAACCTGGTCCTCGGCGGCGGCTGCGCGCTCAACATCAAGTGGAACACCCTGATCCGCGCCAGCGGGCTGTTCGAGGAGGTGTTCGTTCCGCCGTTCCCAAGCGACGCCGGAGCGGCCATCGGCACGGCGGTCTGCGAGATGTTCCAGCGCGGCACGCCGGCGCTGGAGTGGGACGTCTACAGGGGACCTTCCTGACCGTCGGCAGCGCACTGGAGGGGTGGCAGGTCCAGCCCTTGACGAACGGCAGCTGGCGCTGTTGATGCACACCGAGAACGAACCGGTGGTCGTGCTGTCGGGCCGTGCCGAACTGGGTCCGCGCGCACTGGGCAACCGAAGCATTCTGGCCCCCGCCACCGATCCCGCGATGAAGGCTCGGCTCAACGCGATCAAGAATCGTGCCGACTACCGGCCGGTGGTGCCGATCTGTCTGGTGGACCGCGCGGAAGAGGTTTTCGTTCCCGGTAACACCTGACCCGTTCATGTTGTTCGAACACCGGATGATCGGCTGGGCAGCACCCTGGCCACGGCCAACGCGACCGGGGCGTTGACTGCGGAGTACAGCTACGAGCCGTTCGGCGCCACGACCGTCACCGGGGACGACGCGGGTAACCCGACTCGGTTCACCGGTCAGCACGACGACGGGAGCGGTCAGTACTACTACCGCGCTCGGTACTACTCCACTTCCGATCAGCGGTTCACCAGCCAGGACCCGCTCGGATTCGCCTCCGGCGACACCGACCTCTACGCTTACGTGGGTGGCGACCCCACCAACCTGGTCGACCCCCTCGGCACCAAACCACAGGTCGCGCCCGACAGGACAGGGCAACGTAGCGGCTCCGGTGCGCCCTGGCCTAGGTTGCCAGATGACGGGCAGCCATACTTGTATCGTGGGGTTCGTCATGGTCATGATCAGCCGGATGCATACGAAAACGCACAGAAAGGCATCGCTGTACCTCGAGGAGGACACAGTGATCCGGGTCTGCACAATGCAATTGATACGCACAGTATCTTTACATCGTGGACTTTCGACTATGAGGGGATTGCCTTGTCTTATAGCGAGTAGGGAAATGGACCGGGGGTCGTATTGCGTATTCTGAATGATGATGGTGACGGCTACTCCTTGCTTGAGTCGCAGGACTTCCATGGTGAATGGGAAGTTCTCGCCAAAGGGACTGTTGCGGGTGCGGATGTCAGTATCTCGGCGGAGGGCCTTGGTTTCGGCCATGATGGAAGATATTCCAATTCTGGCTAGTGTAGTTGTCGGTGTTCTTGATCGCTCAGGTCGGACTGATTCTGCGGTGGAAAGAGTCAAGGAAATACTGCGACACTATCCTCTCGGAGAGTCAGTGGCATTTCGCTCTGTTAGGCGAGTGAATACTCAGGCAACCTTTAAGCGGCGATTTGGTCGGGTGAGTTTCGATTTCGCATCCGTTATTGGAAGCGACCGCCTGCTTGACGACTTCGCAAGTGTGGAAGATGACAGGCTGAGTGGGGCGCTCGTGACTGACGGGGTGGAGTATGCAACGATCTGGCTATCGGAAGATATGTCGCAACTTGTGGGATGCATAGCAGGTTTATTTGACAGGCGTACGAACCCATCCTCTTAGTTTTTTCGGGTGAGGGGTGGGGCGGCTTTTGTGTCGACGCTTGCGAGATGCTTGATCGGGAAAGTGGGTTAGAGTGATGCGCCGTCGCGCAGTGCTGACAGGGCTCGCTGCTGCCGCAGTCGGTGGTGCAATTGCCGCGTGTTCTCCAGCCAGTTCCGGACCGGCTGGCTCTGCTATGTCGACTGCGTCTCGCCAAGTCGGGGTGGTGACGTCGCCATCGGCGGCGATCGCGGCAGTGGCGATGGATCTCGGCAACCACGCGTCACCCGGCCAGTTCTTCCGTGCGCTTCATGCCGGCATCGCTCAACTCGTTGGTTCCTCCGGTTCTTCCGAGGTCATGGTGTCGGTGGGTGCTTCGCTGTTCGATGGACGGTTCCAGCTCGCTTCATCGGTGCCTCGGCAGTTGTCGGCGATGCCGTCGTTTCCTAACGACGCACTCGATCCTGCCTGGTGTCACGGCGATGTGCTGCTGCAGGTCTGCGCGGCCACCGGGGATGTGGTCAGCCGAACTGTTGCGGAGTTGACCACTGCTGTCGGTGGTATGGCGACGATTCGCTGGCGTATGGACGGGTTTCGTGAGGAGAACACTCCTGCCTCGGATGGTAAATCCTCCAACCGTGACCTGTTCGGTTTTCGTGAAGGCACCGCAAACCCTGATACCCGTGACCAGTCGCTGATGGACACCCTCGTTTGGGCGGACGGCACCGGCGGCGAACCAGCGTGGACCGCCGGCGGCACCTACCAGGTGATCCGCCTGATCCAGTTTGCTCCGACGCTGTGGAACGCCGAACCCCTGGCTCTTCAGGAGGCCGCCATCGGACGTCGTAAGTCGGACGGCGCTCCGCTGGGGCACAGCACCGAGGCTGCCGCCTTCGACTACAGCGCAGACCCGGCCGGGCAGACCATTGCGCTCAACGCTCATATTCGCCGGGCGAACCCACGCACACCGCAGACTGAGGGGAGCCGGATTCTGCGACGCGGGTACTCGTACCGCCGCGACACCCCGCAGCATGATGAAGGGCTTATCTTCATGTGCTTCCAGCGGGACCTGCAGTGCGGCTTCGTCACGGTGCAGAACCGTCTCGCCGGGCAGGCTCTGGACAAGTACGTCCTGCCGTTCGGGGGAGGCTATTACTTCGTTCTGCCTGGTGTGGACGCCAAGCCTGGTCGCTATCTGGGTGACGTTCTGGTCCGCGCAGGCGACTAGCCATCGACTCCCACCGGGCCTCAGGCTGGGAAAGGACCGCGCCGGGTGGTTGGCGCGTGGTCGTCCATGGGAACGCGGGGGAGTAGGAGGGTGGACCGCGTGTCCGGGCCGGAGAGGGGTGTGGTGGTGCTGCCGAAGGTTTCGGCCGGGTGGTCGGCGGGGTCGGTGTGGACGAACATGCCGTAGCCCTTCATCTCGATGCCGTAAGGTGGCGGGCCAGGGGCGGTTGCCGGGGAATTCGAAGTCGCGGCCGCTGAGGGTGACGGCTAGCGGGTGGCCCGAGGGATGACGACCGACGTCGGCCAGATCTCGATGTCGAGGGCGGCGACTTCGCCGGGGGTCAGTGCGCTGACGAAGGTGACGTCTTTGCCTTCGGGGTTCAGGACGCGGAGGGTGAGGAACAGGTCGGCCTCCACGACACCTCCACGACCGGGTATCTCTATGACGGGTTGGATGCGGTCGCGGAGTTGTCCGGTGCCTGTGCCGTGCCAAAACTCGTAATTTGGCCTGTGAGCTGGGGTTTGGTGGTTGGTTTCAGGCTGCTCTGCGGTATTCGTTAATCGTGCCGCCGAGGACGCGGTGGCGGCGGATCGGGGCGTTGAGCGGGATGACGGCGGCGAGGTCGTGATTGGGTGGGCGATGTTCCCGACCTTGATGTGGGCGATGATCGTTGTAATGCCGGGCGAACGCGTCAAGCACCGAGATGGCGTGGCGTTCGTTGTAGATCAGCATCCTGTCGGTGCATTCCGATCGCACGGTTCGCACGAACCTTTCGGCATAACAGTTGGCTCGGGGAGTTCGTGGCGGGATCTTCACGATGTCGATGCCCTCGGAGGCGAACGCCGCGTCGAATGAGGCAATGTATTTGGTGTCGCGGTCGCGGACGAGGAACCGGTTGATCTGTTCGCCGAGGTTCATCAGGAGGTTGCGCGCAGCCTGGGTGGTCCAGGTCGCGGTGGGATGCTCGGTGACGCTGAGGATGTGGACGCGTCGGGTGTGGATTTCCATGACGAACAGGACGTAGAGCCTGCGTAGGCCGATGGTGTCCAGGTGGAAGAAGTCGGTGGCCAGCAGGCCTGTCGCTTGGGTGCGTAGGAAGGTGCGCCAACTGGTGTCTTCCCGTCGTGGTGCTGGGCCGAGGCGAGCGGCGGCAAGGATGCGGCGGATGGTGCCGGCGCCGATGTGGTGCCCGAGCCGGGTGAGTTCTCCTTGGATGCGGCGGTGTCCCCATCGCGGGTTTTCCCGGGCCAACTGGGCGATCAGTTCGCGAAGCTCGGCATCGATCGGTGGGTGTCCGGGTCGGTTCGGGTAGGTCCATGTGCGTGCGATCAGGCGGCGGTGCCATGCCAGCAGCGTGGCGGGTGTGATGATGCGGTGTCGGCGGAGTTCGCGGGGGAGCAGGCGCGTCAGTGCGGACATGACCGCCCGGTCGGGCCATGAGGGACGGGGTGTGCCGACCTGGCGGCGCAGGACCGAGACCTCGTGTCGAAGTAGGAGAATCTCGACATCTTTGGTGGTGGAGCGCTGGAGGAGTAAACCCAGCCAGCCAAACAGCCTCACCATGATCAAGTATGTCAGTCGAAACAGCACGGTCGGTGAGCATGGCACGACTGCAGGGGAGGAGAAAACGGCAGGTCAGCGTGCCAGCTCCGAATAATGGCACGGCACAGGCCTGAACGTCTGAGCTGGGAGTGTTCCCCGTAGGGGGAAGAGAATCGATCTCGACAAGTTTCATGGGACGATAATTGATGCGTCCACGCAGGCGAACCGCGATGCGGCGGGAATCAAAGGGTCTACGGCCAATCGACTAGCTGAAAGTTCGAAGGAAGTCCTACTCGTGGGCTACGTGCCCCCAGAGGCAATCAGATGGATTGGAGAGGGGAGGCCGTGATGGACGAGGCTGAACGGCTAGAGGTCGCTTCAGGCGATTTTATTGTGGCGTTGCGCTCCAACGATGGATTCCGGGAGGATCTCTACGGTCGGTTGGTCGCAGTGTTGCAGGAATGTGCTCGGGCATGGCAAGGTGCGGATTGTATCCCTCGGCTTGCCGTCAATGTGCTTGTTGACATCGTTCCTGCTGTTCAAGGGTCTGCTGAGGCGTACCCCGAACCAGTCAGGCAACAGATCTACGACTCCAGCTTTACGTTGGTCGATCTCATTCAAGAATGCGTTGCTATTGACCCGGACTGACACGCGTCAAGCACGCCATGTGACGCATGAGGATACTTACGTGGAGCAAGATCGTCAAGTCTGGGTGGATCCTTTGATCTCACGGACGATGTGGACGGGACCGGGAATGGGTGGCCCTGGCTGGACTCTCTCCGGACGCGGACCTGCGGTTTGGACCGCGTCGGGATCGTCGGAAGCCTGTTACCCGCCTGCCGTCAGGGCGGGCGTCAGTCAGCACGGCTTGGTGTCAAGATTTCGAGAGCGAGCTGGGCCGTCGCCCCGGTCGTGGACAGTTGACAGGTTGAATGAGGTCGTCCAGCCGAGGGGGTCTCGGCAACTCGCGATCAGTGGCGGCATCGGATAGCCCGGCAAGAAGGATTGCCAGCGTACGTTGCCACGCGGCGCCTCCAGTCGTGCTCTCCATGCTGCACTGCACAGCCAAGAGAACGAGAAGAAGATCTTCGGGAACCACACCCACCCTCAGCACGCCCGCATCCTGCCCAGCCCTAATGAGCTTCAGTTGCCGCTGTCGGAGCTGGCGACGCAAGCGACCCGCAATCTGCGAGTCCGGCAGAGGGAATGTGAACGTTCGGACCAGGCTGCGATCGACGAGCCCGCGAGCGCATAGGCCCCGCACGTAGGAGAGGATCGCCTCTTCGGGAGCCAACGCGAGCGCGTCGTCAGCGGTGTTCACGTGCTCCAGCAGGCGCTGTTCGATGACGGCTTGGACGAGCTGCGCGCGATCGAAGTGGCGCGAAAGCGTTGCCACGCCGACCCCGGCGGCAGCAGCGACCTCAGACAGTGGCACCTCGCAACCATGCTCGGCGAAAACCACCCGTGCAGCGCTGATGATCCGAGCACGACTTTCCATTGCATCTCGTCGTAGCGGCTTCACACCCATGCCTCGAGTGTAGCAACTGGAAGTAATGTTTCCATCTTCTCCCGAGCCGCGGTACGGTGAGCACAAGATGGAACAGTTTCTTCCACATAGATGACTGATTGATGCGGAGGTGCCCTCGGGTCCGACCGTGAGGACCCGGAGCGTGCCCGCCGGGTACGCGACGTGGCGGTCCTCCTCATCGAGCGCTACCTAGGGCGGCAGCGAGACAGCTCGTCGCGGTCATGCTTTGGTGCGCTCGGGGGGAAGTTGGACGACGCGGAGGTCCGATTAGTTGCCCAGGTCGATGCTCGACTCCTGATGCTGTTGCCGCCTGACTTGAATCTGCGTGAACACCGACATTCGATACTCAAGAAATCTGAAGGTGAGGAGGTGCCACATGGGGACGTCCGTTGGCTACGAGTTGTTAGAATCGGTCGAAGTGGAGATCAGTAGGGCCGTGGCGACTGTGAGGTTGTTGCCACAGAACGAGTCGGTTCTCAGCGCGCAGGGCTCTCAAGCTGAACTCCACTTCGACCTCGGCCGGGGCGCTCGCACGATTGCGGGAGGATGATGCGGTCAGAGTTGTAGTCATCACTGGCATCGACGACGGCGCACCGTGGATTCTGCCAGCTCCGCCCTACACAGAGGGCAACAGGCTCGATCCCGAGCCGATCGACTTTCCGGATTGGATGTGGAAGGGGTTTCAGGGTGTGCGGCTGACTCAGCAAACGCTGGCCGAAATGGAGAAGCCGGTGATCGCTCGAGTTAATGGAGACTGTATCGGGTTCGGCCAAAGCATCACGTTCGGCTGCGACCTGATCGCCGCCAGGGAAGATGCGATAGTGGCTGATGTGCATATGGACCTGCAGAAGATCTTTGGGTTTGACACGGTTCCGGGTGACGGCGGAGGTGCGCTGGCGCCCTTGCATATGTTCCCAGCCAAAGCGATGGAATACCTGCTTCTCGCGAAGCCCTATACGGCCGCCGAACTGGCCAAAATGGGTGCGATCAATTACGCAGTGCCGCCGACTGAACTGGATCAGGTCGTTGACGATATGGTTCGTCAACTTCTGTCGAAGTCCGCCTATGCGCTTGCTCTGACCAAGCGTGTTGTGAAGAGACGAGTGGCCGAACAGCTCAACCTGACCCTCGACGCTGCCTCTGCATATGAATGGGGCAACTTCCTTCACTATCGAGGCAGTAACGGCAAACCCAACCTCAATCTCTAGTCAGGAGCCTCGACTTGCGAGCCATTGTCTACACTCGCCCCGGTACCTCTGACGTTCTGTCTCTGGCCGAGCGCGACATTCCCGAGCCTGGTCCGGGCGAAGTTCGGGTCCGCCTGATGCGTTCCGGAGTCAATCCCACCGATTGGCGATTCCGAATCCGACCGCTGCCGTTCGATGAAGTGACGCCGGGCCAGGACGGTGCTGGCGTCGTCGACGCGGTGGGGCCGCAGGTAGCCAATTTTGCGGTTGGCGATCGCGTCTGGTTAATTCTCGCCCAGTATGGAAAGCCTTTCGGTACAGCAGCTGAGTATGTAGTGCAACCGATCAGCCGCGTCGTTCCTTTACCCGATGGAGTGAGTTTCGACATCGGTGCCTCCATCGGGGTTCCAGCCCTGACCGCGCATCGTGCTCTGACAGTGCACGATCGCGGCCCCTCGCATCTAGGGCCAGGCGCGATGACCGGACTGACGGTCCTGGTACAGGGCGGTGCAGGCGCAGTTGGCAACGCCGCAGTCCAGTTAGCGCGCTGGTCAGGCGCAACCGTCGTCACAACGGTGAGTTCCACAAGGAAGGAATCGTTGGCAAAGGCCGCTGGTGCCCACCATGTGATCAACTATCAGCAAGGCGACGCCGAGAGCGCGGTACGCGCGGCCGCGCCCGACGGCGTGGACTTGGTGGTGGAGGTCGCTCCAGCCCAGAATAACGCACTGGACCTTGCTGTTGTGAAAACCGGCGGAACCGTATCGATCTATGCCAAGAATGGGGGAGACGAATACTCGGTGCCCATTTTGGAAACCTATTTCAAGAACCTCCGATATCAGTACCTTGTCTTGTACTCCCTGCACGCCGGGGCGCTGGCGCGGGCGGCGAGTGACGTGACGGCGGCCATCGCCACTGGTGGCTTCCGCATCGGTGAGGACTCTGGGCTCCCGATCCATCACTTCCCCCTCGCGGAAGCTGCGGTGGCGCAGGACGCGGTCGAACAAGGAGCGGTCGGCAAAGTTCTCTTGGACATCGCGGAGACATGATTGCGACGCTGATGCATTGGGGGGGATCCCTTCCCAGTGCATGCGTGGTCCACCTGTTGCTTTAGAGCATGTCTTAGTAGGTGATTTGTCAAGCCCCGGGTTTCGTGGAGACTGGATTAGCTGGTTTCCAAGGGTGTGGCGATTGGGTGGTACTCGACGGGCGGGGCGTGTCCCAGCTCGCCGTGCAGCCGCCGGTTATTGTACCAGTCGATGTACTCGACCGTGGCGATCTCCAGGTCGTCCAGGCCGCGCCAGGAGCCGCGGTTGCGGACGGGTTCGGCTTTGTACAACGAGTTGACGCCTCGGCCATTGCGTTGGTGTGTCCTGAAGGGAGCTGGGTGGTTCTGGTGTAGAAGGCAGAACGAGCTGTAGTGACCATGCTGTTGTGGAGATGAAGGTAGGTCCTTCGGCATCGGCATGCAGGTGCAGGTGTCAAACCGCGCCGAGCTGCTGCCGTGAATGAGTCGTGGTGGTGAGCGTCGTGGGAAAAGCCGCACAGGATGTGGCAGGTGTGGGCCGAGAAGGCGAACGTGAGTGAACCACTGATGACGTGTCGTTAGGCCAGGTGACATCGAAACCGGGGCCTTAACGCTGTCCCGGGATGAGCCGGACGAGTGCCTGCTGATTGGTCTGGTGGTGTCCGGCATGAAGGTGGCGCGAGCTCGGTCCGGGCTTCACAACGGAACAGGAGAACTCCTCGACGCGAAACGGTGTCCGCTGGTTGAGGTGAACGCGAGACGGGTGCAGAACTTGGTTGCGTGTCAGGAGGGCGGAACGTCCCGTAGTAGTGGTGAAACTCCTGTAACGGGAGTGGAGCGAAGGGGGCGTGTTGTTGGGTTTCGATCGACGATCAACCAGTAATGGGAGGAATCCGATGGCCGAGACGAGAGCAGTAGGCAAGCCGTTCGATATCCCGAAAACTCTGGTGTGGAGTGCATATCAGAAGGTTAAGGCCAACAAGGGAGCGGCCCGTGTGGATGGACAATCGCTAGCGGAGTTCGGGCAGGACGAGAAGAACAACCTGTATCGACTCTGGAATCGGTTGTCGTCGGGAAGTCCGGCGTGGTTTGGAGGTTTGGTGGGAGGGGGCGTGTTCGGTGTGCGAAGCAGATCGCGGTCGCGGCGGCCAGGATGGCCGCCGACAGTGCGAGGCCTGCTTCGATACCGCCGGATCGGTCGGCGAGAACGCCGGAGAGCAGGGGGCCGACGCATTGGCCGAGGGCAAACCCGATCGTGAGGATCGCGATCGCCGCCGTCCATTGGGCTGGCGCCAGTGCGGTGCGAGCGACGTGCGTGACGGCCGCGACGACCGCGAGGAACGCGATGCCGAACAGCGCGGCGGAGGTGTAGACGACCGGGATCGCACTGGTCAGCAACGGAAGCACGGCTCCGATCGTGACCACCGCCATGAGCAAAGCCGGCCCGAGCCCATGACGAAGCCTGCCGAGAATCGGCCCCCAGACCACCCCGCCGAGCACGGCGGCCAGGCCCAGGATCGCCCAGAACGTCGAGAGCTCCACCGGCCCCGCCCCACCTGCCTTCAGATAGGCGACGATGAACGTCATGTAGCCGATGTATCCAGCGCCATAGGCGGTGTAGGCCAGGAGCACGAAGCGCAAGCCGACCAGCCGCGTCGGGCGCTGGCCGTCGCTTCTGCCGAGTAGCGGGGCGCGGATCGTGGCGGAGATAGCCGCGAGCGTCGCCAGGCCTGCGCCTATGCCGAGGGCGCCCCATCCCCATCGCCATCCGCTCGACGCACTGGTATGGGCCAGGATCAGCGGCAGGACGATTCCCGAGACCGCGATCCCCAGGCCGCCACCGCCGAAGTAGACCCCGAGCAGCATGGCCGAGTGCGTCGCAGCCTTGGCCTGCCCCAGGGCTGCGGCGAGCGCGCCGCCGATGATGAACGTTGCCGCTCCAGCCGCTCCAGCCAGCAGACGCAAGATCAGCAGTACGACCAGATCGCCGGTCGACGCCGAAGCGGCCAGCAGCACAGCGGTCAACGCCATGCCCCCGAGGAAGACCGGCTTCGCGCCCAGTCGGCGTGCCAAAGGGGCGGCGGCGAGTGCGCCGAGCACGTAGCCGGCGGCGTTCGCCGTGTTCATCACGCCGGCAGTGGCGAGCGACCAGTGCAAGGCGGACTGCATCGTCGGCAGCAGGAGCGCGTAGGCGAACCGGGCGAGGCCGAGCGCGGTCGCGGGACCGGCCGCCAGCCCAAGCGCGATCAGCACCGCAGTCCGGCGACGATCAGAGACTCGGTCCTCGGCGATCTTCCCGAATCCAGGCTCCCCCGTCTTGTCAGCGCGGTACAAAAATTCATCCATGCCCGAGATAGTACTGGTCGGTACTATGAAGATCAAGGTGCGATCGGTACTATTGATGCGGCCCGGTTTCATCGAAGAAGGACGGCCGTTGCCCGCCAGCAGCAAGGAGGACACGATGCCGGTACGGTCAGGAGACGCTCTCGACCCCGCAGCGACCCGGCGACGCATCTTGAGCATCTCGGAGCGGGCCTTCTACGAGCGCGGCATCGCCGCGGTGAGCGTCGCCGACATCGCCGAGGCGGCGGCAGCCTCCAAGGCCTCGATCTACAAGAACTTCGGCTCCAAGGAAGGACTCGTGGAGGCCACGCTCGCTGATCGCAGCGAGCGGGTCCACCGTTGGTTGGCCGAGGACACCGCTCACCTCCCGCCAGGACGCGATCGGGTCCTTGGCGTGTTCGACCTCCTGGTGAACTGGTACGCGGAAGCGGACTTCCGCGGCTGCGCGATGGTCAGCGCCGCCGCCGAGGAGCGGGTCTCCAACTCGACGGTCACTGCCCTCGCCCGCCGTCATCTTCAGGCGTACCGGGACTTCCTGACCACCTGCCTTCAGGAAGCGAACATCTCCAACCCCGGGCAGTTCGCCAACAGGCTCCTTATCTTGATCGAAGGCGCCACGATCATCAGCGCGATAGACGGAAGCACAGATGCCGGCCGCGAGGCGAGAGCCCTGGCTGACGCATTGCTCGCTGTTGTTGACCATGAGGCTGTTGACGGCGGGCATGTCCGTCGGTAGGCGTTAAAAAGGGTGGACGGGCAACGTCGTTGCGGCAGAATCGGCCTCCTCAACCGCCCCTCAGCCCCGCACCGGCAACCCAACGTGAAAAGTGGCGTTGAGGCGGACACCTCCAACGGGGCACTGCCGCGCGGCTTCGTCGGAGGTGCCCGCAATGGAAGCGGCGATGTCAGCTCAGCGCGCCACCACTGACGAGCAGCTGCTGTCCGCTGACCCAGCGGGCGAGCTTTCCGGTGAAAAACTCGACGGCATCGGCGACATCATCGACCGCGCCCATGTGGAAGCCGAGCGGGCTGGCATTCTGCACGAGCACGCGAAGCGGGTCATCAGCGCGGCTTTCGGCGAAGTACCCTGCACCGTCGGTTGCGGTGGGGACCACGGTGGTGACCGTGATCCCGCGAGCGCCGATCTCCTGAGCGAGCACGCCAACGAGGTAAGCCGCCGGCAGCTTGCTCGATCCGTACAGACCGACCCGGCCACCGACCGCAGGGGTTCATGGATGCATACGCCGCGTTCCTCCGCAGCCGCCGCGAGCAGCTCCGATGGACGCTGAATAGTTTCAATGTCTAGTTGGCGTCAGGAGCGGAGGCTCCGGAGGCCGACACGGATCTCGTCAACGAGGATCTCGGGCTGCTCGAGCGCGGCGAAATGGCCGCCCTTGCTCGCTTCCCCGTAGTGAATGAGGTCGGAGTAGGTGTCTTCGATCCATGTGCGCGGTAGCAGCGGGATGTCGCGCGGGAACACCGTTACCGCGACCGGCAACGTCAGTTTCGGGCCGGCCATCGTGGCGGTCCGGTTCTCCCAGTACATGCGAGCAGAGGATGCGGCGGTGTTGGTGAACCAGTACAGCGAGATCGTGTCGAGGATGTCGTTGAGATTGATCGCGTCCTCGGCGAGGCCGTGGTTGTCGGTCTTGGACTGGAACTTCTCGTAGATCCACGCCGCCTGGCCCGCCGGGGAGTCTGCGAGGGCGAAGCCGGGGGTCTCCGGCTTGGTGCCCTGGAGGTGGTTCGATCCGCCGAGGGGGCCACCGTACAGGGCGAGGGTGTCGATGGCGCGCTGTTCCTCCGGCGACAACGTTTGCGGGATAGTCGCAGGGAACGCGTACGGCGTGTTCAGATGGATCCCGATCAGCCCGTCGGGCTGCATAGCCCCGAGCATGGTCGTCACGACCGAGCCCCAGTCGCCTCCCTGTGCAGCCCACCGGGTGTAGCCGAGCCGCCGCATCAGCTCCGCCCATGCCGCTGCGATGCGGTCGACGTTCCATCCCGTCTCCGTCGGCTTGCCAGAAAACCCGAACCCGGGCAACGATGGAATGACCACGTCGAAGGAGTCCTCGATCTTTCCGCCGTGCGAAACCGGGTCGGTGAGCGGGCCGATCAGCTTCAAGAAGTCCACGACCGAGCTCGGCCACCCGTGGGTCAGGATCAGCGGCATCGCGTCCGGGTTCGGGGACTTGGCGTGGATGAAGTGGATGTCGAGACCGTCGATCTCGGTTAGGAACTGTGGGCGCCGGTTCAGGTCCGTCTCGAACCGGCGCCAGTCATAGTCGCTCCGCCAGTGCTGAATCAGCGTCTTCGTGTTATCCAAACGGACGCCCTGCGACCAGTCAGTGACGGTCTCAGGGTCTGGCCAGCGTGTTCTCACCAGCCGGTCTTTCAGGTCTTCGATGTCGGCTTCGCGTATCTCGACGACGAACGGCCGGAACTGCGTCGATGTAGTCATGAACGTGCGCTCCTGTTCAGGGATGTCTTGCACAACATTCCGTTGCACACAGGTGTGCATTGCACACGCTTGGAACCTACTCCATTGCACAGATGTGTGCAATCATGAGGGAATGGTGACGGAAACCGCCCGGGCGCGAGCCATGGACCAGACACGGAACCGGATTCTCGACGTCGCCCGCGAGCTACTGGGCCAGAACCCCGACGCGGGTATGGGCGACATCGCGACCGCCGCGGGCGTGGTGCGCCGGACCGTGTACGGGCACTTCCCGGCCCGTACCGACCTGGTACGCACGCTCGCCGAACGGGCAGTCGAAGAGATCACCGATGTACTGGAAGAAGTCAACGTCGGCCGGGTACCCGTAGATGCGGTGTGGGCGCTATTCGTCGCACGTGTTTGGCCACTGGCGCACCGATACCGGGTGCTGCTGGCGCTGCGCCGTGGCGAGCAGGGCGATGAGATCCACGCTCTGCTGGGGTCGGTCGATCGAATTCTCGCCGAGCTCGTGCGACGCGGTCAGGACGCAGGGGCCTTCGGGCGGCACCTGCCCCCTCTCGTCCTCGGGCAAATCGCCTACGCCACGCTGTTCGCCATCGCCGACGACCATCGAGCCGAGGAAACACTCGACGTCCGCGCCGCCACAATCACAAGCCTGCTCGTCCTCGGCGTCCCCGCGTCCCGCGCATCCGATCTTGCCGACACCCAGCCGCCGTCGTAACCTCGAGCACGTACTGCGAGGGCAACAAGTTCGGAGAACATACTCCCGCGCGGCGGCGTGGAACTTGGCGGCGAGTGTGCGGCCGGCAATACCGGTTCCGAGTACGGCGATGCTCACGTGCGTGTCTTCCATTGTTGACGCTCTCTCGAGCCTCGAGGCGACGCCACAGCGGCGATGCCCCGAGGCTCACCGAACTACATCTCGCGCTCCCATCCGGCACACGTGTTCACGTTCGCAGCGTCGGCGAGGGCCTCCAGTTCCGCGATATCCGCGCTCGTGACCTCAATGCTGCAAGCGCGCACAAGGCCGGGGTGTTGGTCGTGCGAGAGCAGGACGACGTCGACCGGGCCGAGCTCGTCGGGACTTTTCGCGGCGCGCCGTGTTTTGACGAGCGTGCCGCTGGGAGCGGGGTAGTCGCCAGGGCATCGAAGGTGGGGTCGGGGCGGAGCGTCAGCCCTCCGATACGGATCATGACGGTGGGGCCGCCGAGCAGTTCGAAGGTCACGGGGGCCGGAGTCGGGTCTGTCATGGTGTCCTTCCTTTGGCGATTGAACTGGTGCGAGGAAACTGGATGATCGCCAGCACGACTGGGGCGGCAAGGGCGTCTGAATCGAGCCCCCAGGAATGCCCTTGTGTTATTTCTCGAAAACGACGCGGCCGCCGACAACGGTGCGGATCACGTCGATGTCCTTGATGTGCTCCTCGGCGATCCTCGAGTAGTCGGCAGAGAGCACCGCGAAGTCCGCGAGCTTGCCCGGCGTGATCGTGCCTTTGACTGTTTCGTCGCGCGTCGCGAACGCACCCGACGCTGTGTATGACCGCAGTGCTTCCTCTCTCGTGACGGTTTCGTCGGGTCCGTATGCGACACCGCGCAGGTCCTTGCGGGTGATCGCGAGCTGTAAACCGAGGAACGGGTTCAGGTCGTTGACGGGGAAGTCGGTTCCCATCGAGACGCTGTCGATGCCGAGCACGTCGAGCGCGGAGCGCATCGGGATCGCGCGGCTCGCGGTTGCGATACCGAGGGCCTTCTCGATCGTCGCCGCCTTGCCCCACAGGAACGCGGGCTGCAGTTCGAGACGCACACCAAGCGCACGGGCGCGTTCGAGCTGCTCGCGCCGGGCGAGGCTGCCGTGGATCAGGGCGAAGCGCCGATCTGCGATCGGCTGCACGCGGTTGGCCGCTTCGAACGCGTCGAGGACCTGGTCCACGGCCCGGTCGCCGACGCAGTGCACTCCAAGGCGCCAGCCAAGTTCGTGCGCCGTCACCACAAGGCCCGTCAGATGTTCGGGCGACATGGTGGCCATGCCGTGGTCGTGCCCGTCGCCGGGGTATTCGTCGTGCATCAGCGCCGTGCGCAGGGTCATGCCGCCGTCGAGGAAGATCTTGATGCCGACGAGCTTGAGCCACTCGTTGCCGAACCAGGATGACACGCCGCTGGCCTCGATCGTGCGGCGCCACTCGTCCAGGGACACCGACGGGTCCGGTTTCCACATGACCCCGACGCGGGCAGTCAGCCTGCGGTCGAGCCACAATCGCTGCAGGGCCTGGATTCCGCGCGGGTCCAGCCGAGGCTGAAGAACGCTCGTGATGCCGAAGCTGTTGGCGCGCGCCAGTCCGGCGGCGAACTGGCGCTCCAGTTCCTCGATCGTCCAGCCCGGTTTCACGGCCGTGACAAGGTCGATGGCGTTCTCATAGAGCACGCCCGTGGCCCGCCGCGCGGTGTCGCGGTCAATGGTTCCGCCGGACGGGTTGGGGGTGCTGTCATCGATGCCAGCCCGCTCGAGGCCGCTCGAGTTCGTCATCGCCACGTGCCCAACCGTCGGTAGGAACACCGGGTTGTGTGGCGCTGCATCGTCGAGATCGGCCCTTGTGAGGTAGCGCGCTTCGACCAGCTGCGCCGGCGGGTGCCAGCCGCTGCCCGTCACCCACTCGCCCGCGGCGCGACCAGCGACGAACTCGCGGATCGCGGCAAGCGCTTCGGCAACCGTGCGCACACCGGAGAGGTCGACGACCATCCCATCCTGTCCGGCGAACTCGATGTGGCAGTGGCTGTCGTTGAAGCCGGGAACCACAGTCGCTCCCGCGAGATCGACGATCTCGGTGTCCGGCCCGGCGAGGGCGCGCACGTCCGCGTCGGCACCAACGGCGACGAAACGGCCCGCCCGGATCGCCACGGCCGACCCGGCGGGCACGTGGGGATCCAAAGTGATGAGGTTCCCGTTCAGGTACACGGTGTCGACAGTCATGATCATTCCTTGAGAGTTGTTGTGCAGAGTGGCCGACGAGCGCGTCGGCCCTGGTAGGACGGTGCTGGTCAGTTGGTGTCGGCCAGGGGCTTGCCGGCGTGCCACACCTGGTCGATGTCCTGGGTCGCGGATATGTCGTCGTAGGGGTTCCCGCGGACAACGGGAGAACGACGCCGGCGCACCCGGCACGATGTCCGGTAAGCGCCGTCGCGACGATCCTCTGAACGACGTCGAGGCCAGCCCTGAGGCAGAACTCCGCACTCAGGCCGGCCTGACGCAGCAGTTCGAGCTTGCGATGCTCGGCGAAGCTCCGTGAGGATCATTCGTGGTACCTCTCGATACGAGTACCGGTCGGTACCTAGTTGAGAAGGTACCGATCGGTACTGTGATTGTCAATCACACGGCCCGACGGATAGGAACAACACGATGCACTTCAGAGTGCCTTTTGTAAGCTCTTTTTTACTCACTAATGATGGTGTTACGCACTACTAGTGAGGTGGAATGGAGATGGTTGAGCGATTGACGCATCCCGAGGGGTCGAAGGTCGTCATCGAATTGTCGGCTGACCTGGGCTGACCTGGGCTGCCCGTGGTGCTACGTCGGGAAGCACCGGCTCGAGGCCGCGATCGTGCAGCGTCCGGACGCGGATCGGTTCGAGATCGTAATGCGGTCGTTCGAGTTGGACCCGGGCGCACCGCGGAAGCCGGAGAGAAACGAGACGAGCTTCATCCGGTCTCACGGCGGCACCGCCGCCCACGTCCTCCAAGCCGAGCGCCAGATGCAGGCGATCGCGTGCAAGGAGGGACTCGAGTACTCTCTGGACTGCCTGGTCGCCAACACGTTCAACCTGCATCGCGTGGTCCAGTACGCCAACGACCAGGGTCGCGGGTTCGAGTTCTTCTCCACCGTCCAGAATGGCTTCTTCACCGGCATCCTCGACCCACACGCCCTCACAGGCGTCGCGGAGTCGGTCGGGCTGGACGGCCGGCGAGTCCGCGAGATTCTCGCGAGCAACGAGTACGCCGCACGCGTGCGCGCCGACCGCGACGAGGCGATGGAGCTGGGTGCGACCGCAAGGTGGCCGCTCCGGGCGCACAGAAGGTCCCTGTCTACGGCCAGTTGCTAGACCAGGTGGCCGGGCCCGTGCCGAGCGAGCGCGCCTCATGAACGAGGCGAAGAACGGGCTCCAGATCGTGGCCGTACCCCCACCGGGTGGCGCGATCCTGCTACCGGGACCTGCTACATCGACACCAACGATGAGGCAGCGATCGCGGAGGCGAGCAACGAGAACGTCGCGGGCGCCATGCCCGACGCTACGGAGCGATGAGCACCACCAACAGGTCAGCCTGCCGACCCACTGACCGGGCTCCAGCGTCGGCCGACTCCGGTCAGCTCGCTGGCTGCCCGACTGCTGGCGATCTCAGTGTGGTGGGTGGCGGCCCAAGCGGCTATCGCTGTCACCGCATCCATCAGGGACCGGCCCAGATCCGTCAGTTCGTACTCCACTCGCCGCGACCAGCACAGGCGGTCCCATCAGTGGCAAACAGGTGGTCCCATACTCAGGTTCTGGCGCAACCAGCTCTGAAGTGGTCCCTTCTACCTGGCAGCCGACAGTCAAACTCCTGGCCGGAGAACTGGCCTGGTACATCGCCGCTGATCTGGACCACACCACCCCGCACCGCGGCCCTGGCCTACACGATCCGGTGCGCGGTGATCAAGGAGTTCGCCGACGACATCGAACTACAGAAAGCCACCCGCGAAGGCGAAGCCGAGCGATTCGTGATGGTCGGCATCGCGCGGAAGGTCGCGATCATGCTCGACAGGCCCCGGTCGTGACTGTCCGCAGCAAGTAGCGCCGATATCGCAGCGTTACTTGTCGCGATCCGTGGAGTCAGGAGGGGGTCGATCCGCGCGGTCGTAGGTTTCCTGTGACGCGGACACGTCGCCGAGGTGCGCGATCGACCATTCCTCCAGTGCGCGCAGCGGCTCGCGCAGGGTGCGGCCCGCCTCGGTGAGCGTGTACTCGACGCGGACCGGGACTTCGGGGTAGACGGTGCGGCGCACGAGCCCGTCCCGTTCGAGCCCGCGGAGCGTCTGGGTGAGCATCTTCTGCGAGACGCCCTCAACGCGTCGACGCAGTTCTGAGAAACGGACGTTGCCGTCCCAGAGGGCACCCACGATGAGCACCGTCCAACGGTCGCCAATGCGATCCAGGATGCGGCGAGTCGGACAGTCCGCGCGGTAGGGGCTGCCGAAGAACACCGACTCGGCCTGAGTGGTTACCACAAGGTGCCTTCTTCCCATTGGAGAGCTGCACTCATACGGTAAGCGCAGCGCGTCGTCCGACGCCACCCCCGACTCGCAGAAAGGCACCTCGTGTCTCGCATTACCGTCATCGGCGGCACCGGCTATGCAGGTTCGGCCATCGTCGCGGAGGCCGCCGCTCGCGGTCACCAGGTCACCGCACTGAGCCGCTCGCTCCCCGACGCGCCCATCCCGAGCGTGACCTACGTCCAAGGCGACGCCACCGACGAAGCAACGCTGTCTTCGGTCATCGAGGGTTCCGACATCGTCGGGGACGCAATCGCCCCGCGCGGCCAGCTGGTCGGCCACGCCCGCGATGTCCACCGCACCATCGCGCGTCTGGCCAATGCCGCGGGCGTACGCCTGTTCATCGTCGGCGGTGCCTCGTCGCTGCGCCCTGCGCCCGGGGCGGATCGCTTCGTCACCGACCCCAGCCACCTCAGCCCCATCCCCGTGGAGCTCCACGACGAGATCCGCGACGGAGCGGCGTTCATCATCGAGGACCTCCCGGCCACGCCCTCGACACTCGACTGGGTCTACGTGAGCCCGGCGCTCAAGTTCGGCGCACATATGCCCGCCGAACGACTCGGTCGTTATCGGCTCGGCGACGAGGTCGCGGTGCAGCCCGAGGACGGCGGTGCGATCTCCGCCGCGGACTACGCCCTCGGGTTCGTCGACCTGATCGAGAAGGGCGACCACCACAGGGCACAGGTCAACCTC
>JAVXWP010000062.1:0-5659 GCA_032230695.1 Actinomycetota bacterium | reverse complement strand
GGGGACGTGGGACAGGTAGTCGGGACCTTGAACACGTTATTTCGTGTCCGCGGTCCCTGTTTGGTGTTCAAGGTCACCGCTTCGTGACCGCTGCGCGCCACCGAGTCGGGTGCTGATCAATGGCGGCGTGGTTTCGGCGGGTTCGTGAGCCACGCAGCGCCAACGCTCATCAACCGCGGCTGATTGCCTCCAGCCGAGCGTGCGTAGGCCCGCTCGCGACCAGGACCCGCAGGTCGGCTGTGAGTGCTGGCAGTCCGGGCCCGTCCCCGCAACATCACAAACTCCGGCAGTAGCACTAAGCTCCCATCCCCCGAGACAGTCCTGCGACATGCATGCATCGTTTCCAGGTTCAATCCCGGCTTCGCGGGTACCGAGCCGCGCTATCTACCACTTGCTCGAGTATCAGGCACGGCGTTCCGCGCCCTCAACACCAATACTCGGACCCCAAATCTCGGAGAGTTCAGAAAGGTCTCAGCATGTCGCACATCAATAGTCCTAGCACGATGACCGCAACACCGATCCAAAAGGCCGCCACCGTCGTGGCCGTCGCCTTCCTGGCCGTCGGCGTTCTCGGATTCATCCCGGGCGTCACCACCAACTACGACACGATGATGTTCGGCGGCGACCACTCTGACGCCAAACTGCTCGGATTGTTTCAGGTCTCGATACTGCACAACATCGTCCACCTTTTGTTCGGCCTCGCCGGCCTCGCTTTGGCTCGCACTGCGACCGGCGCCCGCAACTATCTGATCGGCGGCGGGATCATCTATCTCGTGCTCTGGGTCTATGGCCTGATCATCGATCAGACCAGCTCCGCGAACTTCGTTCCGCTCAACACCGCCGACAACTGGCTCCACTTCGTCCTCGGCGTCGCCATGATCGGCCTCGGCGTCGCCCTCGCTCGCGGACTGGCGCACGCCACCAAAACCCGCTCCCCCAACTAGGCCAACCCCACCGCACGTGTCCCACCGAAGCCACGCCAAAGGTCACACCTCAGTTCAGGGCGAGGCGGGGCGGCGGCGTGCCTGACCGGGCGCGGCACCGTCGGTCAGGCGCCGGGCTTGCTCGCGGAGGAAGTCGCTGGCTGACCTTGAGGTGATTCCCCGCTCACGGAGTGGCTTATCGTCCCAGTGCGCTTCGTATAGGTCTTGGGCCAGGCCCGCACCGAAGACGGACGCGAGTGCGTCGTTCCTCTTGCTCAGGAGGCGGATTCCGAGCCGCGCGAATGGTCGAGGCATGCGCTGCACCTTCATGTGACGGCCGGTCAATGCCTGTGCGATCCCGACAGCCTCGTTTCGGCTGATCGCCTCCGGTCCGCCGAACTCAATCAGGGCAGGAGGATCGGGCTCGACCGCGACCGCCGCGACGAGTGCCGCCACGTCGTCGGTACTCACCCAGCGTCGCTTGGTGTCGCCCCCGCCGAACACCGCCGCCTTGCCGGCGCCCATGTCGAAGCGGCCGATTGGTGCCAGGTGAATGTCCTGGAAGGCGTCCGGGCGCACGATGACGGTCCGAATCGGCGACCGGCCCAGGCGCTGCTCGGTGGCCAGCTTCGCGCGTTCCAGCGGCGTACTGAGCGGCGAGCCGAGGACGGCATCCGCACCAGCGAATGAGATGTAGATGAACCGCCGCACACCCGCGGACTCGGCGGCGTCCACCAACGATGCCATCCCCATTTCATCGGCTTCAAGGATCGACGGTGCGCGGGCTCCGGCGAGGCGGCGTCCGATGACCGTCGCGGTCGCGATGACTGTCTCGACTCCTTGGCACGCGGCGAGCAGGCTCTCCGGTTCGGTAAGGTCACCACGAACCGGATCCGCACCCACCAGGCGCAGCCCGGCGTCGTCGCTGCCGGCCCGGACCAGGCAGCGGACCCCGATTCCCTGCTGACGCAGCAGCCGGACTACCCGTCCTCCCAGCTCTCCTGTCCCACCCACAACGAGCATCACAGCGATCACTCCCCTCGCATCGAAGCACCGGCAGCCCGACGCCTCCGACACCACGGTCGGTCCAGCAGACTCCCGTCCCCAGAGCGCTGTTTCCCGTTGGGACAGGCACCTTTCCCGGGCCGCCGGGACTCGCCATCAGCGACCCGGTCACCATTCGGAGCCGCCCGCGGACAATGCCCGTTCAGCTAGCCAAGGCACCGGTTGATAACGCCGCCGTCGCCGCCGAGGTCCGGCCGGGCAAGACTGTCGCCGTGGTCGGCAACGCGGACCCGCACCCGTAGAGCCCCTATTGCTGCATCCGAGGAGATCACCATGGAATACACCCGGCTGGGCAACACCGGCCTACGAGTGAGTCGTCTCGCGCTGGGCTGCATGAGCTACGGCGATCCCACAACCGCCGCCGCGCATCGCTGGGCGCTGGACGACGACGCGGCCCAGCCGTTCTTCCTCCAGGCCGTCGAACTAGGCATCACGTTCTGGGACACGGCGAACGTCTACCAACACGGGACCTCCGAGGAGCTGGTCGGTAGAGCCATCAAGCGCTACTCCCGGCGCGAGGACATCGTGCTGGCGACCAAGGTGCACGGCAAGATGCACGACGGGCCGGGCGGGCAGGGCCTGTCCCGCAAGGCGATCCTCGAACAGATAGACGCCTCACTGGCCCGGCTGGACACGGAGTACATCGACCTCTACCAAATCCATCGCTTCGACCCGAACACGCCGGTCGAGGAAACGATGGAAGCCTTGCACGACATCGTCAGAGCCGGGAAGGTCCGCTACCTCGGCGCCTCCTCCATGTACTCCTGGCAATTCGCGAAACTCCAGCACGCCGCCGACCTCGGCGGCTGGACCAGATTCGTCGCCATGCAGAACCAGTACAACCTGCTCAGACGCCAGGACGAGCGTGAACTGATTCCCAGCTGCGCCGACATGGGTGTGGGCCTCGTACCGTACTCCCCACAGGGCAAGGGACGCCTCGCCCGCCCGTGGGGAGAGCAATCCCACCGCTCAACCGTGGACGACGTCGTCAAGGCATTCGACTCGCCCCTCGACGAGCCGGTCGTCAACGCAGTCGAGACGATCGCCGAAGCCCGCCACCTCACGATGGCCCAGGTCGCGCTCGCCTGGGTGCTCAACAACCCGGTCGTCTCCGCACCGATCGTAGGAGCAACCAAGCCGCATCACTTGCCCGAAGCCATCGCAGCCCTCGACGTACACCTCACCGACGACGAGATCCACGCCCTCGAAGAGCCGTACAGCCCCCACGGGCCGTCCTGGTTCTAAGCCACCGTCGGCTCCGCAGCGATGCTTGTTGAGGTCGCTAAGTCAAGCCACCATGCACTCACCCTGGGAACAAAACGAGAGTCGAACCGAGTCAGCTGGAGTCAAGAACGATCGAACTGGAGAGGCAGTACGCCTGGAGAGGCAGTTGTCGGCGGCCGCCGGCAGTCCGATCCAATGGCTCGCGGGCGCGAGTTTCGTCGAGTTGAATCACGGCGTCGAACTGGTTGGAGACGCGCGCGGAAGTAGTGGCTCAGCGGTGGCCCGAACTGCAGGCGCGGGTTTGTAGGTTGCCTGGTCGGGAACCGATCCTCAGGCTCGCGCGCGACTCGTCGGTCCAACGGAGGCAGGTATGGAGAACACAGGCACGGATCTCGAGCTGGTTCTGGTCCAGGTCGTAGACGAAACAGGGCGAGAGATCGGCTGGGGAAAGGATGATGCCGAGCGGCTCGACGCGCGGCTGGACGACATTCGCCGCGGCGTGGCCTCCGCGGCGGGAGCAATGTCCGCGAGTATCACTGGACTGCCGCAAACCCCAGCGTGGACCTTGACGGAGGTCGCGGCCTCGTTCGGCCTGACACTGACTGCGGAGGCCGGCGTCATCGTGTCGAAAGTTCCGGCAGGAGCGACCTTCGAGGTCACTCTGACCTACACATCCGACACGTAGTGTTCCGACTGGGCGCACTGCCCACGAGGCTATCCCCAGACCGAGGTACACCGCGTGCCGATCTGCCCGGCCGGAGTGGCCGGGTACCGATCCATTCTGTCAGGCCACGGCCTCGCTCAGATTGTCCGTCGCGCGTAAGGTGAGCGTGGCCGTAGCGACAGGAATTCTCTTGTTGGACGGGCTTTCGTCCTCAGGACGATCGGCGCGAAACCCAGGGGCGTGGGGACGTTCATGGTCGGCCGCAGTCCGGCTGAAGCATGTCTGGATGTTTCGAGGAAGGCACCACAGTGGGAACGATCACGACAAGAGATGGCATCGAGATCTTCTTCAAGGACTGGGGCAGCGGTCAGCCGATCGTGTTCAGCCACGGGTGGCCGCTGTCTGCCGATGACTGGGACAACCAGATGTTGTTCTTCCTGCAGCAGGGGTATCGCGTCATCGCCCATGACCGCCGCGGTCACGGCCGATCCACCCAGACCGCCGACGGTCACGATATGGACCACTACGCCGATGACCTGGCCGCCGTCGTCGAACATCTCGACCTGCACGACGCCATCCATGTGGGCCATTCGACCGGCGGTGGCGAGGTCGCGCACTACCTGGCGCGACACGGTGAAGGCCGGGCCACCAAGGCCGCACTGATCAGCGCGGTGCCGCCGCTGATGGTGAAGACCGACGCCAACCCGGACGGCTTACCCAAAGAGGCCTTCGACGATCTGCAGGCACAGCTGGCGGCAAACCGCTCGGTGTTCTATCGCGCGCTGCCGTCGGGGCCGTTCTACGGGTTCAACCGTCCGGGCGTGGAGCCGTCCGAGGCGATCATCGAGAACTGGTGGCGCCAGGGCATGATGGGCGGGGCGAAAGCCCACTATGACGGCATCGTCGCCTTCTCGCAGACTGACTTCACCGAGGACCTGAAGAAGATCACCCTGCCGGTGCTGGTGATGCACAGCGAGGATGACCAGATCGTGCCGTACGTCGCTTCGGGCCCACGCTCGGCGGAGCTGCTACAGAACGGGACGCTCAAGACCTACAAGGATTATCCGCACGGCATGCCGACCACACAGGCCGACGTGATCAACGCCGACCTGCTGGCGTTCTTGAAGTCCTAGAACCCCGGACCTCGTGCACCCTGCGTCCGCCCCGCCTCAGCCCTCAGCTCCGTGGCCAGGAGCTCAGTTGCTGTCAGCACCGGCCTTGGGCACGCGGCACCGGCTGGCTCACTGCACGTTGGCCGAGACGCTCGAGCCGCCTGAGAAGGTGAAGGTGCAGGTCTTCGCCTTCTGGCCGCCGCTCGAACAGGCTCCCGACCAGATGGCGTCTCGGCTGCCTGACACGCTGAGGGTGATCGAGGCGCCGACGGTGAACGACGCCGAGCCGCTGCTACCGCTCGCGACGCTGATGCCCGCCGGATTCGACACGACCGTCTGTCCGCTCCGCCCGCTCGCCGACACGGTCAGCGTGGCGGTCTGCGCCGGCGGGGGCGGCGGCGCGGCTGGCGTGACCGTCACGGTCGCCGTGCGCGTCACGCCGGCGTACGTCGCCGAGATGGTCGCTGTCGTCGTGGTGGTCACGCTCGTCGTCGTCACGGTGAAGCCCCGCGCGGTCGTTCCCGTCGCTACGGTGGCGCCGGCCGGCACGCTGACGAGGCCCGGGTTGCTGCTCGAGAGGGACACCGTCGTATCGGCCTCCGCCGTACCGGACAGCATCACGAACGCCGAGGTGGGCGAACCACCCTCCACGCTCGACGGGCTCGCGGTGA
>JAVXWP010000189.1:0-4835 GCA_032230695.1 Actinomycetota bacterium | reverse complement strand
CCGGCCAGCCAGACCGTGGTGAACGCGAACAACTTGGGCGGGATGTCGAGTTGTCGCGCCATCGCGAGGACGACCGGAGTCAGCAGGACAGCGCAGGTGTCGAGCGAGAGCACCACGGTCAGCGCGGTGGCCAGGGCGACGACGAGCAGCCAGAGGCGCCAGGTCTTCCCCCGGCCGAGGTGGGCCGCCTCACGGGCGGCGACCTCGAACACCTTGGCGGAGTCGGCCAGCCCGGCGATCACGGTGACCGCGACCAGGAAGACGAGCACGGGCGCGATCCGATCGATCACGTCCAGTGCGTCGGAGGGGCTCAGCAACCCGGTGGCGAGCGCGACCAGGCCACCAAGGGCGCTCAACCACCACATGGAATTGCCGACCTCCAGAACGCTTGCTTGAGTACGCTGGCCGAGTGACGACGCCGGAGCAGCAGCCGCAGCGACCGGCCCAGTATGGCCCGAGCCGTCCCGTCGACCTCCCGCCCGGCTATCCGGCGGAGTACGAAGCCGACGTGGTACTGCGGGACGGGGCGACCGCCCACCTGCGCCCGATCACCCCTGAGGACGCCGAACTGCTGGTGTCCTTCTACGGACGCGTCTCCGAGCAGTCGAAGTACTACCGCTTCTTCGCGCCCTACCCGCAGTTGTCCGACCGGGATGTCGCCAGGTTCACCCAGGTGGACTACCGGGACCGGCTCGCGCTGATCGTGACCGTCGGTGACGCGATGATCGGGGTCGGGCGCTACGAGCGAACCGGCCGGCGGACCGCCGAGGTCGCGTTCCTGATCGAGGACGCCCATCAAGGCCGGGGCCTGGGGCAACTGTTGCTCGAGCATCTGGCCCAGGCGGCGCGCGAGCACGGGATCACCCGGTTCGTCGCCGAGGTGCTGCCGGACAACCGCAAGATGATCACCGTCTTCACCGAAGCCGGGTACAAGGTCGCGCGGGAGTTCGAGGACGGCGTGATCGTGGTCGAGTTCGACATCGCGCCGACCGACACCTCCTTCGGGGTGATGCAGGCGCGCGAGCAACGGTCGGAAGCGCTCTCGATCGCCCGGTTGCTGACCCCGACGAGCGTCGCGGTGATCGGAGCGAGCCGGCGCGAGGGGACGATCGGCAATGCGTTGCTGCGGAACCTTCGCGACAGCGGGTTCCCGGGGCAGATCTACGCGGTCAACGCGGAGAGCTCGGAGAACGAGATCGAGGGCGTACCGGCGTACCGGACGATCCGGGACGTCAACGGCAAGGTCGATCTTGCCGTCGTCGCCGTACGGGCCGAGATGGCGGCCGATGTGGTGCTGGACTGCGCGGCCAAAGGGGTGCGCGGACTTGTCGTGGTGTCGAGCGGGTTCGCGGAGATCGGTGACGAGGGGCGGAAACTGCAGCGGCAGCTGGTCGGGTTGGCGCGGTCCTACGGGATGCGGGTGATCGGGCCGAATGCGCTGGGCGTGATCAACACCGCGCCCGGGGTGAGCCTGAACGCCACGCTGTCGCCGGTGATGCCGAGCCGGGGGAGAGTCGCGTTCTTCTGCCAGTCGGGTGCGCTCGGGGTCTCGATCCTGGCGGACATGGCTGGTCGTGGACTCGGGCTGTCGAGCTTCGTTTCCGCCGGGAACCGGGCGGATGTGTCCGGCAATGACTTGATGCAGTACTGGTACTCCGACGAGGCGACCGAGGTCGTTCTGCTCTACCTGGAGTCGCTCGGCAACCCGCGCAAGTTCAGCCGGGTCGCCCGTCGGCTGGCCGGGCGGAAGCCGGTGATCGCGCTGAAGTCCGGCCGGGCGACCCAGGGCGTTCCGCTCGGGCACACGGTTCGCCGGAGTCAGTTGCCACCGGCAACGGTCGACTCGCTGTTCCGGCAAAGCGGGCTGATCGGCGTGGACACCAACGGCGAGCTGTTCGACGTCGCCCAGCTGATGGCGCACCAGCCGCTGCCGAAGGGGCGCCGGGTCGCGATCGTGAGCAACTCGGATGCGCTGACGCTGCTTGCCCTCGACACGGTGGCGAGCACCGGACTGGATGTGGCGGGGGAGCCGCGCACGCTCAATGCCGAGGCGACTGCGGCCGATTTCGGTGCGGCTCTTGGTGAGGTGTTCGCCGACGACCGGGTGCATTCGGTGGTCGTCATCTTCACGCCTCCGGTGCAGTCGAACGGTGCGGAGGTCGCTCAGGTCCTCGCGGCCGCGGCTGCTGGATCCGACAAGCCGGTGGTTTCTACGTTCCTTGCGTCTCGCAGCGTGCCGGAGCAGTTGCGGGTTCCCGATGAGTTCGGCGGTGCCGCGCGCGGGTCGATCCCGTCGTACTCGTCACCGCAGTACGCCGTGGGCGCGCTGGCGAAGGTCACGCAGTACGCCGAGTGGCGGCGGCGGGCGGACAGCAGGATCCCTGATCTGCCGGGAGTGGACACGGCTGCGGCGGAGGCGTTCGTCACCGAGTTCCTGCAGCGGCATCCGAAGGGGGCCGAGCTGGATGATGACGACCGGCAGCGGTTGCTGAGCTTCTACGACATCAGCGTGTTGCCGGCGTTCCCGGTGCTGTCGGCGGACGAGGCTGTTGCGCGGGCGGCGGAGCTCGGCTTCGAGGTGATCTTGAAGGCGACGGCGGATCAGTGGCGGATGCGCCCGGATCTTGCCGATATCTGGCGGCACATTCACGACGAGGACGACATGCGCCAGGCGTGGGCCGAGATGACGAGCACCTTCGGGGTCGCGTCGGATCCGGCGCGTGCGCAGTTCGTCGTACAGAAGATGGCGCCGCCCGGCGTACCGGTGGTGATCTCGGCGCAGGAAGACGTGTCGTTCGGTCCGGTCGTGTCGTTCGGGTTGTCCGGGGTCGCGACGGACCTACTCGGCGACCGCTCCTACCGGATGCCGCCGCTGACCACTACCGACGCAGCCGAGATGGTCCGCGAGGTCCGAGCCGCGCCCCTTCTCTATGGCTACCGAGGCTCCGACCCGGTCGACATCGCCGCCATCGAGAACCTCCTCCACCGGGTAGCCCGCCTCACCCTGGAGCTGGAAGAGGTAGTCCGCCTAGACCTCCGCTCGGTCCTGGTCTCCATCGACTCAGCCACCGTCCTGGACACGTCGATCCGCATAGCCCCCAACGAAAAACCAAGACAAGACACCCCCGCCCGCCGCCTCACCTAGCCCGCCCACGACGCCCGTCGGGTGGAGAACTACCGACGGGTTGGGGGCGGCGCAAGAAACCCCAGCCAGGCGCCTCACCTAGCTCGTCCACGACGCCCGTCGGGTGGAGAACTACGGACGGGTGGGGGTCGGCACAAGACACCCCCGCCAGGCGCCTTACCTAACCCCGCGTCATCCGACGGGTCAGCGCGGGTCGACTGGGGTGGGTTCGGACAGGAAACTGTGGGCGTGAACATGGCATGCCATGTCCCCACCCGCGGTTTCCTGTCCGGACCTGCCGGGGCTCGCCCGGCCTCGGTCTATTTGCCTACTCGGGTGAGGGAGCGGTCGGCGAGGGTGATGGCGAGGAACAGGGCGCCGGCGGTGAGCATGAAGAGGTTTAGTTCGTGGAGGCCGGTGGAGTCGGCGGTGTTGCCGAGGAGGGCACCGGTGACGATGGAGGCGATGATCGCGCCCAGGTAGGTGGACGTCCGGAGCAGACCGGCTGAGGCGCCCATTCGGGCTGGGTCTGCCTGGTGGTAGAGGGCCGTCTGGTTGGCCAGGTTGTTGAGGCCTTGCGGGATTCCAGCAACCAGTGCGAAGAGGACCAGGACGAAGATCGCCGTATTGGCATGGGTCGTCAGCAACAGTGCTGAGCCGAGAATCTGGGTCCCTGCGGCAACGATGAGTTTGGCGCGGACAGCCTGCCGTCGTCCGGTCAGGAGTGAGACGCCGATCGCGGTGGCGAAGGTCGGCAGCAGAATCAGCCCGGCGATCGACGGACTCAGCCCACGACCGTCTTCGAGCCATTGCGTGTAGCCGTAGAGGTAGCCATAGGCAACGACATAGCCGAGCAGATTGCGTACATAAGTGCGCATCAACGGCCCGTTCCGCACCAGCCCCGTGACATCGCCCTTCACCCGCTCCAGCCGCCGACCCTGATCCACAGGTCGCGCAACCACGGGAACAGTTGCAGGCAACCGGCGCACTCCCACCACCAAGCAAGCGAGCGCGAGCAAGATGTTGATCGCAAAGGTGGTGCGCCAGCCGCCCAGCCCGATCAGCAGTCCGCCGAGCGTCGGCCCGATCACCGCGACCGTTTGCCCGGCAACAGCGAGAACCGTCAGTACTCCGGCCGGGCTGTCCTGGCCGGTCCGCTCGGCCTCGCTGCGGATCAGGTACATCGCGGACGGATACCCGGCGCAGGTGCCGAGGCCGAGGATTACCCGCGCGACGATCAGCACGTTCAGATTCGGCGCCACGGTGCCGAGCAGGCCGCCGATTCCGGCGAGCGTGGCGCCGATCAGATAGAGCCGGCGCGGCCCGAAAGTGTCGACCAAGCGGCCGACGACGGGCTGCCCGATCGCGGTCGCGACGTACAGGGCCGTGACCAGCAATGCCGTCCGCGAAGGCGGTTCGCCGAGCGCCTGGCCGATCGGGATCAGTGACACCGCGATGATGGACGAGTTGATCGGGTTCAGGATCGACCCCAGCACCAGCGGAGCGATCAGCCGGCGATTGAACCCCTGTTCCGACCGCTGCGCCATATCTTCAGCCTAGACTGCACAGTTCAGACTGAGCAAATCTCACGCAGTGCGGGTGTAGCGGCTTTCGGTGCGGCTGAGGAGCCGGGCGTCGACCAGGAGTCGGCGCAACGTCGCGTGATCCGGGTAGAAGGTGTTCAGTAGCGCGTTGACCTCCGGCTCGGAGT
>JAVXWP010000187.1:0-72516 GCA_032230695.1 Actinomycetota bacterium | reverse complement strand
TGCCCCAGATCGAGCAACAGCTCAACGCGGCGTCGGACGGGCTCTCTTTTGGCTCCATGCGCTCCGAAGCGTGGTATCGGCCGACTGAGATCGGCGCGTCGGACACGACGGACGGGCCCTATCAAGCGTGGTCCGCGCTGGTGTCGTTGGCTGAGGGCCTGGTGATCAACCTTGCCTGGGAGGTCAGGGAGAGCGCGGCCCATCTGGAGATCGCGACCGACCGGATCGGTCAGACCGAGGCTCAGGCCGAGGAATCTCTGCGCCGGCACGCTGAGAAGCTCGACGGCGGCAACGGACGCGATCCGATCGGCAAGGCCAACTGGTGGCTGAACGAGAACCGCTGAAGTCCTGGCTGTACTGGGCCGGGACGTTGCCTGGACTGCGGTACACGCGGGCGACAGGCGTGGCGTCCCCGTTCTGGAAGAGGGTCCGACGCCGTGATCGACCACGACCTCGCCGGCGCGCCCGGCGCGCTCCGCTGCGGAATGACGCCAAGACGCTCGCCGGAGCGAGGTGAGCCGTGTGAGCAGCAGGTTGTCATGCGCTCCCGGCGCATCGTTTCGATGCTCTCGACCAGGCGCCCCGGCGTAGCGGTCGGTTGCCGGTGCGGCGGTGCGGCACCGCTAGATGAGCCCACGGCGTCCTTCTGGGGTGAGCAGGGCGTTGCGATGAGTCATGCGGACCGGACATCTTCGGCCGGTGATGTGGCCGCGGGATCGGGCATGTCTGTCCGTTTGGGCAGCAGGAGTGGGGTGGCGAGCAGGAGGACGCCGGAGATGGTGATCGCGGCGAGGGGACTGGTGAGGGTGGCGAGGATGCCCCAGATCACCATGAGGGTGGCTTGTACGAGTTTGCTGCTGACACTCCATGTGCTGAGGACTTGTGCGGCGTGATCCGCGGGAGTGCGTTGCAGGCGTTCTGTGGCATAGATCGGGTTGAAGATGCCCATGCAGGTGATCAGCAGGCCTTCGACGATGATCACGGTGAGGAGTCCGGGGATGCCCGGATGGGTGAATGCGAGACCGAGCGGGAAGAGCGATCGCAGCCGGCCGGAGACGATCATGACCCGGTGTCGACCGTAGCGGGTCACGAGGCGTGCGGAGAGGCGGGCGCCCACGAAGCCGCCGAGTGCCGGGATGCCGAAGGCAAGACCGTAGTGCCAGGCCGGGAAGTGGTATTGGCCCAGCAGGAGGACGGACAGGAGCGGGACGGTGGCCATGATCAGGCCGCCGACCAGGATTGAGTTGAGGAACAGTCGCCGTAGTGCGCGGTCGTGGAGGATGAACCGCCAGCCGGCCAGAAGGTCGGATCCGCGCAACCTGGTGGCCGGGTCGCGGGGTTCCGCGACGTCGCCTCCCCGGATGCGGAGGACCCCGAACGCGGACAGCAGATAGCTCAGGGCGTCGGCCATGACAGTGATGACCGGGCCGAGCAATCCGATGAGCGCGCCGCCGAGGGGTGGGCCGGCTGCGGTCGCCACCCAGCTCGTGCCCTCGAATCTCCCGTTCGCGACAAGGAGTTGATCGCGGCGGACGAGGTATTTCAGGTATGCGCCGGATGCGGCGGTGAAGGCGATGCTTGCGGTTCCGGAGATGACCGAGACGACCAGCAGTTGGCCGTAGGACAGCAAGCCGAGGATGTACGCGATCGGAACACTCGCCATCGCGAGGAACCGGGCCAGGTCCATCGCGATCATCACCGGACGCTTGGCCCGGTGCTCGACCCACGGCCCGAGCGGGAATGCAACGATCGCCGCGACGGCAAGCCCGGCTGCCTCCAGAAGCGAAACGGCGAATGCCGGCGAGTGCAGCACTTGAACCGCGATGAGCGGGAACGCTCCGAAGGCGATCCACGTGCCGTATGTGCTGACGGCGTAGGCCGACCACAGCCAGCCGAAGCTGCGTCCCAATTGCACGCGCATGTGACTCCTTCGCAACAACCGATGTTCGGGTCTCTTCGATCACATCAGTCACACCGGAGCAGGAACAAACAACCGTCTCCCCGGCGAGCCACAACGATCAGTTGGGCGTGCATAAGCTGGACAAGTGGATACCGAGGCAGTGCGATCGTTCGTCCGCGCGGCCGAGTTCGGACAGCTGCAACATGCGGCCGACGAGCTGGGCGTGACGCAGCAGGCCGTCTCGAAGCGGATCGCCACCCTAGAGCGACAACTCGACGTCCAACTGTTCACCCGCACCGCCCGAGGGGTCGAGCTGACCCTCGACGGCCAAGCCTTCCTCCCGCACGCACGCAGCATCGTCACGGATGTCGATCGCGCCATCACCGCGATCGGACCGGACTCGCGGGCCCTTCGGATCGACGTCCTCGGGTTTCGGAGCGCGCAGGCAGTCATCCTGCACGACTATTGGCGGACGCATCCCGAAACCGACCTCGACGTGGTGACCCTCAAGGTCAACGACCCACGCGTGGCGGTCGCCGCCATCCAAGCAGGCGATATCGACGCCTCGTTTCGCACCGTCACCGACCCGGCCACGCTGCCGCGCGACCTGCACATGATCCACGCCTTCGACTCCCCGCTGGAACTCCTCGCCGGCCCGAAGCATCCGCTCGCCGCAGCGCGAACACTGACACCACCGCAACTGCGCAAGCATCGGATCTGGGTGCCAGGTATCGCACCCCGAAGCGAATGGGCAGAGTTCTACGACCAGCTCGCCACCGACTTCGACCTCCGCATCGACGCGGCAGGCCCGAACTTCGGTAACGAAGTACTCCTGGACACCCTCGCGGACTCCGCTGACGTGGCTACCCTCGTCGGCGCGCGCGACCGGTACATCTGGCCGACGAACTACGACCTACGCCGCATCCCGATCGTGAACCCGATGCTCGCATACCCGCACTCGCTCATCTTCCCCAGAACGAATCCACACCCAGGACTACGGGCAATCATCAACCACTTCGGAAACCTGGCACCGCTCCCCGAGACGGCCTGGCTCCCATCGTGGGCAGCGGCGCCACGCCGCAGCGGCGGCGACATCGCGCACACCCGCCGCTAAGTCGCTCGCGAGAGGGCACGTCGGTTGAGCGGGGCCACGAGTTCCCGGTTTTACTGCTTGGACGGGCGAAACAGCGGCTACGAGACGGCTTCCAACGGTAGGTCGTTGCCGCGCCAGGTGGCTGCCAACTCCTGAACCGGCATGTTGAGCGCCTCACCGAGGCAGACAATCGTGCCGAATCCGGGGGAGGGCAGTCGTCCGGTCTCGACCTTGCGCAGGGTCTCCGGCGAGATACCGGCCGCGTGCGCGACTTCCGCTAGGTCGCGTCCCGCTCGCGCGTGGCGCAGCAGGGCGCCGAGACGCCTGCCGGCTTCGACCTGCTCGGGCGTGAGCGGTTGACGGACCATGCTCCCAGGATACGGCTGGTATTACTATACCGGCAAGTGTTAGGGGTCCGGTATAACTATACCAACACCCTGTGACGTGAGGTAGTCGTGATTGAACTGAAGACGCCTGCGGAGATCGAACGCATGCATGTGGCCGGGCGTTTTGTCGCCGAGGTGCTCTCCGAGGTCGGCCGGCTCGCTGACGTGGGCGTCAACCTCTTGGACGTGGAGCATCACGTGCGCGGCATGATCAAACGGCGCGGGGCTGAGTCGTGCTACTGGGACTACGCGCCGTCCTTCGGCAAAGGCCCGTTCCGCAACGTCATCTGCCTGTCCGTCAACGACGCCGTCCTGCACGGCTTGCCCCACAACTACACACTGCGCGACGGTGACGTGCTCAGCGCGGACCTCGCAGTCAGCATCGACGGCTGGGTGGCCGACTCGGCGCGCACGATTGTCGTTGGCACTGCTGCCGAGGAGGACCTGCGGATCATCCGTGCCACCGAGGAAGCGCTGGAGGCAGGGATCGAGGTGGCGCGTCCGGGAAACCGGCTGGGTGACATCTCCGCGGCGATCTGGGCGGTGGCCCGCGACTACGGCTATCCGGTCAACAACGAGTTCGGTGGTCACGGCATTGGCCGCACCATGCACGAGGAGCTCCACGTTTCGAACAAGGGCCGGGCAGGGCGCGGCCTTACACTCCGGCCGGGGCTGACCCTCGCGCTCGAACCTTGGTTCGCCCGTACGACCGACGGGATCGTCTATGACATCGATGGTTGGACCATCCGGTCGGCGGACGGCTCGCGCACGGCCCACTCCGAGCACACGGTGGCCATCACCGAGGACGCCCCCTTGGTGCTTACCCGACGTGAACCGGAGAACCCAGCAACGCGGAGTGATTACGCCAGTCGGCTATCCACAAAGGACGCCTAGATCGCTCTGTTCAGCCGATGTGCGACCCCCTCTAGATGGTGGCTGCTGCGCGATCTGCGGCCCTCGCCTGGCGACTTGGCCGGACGAGGGCTTAATCAATTCGACCCCGTTCATTTCGCCCGGTACGGTCACGACCTTGTTATCACTGCAGGAGCCCATGAGATCCGCGTGCGGCCACCCCGGCAGTTCCCCGTTGAGAGTAGGTTTCGTCAATGGCGTGCCGTATCAGTGAGCTCGTGCTCAAGTGCCACGACCCCGAGGTGCTGGCCCGGTTCTGGTGCGAGGTCCTGGACTTCATCGAGCTCGATCGCGAAGCGGAGGGCTGCATCGAGATAGGTCCGCGTGAAGGGTTCGGCGGCCCGCAGCCGACGATCTTCCTCATCCGCAACGACGAGCCGAAGAACGGGCCTGCCCGGCTGCACATCGACGTCAACCCCACCGACCGCGATCAGGACGCCGAGCTCGAGCGCCTCCTGGCCGCCGGGGCCAAACGCGTCGACATCGGTCAGCCTGCCGAGGCGCCCTGGCACGTCCTCGCCGATCCAGAAGGCAACGAGTTCTGCCTGCTCAAGCGCCGCCTCGACCCCGCGCCGAGTTGAGGCGGATTCGGGAGGAGCGGGACCGGCTCAAGGCGAAGGTTCAACGCGGCCTGGGACACCAAGTCGCTCAGGGGAAGCTGAACTTTCACCTCCCGGACAGAGATCGCGACGTGGCTGGCTGAGCTCTCGCACCATTGACCATGGCTACCCGCCACCGGAGTGTGCGCCCGGTCAGCCGAGGAACTCGGTCAACGCGGCGACGACCGTCTGCGGCCGTTCCTCCGCGATGAAGTGGCCGGAATTCGAAACCTTCTGCACGCGGACGTCGGTTCCCTTGCCCGGCAACACGTACGAGAAATAGTCGTAGTTGGTCTCGGAGGCCAGTCCCAGCATCGGCGCGGTCACCTTGCCGTAGGCTTTCTGGTCCTTGATGTCCTGCCCGAAGGCCTGGTACCAGCCGTTGCCCGCGCGGATGGCGTCCGGATAAGAGTAGGCGCCGGCGTAGACGGCCCGGTCACCGTCACCGATCGCGGCCGGGTTGACCAGAAGGTGGTCGAAGAGCCAGTCGGCCAGGTACTCCGACCGGCCGGCCAGCAGTTGTTCCGGAAGGCCGCGGACCTGGTTGAACGCGAACCACCACACATGCACCGGCTGATCAGGCTGCGCCAGCAGCGGAATCTGGTACAGGCTCTCGTCGGGATGGGTGACGTCCATCAGCGTGAGCTTTCGGGTGGCATCCGGGTGGTTGGCGGCGAAACTGAAGGCGACCATCGCACCGATGTCGTGCCCGGCGATGTTCACCCGCTCGTAGCCGAGCCGGCGGGCGAGCTCGTAGATGTCCCGGGCCATGGTCTTCTTGTCGTAGCCGTCTTGGGGCTTGTCGGAGCCGCCCATGCCACGCAGGTCGACCGCGATCACCCGGTACCGCGCGGCGAGCGAGGGCATGATCTTGTGGAACTGCCACCAGGTCTGCGGCCAGCCGGGCAGCAGGATCAACGGTTCGCCCTGCCCGCCGGCCACGTAGTGCAGCCGGACACCGTTGACGTTCGCGTAGCCGCTGCGGAAGTCGCCGGGCAGCGAGCGGACCAGCGCCGCGTCCGGCGTGCCCGCGGCCTGCTCCGCCGAGGCCACCCCGGTGGTCGCCGCCAGCGCCGCGGCCCCGGCACCGAGCGCGATCAGCCTGCGCCGGTTCACCTCGGCGCTCACCGGAAGTTCCCGAAGAACGCGCGGAGGTCGGCGGTGAGCAGATCGGGTGCGTCGGTGCCGGAGAAGTGCCCGCCACGGTCGAACTCCGACCAGTGCACGATGTTGTGGTCTCGCTCGGCGAGCGAGCGGATGCTCTGGAAGTCGTGGGCGAACATGGCGACTCCGGTCGGCTTCGTGTCCCGTGCGGCCGGTTCGCGTCCGGCGCGGGCGTCCTCGAAGTACAAGCGAGCCGAGGACCCGGCGGTGCCGGTCAGCCAGAAGACCGTCGCGACGGTAAGGATGAACTCGGCGTCCAGGAGCTCGTCCATCTCGGGCGGATGGTCGCCGAAACCCTTCAGTAGATCCAAAACCCACGCCAGCTGCCCGGCGGGGGAGTCGGCGAGGGCGTGCGCGAGGGTCTCCGGGCGGGTGGACTGGATCTTGCTGAAGCCCGAATGCTCGTCCATGAAGCGTTGCAGGAACGCCAGTCTGCGGTACTCCTCGTCGCCGAAGCCCTCGAACTCGGCCGGGTCACCGCTCGGAAACGAGAACACCTGCGTGACGTGCACAGCCGCGACGTGATCAGCGTCCAGCCGGCCGAGCACGGGGGAGAGCATCGAGCCGCCGTCGTTGCCTGCAGCGCCGTAGCGCTCGTAGCCGAGGCGGCGCATCAGCTCGGCCCACGCTTCGGCGACCCGGTGCATGTCCCAGCCGCGCTCTGTGGTCGGCCCGGAGAAGCCGAATCCCGGGATCGACGGGATGACCAGGTGGAAGGCGTCGGCCGGATCCCCGCCGTGTGACCGAGGATCGGTGAGCGGTCCGATCACGTCGAGGTACTCGACGAACGTGCCCGGCCAGCCGTGCGTCAGCACCAGCGGGAACGCGTCCGGCTCCGGTGAGCGCACGTGCAGGAAATGCACGTTGGTACCGTCGATCTCGGTGCTGAACTGAGAGTAGGAGTTCATCCGTGTCTCGTGGGCGCGCCAGTCGTACTTGTGCGCCCAGTAGTCGGCGAGCTCCTTCAGCTGATCGGCCGGGACGCCGTAGTCCCAGCCGACGCCGGGCAGCTGACCGGTCACCCACCGGGTGCGCGCCAGGCGGTCACGAAGGTCGTCGAGGTCGGTTTGGGGGATGTCGATCAGAAAGGGTCGGATCTCGTTGCTCATGGCGTTGATCTTGCGCGGTTCGCGGGCACGGCAGTGAGTGGTGATCTCGCCAACGAGCGACGTTTTCAGGACACGGTTTCCTCAGGCGCGCCGAAGGTCTCGCGGTAGGCAGCGGGAGCGACGCCAACCAGCCGCCGGAAATGCGGACGCAGCGCGGCAGCCGAGGAGAACCCGCAGTACCGCGCGATCTCATCGACCGGCAGTTGGGTGGACTCCAGCAGGTGCTGGGCGCGGATCACCCGCTGGTGAGTCAGCCAGGTCGCCGGTGTGGCGCCGGTGATCTCGCGAAACCGCCGGTCGTAGTTGCGCCTGCTCATATGCGCCCGTTTCGCCAGTGCGTCCACCGGCAGCGTCGTGTTCAGCTGGGTGAGGGCCCAGGTCAGCGTCTCGGCGACCGGATCGGTTCGGTCCAGCTCGGGCATCGGCGACTCGATGTACTGCGCCTGCCCGCCGGGGCGGTGCGGCGGCACCACCATGCTCTTGGCCAGGCGGTTGGCCACCTCCGCGCCGTGCAGTGTCCTGATCAGATGCAGGCCGAGGTCCATCCCGGCGGCGCCACCGCCCGCGGTGAGCACGTCACCGTCGTCGACATAGAGGACAGACGCGTCGACCCGGATTTTCGGATACCTCTCAGCCAGCAGCCCGGCCATCGCCCAGTGCGTAGTGGCCGGCCGGTCGTCCAGCAGACCGGCCGCGGCCAGGACGAACGCTCCGCTGCACAGCCCGGCCACCCGTGCCCCGTTGGCATGGGCTGCGCGCAGTGCCTCCAGCACCGCCTCGGGCGGGTTCTGTCCCGGCGACCGCCAGTTCGGCACGATGACCAGATCCGCGGCCCGGATCGCCGGCAGGTCGTAGGGCAGGTCGAAGGACAGGCCGCCGCCGAACATCGCCGCGTCCGGCTCGCCCGCAACCATCCGCACGTCGAGACCAGGCATCGCGCCGTGGTGCACAGCCATGTCGAACACCCCGAACGCGAACGACATGATGCCCAGCGACGCACCGTTGAACACCACGACGACCAGCCGCCGCTCGGCCAGCACGCTCTGGCCTCCGGCCACGACAGTGTTCGCCGGCATCACTCCGGTTTGCGTCATTCCTACCCCTGACCTGAATGCACGAGCGCCAACTGGGTCAAGGTAGCGCTTCGTGATGCGTCCGCCGTGATTATTGTCGATCAAGTTCCCGACGCGGGCGAACAAATTTCGCGGGGGTTGTCATCACGCCGACCTGGATGTCTATTGTGGACTGAGAAGGACTGCCTGCGCCGAGTCACCGTCGCCAAGGAACTTCCCGGTGGGCCCGTCGCGATCCAGTAGCGCCAGCCGTACCTGGACTTCGGCACCTTGCTCGGGAGTGGTGTGCCCCGGTCGAACGGCGAACTGACGTCGAGATCGCTAGGCCCAAACACCCAGTTCGCCCCATTCCTCGTCGATTCGTCGTACAGCGGCATCGATCTGCGCCCGCTGAGTTGCGTCGAACTGCACAAAGCGACGACAGTCTCGAGTGGACCGACAGCCTGCGCATGGCGCGGCGTCGGAGGCGTCAAGGAACCACGCTGCGCTGACGACAACTAGCAGTGCCGACGCGGATACCGGAAGCGGAGGAACGCCACAATTTACGGTTCACCTTTTTGTGGAAATACGATTGACGTCTGTGGACGTCTCGGAGATGATGAATTCACACAAGTCAAGCGGAGGAGAAGTCATGACGGATATGTGGGAGCGAGGGACGGGGCGCCGGTATATCAGCGCCGCGATCGCTGCCGTGTGCTCGCCGCATCACCGCCGCAAGCCCGCTTCCTGGCAGGAACGTGAGCAGCTGACCTGCGTGGGCTCCCCACCATGACGTAACCGTCGTCATGTCCAGGGAGCCGCCCATCGGGAAATCGAACCGGGCGGCTTTCTCTATTCAGTGGACCAAAAAACAATCCCATTATGTCGGTGAGCTGGGGAAGTGGCACGGTCTCCAAAACGTTTCCCGGGGTTTGACTCCCTCCGCCGGCTCTCGACGCTGACCATTTTCGGATGCTCGGTGTGGTTCTTTGACAACTCCACAGCGGAGCAGACATTCCGCTCGCCCCGTCGTTGCCACAGGCACGGCCCGGCGAGCACGTCCAGCCGCCCGCCCCAACGGGCGGCTGGACACATTCTTAGAAGGGCTGCGGAGCTTCACTCGCAGCACACCGGCACCAGCATTCGGCTGGTGCCGGACAACGGCCGATGGGACTGCTGGCTAGGTCACCGCTCTTTCACAGCGGGGAACCGGGATCGATACCCGGATCGGCTACGTACCAACAATTTGCCCCTGTAGCTCAGGCGGATGAGAGCGCGGCGCTACGAACGCCGAGGTCCCAGGTTCGAGTCCTGGCAGGGGTACGAGCCGGAGTGCGCGGCGAACGCACCAGCACACACATGCTCACGTGGCCCAGTGGCAACGGCAGCTCCTTGTCGAGGAGACGATCGCGGGTTCGAGTCCCGTCGTGAGCGCACCGTTGCATCGGGGGTTCAGGAGTCACCGCGTTCGACTCGCGGGCATCCGACCACGGCCAGCACGAGCGCCCGGCTCACCCTGGCTCACCAGAACGCCGGTCCGCGGCATTCGTTCTGATGGCGCGTTGTTCCAGTGGAATGGATACCGGCTTCTCACGCCGGTGACGCGGGTTCGAATCCCGCACGCGCTACGTAGAAGCCCCCGCTCACCTCGAGGGCGGCCCCTCGGGGTGGAGGTGCGTCTCGGCACAGGTCTCCAGCTTCAACGACCAGCACCCTTGCCCCTCAAGCTCACCAGGATGAGCACCCGTCTCGTAAACGGCAGGAACTGGGTACGAGTCCCAGGAGAGGCTCCACGGTCACCCGCGACCGCAGCGATGACGACGCCCTTTTAGCCCAACGGAAGAGGCCACGCGTTCAGACCGCGCCCAGTCCAGGTTCACATCTTGGTAGGGGCACCCAGATGATCCCGGTTGGTGTAGTCGGCAGCACGACGGACTTTGGATCCGTTCGCCCAGGTTCGACCCCTGGACCGGGAGCCGCACGCACAATTGATGCCCGTTGATCCAGCTGGCACGGACGCCGCGCTCTGGCCGCGGAGACCGAAGTTCGATCCCTCGGCGGGCAGCTCGAGCCCCTGTGGCGAAATGGCAGACGCACGCGGCTCAAACCCGCGCGCCCGCAAGCGGGCATGCAGGTTCAACTCCTGCCAGGGGCACACATGAGGAACTGGAAGGGCTGGCTGAGCCGGCAAGGCACCGGATTGCTAATCCGTGGTCCGGGGCTTCTCGTCCCGGCGCGCGCTCGATCCGCGCGCCCTCCGCTCGATGACCACGGTAGCGGGAAACCGCTGTGATGAGCGCCGCGCAGGTTCGAATCCCGCATCCTCCGCAGGTCGCCAGCTCACCAGGCGAGAGCAGCCAACTCTTACTCGGCGGGTCCGGGGGGCCGAGTCCCCGGCGGCCCACTCGATCGGAGCATCGGTAGCCCGACACTGGCATTGAACTTCGGCTATGCCCGCCAAGGTACGGCCGATCCCGGACATGGTCCATTGGGCGGCTATCTCCATGTGCCGCTCCGCGGGCAACGCCCGATAGTTCGTGTCACGAATCACGGCTCTCGAATGTTACCCTAGCTGAGTGAGTAAGCATGGCGATGGCCAGATCGGGGTTGTGGCCGGGCTGGTGCGGTCGGCGTTCTTGGTGAATGCTGTGTACGCCGAGTCGAGTCGGGAATACGGCATCACGTCGCAGCAGGGGCAGTTGTTGTGCGTGTTAATGGCGCAGCCGTACGGCATGGGCGAGTTGGGCGCGATGCTGGGGTTGGCCAAGTCGAGCGTTACCGGCCTGGTGGACCGCACCGAGCGCAACGGCCTGGTCCGGCGCGAGCCTGACCTGCAGGACACTCGTGCGGTCCGGGTCGCGCTCACTCCGCAGGGCAGCAAGCTCGCGGAGGAGTTCTATGCCGACACCTGCCGGCGTATCGAGAAGCTGCCGGCAGGACTCAGCGCTGATGAGCGTGACACGCTCGCCAGCCTCCTCGGCCGCATTGTGATGGACAACAAGGTTCCGGCGGTCTTCATGGAGCTGGACAAAGGAACCTCCTCCGCTCGCCGTCAGTAAGACGCCTGTGGCCTGCCTCGAAGGATCACGATTGCAGTTCGTGTCACGAACTAGTATGGTTCGTGACACGAACTGAAAATCCTGCTTTGGGGGAGCGTGAAATCATGAGTCGTACAGTGGTGGTCATCGATTCCCGGGACGCGTTCGCCAACGTGGCGGGGTCGCTGCGGGCGGTGACCCAGCCCGACTGGGCGGGCAACATGTTCTTCCCGTTCGACACGACGCTGACGCGGGGCGCGGTGATTCGTGACCGGGTGGCATCGGTGGATACAGACGGCGACACCCTGGCCTCAGGCCGGGTGCCTGCTAGCCAAGCTGGACGAGCTGTTCCCGCCGCCCGCGCCAAACGGGGCCAAGCCGGCGCCCGAGGCGTACGCCTGGTGATCACCGAACGATGAACCCAATCCCTTGACGGAAGGCAGGACATTGTCTGTACCAGAAGTCGTCTTCGGCTTCGGCGCGCACAGCGTCATCGACGACGGCCCGGAGCTGCTGCGCATGGCTCAGCAAGCCGACCGTGACGGGCTCGACATCTTTTCGCTTTCGGACCATCCCTATCTCGGCGCGCGCCTGGACGCGTACGCCACTGTCGGATTCATTCTCGGCCGCACACAGCAGCTTGCGGCCTTCGCCAACGTCACCAACCTGCCGACCCGGCCCGCTCCCATGCTGGCACGGACGGTGACGTCGCTGTCGGCGCTCTCCGGTGGCCGCGTCGTGCTCGGCATGGGCGCGGGCGGGCTGTGGGACCGAATCTCAGCCATGGGCGTGCCACGGCTCTCGCCGAGCGATGCCGTGGACGCCTTCGAGGAGGCGATCGTGCTGGTCAAGAAGCTGTCCGGGGGCGGTCCGCCGGTCACCTACCAAGGCCGCTACTACCAGGTGGACGAGATCGAGCCCGCTCCAGTGGCCGCGCCGCCCGTGTGGACCGGATCGGTCGGCCCGAAATCCCTGGCCGCGACCGGCCGGGTGGCCGACGGCTGGCTCCCCGGCCACGCGGCGGATTGGCTCAGCGAGCGATACCGGACATCGCGGCCGATCATCGACGACGCGGCGGCGGCCGCAGGCCGTGATCCGCGCGAGATCCGCACGGTTTTCAACTTCCCCGGACGCATCACCGACCAGCCGCTGGCCGCCGCGCGTGATCGCGACGGCCGTTGGATCGGAGGTTCAGTCGACCAGTGGGTCGAGGAACTGGTCGGGGCCGTGCTGGACCATGACGCGTCGGGCTTCATCCTGTTCTCACCCAGCGGCGGCACGCACGACCTCACCTCTCTCAGCCGCTGGGCCAGGGAGATCGTCCCAGCCGTACGCGAAGCGATCGCGAAGGAGATGACCAGCCGCAACCACTCCACAACGGCACCGTGACGGCGCGACCGACCGCGGACTTTGTCCCCAGCCGGTCGCGCCCACAGGTGTGGTGGGGTAGTCATCGGGCGTCCCCATGGGCTCTGGTGACCTGCGCGATCTGCGCGGGAAGGCGTCGGATGCGCACGGTGCGGATCACCATTTTCCGGGCCCTCGACGAGCACCAAAGAGTTCGGATGGTGCCACGTTAGGCCCACTTTGTCTTGTGGTCCAACGGATACGACTCCGGCGTCCGAAGCGGGGAACGCAGGTTCGACTCCTGCCGAGGGCACTCGCTCATAGCCCCGAGGTGTAACAGGTTGCACAGCCCGCTGTTACCGGGACGGCATCAGGTTCGAGTCCTGGCAGGAGAGCAGACCGGCGGGCATCACGCCCGCGTCGACGGGGGACGCGTCGGAGCGCAGATGATCCTTGCGCGGTCATCGGGCTGGGTTCGACACCGTCGTCTTCCACCACATCGCCACCGGCCCCGTGGGCGGGTGGCACATCTGCGCGTGTAGCTCAGCGGCAAGAGCGCCCCGGTCACATCGGGGAGATCCCCAGGTTCGAGTCCTGGTACGCGCACTACGCCGCACCCACGACGACATGTGAGACGTGGTCGTGGGGAAGTGAGTGTCCGAGGACGATCTTACTCGTTAACCACACGCCTCAACTTGGCTAGGTGAGTTGCTGTGCCCTTTTCCTGTCCGTGTCCATGCCGCTCTTATCTCCAGCGAACATTTGCTACACCGCGGAACGTCACCTCAAAAGTCATGCCTTGTAAGAATCGTTTGCGCATTTCGATCACCTTAAGACCGTTCTTGATCAGGAGGTCAATGTTCTCGGGATCCTCGACGGCGGGCGAATTCGGCGGCTCGGTCACCGACCTCGGTGAGCTGCTGGCGCGCACGCCGGCGGCCCTCAACGGCCGGCGTCACTGCGGATCAGTTGCGCAGCATTTCGGCTACCAGGAACGCGAGCTCAAGAGACTGCTGAGTGTTCAGCCGTGGGTCGCAGGCGGTCTCGTATCGGCCTGCCAGGTCGAGGTCGGAGATGGCCTGGGCGCCGCCGAGGCATTCGGTGACGTCCTCGCCGGTGAACTCGAGATGGATACCGCCCGGATGCGTCCCCAGTGCGCGGTGTACCTCGAAGAACCCCTGGACCTCGTCCACGATCCGGTCGAAGTGCCGCGTCTTGTAACCGGTGGACGACTCGTGAGTGTTGCCGTGCATCGGATCGCACTGCCAGACGACCTTGTGCCCGGACGCCTCGACCTTCTCCACGATCCCCGGCAAAATCTCGCGGACCAACTGGTTGCCCATCCGCGAGATCAGCGTCAACCGGCCGGGCTCGTTGTGCACATCGAGCCGTTCGACGTACTCGACAGCCTGCTCAGGTGTGGTCGTCGGGCCGATCTTGAGGCCGATCGGGTTGGCCACGATCTCAGCGAACGAGATGTGCGCCCCGTCGAGTTGGCGGGTCCGCTCGCCGACCCACAGGAAGTGCGACGAAAGGTTGTACAGCTTCGCGTCCGGGGCACCGGGGTTGTCCAGCCGCAGCATGGCTCGCTCGTAGTCCAGCAGCAGGCACTCATGGCTCGCGTAGAGCTCCGTGGTGTGCCACGACGCATCGTTGACCCCGCACGCCGACATGAACCGCAGGCCGCGATCGATCTCCGCCGCCAGCGACTCGTAGCGTGCGCTCGCGGGCGACTTCCGCACGAAGTCCCTGTTCCAGTCATGCAGGTGGCTCAGATTGGCCATCCCCGACGCCATCAGGGCCCGGACCAGGTTCATCGCGGCGGCAGAGTTCGCGTAGGCATGAATCATCCGGTCCGGATCCGGCACCCGCTGCGCGGCGTCGGCCCGCAGCGAATTGACGATGTCACCGCGGTAGACCGGCAAGCCGATGGCGTCCGTCGTGCCCGATCGCGGTTTGGCATATTGCCCGGCGATCCGGCCGACCTTCACGACCGGCAGACTGGCGCCGTAGGTGAGCACCACGGCCATCCTCAGCAGCGTGCCCATGTTCGCGCGGATGTGAGATTCGGTGTTCGACTCGAACGTCTCGGCGCAGTCGCCACCCTGCAGCAGAAACGCCTCGCCCCTCGCCACCGACGCCAGCCGCTGCCGCAACAGGTCAATCTCGGCGGGGACGGTGATGGGCGGCACCGATTCCAGCGCCGAGCGCACTCGATGGACCGAGTCGGCGTCGGGCCACTGCGGCTGCTGGGCCGCCGGACGGGCGAGCGCAGCGTCCAATTGCGTCCGCAGTTCCGGCGGCAGCGGGGGTAGCGGCGACGCCGCGTTCACCAGAGCGCCGGCACTCCCCGGCTGCGGTGAAGTCAAGAGAGTTGTCACTGTCGCCCCCGGTTGATCGTCGGATCGGGCGACTGCGTCGTTCTTCGCCCCAGTTGCCGAACCGCTTCCGTTGTGTCCCCCATGGAGCCCCCTCAGGGTGTGACGTGAATTCGCCGGCGATGTGCCGGCGATTGAGTTCTTACGGGTTGGTGAAACATGTAAAGCGTGCGAATCCGCCCGTTCTCGTCGAGGACAAAGACGTCGGTGCCGGACAGGACCGTCGCGCCCGCCGGTGTCGCAATCTTCCAGTCCAGTTTCATCGTGTCGCGATTTCGTTCAGCCCCGCCAACAGTGAACGCGAGTCCCGCTTTCTGGATTTGTTCGTCGTGCACCGTGGTGATGTTGGCTTCGATCTTGTCGCGGCCGGCGAAGCTGATGTCGCCTGGAGACACGTAATGCACCGCGTCCTCGGTGAAGAGTGTGCGCACCAGAGTGTCGCGCTGTGCCACGTCGGAGACCTGCCAAACCTGCAGATAGTTCTGTGCGAGGCGATTGGCCTGTTCCTGGGTGAGGGTGGCCCCGGTGGCCGCGGTCTCACGGACCGCGGCCACCGGCCGGTCGTTCACGGGCTCGTCCGAAGCACCGGGTGTGTCGGCCTGGCAGCCGGTGAGGGCCAGGGCACCGGCGATCGCGCCGGCTGCGAGTTGCAGCTTGATCTTCGCCATCAGGACCTTTGTCTCGTGAACGTCATCCGGTTATGTTTGGCCACCAGGGCCGAGGCTCGCTACGACTGGAACATGTAGAGCGCGCTGATACGGCCGTCTTCGGCGAGCAGGAAGAAATCGGTACCCGATTTGACCGTGTCCCCGGCAGGGCTCGCGATCTCCCACGGAAGCTGAATCGAGTTGCTGTTGCGGACGGCCGTACCGACCCGGAACTGGAGCCCGAATGCTGCGATGTTGTCCTTGTGTACCCGAGCGATATTGGCCTCGACCTCGGCGCGGCCGGCGAAGCTGACATCGGCTGGTGAGATGTGGTGTACTGCGTCCTCGGTGAAGAGCTTCTCCATCAGCGCGCTGCGCTCTCCGTCATCGGAGACCTTCCACACCTCGAGGTAGCTCTCAGCGAATTCGTTCGCGTTCATGTGTTCGCGTAACTCCTTTGTTGTCGTTTTCTTCCGGGCGGGTTCCAAGCGAGCCGGGTGCTCAGTGCTGCACCCGCTCGGCGACCGGCACGTCGAGATGCTCGGCCGGGATAGCCGCGTTCGCGCGGCCGCGGGGAAGGATCGTGGCCACGACGATCGACCCGGCTCCCGCCACGCACGCACCGATGGTCATCGATGGCGTGAGGTTGTGCAGCGCACCTGTTGCCGCCGCGGTCGCCGCACTTCCCATGATCGCGATGCCCAGGGCCCCGCCCAGGTTCATCGCGACGTCGGCGACCGCCGAGCCCGCGCCCGACTGTTCCGGCGGCGCGGCACCGACGATCGAGTCCATCGAGGTCGGGGCACCGAATCCGATACCGAGTCCGAGGAGCCCGAGTGCGAGCAGAATCCGCGGGCTCGAGGGACTGTGACCGAAAGCCATGACCGCCATGGACGCGGCGACCATCAGCGGACCGAGTGCGGAGACCGGGCCGAGCCCGAACCGCTTCACCAATCTTGGTGCCTGTGGTGCGACAAGCATGACGGTACACATGGCGAGCATGTGCAGCCCGGCGATCAGCGGACGGTAGCCCAGGGTGAACTGCAGGTACTGGGTCAAGACGAACAGGCTTCCGAAGACCCCGAAGAACACAGTCGAGATGGTGACCAGGGGTCCGCCGAATCGTCGGTTGCGGAAGACGGCGTGGCTGAGCAACGGGGTGCGGGTGCGCTGCTCCCACCAGATGAACGCCGCCAGGATCACCGCGCCGCCGACGACGAAGCCCACCGTCCGCGGCGACGTCCAGCCGTAGGAAGGAGCTTCGATGATGCCGTCGACGAGAGCCAGTGAGCCGGCGACGGTGAGGACGAGGCCGAGCACGTCGAGGCCCGCATGATTCTCGTTGCGGGATTCGGGGATGAGCACCAGAGCGCCGATGATCGCGATGGCGATGATCGGAATATTAATCAGGAAGACCGAGCCCCACCAGAAGTTCTGCAGCAGCAGGCCACCAACGATCGGGCCAAGAGGGACGCCCAGCGAGGCGACGCCGACCCAGATGCCCATCGCCTTGGCCCGCTCTCCTGGTGGGAATACCTGGCCCAGGATGGCGAGTGTGCAGGGCATGATCATGGCCGCGCCCAGGCCCATGCCCGCGCGGGCCGCGATAAGTGTTTCCGGGGATCCGGCGAATGCGGCTGCGGCCGAGGCGCTGAGGAAGACCAGCAGGCCCGCAAGGAACCCGCGGCGGCGGCCGAAGCGGTCCGCGAGCGCGCCCATGAACAGGATCGGCGCGGCGAAGGCCAGCGAATAGGAGTCCACCGTCCACTGCAGCTGTCCTGGCGTCGCACCGAGCTGGTTCTTGATCGAGGGCACCGCCATCGTGATGACGAGCATGTCGAGTGACGCGATGACCAACGCCAGGCACATGATGCCGAGGATTGCCCACCGGCGGGGGTGACCCAGGGTCGTGTCCATAGTGAGCCTTTCGCGCGGTGGCCGAGGTTGACGATGTCAATCTGACAGCTGGCCGTGACGCTGTCAACCTCCCGTCGTGACATTGTCAACTTTCGGAGGGTCCACCGGGCCCTCACCTCAGGTACGCTTCGCTGGGTGGGACAGAACACGAACGTGACGCGTGCCGCGCTGGTCGCCGCGGCGAGCGAGTTGCTGACGCGCGGCGGTCCAGAGTTCGTGACGCTGCGTGCTGTGGGGGCAGCCACCGGAGTGTCGCGCACCGCGCCGTACCGCCATTTCACAGACAAGGATGACCTGCTCAGTGCGGTGGCTGCGGAGAGCATGAACCGGCTGACCGAGGCGATGCGGGTCGGGGCCTCCGACATGGCTGCCGGGGGAACGCCGCTGTACCGGGCCTGCCTCGGCTACATGAGAGCTGCGATGCAAAGCCCGCCCCACTACCGTCTCATGTTCGGCGACTTCCCGATCAACAGCCCGAGCGCGGAGCTCCAGCTCGCGGCGGATGAGTGCGCGAAGGTGCTCTACGGCTTCGTCGCCGAAGCGCAGAACAGCGGCGTGCTCACAGGGGGCGACGAACGCGAAGCCGGGACGTTGCTGTGGGCGACACTGCACGGCTTGGTGGACCTCACGCTCACTCGTCACCTCCACGAACCGCGCACGGTCGATGGCGTCGAGGCCATGCCCGCGCTGCTGGCGCTGGCTCTGCGCAACTGGGTACCCGAACTACGCTGAATGCTCCGCTGGGGGATGGTCGGGCCGCGACGCGCAGAGGGGCCGCTTGGTCGCCGGTCCGGATACGACGCCGAGATCTCGTGTCCTGCCGTATGGTCGCCGATGTTCGGCTGAAGCCATCGACGGAAGGGAAGCGTTACGAGATGCGGAGAACAAGTCTGGCGGGCCTCGATGTGTCGGCTCAGGGCCTGGGCTGCATGGGGATGAGCGAGTGGTACGGCCCGGCCGATTGGGAGCGGTCGATCTCAACGATCAGGCGCGCGATCGAGCTGGGTGTAACACTGTTCGACACCGCTGACATCTACGGTGCGGGTCACAACGAAGTGCTCGTCGGCCGTGCGGTCGCCCATTCTCGCGACGACGTGCAACTGGCGACGAAGTTCGGAATCGATCGCAGTGCCGGGGATGACCATCGGATCCACCGCGGCGAGACCGCTTACGTGAAGCGGTCGTGCGAGGCGTCGCTGATCCGGCTGAGGGTCGAGGTGATCGACCTATTCTACGTGCACCGGCCGCCGGAGACCGCCGAGATCGAGGAGACGGTCGGCGCGATGGGTGAGTTGGTAACGGAAGGCAAGGTGCGATACCTGGGTTTGTCCGAAGTGGACAGTGATCTTCTTCGGCGGGCACACGGCGTCCACCCGATCGCGGCGGTGCAGACCGAGTACTCGTTGTGGTGCCGGACACCCGAGGTGGATCTGCTGGGTACCCTGCGCGAGTTGGGCGTCGGCCTGGTTCCCTACGCACCACTCGGACGCGGCTTCCTGGCCGGCAGCGTCTCACGTGGGTCGCTGGTGGCCGGCGATATCCGCACGTCACGACCGGCCATGGAGTCCTGGCAGGCGATCCCGTCGATTGCCAAGGTCGTCGGCTCGATCGCCGCGTCGAAGGGGATCACCGCGGCGCAGGTCGCGCTCGCCTGGGTGCACGCACAGCAGGATCGCCTCGGTGTACCCGTCGTCCCGATTCCCGGAACGAAACAGGTGACCTGGCTCGAGCAGAACGCACAGGCGCCGGAGGTGGGGCTCACCGAAGATGAGCTCGCCACCCTCGACGGCATTCCGGACCGCAGCACCGCCGCGCTCCAGGCCTAGCGCGGGAATCCTGCCTGCGGCACAGACATCCGGATCTCTGTCCGAGGTCGGCTCGGCCGCTCAGGAGCCCAGGCCGCTGCCTGCTCCGGTAGGCCGCGCAGTCCCTGCAGTGCGACCGCGTGCGTGGCGTCGCCCCATGCCGAGGCGGGAGCACGAGTCGGCATGGGGCGCGGTGCGGGGTTCTCGCCGGTTCGTTTCCCATGCCGGTCCCCCCGAGCCGGACGTGCGATTTCCATCGCGTCCCGCTCTTCCCCAGCCGCCGCCATGTCAGCGCGTAGCGCAATTCGTCGCACAGTGTCGGGATCGTCGTTTACCAGCGGCTGCAGTGCCGGATCATCGCCGCGGACTGGGAGAGCCCGGTGCCGTCGCGCTCCGGCCGCCGCTCGGCGCAGCGCCGGCTGATGATCAAGTTCCTGCCGACGACAGGAACTTTATTCTTCAATCATCCCCGTCCTCTCCGTGAAAGAAATGTTTGCGGAGCCATGACAAGCCCCGCCGGAAGAACTGTGCTGGCAATACCGCGCCAGACCGCGAACTATTTACCTCGACAGCGGTAAAGGCTGGCGATGCCACCGCATGGGGAATCCGATAAAGCCATTATTTCCACGCTGCCGGCAACGACATTCTGATCGCAGTCAGTGTCCACTTGATTACTTTCGATTCCGCCAGCTGTACCAGTATCGACCGGTATGCCAGATTTCGGCCGAATCAGAAGCAACCCGCACCAGGATCCGCCGATACCGTGACCTAGGCAAATCGACCCGTCATGCTCAGTCGGCGTGTAATACCGAGCATCCTTTGACCGCACCATGGAAGTTGATAACAATTGTAATACGGTTCATTCTAAATAGTGGCAATTGGCGCACTGGCTATCGCCGCAAATTCAATTGACCGAGCCGGCGCACATTTATCTAGATACCAAAATAGGTGTGACTCACACCACATTTTCCTAGGTTGACAGCGTCAGCAACGCTCTCTAGCTTATGTGGATGACGCTTTGAGGGAAGCGTCTGCATGGCGTTTGGGGACGCCGGTTCAGACTGCTTTGAAGTCAGCGTCGATTAAATACGTGGCGATTTAGACACGAAATCAATGATCCACATTAATTGAGGGGGAGCACCCATGTCGGCTGACTCATACGTGCACGACCGCAATTCCGTCCACGAGTTCGTGATCAATCAAATCGAGTCCATCGGCGTGGAAGCCGACTCGATTTCCCTGGACGCCACACTGGACACCCTGGGTCTCGACTCGCTCGACGTAGTGGAACTGAGCCAGAGCGTGACGAAGAACCTGGGAATCAACGTCGGCCCCAAGGACTTGGCCGACGCCGAAACCATCTCCGACGTGCTGGCGGTTATCCACAAGCGCGCGGGGTTCGTATGAGACGCCGGGTCGTCGTCACCGGAATCGGCGCGGTAACACCACTCGGAGTCGGGGCCGAAGCACTCCACCACGGCGCGGTAGCCGGGAAGAACGGAGTCACCGGCGGGATCGGCCGGTGCGCCGACTTCGACGCCTCGGCACTGCTGAGCAGGCGTGAGGCACGCCGCATGGACCGGTTCTGCCAACTCGCTGTGGTGGCCGCGGACGAGGCCGTCCGGCAGGCGGGCTGGGTCGATGGCCCGCCCGCCCCGGCGCAGCGGGTGCATTGCATCATTGGCACCGCGATCGGGGGCCTCGGCACGCTCGAAGCACAGCTGAACACCTTCCGCACCGAAGGCCCAGGATCTGTCTCGCCGCTGACGGTTCCATTGCTGATGGCCAATGCCGCGCCTGCCCACGTGTCGATGCGCTTCGGTCTCGCCGGCGAGACGGCCGCCCTGTCCACCGCCTGCTCCAGTGGAGCGCAGGCGATCATCGCGGGTGCGCGGGTCATCCGCTCGGGCGAAGCCGACGCCGCAATCGTCGGCGGGGCCGAGGCCGCGACGACGGACTTCACCACGGCGATGTTCGCCTCGAGCGGAGCTCTGTCGCCGACCGGGACGTCGGTGCCGTTCGACCGGACGCGAGACGGTTTCATCCTGGGCGAAGGCGCGGGCATGCTCGTGCTCGAAGAGGCGGACATCGCCCAAGCCCGCGGAGCCCATGTGCTCGGAGAGATCCTCGGCTACGGCGTGACCAGCGATCACCACCACGTCACGGCCCCGGAACCATCGGGTGCCGCCGCGGCGTCCGCGGTCCGGGCGGCGCTCGCGGACAGCGGCATCACCGCGTCCGACATCGCCTACATCAACGCCCACGGCACCGGCACCCGGCTCAATGACGCCGCGGAGTCGACCGCACTGCGACTCGCACTGGGAGAGGCGCTGGCGGGCATCCCGATCTCCTCCACAAAATCCTGCACCGGTCATCTGCTGGGCGCGGCGGGCGCGGTCGAGGCGATCGCGACCCTGCAAGCGCTCCGCTACCGGAGCGCACCGCCGACACACGGACTCAGTGAACCCGACGAGGCGCTCGGCCCGCTCACCCATGTTCGCACCGCGCTCGCGTTGGCGCCGACCGACGGAGGGTGCATCGGGCTCACGAACTCCATGGGCTTCGGTGGCCACAACGTCACCATCGTGATCAGAGGGCGCGCATGAACACCACCGGAGTCGCCGACCGCGCTAGGCAGTGGTCGGCGTACACGCCCGACAAACTCGGCGTGAACACCACGGCGACAGTCGACCGGCACCTCGCACACAAAAAGTCCAGCGACGACGTCGTCATCAACGATGTCGCACGCCACCAGGACATGCTCATCGCGGTCGGCACCCTGCCGACGGCGCACCGCTACTTCAACGACACCGCGGCGCCTGGGTACGACGCGCTGCACCTCGCCGAGTTCATGCGGCAAGGCGTGGAGGTCATCGCACACACCCTGCTCGAAGTCCCGCTGACGAACCAGTTCGTAATCCGGACCGTGCACCTCCAACTCACCGACCCAGCCACCACCCCCACCAGTGGCACCGCCGTCATCGCCTTCTCCGCACACCAGGTTCGCCGCAACGGATCCGGTGCCCCCTATTCCGCAAAAGGACCGGTCCACTGCCTGATCGACGGACGGCACATCGCCCGATGCGACGGCCTGGTCGGATTCCTGGCGCCGGAGACCTACCGCGCCCTGCGGGACGACAACGGGCAGACTCGGGCCGCGGCGCCGGCAGGTTCCGTCGTCGCGAACCCGCCGCACACCGTCGGCAGGCAACTGCCGGAGAACGTCTTCATCGGCCAGGTGCAGGGGCACCCGCGGGAAGCCCGGTGCCTGCTGGTGCCGCGGCCTCACCCGACATTCTTCGACCGCCCGCTCGACCACTACCCGGGCATGATGATCGCCGACGCCGCCCGGCAGCTGGCGATTCTGTCCTTCGCCGAGAACACCGGCGCTGCGATAGACCGGATCCGCACTACCTCTGCCGCCCTGGATTTTGTCAGCTTCGCCGAACTCGACGTGCCGCCCACTCTGCAGATCGTGTCCTGGGGCGCAGCCGATTCCGGCGCGGACATCACGGTCGAATCACGCCAAGGAAGCCGGGTCACCGCGACATGCACGTTCCGGGTGTCGGCCGAACAACTCGACAGGAGAACGTGATGGGTGTCGTCGTCTCCGGAGTGGGCGCGGCCCTGCCTGCCACGACAGTCGAGAACGACGCGTTCGACGGTCTCGGGATCACCGACGAGTGGATCGTTGAGCGGACCGGCGTGCGCCGTCGCCACCGGCTGCACCCCGGCGAACGCCTCGTCGACCTGGCCGCCGCCGCGGCCTCGGACGCGTTGCGCGACGCCGGCGTGGACGCCTCGGAGGTGGACTTCGTCGTCGCCGCGACGACTACACCCGACCGGGTGTCCCCGGGATTGGCTCCCGGAATCGGTCACCTGATCGGCGCCCGGTCACCGGGCACGGTCGATGTCAACGGAGCCTGTACCGGATTCCTCTACGCACTGGACTACGCGATCTCTCGGATCAGCCACGGTTCGGCGGACCGTATCCTCGTCGTCGGCGCGGATGCCATGTCCCGGCTTACCGATCCGGCAGATCGCAACACCGCCGTGCTGTTCGGCGACGGCGCCGGGGCCGTACTCGTCGAGGCGTCGCGCGGCGCCTCCTGCGATGACTGCGTTCCGTTCCTGTCGTTCGGGTCCGCCGCCGAGTATGCCGACGCCCTGTTCGTCGACCACGACGACCACGTCGTGCGCATGGACGGCGCCCAGGTGTACGCCTCGGCGGTCGAGGCGATGACCGACGAGATCGGGGCAGCACTGACCGCCCACGAGATCACGCAGGACGATGTCGACCTGCTCGTCTGCCATCAAGCGAACAGCAGGATCCTCACGGCGGTCGTGCGGCGGCTGAAGTGGAATCCCGAACGCGCCGCCTCCTACGTCGCCCAGTTCGGCAATACGTCATCGGCCTCGATTCCGCTCGCTCTGTGGAAAGCGCAGACCGAGGGCCGGCTCAAACGAGGGCACACCGTCGTGCTCTGCGCCTTCGGTGCCGGATTCACCTGGGGCGCAGGCGTCATCGGGTGGAAGGCCTGCCGACACAGGTGACCTTTCACTTGCGCTGAAACCGTTTCCGTACCACTCAGTCAGTCGAGAGACCCGCAGAGCCATGGGGGAAATCATGCTTGCGTCCAACCGTAACGAGGAGCGGAGTGCAATGCTCGCTTCAGCACAGGAAATCATGTCGCCACCGCGGCCGGCACACGACGACGGCGAATTACTGCTGCGGGGTTACCGGGACATGGTCATCGGCCGCCGTTTCGATCAGCAGGCGACGAACCTCGCCAAACAGGGCAGCCTCTCGGTCTACCCGTCGTCGTTCGGCCAGGAGGCATGCCAGGTCGGTGCCGTCACCGCGCTGCGCCGAACGGACTGGCTGTTTCCCACCTACCGTGACTCGGTGGCCATCGTCAGCCGCGGGGTTCGTCCTGGGGAGGCACTGACGCTGCTGCGCGGCGACTGGCACTGCGGATACGACCCGAAGGCCACGTGCACCGCACCGCACTGCACGCCCTTGGCGACCCAAGCCGCCCACGCCGTCGGGTTGACGATGGCGGCACGCCTGCAGGGCGACGACGTGGTCGCGGTGGTGCTGTGCGGTGACGGAGCCACCAGCGAAGGGGACTTCCACGAGGCGGTGAACCTCGCCGCGGTCTACGACGCCCCAGTGGTCTTCCTCATCCAGAACAACCGCTACGCCATTTCGGTGCCCCTCGCGAAGCAGACCAGAGCCGAAACGCTGGCCGCGAAGGCCGCGGGGTACGGGATCGTCGGCGTCCAGATCGACGGCAACGACTTCGGCGAGGTCCACCGGACCATGGCGACCGCCGTCGACGCAGCCAGAGCGGGACGCGGACCGACCCTGATCGAAGCACTCACTTACCGCATGGCACCGCACACCAACGCCGACGACCCGTCGCGCTATCGCGACCCCGCCGAAACCCTGCTCTGGCACGACCGCGACCCGATCACCCGCCTCGCGGCAACGCTGCGCACGCGGGGCCTGCTCGAGGACGCCACGCAACTCGCGATCGAGCACGACGCCGCGGCATTCGCCGCGCAGACCAGGCACGAGGTCACGCACTACGAGAAGCCTGCGCACGCCGACATGTTCGCACACGTCTACGCCCGGCCGACACCTCAACTGGTGCGGCAGGCCTGTGAACTCACCGAAAGGGGTGTCGCATGACCACCGAGACAACACCGAGGATCGCCGCGGCGCCCGAGACCACGCCTGCCGTCTCGATGGTCACCGCGATCAACTCCGCGTTGCGCGACGCGATGCGAGCCAACGAGCGGGTGGTCGTGTTCGGTGAGGACGTTGGGCACCTGGGCGGAGTGTTCCGCGCGACCGACGGACTGCTGGCCGAGTTCGGCGAGCGGCGCTGCTTTGACACCCCGATCTGCGAGGCAGGCATCCTCGGTGCGGCGATCGGGATGTCGCTCTACGGCGGGCGTCCCGTCGTAGAAATGCAGTTCGACGCGTTCGCGTATCCGGCCTTCGAGCAGATGGTCAGCCATCTGGCGAAGATGCGTAACCGTACCCGGGGCACCCTGGCGGCCCCGGTCGTGGTCCGCGTCCCCTACGGCGGCGGCATCGGCGCCGTGGAACACCACAGCGACTCCTCCGAGGCCTATGCGGCGCACACACCCGGCCTACATGTCCTCACTCCCGCCACCGTCGCTGACGCCTACGGCATGCTGCGGCAGGCGATCGACGGCGACGATCCGGTGCTGTTCTTCGAACCCAAGCGGCTGTACTGGGAGACCGCCGAGGTCGACCTCGGTGCCGACGTCCCGCCCATCGGCCGGGCAGTCGTGCGCCGCACCGGCAATGACGCCACGTTGATCACCTACGGGCCCGCGCTGCCGATCGCGCTCGCCGCAGCGGACGCCGCGGCGAGCGACGGCTACGACCTGGCCGTGGTGGACCTGCGATCGCTCGTGCCCTTCGACGAAGAGACCGTGTGCGAGGCCGTACAGCGCACCGGCCGCGCCGTGGTGGTGCACGAAGCCTCCGGCTTCGGTGGTTTCGGTGCTGAGATAGCGGCCCGCGTGAGCGAACGATGCTTCAACTATCTCGAATCACCCGTGCGGCGAGTCACCGGACTGGACGTCCCCTACCCGCCGCCCCAGCTGGAGCGGTTTTACCTGCCGACCGCCGCCCGGGTCCTCGACGCGGTCGCGGCCCTGTTCACGGACGGGTGAGCGCGACGATGACGACGCACGAAACAACTGACCCGGCAGCTCAGGGTCCGGTCGAGTATGTGTTTGTCCTGCCCGATCTCGGCGAAGGCTTGGTGTCGGCGGAGCTCATCGAGTGGCTGATCGAGACCGGCGACGTCGTCGAGATCGACCAACCGGTGGCGGTGGTCGAGACGGCCAAGTCCACCGTGGAACTGCCCACCCCCTACTCCGGCCGCGTCACCACCCTGCATGCCGAGGCCACCGGCATGGTCCTGGTCGGCGCACCGCTGGTGTCGCTGAGCGGCCGGCAGGGACAGGAGACCGCCGGCGGCACTGCGCATCTCGTCGGGCAGCTCACAGGTCCGGCGGCGGGGGAAGGCGAACCCCTGGCCAGCCGGCTGCCGGCGAAGCGGCAGGAGCGCGGGCTTGTCGTGGCGTCCCCCGTGGTGCGCCGCCTCGCCCGCGAACTGGGTGTGGAACTGCGGGAGGTCACCGGCACCGGCGACGGCGGTGCGATCACGAAAGACGACGTCCGCGTGGCCGCGACCAAACACGGGCAGGAGTGAACCGCGCCCATGCCCACCTTCGACAGTGTCACGGCGCTGGCCGGCTTCACCGGCCGGCTGCTGGGCACCAGCGACTGGCAGCTGATCACTCAGGACCGGATCCAGGCCTTCGCCGAGGTGACCGGGGATCACCAGTGGATTCACGTCGATCCCCGCCGTGCTGGAGAAGAGGGACCGTTCGGCGATACCGTCGCACACGGCGCCCTGACGTTGTCCTTGGTTCCGGTGTTCGTCCAGGAGCAGCTCAAGGTACGAGGTGTCCGCATGATGATCAACGCCGGGATGGAGAACGTGCGATTCCGTGCCCCCGTACCCGCGGGCGCCAACGTACGCGGCCTCGTCACGCTCTGCGACGTAGTCGAACTGGACGAGGTCATCCGGGTGGTCACCAGGACAACGGTGCAGGTGCGGGGCAATCCGAAACCAGCGTGTGTCGCCGATCAGGTCGTGGTGCTCCATGCCTGAGGAACCGGCCGTTGCCCGGGAGGTGATCGGCGACGTCGTCGTGCTGAGGATGAACAGGGCGGCACGGCACAACATTCTCGACGCCGAGATGATCGACGCGCTGGTGAGCGCAACCTCCACGCTCGCCCAGGAGGACAACGCCGGCGCGATGATCCTCACCGGCGCGGGCAGCCACTTCTCACTCGGCGGCCCGATCGAGGAGTTCGCCGAGGTGCTCGGCGGTGGCGAGGGCGCCGTGCGGGAGTACTGCCGTGAACGCACCGAGGCACTGGCCACGGTCATCCGGAACCTGCACACGATGCCCTGCCCGGTGATCGCCGCCGTGCACGGGCAGGCTGCCGGCGCCGGATTCTCGTTGGCACTGGCCTGTGATCTCCGTATCGCTTCTGATCGGGCGAAGTTCAACTTCGCCTACGGCGCGCTGGGTTCCTCGACCGACGGTGCGATGAGCTGGCTCCTGCCCAGGGTGCTCAGTCCCGCAAAGGCGCTCGAGTTATTGCTCGCGCAGCCCGTCATCCGGGCATCGCGCGCACACACCGAAGGTCTCGTCACCGAGGTGGTCCCGGTCACGGAGCTGCACAACCGGGCACTCGATATCGCGACCGGCCTCAGCCGCAACGCACGCCACTCGGTGAGGGCCGCGAAACGACTGGTGCACGCCTCGGCGTTCACCACCCTCGCCGAGCACCTGCGGGCCGAACACCGAACCTTCGCCGACGGCCTGCTCACCAACGACATGCGCCATGCGCTGGCCTCCCGCCGTCGCGGCGAACTTCCCACCTTCGGAGGAACGACATGACCTGATTCCCGCACACATCGACGCTCGAAAGTATTCACCCCGCCACGGGTATCACCACGAAGTACGCGCTCATCAAACGGAAAGGACATGGGTATGTCGCAAGGTGTCGCCGTCGCGACCGAGAAGGACGCCGCGGTCGTCAGGGAGATGCTGGCGGCATCCAGGCAACAGGACTGGGACCGGGTAGCCGAGCTACTCGCTCCCGAGGTCGTCTGGAACATGCCGGGACACTCGCGCATCTCCGGGGTCGCGATCGGCCCGCAGGCAGTGGTCGCCAGGGCCAAGATCATTGATGCCGCGAACCTCACCGTCGAGCCGCAGCACATGCTCATCGGCTACCAGAGCATCGTCGCGACCATTCACAACACTGCTGAGAAGCCGCTTCCGCTTGACGAATGGCTGGCGTTGGTCTTCACGGTCCAGTCCGGGCTCATCGCCACCATCGACACACACCTGTCCGACATTCCCATGTTCGAGCGGTTCTACGCGGCCTAGTACGAGCCACACGCGGTGCCGTCACAACCTTCTCGACCGGTCGGTCCGATTCATTGTCTCACGGCGGCGCACATGCCGAACCCGCGCCGCTCACGTACTCCTCTGCACACCCTGCGATGAAAGGAAAGCTAATGGACGCCAAGGAACTCATGGACACCCTGCTGGAAACATGGAAAACGCACGACGACGACGAGCGGCGCGCATTGGCGGAAAAGGTCTTCGCCGAAGTCGCGGTGCACTACATCGCAGGAGAGAACCTTTCGTTCACCGGTCGGGACGCGATCCTGGAGAACATGAATCGGGTGAACAAGGAGCAGATCCAGGGAGGCGGTGTCGTCTTCGGGTTCGGCAAGACCGTGACGAACCACAACGGCATCTACCAGGAGTGGGACATCACAGCCCCCAACGGGGAGGTCGTTCGCTCGGGCCGGGACTTCTACGTCCTGAACGACGAGGGGCAGATCTCCGCCTTCTACATGTACGGCGGTGTGTAGTCCGATGCCCCGCCGCGCCGCGTGTGGCTGGGCATTCACACATGTTGCGGTGTACGGGTCAGGTGGGGATCCGGGACATTCCCATGGGGAGAGGGGACAAAGGTGACCGAAGTCAACGTCAAAGAACAATGGCGACTCGACGAGAATGTCGCGTTGACATTCGATCGTACGATTGATCGTTGCCAAGTGCACAGATCCGCGGTGTCGGAGGTGTTCATCACCGACGTGCACGCGCTGGGAGGTACCCGCGTGGCACTAGCCGCCCAGCTGCCGACCTGCCACGCGTACTTCAACGACCACGGGTCGACGGTGGTGGATCCGCTGCTGATCATGGAGGTCTGCCGACAGGCGGGCCTCGCGACGGCCTACGAGCTGGGTGTTTCCACGGACGTCGTCTTGATCACCGAGGACTGGGATCTGTGGGTCGCCGAGCCGGGCGCGTGGAATGGTGCCGAGCCGGTGACCGACCTGCGCATCGACAGCGAGTTCGCCTGGACCCGCGTGCGCCGCGGCCGCCCTCGCGCCGGGATCTGCGAGCAGCGGGTCTTCGCCCAGGGGCGGCAGGTTGCGACCCTGAACGCCACGAGTCGGTTCCTGAACTACGAGGAGCTGGCGGTTCTCCGCACCGCACAGCGGGGAACCCCGCCGCCGTGGTCGGCCGACCTGGCCGCCCGGCCGGATCCGGAGCTGGTTCAGCCGCACATCGTGGGCAGGCACGATTGCCGCAATGTCCTGTTGGCCGGTCTGCGGCGCGGCCCGGGTGAACTTTCGGCGCGGGTCGCGCTGCCGCTGGCGAATCGCGCGCTCTTCGACCACTCCTACGACCACGTGACGATGCAGGTGCTCATCGAAGCCGCCCGGCAGCTGAGCGTGGTAGCCGTGACCGCGCCGGACGACGCGATTCACCAGTGGCGCCTCACCCGGTTCGCCGGACGTTTCACGCGGTTCGCGGAGCTGGACTCGGCCGTCACGGTCCGCACCGCGTCGCCCGTGCTGGAGACCGACGTGCGCGAATTCCACGTCATCGTCGAGCAGGAAGGCGAGCACGTCGCCGAGGTCGAGCTGACCCTGGCCCACGATGAGGGGCGATCATGAGCGAACAGGGACCGGTCACCGCGGTATGGACCGATTTCGGTGGTGTGCTGACCCCTCCGGTCGGTGAGAGTCTCGCCAAGTTCTGCGCGGGCCACGGGCTCACCCAGGACGAGTTCCTGGGTGCGGTGAGCACAGTCAGCGCCCGGTACGGCACCTCGGACATTCTTGAGCCGCTGGACACTCCACTGGTCGACGAGCAGGAATGGCTGCGACAGGTGTCCGAGGTGCTCGGCAGGCCCATCGGCGTACGCAGTTTCGGCGAGGCCTGGTTCGATGATCGGCCGGCGAACCACGACTGGGTCGAAACCTTGCGCGCGGTGCGACGGCGCGGTGTCGGGGTGAGCGTGATGTCCAACATGGTTCCGAGCTGGGACGAGCACTGGCGCCGGATGGTCGACGTGGATGAACTGTTCGATCACGTCGTCCTGTCCTTCGAGGTCGGCTGCCGCAAGCCGGACAAGAAGATATTCGAGCTGGCGGCGAGCCGGGCACAAGCCCGGCCGGACCAGTGCGTCCTGATCGACGACGTGGAGAAGAACTGCGCCGCCGCGCGGGTCGCGGGCTGGCACGCCATTGATTTCTTCGACGCCCAATCAGCCGCCGGACAGCTGTGGACGCTGGTCGGCGGACAGCCTGAGTGAGCGGTTCCCGTCGCTGCCCGTTACCTGGAGAAAGTGAGCTGAACATGATCGATTCGCACACCGATCGGTTGCCGGGTTGCGCCTTCGTGACCGGAGGCTCCAAGGGGATCGGTGCGGCTATCGCACGAGAACTGGCCGCGGATGGCTGGCCGGTCGCGGCCGGGTACCTGAGCAATCGCGAAGCAGCAGAGTCGGTCGTGTCCGATATCGAAGCCTCGGGTGGGACCGCGGTCGCGACGGCGTGCGATTTGCGTGACAGGGATGCGATTGACCGGTCTTTCGGGGTGCTGGAAGAACGCTTCGGGCGCGTGGCCGTCCTGGTGAACAATGCGGGTGTCCGGGCCGATGGCCTATTGCTCGGCATGGATGATGACGAATGGCGTCACGTTCTCGAGGTGAACCTGACGGCCGCCTATTACGCGACGGGGCGGGCACTGGGATCCATGGTGCGGGCGCGGCATGGCCGCGTCGTCAATGTCACCTCGATCCTCGCGCAGCAGGCTCTGCCCGGTGCCGCGAACTACATCGCGGCCAAGTCGGGACTTGCCGGCCTAACCCGGGCATTGGGTGTCGAAATGGCGCCGAAGGGGGTCACCGTGAACGCAGTGGCTCCGGGGTTGATTCGTACGGACCTGACACGCGGCGTGGGGCATTTCGAGGATTCAGCCCGGAGGAAGGTGCCGATGAGGCGACCGGGCGGAGTCGACGAGGTCGCGGTTTGTGTCCGGTTCCTGGCCAGTGACGGCGCCTCGTATGTCACCGGTCAGACCCTGACAGTCGACGGTGGCCTCTCCGCTTCGGCATTCAGTATCACGTGACCGGTGATGCTGACGGCGATCTTGCTTCTTTGTGCCTGTCGCGAGCCATGGCGACTCCGCCCGTCTCTGGTCGTGAAATAGAAGCCCGAGGGACCGTTTTCCTCGACTCGAGTGCGAGGCAAACGGGGGAGAGGTGGGCGGCGAAGATCTGCGACTTGCGAGTTCTCTTGTATCACGGGGCAAGCCGAAGCGTTCGGGATGAAAGCGGAACTGGGGCTCGGAGAATTTCTCCGGACTGGTGCCGCTGTGGACAGCGGGTTTAGCGGCACGTGAGCTGCAGTTCGCCGAGTAAGTGGACGTCGACGGTGAACGCCCGCCGCGGGATGCTGTTCGAGTCGTCGGCGTTTCCGACCGGAACGACCAGCCCTGCACGGCCAACCGGTACCGGGCCGCAGGCCCATCGCGATGCCGGCGTGGCGACCACCGGCTTGCTGCACTGGGTGCCAGCGATCTCCGCGGCGAAGGGCGCCGAGGTCGGTGTCCGCCGACGTAGCCCGCTCCACGGTGCGCAGGCCGAGCAGAACAACTCTCACCGAAGTTGTTCTGACGCAACAGATCCATCAGCTTGGCGGCGCTGCACCTCGAGCCAGAGCCGCCTGAATTTCGTGTGGGCAGTCAGTTCCAGGGTGGCGGCCCAGCAGTCGAGCATAATTCTGAGACACTGAGGTACAGCTCGGATGCCGTCTCCTGCATTTCCAGCCGGCCGGCGCCAGCTCAGGGCTGGGTGTAGCCGACGTCGTCGACGAACCAGTCGTCACCGACCGGCGCGGTGCCGGTCGAGGACAGCTGGTTGCTCGTGAGGGCGCTGAATGGCTGGGACGGCGCGACGGTGGCGACCGGTTGATCGTTGACGGTCAAGGTCGCCGACGAAGGCCCGGCGGCGACCTTGACCGTGTTCCAGGTCCACGATCCGACGGCCACCGTGCCCAGCGGCGCGCCCCAAGTCGCGTTCGCGAAGTCGTAGCGGTAGAACTTCCCGCTGACCGCGTCGAGCAGGAAGTGGTACGGCGTCACCGGGTTGCCCGCCGAGTCCGTGCCCAGGACGCTGAACAGCAGGCCGTGTGTGCCGGTCCCGCTGGCCCGCGCAGTGAATTCGTAGGTCGCGTTCGACGAGGAGCCGTGGTTCCAGGCGATACGGGAAACGGCGGTGGAACTGTTGTCGGTGATCCGCAGGAATCGTGAGGAGATCGGCTCGACCGCGGCTGCCCCGGCGACGACGGTGGCGCCGATCGCCGTGGTCAGGCCGTTTCCGGCCGGCGCGGCTCCGGCCACATTGGCTTCGAAGCCATCCAGCGTGCTGTAGAGCTGCAGCTCGTTAAGGAACGACGACCCGTCCCCGACCGGCGGATTGGGGTCGCTGACCCGCACGTACCGGGCGGTGGTCGGGGTGCTCAGCGGGTACAGGATGCCGGACGGGGCGCCTTGGGCGGGTGTGGACCAGGTCACTCCGTCGAGGGAGGTCTCGACGGAGAGGGCGGCGGGCCCGGTGAGGTGGGCGTGCACGCCGAGGCCGGTCAGTGCGTAGTCGCGGTCCAGCCGGAGCGTGACGCTGCGGTTCTTCGTCACCACGGAGGAATCGGTGCGGATGTCGCCGTCGAAGGCGTAGGCGCCGATCGACGTCCGGCCTTGGCCGTAGCTGGTGAACGCCGGGTCGACGAAGGCGATCTCGCCGCGACGGAACTTGGTCTGCAGGTCGATCGTGCCCCACTGGCCTGTGTTCACCTCAAGCACGGACTTCCACAGCGATTGCGAGGTTCCGTGCGGGTACCCCGACGCGGTGCCCGGGCAACCCCAGCTCGCGCAGTTGTCCCCGACCGCGAGCACGGTGTTCGCCGTGAGCGGTGCCAGTGCGAGGGTGTTGCTGGAGCCGGATGAAGCCAGCGATCGTCCGCCGGAGCCGGTGCCGGAAGTAGGCTGGTTGGTGTAGATCGTCGTGCGGCCGCTCCAATCCTGCCATCCCGACATGCCGGAGTACTTGTACCGCACCACGTTGCCGGGGCGTCCCGAGCCCTCGAGTGCGGCGCCGTTCCCGAGCAGCACCGAACCCGGCGAGTTGCCGGTGTCGGAGGACATCTTCACCGGGGCCGTCCAGCTGCCTGTTCCGTCCACAGTGGACGACTGAGTGTAGTAGAGGTCGGGGAGGAAACGGTCCTCGCCCGTGACGGTGGTATCGCGACGCAGCCAGGCCATCAGCTTGCCGTCGGAGGTCGGTGCGACGTTCGCCTCCGACCAGCCCGCCCCCTCTGCCAGCCGAGTGACCTGGACCCAGTTGGCGCCCTGGTCGGTGCTGCGCATCAGCGCGATGAACGGCCCGTTCGCAGTCCCGCCGTAGACGGTGGCCAGCAACGTGCGGCTGTCCGGAAGCAGCAGGATGCCACGCTGGAAGCGGGCCCACGTGGTCGGCGGAGAGCCCGGGTAGCTGGTGGTCGCCGTTCCGGCCTCGGTCATCTTCGTCCCGTTGAGGGTCCAGCGGCCGAAGACACGGTCGTTCTCGTTGTACGGCGTGGACGGATCCGGATCCGGGGCGGACCGGGACAAGGTGATCGGCTCGTAGTCGATTGCCACGACCGTCCCGGCGGGGTCGGCCAGCCGCGCGGCATTGGTGATCCCGGCCCACTTGTTCGTCAGGGGGACCGAGCTCCAGGTGGCACCGTCGTCGGACGAGGTCCGCATCGCGGTGGCGTTCGCGCCAGGGGAGTCGGCGCCGACTCCGTACGAGGTGAACAACCGCGATGTGCGGCTGCCGTCCGGGTTGGTCACGCTCGCGTTGAACAGCGAGGGAAAGCCCGCGTTCGGCGCTTTGGGGTCCGTACCCGGGTTCGTGTAGAAGATCCGGCCTTCAGGCAGGCCTACGTGCGGCTGTCCGGGTGACGGCGCCTGCACCGCGCCGGTCGGCACCGACAGCCCGGCACCCGACGCCACCACAGTGACCGCGATGACCAAAGAACGTGCGAACGCGCGCATAGCTGACTCCTCCAGAACTGGCTAATGCCTTTTCACCAACAAGCTTTGCGTGCGTTCCCTGGGCAGTCCCGCCGGGCAGGCTGCCGAGCTGGCGTGCAGACAGCCTTATTAATCACTGACCGGGACGCTCTGCCGATCGAAGTATCCGATCCCGCTTTTACGCAGATTTCTTGGTCCCACCACAGAATGTTGCCGATCTTGTCTTTCGCTCTTCGTGACGCAGTTTCGCCAATATTGGTACATCATCCCAAAGTTCAGGTGCGTGTGATTTCCGCAGGTGTCCGCTGTCGTTGCAAGCACCATCTCCTGCGCTGACGAGAGACTGACCAGGTCGACTGTGACAGCGACCGCTAACTTTTCGCTAAGTGTCGTGAAATTCGGCTCACACTCTGGAATCCCGCGTGGACAAGCATCTGACCCGATCCGAGCGCGGCTCGAGTCACGACGGTGCGGCGGTGTCCGCCGGGTGCTCGAGTTTGGTCCAGTCACGCCAGTGGATGCGGGCCTCGCGGATGGCGTAAACCGCGGCGAGCACGGCGATGAGCCAGCCGGTGAATCCTGCAGGCCAGGTGGTGTCGCCGTCCGGGGCGGAGAGGTAGCCGAGGATGTAGTTGGCGGCGAGGTACACGAAGCCGAGCCATGGCTGTGCGCCGCGGTCCATGATGTTCATGCAGACCACCGAGCCGAGCAGTACCCCGGTGAAGGCGATAATCGCGCCGATGGGCTGTTTGCCGCTGGGGTCGACGAGAATGGCGAGCAGGACGATCCCGAGTGCGGCGAGCGAGGACGGGCGGGTCAAGGCGTGCAGTGCGGACCGGCGGGTCGGCCAGAGCAGCAACATGAGGAGCAGCAGGACGAAGCTGGTGATCGCGGGCCCACCAATAATTTTGAGCGTGCCCTCGAGGAGTTCGTCCCCGCTTGGGCGGTCGTCGCCGGAGAGCAGCCGCGGCAACACGCCGCTGGCGAAGAGCAGGGCTTCGATCGCGGTGCCCTGCAGCCACATGCGGGTCCGCAGTTTCACGGCCTGTGCCTTGGGCAGTTTTTCCGCTGGCTGGACCAGGATCGCCACTCCGGCCGCTTCGAGCACGGGGATTTCGTAGCGGCGCCGGAACATCCACGAGTAGTAGCCGGCCGCGCCGACCAGACCGAGGCCGGCGAAGAGGAACGCCACCGACAGCGGATAGTCGGCCACGGTCGCCAGGTAGGAGTCCTGGTCCGAGGCGGTCTGGGTGGTGAGGAAGGTGCCGCCGGTGAGGCCGCCCGCGACACCGGCGAGCAGCCAGGCGGGCAGGGTGTAGGCGAAGGCGGGCGACCAGCCAGCCTGGCCGCTCCGGATGGCCGCGGTGAGGTAGCGCCGCGACGCCGCCACTCGCAGGGTGCGGCAGATCAGGAACCCGGCGGTCGCGACCGGGGCGAGGATCAGCACGGGCAGCCAGTCGACGTCATCGGGTCCGTGCACCCCGCGTCCGATGAGGACGGTGGCCGGGGCCTGGGTGAGCAGGATCGCCACGAACCCCACGAACAGGCTCAGCCCCCGCATGAAGCCCTCCATCGGATCTTGTGATGCCCGTCGCGTCCGTACCTGAGTACACGTGTGACACAGCGAGGGGTTGGCGTATCAACGCAGGTGCACCCGATCGGACTAACTTGGGTTCGACTCGGTCAGCCGGTCGCTCGTTCAGCGCCGCAATGCGGGCAGTCGCGTTGCGCCGCGAACTGCGGCGGCGCGGGTGGAAGCCGACGTGGGCCAAACTGATCGACTTCGAGACAACCCTGCACACCGCCATCGAGGAGCTCATGCAGCAACAGAAGGAACGCCAGCGCGCCTGAACACGCACACACACGCCGCCGAAACCCGGCGGCCAGCCTGATTAGGAGATCACCATGGACGACACCGACCAGCGGGGCCCCCAACCTGGGCGCGGGACGATCCAGCGGATGGACAACATCGCCATCGTCGTCGACGACCTCGCGGCTGCCAAGGCGTTCTTCGCCGCACTCGGACTGGAGCTGGAAGGCGAGGCGACAGTGGAGGGCAGCGCGGTGGATCGCCTCGTCGGGCTCGAGGGAGTCCGGTCGGACATCGCGATGATGCGCACCCCAGACGGCCACGGACGGCTCGAGCTGACCAAGTACCACACGCCGTCGAGCCGAGACGGTGACCCGCGCGCTCCGGCGAACACGCTGGGCATGCATCGCATCATGTTCGCCGTCGACGACATCGACGACATCCTCGACCGCTTGCGGCCACACGGCGCCGAACTCGTCGGCGAGCTGGTGCGGTACGAGAACAGTTACCGGCTCTGCTACCTCCGCGGCCCCGCAGGTGTCATCGTCGCGCTGGCCGAGCAGATCAAGTGACCGGTCGGTGAACGGCCCAGCGCCGGAACGGGGCCATCTCCAGCGTCAGGGCGACCTTTTCAGCGCTCCTGACACCACCCACTGCGGGCTCACCAACACATTCAAATGGGTCAGACCGAAAGCATCGTCTCGCAGCGAACATCCGCTTCTGCAGCTGAACGTGCAGTTGGTCAGCAAGATAAAGGCAGCACTGGCGGAGGGACGAGCCATCGACATCAACGCTGTGTGGGCGGTGAGAAGGCCAGCAAGCCGCCGCACGCGGCAACCACGGCGGCCGCCCCAAGGTGATCGACGAAGACGACGCGCGTCTGTCGGTCAGCTGCGATGAGTTCGATCTTCAGCTCGATTGCTCGTGCGCGAAGCCGGGTCCGGCGGCAAATACACCGGCCGCAGCTCCGCCACCCGGCCCGAAAGCACCCGGATCGACCGCGTCCACCCGATCCGCTCCGCGATCACCGTCGCCGGCATCGTCGGAAACGCCTGCAGCAACTCACGAATCCTCGGTTTCACGTCATCCACAATGGACCGTTGCGGCAGCCGCACGTACTTCGGCGGCGCATCCGAGGCGAGCGCAGCACGCACAGTGTTCCTCGAATACCCAACACCCGACCGATCGCCTTGATCGGCAACCCCTCGGCCCGATGCAACCTACGAATCTCAGCCCAATCCTCCACGGACAACACCCTTCGTCCTCCCTGGCTCGGTTCGAGCCAGGATCACCGGACAGGGGGTCAAAATTTGTTCGAGCGGCATGCCGCCCGGTCCGTACACATAGTTCCACGAACTATCGGCTAGCAGGTCAGGTAACTGCCCGCTGCCCCAGGAGAACGTCGTGGTGACTGAACCGACGGTCTTCGTGTTTCTGAGGCCGTCCTGCGGCGCTCCTGTAGTCCGAGGCAGGCGTGCGGCGGCTCGCCGCCCACTCCGAGTGGATGCTCGCGACTGTCACGCGGGCCGGGTGACGAACCCGTCCAGTGACATCGACATCGCTGACGCGACAGTTCCCATGATCACTCCCTCCCGGACTTCGTGATGACCGGATAGGCGATGTGCGTGACGCCGTTGCCCTCGATCACGGTGGGGCCACCCAGCTGGACCGGTGCCGTGGCGAGGTTGTCGAACCACCGCACACCGGTGCCGAGCAGGACCGGCACGAGATCGACGTGGACGGCGTCGAGCAGGCTCGCGTTCAGGCACTGCTGGGCGATCTTCGCGCTGGCGACGACGACGTCCTTGTCCCCGGCCGCGTCCTTGGCCAGCCGGACGGCCTTCTCGACGCTGTCCACGAAGGTGAACGTGTCGGTGTGCGGCCAGTCGGCGGGCGGCTGGTGGGTGACGACGATGACCGGCACACCCAGCGGGTGGGTGCCGCCCCAGCCCTGGGCGACGTCGAACAGGTGCCGGCCGGCGATCAGGGCGCCGACGCTCGCCATGGACTCACGCAGGTAGTCGGCGCTGGCCTGGGACAACCGGAAGGTGGCCCACTCGACGGCCGTCGCGACCTCGACGTCGCCGGCACCCATCCAGCCGAACAACTGGTCGATACCGTCGGCGGGATCGGCGATGAAGCCGTCCAGCGACATGGACATGTTGGCGATGACCTTGCTCATCTTGTGCTCCTCGATCGGTCCGGTATGGAACACGGATGACTCTGGTACGCCGGGCGCCGCGGAATATCGGCCAGGTGGCCAATGCCGGACGAGCCACCTGGCTGAGATCACAGCTGGCAGACTGGGCGGCGATGTCCACCCCGCAACGCTTGCCGACGCCGCTGACGACCTTCGTCGGTCGCGTGGCCGAGCTCGCCGCGCTGACCGATGCGCTGTGTTCGGCGCGGTTGGTGACCGTGGTCGGACCAGGTGGCTGCGGCAAGACCCGGCTCGCCGTCGCGGCGGCCGGTCGCGCGACGGACCGCTGGCCGGACGGCGTCCGGTGGGTCGACCTGGCGGTGACCGGCGACCCAGGGGTCGTGCCGGAGCTGGTGGCCGGCGCGCTCGGCCTGCTGCTGGCCGATGACGCGGTGCCGTCGCTGGCCCGGCAGATCGGTGATCAGGGAATATTGGTCTGCCTGGACAACTGTGAGCATGTTCTGGCGGTCGCCGCGGAGGTGGTCGTGGCGCTGGTGCAGGCCTGCCCCCACGTCACCGTGCTGGCGACGAGCCGGGAACCGCTCGGCGTCCCGGGCGAGCTCGTGTGGCGGGTGCCGACGTTGGGCGGGGACGATGCCATCGCCCTGTTCGTCGAGCGGTCGGCGCAGGTCGCCGAGTCGGCCGAGGCACGAGGCGCGGTGCGGACCGCGTGCGCGCGGCTGGACGGCATCCCCCTGGCGATCGAGCTCGCCGCCGGGTGGTCGGGCACGCTGTCGGCACAGGAGATCCTGCGCGGCCTGGACGACCGGTTCGCGTTGCTGATCCGTGGCCCGCGCGGGGTGGCGGCACGACACCAGACGCTGGCCGCGTCGATGGCGTGGAGCCACGACCTGCTCGATGACGCCGACCGCGTGCTGTTCCGGCGCCTTGGCGTGTTCCGTGGCGGCTGCACGCTCGACACGGCGGTCGGCGTGGCCGCGTTCGACGGTCTGGACCGGATGGCGGTGCTGGGCGGACTGCGTCGGTTGGTCGACAAATCACTGGTCAACGCGGACACCACGGGTACCACGACGCGGTACCGGATGCTGGAGACCATCCGCGAGTACGCGGCGGTGCGGTTGGCGGCGTCCGACGAAACGGACCTGGTGCGCGACCGGCATCTGGCCACGTTCCTCGGCTGCACCGAAGCCGCGGCATCACTGCTGGACACGGACAAGGATGCCTGGCGGGCCGTCGTCGGCGCCGACCACGAGAACCTGCGAGCCGCGCTGGACCGGGGCCTGTCCGCGGCCGATCCGGAGCCCGGCCGGCGGCTCGCGGCCGGGCTGCCCTGGTTGTGGCACCTAGGCCGCCACGGCCACGAGGGACTCACCCTGCTGCGTCGGGCCATCGACCGGGCGCCGGACGACCGGACCGAACTACAGGCGCGGCTGCTGACCGGCCTCGCGCTCGTCGCGGACACCACCCAGCCGGTCGGCCTGGAGTACGACGCAGCACAGGCCGCGCTGGCGATCGCGATCGAGGTCGGCGACACACGCAGCGCGTGCCTGGCCAGGTTGCTCAGCGCGGTCGGCCTGTTCTACCGAGACCTCACCGGGGGCGCCGCGTTGGCGCGCAGTGCCCGGGACCAGGCCGAACAGGCCGGAGACGGTTTCGTGGTCGATGGCGCGACCGCCTTGCTCGGCATCATCCACCACCTACGCGACGAGCACGACGACGCCGAACCATTGCTGCGGGCGGCGATCGACGGTCTCACCCGGCGCGGCGACCGCGGCGTCGCGTCGACGACACTCGGGTTCCTGGCCTACGGCGCGTTGTACGCGGGCGAAATCGAGCGGGCCCGCGGACTCGCCACGGCCGGAGTGCGGTCCGCCCGGCCGCTCGCGGACTACCACCGCCTCGGATCGGCGACCAGCGTTCTGGCCACCGTGGAGATCACGGCGGGCAGGCTCGATGCCGCGAACGCGGCGCTCGAACCGATGATCCGGCTGGTCGAGGGCGCCGACGTGCCGCCGTTCGTGCCGGGGCTGGCGCGCGCTATGGGACATCTGCACCTGCACGCCGGCCACCCGGGCGAGGCGATCGCGTGGTTCCGCCGGCATTCCACCGGATCGGACGACGACCAGGACCCGGAGACGCTGACCGGTCTGGCCGCCGCGCTACGCACCGACGGCGCCACCGACGCGGCGGCCGCCGCATGCGAACAGGCCCTGACCGAGGCGCGCCGCATCGGCATGCCGCGCGTGATCGCCGACGCGCTGGCACTGTCCGCGCGGCTGGCCGAACCGACCGACCCGGCGCGCGCCGAGGATCTGCACCACCAGGCGCTCGCGACCCGGGCCGACCGCGGCCTGTGGCTGCAGTGCGTGGACAGTCTCGAAGCTCTGGCGGCCCTGGCTGCGCGGTCCGAGTCGTACGTCGAGGCGACCCGACTGCTCGCTGCATGCCATCGCGCCCGGCAGCACAGCGATCGTCCCTGCCCGACTCCGCCGCCGGACCTCCGAACGGCGCTGGGCGACAACGCTTACGACACAGCGTGGACCGAGGGCCACGCCATGAACCTGCGCGACGCGATCGACTACACCCGACGCGCCCGCGGCCGACGCGGTCGGCCGGCCAGCGGCTGGGCCAGCTTGACACCGACCGAGCAGAGCGTGGTGCGGCTGGCCGCCGACGGACTCAGCAATCCCGATATCGGGTCGCGGCTGTTCATGAGCCGCGGCACGGTCAAAACCCACCTGTCGCACGTCTACGCCAAACTCGGCGTCACCAACCGCACCGAACTCGCCGCCATGGCCGCCGCGCAGCTAGACCGGTAGATCAGTCGTGCGGTAACCGTACGGCGTCGTGTGTGTGCCGGGCGTTCGGCTAGGCGGGTCCCCGAGTTGCGCTCGTACCGTCGCACCCGCTACTACGACCCCACCACCGCGCTGTTAGTGACGGTCGACCCTGCGGTCGACTCCACACACAGTGCGTACGGCTACGTCGCCGGCAACCCGCTCAATCTCACCGACCTCACCGGGCTGTGCTGGTCGGGATTCGGCTGGGCGTGCTCGGCCGCCAGTTGGGTGTGGGAGAACCGAATACCGATCGAGATCGGAGTCGCCGTCGCGTCTCTGGCAATCCCAGTCGTCCTCGCGTCGGTCGCGCCCGCTGACCCGGAGGTAACCTCGTGATGTCGCCGGATCGACGTTTGCCGGTTCGCGCGAGCCGTGCGTGGCACCCTCCGGCGCGGTGTCGAAAACGGCCTCGCGGGGAGCGTTTTCTGGGGTTCGTGACGAGTTTCAGGTAAACCGGTCGCGCCCGTCACAGGTGCCATTTCGCCAGCTCGGAGGGTTTTTTGCCCGTCACATCGGGTGTGACGGCGTGACGGGTTCCGCAGTGTCCGGTCCATGCCTGTGCCGGCGGGGGCGGGACATACCCAAGGCCCACCTTGGGGCGGTGATCAAGGGCTCAGGTCTCGCCGGTGCCCAGCCGCAGCAGCGTCGTCCGCGATGTCGCGATCGCTGTACCCGCGCGGCCAGCCGCGCACCAATCCTGGTCGGGCAGCGCCGATCCGATCGCGGTCAGCGCATGACGCGATAGCGAACTTTGCCGACGGCACCGCGATGTCCAGCCCTTCCCACGTGCTCGACGAACGTCCGGCACGCAGTCCCCGTTGCGGCGGGAGAACCGCCTGACGTGTGACGGCTGCGCATTGCGGCCGAGGGCACGTCGAGGTCCGGGCACACCGTCGCTGGTCACGCCCAGGCCTGGTGTGCGGGCCGCTCACTGGGTGCCTGCTTGTGGGTTCGACACTGCTGCGATGAGCGATCAGGCGGCGCGCGGCTCGGGGTTTGGACCAGGTCGGCTCGTTTCATGCGGAGACCGCGTTGGCCCATGACGACATGATGGCCGCTGGTGGCCCGGCGGATCCCCGGGCCTATTCGAGTACGAGGCGACGTTGCGTCGGCACCGCACGCTGTGGCTTGGTGAGGACTCCTTCGGGACGTGACCGGCGAGGGCGAGACGAGCTGTCACCACAGACGCAGATACAGGTAGTGATCCTTCGCTGTCTTCCGGACAGCCGGTGTGCGTGCCGCTACTATCGGTTCGTTAGTGCAGCTATGGGCGGTGAGGGCCGCAAGGGGAGGACGCAGTGGGCAACGAGCAGCAGCCGGCAAACAGCGGGGGAAGTCAGCCCCCACCACCGCAGGCGCAGCCACCGGGCCGGGCTGGGTACCTCACTCCCGAGGAACAGGCACGACGGCAGTCGCAGGACCGCCAAGCAGACGAACGGTTTAACTCGGGCGCCGTGAAGATGTATCAGCAGCGCCAGCAGGAGGACGCGGCTGCCAATGCCGCCGCTGCCGGTGGCGGGTTCGTCATGGACGCCGACGCCATGCGGGCATTGCACCCCCAGTGGCAGTCCATCGCCGACAAACTCGGGGACGCAATCGACCTGGGAACTCAGTTCCGATATCTGGACAAGCCCGCCGAGGACGAGGGCAGCACTCTCCAGAAGCAGGCCGCTGATGCCCATGCCGACGCCTATGTGGCCAACGTAACGGCTCAACAGAAGTATGCGCAGGCATATGCCGACAAGCTCAAGGACGCTATCGACGTGTACGAGAAGCAAGAGCAGGCCGCTCTGGATGCTGTTCGCCAGCACGGGGGTCCGCAGTGAAGCTGATCGTCATTGCCGGGGTGGCGGCTTCAGCGCTACTCGCCTTAGCGGCGTGTTCGACCCCGGTGAGTAGTCAGACGCCGTTGCCATCGTCGGGTCCGTCGTCACCTACGAGTAGCAAGTTGACTGCGCCGCAGGTGCCGAACCCGCTGGACGTGTCCAAGTTCGAGCAAGACCCCTGCAGCGTGCTCAGCCAGACCCAAGCAAGCCAAGTCGCGAACCTGACGACAAGCCGCAAGACCGACGGCAACGTCGCACCGATCTGCGTGTGGTCAGACAGCGACCAAAATAGGGTGACCTTTGGTTTCGTCCCCGGCGACGGGTTGAGTTCGGTGTACAAGTCGCAGGACAGTCAGTCAGGGTACTTCCAAGTAGCTCCCGAAGTCGCAGGCTACCCAGCAGTTTTCTCTGGGCCCCACGACGACCGTAACGACGGTCGTTGTCAAATCGGCGTGGGCGTCAGAGACAACGAAGTGATTACTATCAGCGCGACCTTTCGAAACCCGTCACCCTACTACGCTGATCCGTGCTCACTCGCGGTCAAGGCGGCTGAAGCTGCGGTCACGACGCTGAAGGGTGGTGCGTGATGGCGTACACGCCGCAGCAGATTATGGATCTGGTGAGTCAGGGTAAAGGCCCGAACGGTATGTATTCGGGTAGCGACCAGTCTGGTCAGTTGTCCAAGCTGCACAATGAGATCGCCGAGGACATGCTTCAGCTACAAGGGGCGATGGAGGTGCATTGGCAGGGTGACGCTGCCGGGCAGGCGTATGCCGGTGCCGGGCCTATGGTGCAGGCGTCGCAGGTGAGTGGTGAGCACCTCACTCAGGCGCAGGGGTTGTATACCGGGCAGGGAAGTTCGTTCAAGGATCTTGCGGGGAAGGTCGCTGCGGTTGGGCCTCTGGGTGACAAGCCGAAGGATGACTGGGTCAGCGATACCCCGGTGTCGTTTTTGTCGAACCGGTCGAATGAGATCGACGCGTGGAATCAGAAGGCTCAGCAGGTCGTCGAGGGGTACAACACTTACCACGGCCAATCCACCGACAATTCCGGACGCTGGACTACCCCCTCGCAATACGGGGAACTGGGGTTGCCACCAGGCGGAGCTGACATCAAACCCACCTCCCCGGGAACCGGACCTGGGTCCCCGCAGGACGTGACTGGTTTCGGAACTAATCAGCCGAGCACCTCCAACTCTCGTGGCGGTATCGCAGGCGACACAAGTGGAGTTTCCGGCTACAACGATCCTGGTCCCAACGGTGGGTCGGTTGACGGTGGTGTGCCGCAGCAGGGTGGTGGTAATTCGGGCAACTACGTCTCGCCGCCGGGCACTGTAACCCCGGGTTCGCAGGGCCAGGGTGGACCGTCGCAGTCAGGTGGCACCACGACGGCTGGGTACCTCCCGCCCACAACGACAGGTGGTGTCGGCACTGGCGGTGACTACGGCACCACGGGTGGCTACGGCAACACCGGGTTCGGACCTGGTGGGCCGGGAACGGGCGGCTTCGGGCCGGGGAGTGGCTCGGCCGGTGGTTTTCTGCCCGGTGGTGGTGGCTTTGGCCCTGGTGGTTCAGGATCTGCCGCTGGAGCCGGTTCTGGTGCTGGTGGGTTCGGTGCGGGGAAGGGTTCCGGTGCGGGGGCGCTGGGCGGCGAGCCAGGGGCAGGTAGCCGAGTCGGTGGCGGTGGCTCTGCTGGTGGCGCGGGGCGACCCGGTGGAGCGGGTATGGGTGCTGGTGGCGGTATGGGACGCGGCGGTAACGGTGAGGGGGCTGAGGACTCCGAGCACCAGACCGCGGACTACTTGCTGGAGCGTGACCCGGACGATGCGCTGGTGGGTGAGTTGCCGAAGGCGACACCGCCTGTTATCGGTCTGTAGGGGCACACGGTGGTGGTGATTGATCGTGAAGTTGTGCTGCCCGTGGACTGTCTCCTGGTTGGTGCGGAGGCCGCCGGGGTGTCGTTGCCGGCCACGCTGGCCCCGGAGCCGGTGTGGCGGAACCCCGCAGAAGTACAGGCCCACCAGAACAGTGTCCGCGAGTTGCTCGCGGAGCATGGCTTGTGGCGCGGTGGCGGTCCGAGTGCCGAGTTTCTCCGCACGGTAACTGTACTGGGCAGGGCTTCTCAGGCGTTCTCGGCGACCGTGGAGGCTGCCACCGGGCAATACCAGCTGCATGTCGCGGCCAGTGGCCGCGACGCGGTGCTGGCCTGCCATGTGCCGTCGTCGGGAAACGTGGTGCTGCGCCCTGCCCGTGCCGAAGCGCTCGTCGAGGACCTGGTGTTCGAGCTGCCGGATGTGTCGCCTGCCATGGGTCCGGCGTTGTCGGTGCCAGAATCCGATCTGCGCGAAGCCATAAATGGCGGACAGGCTCGGCGTGACGTGCGGCGGGTCCTGGACGTGGCTGGATTGCCTCGCTTCGGCGGCGGCCAGATCTCCGCGGGTTACCGGGATGGGCTCGGCGGGTACCGCACCACCGGGGACAGCTGCTGCACCTTTTACGACACCGAGCACGGCAGGTACCTGTTCTCCTTCACCGAGGAACCCGGCTACGAACGGTACGTCAACGTCGCACCAGGCCGTGCCGAAACGGTGATCAGCAAAACCTACGACCTCCTGGAACAGCTACGCCACGCACGCTAGACGTGCGCGCTTACGGGATGGTCGACGCCAACGAGGGGAAACGCGGATGTCGGGTGGCTATCGGGTCGATCTCGGTCGTATGGGGTCACTCATCACGACGCTGGAGCAGGCCAAAGAACGGATGACCAACGCGAACAACGCCCTGAAGAACTCCTCACCCAGCGATATGGGGAGCCGGGACATCGACTCGGCGGGTGGGGAGTTTCAGGACCGGTGGGAGTACGGCATCGGCAAGATCGCCGAGTTTTCCGGGACCGTGGCTGAAGGTTTGACCAAGGCGAAAGACGTCTACGCCGAGATGGAGACGAACGTGACCGTCGCGTTTGGCCAAGGCCAGGGTGGGCAACCGGCGTCGCCGCCGCCTGCCGCACCGCGGCCGGACAGTCGGACATCAGTGACCGGCTGGGTGGGCAGAAGCCATGAACTGGGACCGAGTCGCGGATGCTGTCGCGCCGGTGCAGACCGGCAGCTATCCGGCGCTGGGGTTCGACCCCGCGCCCGGCGCGGTGGCGAAGGTCGCGGAGGTCGCCACCACCCTGGGGAAAGTCGCGACCGAGATCGGTCAGGCGTATGACGATCTGACCAAACTCGGAAAGTCCGACGGCTTTTGGGAAGGCGACGGTGCGCAAGCCTTCCAGGGCACTGTCGGACAGGTCCCCGACTACCTGAACAAGGCGCACCAGTCGCTCTCCGGCGCGTCAGGCACGTTGACCAGTTGGGCCGATGACCTGGGCACCATGCAACGTCAGGCGGCGGACCTGGAACATCAGGCCGAGGCCGCCCAAGCGCAGGTGACCTCGGCGCAGGCCAACCCGAACCTCCGGCTTGCCGGGCAGACCTTCACCGACCCGACACAGTTTCAGCAGGCGCAGGAAGCGCTCGGTCAGGCCCAGCAGCAGCTGACCCAGGCGCAAGGTGGACTGGATGCTCTCAAGGAGAGCGCGAAACGTCTGCTTGCTCAGCATCTGGACCTGGCCGGACAGGTCGCCACCGCGCTGCGCAAAGCCAAGGACGAGGCCCCAGAAGAGCCGGGAATGCTCGACAAGATCGGTGACGCCATCGGCAAAATGGTCGAGGGCGTCAAAGACCTGGCTGGGAAGACCTGGGACTGGGTCAAAGAGCACGCTGACCTCATCGCCAAGATCGGTGATGTGCTCTCGACGATCGGTAATGTGCTGGGTGTTGTCGCCTTGGCCACGTCGTGGATTCCGGGGGTCAATGCGGTCACCGCTGCGGCTGCGATCGGTGTCAGTGCTGCTGCGGTCGGGACGAAACTGCTCGCTAAAGCCGCCGGGGCTGATGTGTCGTGGGGCAGTATCGGTATGGACGCCATCGGTGTCATCCCCGGCGGTAAAGTCGTCGCAGGCGCCAAGAACGCAGTCACCCAGGCCGCGCGTGGCGCTGCTCTCGCGAAGGCGGGGAAGATCGGCGAACTGGCTGGCAAGGTACCGGGTGTTGGACAGAATGTGCTGAAGGGGATCGGCGGCGAGGTGGCGAAGGATGCTTCGGGTGCCGCCATCAAGATCGACGGCCAAGTAGTCAAGATCGGTGGCCAGGACGTCAGCCCTATTACCATGAATGCTTTGCGTTCCGATCCTGCCGCCGCGATCGACCAGGCGGCACGTTATACACACGGAAAAGCAGTCAATCTTGCCAACATGCTTCCAAATGTTAACCTGGAACCGTTCAGTAACGCTGGAATTGCCGCAGGGATTGCGGTCAATTCCGGTATTGGTGTGGCGAAGGCGGAAGCGAAAGACTATGTCGCAGACAAGGTGACCGGAGGCTAAGGGTGCGCCAAGTGCATGTGCGATCCCAACGTAAGAGGTGATAGGTGAATCAAGAGCGAGAATCGATACGAGTGTGGGCCTCGGCGCTCTGGAGAGAGCCGGTGGAAGTCGTCTTCTTCAGGCGCAAGCGATTCAAGGTGAACCTTCCCAACAGGACTGAAATGGGGACCTGGAGCATCGGCAAGAAGGCCCTATACGTGCTCGCTTTACCACTGTTCATCCCCTACGCTTTAGTGATGTACGTGCTGGACTACTGGGACAAGCAGCCAAACTGGCCAACCCGCGTTGGCACCCTTACCGTGCGCGGAACGCTGCCGTATGGCCAGGCAGTCGAGTTCGTCGATCACATAAAAAAGTGCCCAAAGGACTCGTGGGTGGCTTTTTCGAAGTCGCACATCGCATTCCTGCGATCGGGCGTCGACCAAGGAAATCCTGTGCCTCTTTGGCAAAGCGGCCCAGAGGTGACCATGGAACTCGTTCCAGGTGCCGAGGAAGGTGCGGTGAGGTTCTACTGGCCCGAAAACGGCATGACGGTTATGAAGCTGAGCGAAGAGGAAGACGTGGTTGTCAGGAATCACGCTCAGCAGCACGGGGCGGGATGGTCACGATTCGTGTGACTGTCGCCGGTCGCTACAGTACCGCTATAAATCGGGCAGGATGGATATTTCATGGCAGAATTGACTACTCCGGTAGAATCGCCAGGGTTCTCTGTCTTCTTGCCCGAAGGGTTTATCACGTTGCCCACAGGCGAGATTGACGACGAGAAGTTTCGTTCGTTGGCCGCCACGGTGTCGTCCGACTTCGGCCTGGACGCGGACGCTGAAATCGATCAGGGCCTCGCCGAAACGACAGTCATGCTCGCCACGACGGCCGCAGCGGCACAGGCCGGCGGGTCCAGCTACACCGCTGCCGGGTTCTTCCGGTCCCCTGATGATGTGAACCGGCCGATCATGGCGTTGGTCAACTGCTTCTGCCTGGAGTCCGACCACACCTCGACCAACGTCGCGATCGCCGGTCTGGAGGAGGTGCATCGAAGCACCGCTAAGGGACCGATCGAGGTTGTGGAACTCCCGGTCGGCCCGGCTGTGGTCGCGCAATCCGTGACATCCGGCAGCATCATGATCGGCGAGGACACCGTTGAGATCACCGAGCACGCGATCACCGCATGGATTCCGGGTACGAAGGTGGTTCTTGGTCTCGCTGTGACCAGTAACAACACCGAGGACTGGGCGCACGTCGTCGACCTGGCGCACGGTATCTTCGCCACCTTTGAGTGGGCCGACACGTCCAACTGACGAAACGAGACGAGATGACGACGGCGTAGATGGAGGAGCACTAGGCGGCGGCCTGGCCGCCGCCCGTGCAGGTCACAGGAAGGTGCCCATCGAGAGGCACTCACTCGACCCGACCGCCTTCGACCATCTGTTCTGACCACGTGACTCGCGCACCAAGGGCTGCTTGGCGGAATGAAGTGCACATGAAAACGAGGGTGAGCGACAAACCACTGAGCAGGCTGATCTCACAGCTGTCGCCAGCCGGGACAAGGCCGACTTCGCGCAGGCCGGACTGGTCCGCGCCGGTCAGTTCGCGTCCACGTCCCGCTGCTACACCTACGCTCCGCTCGGCCCGAAGGCTAGGCAACGGGTAGGTGTCACTCGTTCTGCGGCTTGCCGTGGCTGGACGCGTCTTGGATCATGAAAATGTTGTGTCTTGGTTGTTTTCTCTTCTTGGTCCGTTCGGTCCCACCCCAGACCGCCAGGAGTCTGTCCCGATGCCCGTGGCGAGTGTCGTCGAGGTGGTATGAGGCGTCGTCAGCGGCTGCAGTTGATGATCCAGCTGACGCTGGTCCTGGTGGCCAGCCTGATGGGTATCGCGACCAACTACGCCACCGAGATCACAGAGGCCCCGTTTGTCCTGAGGGTGCTTCGACAGGTGGCCATTCCCGGTATTGGCCTGCTGATCGTGGTGCTGATTGTGGGTCATGTTGTCGTGTACCGGCTGGAGAGACCGTCGGGTCCGCGCTGGGTGGTGGTGCCGGTGCTGACTCCGGGGTCGAATCCTCTCGGGGCGTTTGCCGCGGAGGCCGTCGAATGGCGAGCCTCCGATCCTGGCCGACGCCGTGCTGATGAAACGGCGGGACTGCGTGTGGAACCGCGCCGGGACGTCGTGCTGTCGGCCGTCGCGGCACACGCCGATGCCGGCGCGGACGGGGATCTGTCCGATGAGGGTGGTGAGTGACGTTGACCTATTCACCGGGAATCCCGCCGGCTGCAGCCCCGCTTGTGCGTCCGGCTGCGTGGCTGCCCGATCCACTCGACGACGCGCTGGTCCGTCATTGGGACGGCCACCGCTGGACATTCCATACGGCCGTGCGTCGCACCGCGGTACCTGTCGAGGTGTGGCCGCATGCTCAGGCGCCGCCACCGGCGGTCGCTGTGCTCCGGCCGGACGTGGCCCAGGCGCTGGAACGGGTGCGGGGCGCGATCGTGGGGTCGATAAAGGAGGTCAACCTGCTCGGCGGGTACCTCGGTGCGGAGGAACGGGTGGTGGCCCTGACCGGCGCCCACGGTGAGGGCCTCGGTGTGCTTGCCTGTACCAATCAACGCCTACTGTTTCTCTACGTCGGCCTGGTCCGCAAGCAGTTCTTGCAGGTGAACTGGAACGAGGCGAAGGGTGTCGTCTACGACCGGTCGACCAGGGGTCTTCGCCGTTTACACCACGAAACCGACGAAACGGGCCGTACCCGCGAAGTGGTCGCACGGCTGTAACAGCGGTGCCCTTGGGGCAGAAAATCGTAGCTGTGATCCGGCCATGTGCGGGGCGTTCACGACGAGGTGCTTCGTGGAGGCGGGAGGCCGAAGCTTCTTTCGATTATCAACTGTCCGACGGGAACCACTCTTCCTGATGCAGTGATCGCGGAGATCGGCACTGATCCCGTGCATTTTTGGATCATTGACGCTGTCGCAACCGGCGGCCCCGTTTTCCGAATGGCGCCGTAAAGCATTGCGGGCCTGGGCGGCGCGGCAAACATTAGGGCAGAAAGCCGCTCCTTCCTGACAGCCTTCCGCTCCCGAAACCACCCCGCAGTCAAGAAGCGGCTCAAGGACATTGTCTTCTAGTTATCCTACATCCGTGGGTATAAATGTAACTTTTTCGTGGACGAGGTCGACGTGGCTCGCTTTCCAATTAGCGTCACGGATTGCCCGCCCCAGTGCGGTTCCTTTGTAGCCGTACCAATGTGGAAGGTGAACACGGGCCGACGGAGGCAACCGTATGCCGAGGATTTCCTCAACCTGGACGAAGTCGAGTCGAATCTCCTCGCGGTCTTGTTGGCGAAGCCATTGCCAAAGCGCGCGAAACTTACCGACATGGGACGCAATTTTTGAGTCGTCTGCTATGTCGTCATCGATGTCGTTCGTGCTCTCGTCGACCGGTTGCGGCGAGAGAGTCGCATCCAGGTGTGCCGCCGTGGCTGGTCGCGGCCAGATAGCAGCGATCTGCTCAACCAGTTTCACACCACGGCCGTGAATGACCTGTTCGTTCCACAGGGTTTCGTGCTCGGCGACCACTGTCGCGTTAAGTTTGAGCTCACTGTGGCGAAGTAGGTAGTCGCGTTTGCCCTTGTTCCCTGGTTCGTTCGCAGTGGTTTCGCTATCTATCCATGGGCGGTTGGACAGGGTTGGGTTGAGCTTGCCGTTGACCAGGGTAAGGTTGCCCAGCGAGTGCACGAGGCGGTCTCGCCGCAGGCCGGTGCTTTCGTCGTAGACATCCGTGCTCCAGTGTTCGCGCCATGCCTGGGGCATGATGTGTTCCACGGTGAGGTTGCGTGGGCAGGGCTGGCCTTCCCCCAGCGAACCCCGCAGTGAGTTCTCCAAGGCCTCGAGGAGCATCCGTAGCCGGGGGCGGGTGAGGTTGCGGTACAGCGGTTCGTCGTCCAACGCGCGGTGCAACGCATCGTCGCTGGGCCAGTACCGAGATTCTGCCCGTTGCGCTGCTAGCAATCCTTCGACGGTATCTCCGGCGACCTCAGGGCCGTAGCTGTCGAGCGCGCGCAGAAGGTCGAGGACCAGACGGTTGACGTCCTTGGCGGTGGCTCGGCTGAGCGCGCGACGGACTATCCAGCTCTCGACCGCGCTGATCGCTTTGTTGCGTTGGTCGAGAGGCATGCGACTCGGATCCCAGCGCAGGAGCCACAAGAGGAATGGTGTGACAGCCGCCGAGTCCAGCGCACGGATGACGCGGTAGTGAAAGGTGCCTTCTGCGGTATTAGATGGCAGATTCTCCATCTGGGCGTAGACCTCGGCGTCGCTGCCGATCTCGGCGAGCAGGCCGGCGATGGCGGGCTGTTTGGTGACGATGTGGTCGCGGAAGTCGGCGAAGACGCGGTCGGCTGGGACCTCGCGGAGCAGCTTCATCGTCAGCCAGTAGTTCAGGAAGACGTCGATGCGGGGTCGTGACCGGCGGCCTTGGGCGACGAGCTGTCGCCAGTAATCGCTGTCCAGCGGTTTCCAGTACGTGCGGTAGAGATCCTCGACGTCGGCGTTCTGAGATTGCGCGATCTGGAAGACCAGGTTCTTGACCAGGTCTGCGGCGAGAAGTCGGCTGCCCCGGTGGTTGAGGGTCTCGAAGATGACCTGGGCGTTGTCGCCTGGTTCTAGGTCGATGACGACGATCTTGAGATGGTCGCGCAACACCCGGACCAGCGCGTTGAGCCGTTGCGTCGAGATGTGTTGATCGCCGTGGGCTTCGGCCCAGTCACTGATGTGCGTGACGAAGAATTGGTGGGCTTGGGCGATGCGTGACGTCGTGAGGTCTGCGGACAGGTCAGCGTTGTTGTCCATTGACGCGCGGAAGGCATCTTGGTCACGGTCGGTGGGCCAGACTTTGAACACGTGGTCTGGGTGCTGCGCGATCGACGGATCGTTGAGGACTAGGACACGTAACGCCTGAGCATCCATGGCCGCGCCGTGCTGTTCCACCACCCATTGCGCCGCGTCGAGCAGCAGTTGCAAGGTTGTCAGGCGCTGTTGTCCGTCGATGACGTGGCGAACGGCAATGAAGCCTGAGGGAATCGACTGTTGGTCAAGAACGATCGCGCCCAGAAAATGAGGGGCGACTGGCGGCGAGCCGTAGGTAGCAGGTGGCGCTTCCAACAGCCGCTCTGTGACGGTGCGGACATCGTCCCATAGCGGTCTCCACTGATCATCCTCTGTCCATACGTAGGGCCGTTGGAACAGCGGGACCACATACCGAATGTGGTGGCCGAAAATACCGGCCGGCGAGTGAGTCTGAGCCTGCACCGAACCTCCAATTCCTCGCCGACTCCCTGAAAACCGGCTGACACAATCACACGACGGGCCACAGACACGCACCTCTTGGCCTCACCACTAAGGCCACCTGTCGCATTCAGGTCTGACTTTGTTACCCGAGGAGTGTCTCGATTTAGTAACGGAGCACCAAAGAGGCTCTCGATGAGGCGAGCGAAGCGAATCGACAGCTCTGTCGTGCAGCGCAAGGTAATTTATCCCAGGCGACTTCACCGACCGGGGCGAGGTTGAACAACGACTCGCGGCCTTCGAGAAACGCTACAACGCGACTGCGACCTACCCAACGGCACGGTGGTCACCAACAGCTACGACGACAGTGACACGCTCACTTCGTCGGCTTTGACCTTGGGTTCCACCACGATCGCAGCTCTGGGGTTCGTCCGCGACAATGCCCACCAGCTCACCGGTTCGACGCCGACCGGTGCGCCCGGTGCCGCACAAAAGCTACGGCTTCTCACCGCGGGAACAGCTGTCCTCGGCGACAACCGGTGGCACGACCAGTCAGTACACAGTGGACGCCGCGGACAACCCGACCGGGCTAGGCGCGGCCACGCAAGCCTTCGACGCCGCGATAGCTGTTGCCCTGCCGGGAGCTCTGAGTCTTTCGATTCGGCGTGGATACCTTAGCGAACGGCCTCGAAGTTGGCCGTCCACGTCGTGTGGAACGTCATGGCCTGGCAGCGGATGTCGGTGTCGGCCTTCAACTTCACGGCGTCGGTCAACTTGAACGGGTAGTTGGCTTCGCTCACGGCGAGCGTCGGGAAGAGGGGGTCCGCGCCGACCGTGGACAATTCGATCTGGTCGTGGCAGTAGGCCGTGTCGGCGCTGTCATCGACGGTGTCGATGACGACCTCACCCGCGGTGATGGACGCCAATCTGGCCTTCACGTTGCTATTCGGGTTGGTGAGGGTGAGGGTGACGTACGCGCTTTCGCCGGGCAGCAGTATGCCGGTTTGCGCGCCGGTGACGGTAACGGTGGAGAAGGACTCGGCCGAACCCGCAACGGGGCCCGCGGTGCTGCTCTGGACGAACGCGGCGATCGCAATGCCGCCGATGCCCAGTAGCGTGCCGGTGGCGGCGATGACGAGCACGGACTTGATTTTCGAGGTGGTACGCATGGACATTCTCCTGATATCGAGTGGAATCACGCGGGGGAATACCGCGAGGTGAGTAACGTCGTGCCGGTTGGTGAGCCTGGCTGCGCGGGTGCCCGGTTGTCAGGAACGGGCCGTCGGTTCCGGTTCGTTCGGACTCGACGGCTCGTCGACGGGTGGAGTGCTGGCCGCTGTAGGCGTGATCGTCTGGGGTGCGACCGGTGTAGTCGGAACGACCGACGGGTCCGGTGTCGGGGCGGGTGGTGCCGTCGCCGGGGCGGTGGCCGCCACGGGCGCCGCCGATGCCTTGGCGGTGGGTTCGATGGGTGTCCACCGGCCGGTCGTGCCGTCGATCGACACGGCTACCACCGTGGTCAGACCCGGCCCAGCGGCAGTCGCCACGCCGATAGCGAGTCCCGCGCTACCGAGTTGGGCGGCGACCACCACGGCGATGACCGTGATGCTTCGGGTGGTCCCCAGGCGGACAATGCTCTTCGGGTTGGGGTTTCCGACGACTTCTGCCATTGTGGGATCGGGCATTGAGGGCTCACAATTGTTCTTCTGACCCGGAGTAAAAGCTGGCCGAGGTGATCTGCTCAGCGACGAACGTGCTGAAAACCGGTAATCACGGCCACCATGTTTCGAAGTCGTGGGCGACCCCACCCTGGCGCCCAAGCACGTTACCTTTAGTAAGAGTATAACGAGAGACAGTGTGGCCGGTGTACTCAAAGGAGTGAAAGACTTCCCATGGAGCATGGTAATACTGAAACGGAAGATTTCCTGCAGTGTCGTCCAATCGATTGGGTGCAAGTCGGGTGCAATGTCTTATGCGGCGGTCTCTTTATGTAACGACCGGTGTGATCGTCGCGAGAAGAAGTCGATGCGCGCTCGACGAGGCACGCCCGACCATGAGGAAACACGTTTCATGAGTATTCCGCCTGCGATGTTTCCTGCCCAAAATCCGGCCAGAAAACGTAAGAAGTGGCCGTGGATCGTCGGCCCGGTGGTCGCTGTCGTGCTGATCACCACCGCGTCCTGCGCCACCGGTGGTAACAAGGACAACCCGGGCACCGCGCCTGTGGTACCGGCAGCGACCGCGCCGACCCCGGCGCCGACCACGGATCCCTCCGAGGCGGCCTCTGCGAGCTCTGCTGCGCGGGCCAGCCGGGAAACAGCGGCGGCGAGTGCGTCCTCGGCGGCGGCAAGTCGATCCTCCGAGGCCGCCCACCAGTCGTCGACGGCCGAAGAAGCTCAGCGCACGGCGGACGAGGAAGCCCACCGGAAAGCCAACGAGATCACCTACAGCGTGACCACGACCGGCTCGGGCATCAGCATGGTCTCCTATTTGAAGCCCGCTTTCAGCATCTCTCAGGAGACCAATATCAAGGGCAAGCGGTGGTCCAAGACCATCCAGGCAGACGGGTCCGCGATCGGGATCAACATGAACGCCCAGAACGCGGGCGGAGGCACCATCACGTGCAAGATCGTGCGGGGCGGTGAGGTGATCTCGGAGAACAGTAGTTCTGGCGATTACGCCTTCGTGAGTTGTGGCTGAGTGCCGTGCGTCCCAGAACCCCGGCATGGCTTACCGCGAAGGCGCCTGGTGATCGGCGTCGTCGTGATCGCGATGCTCGCCTGCCGGGATCCCTGAACACAATCCTGGTCAGTGCGAGCGCTCAGTTCGCCGGCGGCCAGCTTGTTCTCTTTACTGGGCATCGCGCCCCGGCCCCGGCATCAGCCTGGCCGTCACCGTCAACCTCATAGCCCTCCCGGCCGTCCAGACACGGAAGGTGTTGCGGGAGTTGGAGAAAGCCTCACTCGTGCAGCAACACGCGCCGGGTCAATATCGGATGCATGACCTGGTCCGCCTGTACGCCACCGACACCGAAGGCCACGACCTCGCTGCAGAGGCGCGGGAGACGGCGACCGGCTCGCCGCCGCCGGCGGCATGGCGGTGACCGGCCTGCTGCGGATCAACGACGACCTGCCCACCGGCGGCCGGGCTGGTGATGACCGGGGTGTCGTCGCAGTTCGGCGCGGATACCGTGTGGGTGCTGGCCGAACCGGCGCGCTTCGGCGACCGGCGGCACGTCGGGGTTGCCGGGCTGCACCTGTACCTGGGCACCAACGTGGCGTCGGTGGAAGACCTGCCGGCACAGTTCGAGGGCGAACTCCGTGCGGTCAGGCCGTCGGTGCTGATCTCGACGTCACTGTTCGCGGTCCAGGTCTGGGACTGGAGCTCGAGGAGCTGGACCGGCCGAAGGCCGCGAAGGTCGCCGAGTATGACCGGCTCAAGGACGAGGTCCGCGCGGATGTTGACATGGAGATCGCGGAGTGGCGCGCGGTGATGGCTGTCGCGGTCCGTCAGATCCGCGGCTCGGAGGTGAGTGTGTCGGCGACGGCGGAGCTGCTGGGTATCCCGGCGAAACTCGTGACTGCTCTGGCGCGCGAGGGCGCAGACTTTGCCGGAGGTGCGGCCAGCGGCAACGGAAGCGAGGCGGTGCCGGACGCCGACTCGGTGTCCTTACCAACCTGACACCCGGTGCCGCTGCTGCATGAAGTGACTGTTCCTGGCACATCGGAGTCCGGCAGTAGCCGTAGGACGGAGACGGGAGACTGAGCAGCTCGAACGCCGTTCATTGCCGCGAAGAACCGGTCGGTGTGACGATCGCACCATTCCGCGCTCGGCGAAGGGATCTCATGCTCTCCTCTCTGCCCGTTGACCGAGTCGACCCGTTTGATCCACCACCTCAGCTCGGACTGCACCGGGAGACCGCGCCGATCTCGCGGCTGCGGTATCCGGACGGGCACGAGGGCTGGCTGGTCACGTCCTACGCGGCCAGCCGCGCGGTGCTCGTCGACGCGAGGTTCAGCAACCGGCAGGAGCTCAGGCGAAACGCCGTCGTGGGCGGGAAAGGCGTCGAACCGCCCGCGTCGCCCGGGATGTTCCTCCGGACCGACGCGCCGGTGCACACCCGGTACCGCAGGATGCTCGCGGAGCATTTCAGCCTTCGCCGGATCGTGGAGTTCACCCCGAGGATCGCGCGGATCGTCAGCGAGCAGCTGGATTCATTGCAGTCGGGCGGTTCCTCCGCGGATTTGGTGACATCGTTCGCGATCCCGGTCTCGCTCCGGGCGATCTGTGAACTGCTGGGCATCGGATCCGGCCATCGGCACCGGTTTCACCTCAGTACCGAGCTCGCGGCCGACGCCTCGGCACCGCCGGCCGAGCGCCAGCGGGCGTTCGCCGAAATTTCCTCGCTGCTCTCCGAAATCGTCGCCACCGAGCGTGCGGAGCCGGGGCCCGGCATCCTCGGCGACGTGGTCCGCGGCCGTGGCGTCACCGACCAGGAGCTTGCGAACATCACCCTGCTGCTCCTCGCGGTGGGCCATGACACGACCGCTAGCATGCTCGCCCTCAGCGCGTTCGTCCTGCTGCGACAGCCGGATCAGCGTGCGATCTTCACCGGGGGAGTGGATACCGACGCCGCCGTGGAGGAGTTGCTGCGATATCTCACGATCATCCAGTTCGGCACGGTACGAACCGCGTTGGAGGACGTCGAACTCGGCGGTGTGGTGATCAGGGCGGGCGAGTCGGTCACGGTTTCACTGCCGGCGGCCAATCGGGACCCGAACCGGTTCCGCGACCCGGACATGCTGGACCTGAGCCGCCCCGCGACCGGTCATCTGGCCTTCGGCCACGGGGCGCATCACTGCCTGGGGCTGCACCTGGCCCGCGTGGAGCTGCGGCTGGGACTGACGGAGCTGTTCCGGCGGCTGCCGGGACTGCGGCTCGCCGTGCCCGCCGAGGAGATTCGGTGCCGCGACCTGAAGCCTGTGTACGGGGTGCACCGGCTTCCAGTCGAGTGGTGAGAGCTTGCTCCTCGGGGCCCTGCCTGTCAGGAAGCGCAGAGCAGGATTCGCTTCGAGACGGCGAACCGCACGAACTGTTCGACCAGTTCCTCGTCGAGCCCGCTGACCTTCGTCAGCTCACGGACGCTGGTCTCGTCGCCGTCACGGACCGCCTCCAGCACCGGTGCCAGCCTGCTGTCGAACCGAAACTTGCCTGCTATGCAAGAGAAACTCAAGTGGTCGTCCTCGACGCGCACCGCGGGCCTCGACCGTCCGGACGACCGCAGCCCCATGTCCGGTTCGAGCGTGGCGGGGTCGAGGGCGACGGGGAGGCCGCTGCCCAGCCGGTAGGTCTTCTCATGCGCGCGGCGCTCGTCCTCGGACAGGGTGGAGCCCGGCTGGCCGGGAGTGGACTCGAGCCAGTCGAAGGCGATCGTCAGGTGCAGGGACAGCTCGCCGATACCGGAGACCGCGTGCTCGGTACCGGCCCGCAGGAAGGCGCCGTCACCGGCCTGGAAAACCCGCCGCGTCGGCTCGGGTCCGTCGGACTCGACCTGCCAGCTCTTCGAGCCGAGCAGCTGCAGCGCGACGAAGTTGTGGTCGTCGCCGTGCAGCCCGAACGCCGTCTGACCCGCCTTGGTCAGGTAGGACTGGATCCACACCCGCGCGCAGAGTCGGTATTCGAGGATCTCCTGGATGCGCTGGACCGCCGCGGACGTCTCGTGGAGATGGTTGGTGATCAGCGTGCCGCCGGTCTCGAGGCAGCGGATCACCGCGTGCGTGTTCACCGTCGAATGCACGATGAGCCCGTCACTGATCCGGCCCTCCATGAACCGGGTCGGGTGGAGGTCACGCCCTTCGTGGAAGACCCTGATATTCGACCACATGGGGCCTGCGCGGAGCATATCGCCCCACATTTCGGAAATGAGCGCACGGCGGTCTTCCGCGGATTCCTCGGAGAGTGAGAAATGGCGGGCGCTCTTCGTGTTCTCGTGGTCGGAGATCTCCTGCGCGATGCTTTCGGCGACTATGGCACCGGTGCGGTGAGCCATGTGAGCGAACCTTTCGGGAGGCGAGACGGCTGCGGCACCGAATGTGGAATTCGGTGCCGCAGCCTTACTTTCAGTGCGTGACGTCTTGCTTGTCGCCCGAGTACAGCTGGCCGATCTCGTCCTCGGACACCTCGACCGCCTCCAGTCGGAGTTCGATGTCCGCCGGTGCCTTGATTGCCTCGTCCATATTCATCCTCCTTTCTTGGTTACGAGGATAATAATCTCATCCAGGCGGCCAGGCGACAATCTGAACAAACAGAAACCGCGAAGGGAATCGAAATTGAAGGACGAATCGAGCTATTGGCGCACCACGTCGATTACGAAGGTTCTTCGGCGAGTGGTGCGGCGCTGGGCGCTCCTCTGGCGACGACCAGTGCGATCACTGCCAGTGCCGCGGTCAGGATGGCCGCTCCGGTCAGATAAGCGGTTCGGCCGACTGCCGTGGCGAGCGGCAGGCTGATGGCCAGCCCCAGCGGGATCATCGCGCTCGTCAGGCCGGACTCAGCCGCGCTGACCCGCCCCAGAACGGCTTCAGGGATCCTGGTCTGGAGATAGGTGTCGAACAGGACGCCGCACGTCGCCAGTGCCACCGAAGTCCACGTGAACAGGACGGCGAGGGTCCACAGGTGTGGCCAGTGAGCCATGGCGATCAGTTGCAGTGGCATCGCGCTGCCCAGCAGCACGACGATGACCAAGGTGGGCCGTGCCGTGCGCAGCCATCCCGCGACGGCGCTGCCGACGAGACCGCCGGCGGCCATCACGGTGGCCAGGACCGACCATCGCTCGATACCGCCGAGCTCGTCGCGGGCGATGAGCGGTCCGAGTACGTTCACCGAAGCGACGCCGATTTGGGAGAGGCACCAGACGCCGACGATCCACGCGACGACGGGATATCGCGACAGTACTCCGAACGCACCCAGCAACGAGACCTTGTCCTCGGCCGCCGTCGCCGAGGAGTCGGGTCGTGGTTGCGGGAGTCGGCCCATGATCGAGGCAAGGCAGGCCACGCTTATGGTGAAGGTGAGCACGTCGAACCCCAGGGCCAACGGGACGCCCCCGAGTCCGTAGAGTCCCGCGGCGATCGCCGGGCCGCTGAGCAGGCTTGCGTTGCGCACCACCCCGAGCCGGGAGTTGACCTTCTGCAGGCGCTCCGCCGGAACCATCTGGGGAAGGATGGCCTTGCTGGCGGGCACGAAGAACGCCGTCGCCGCACCGAAAACCGCGGCCGAGAGGACCAGCTGCCACAGCTGCGGGTCGCCGGTGAGGAAGCAGACGGCGGTGAACACCTGGGCGCCGAGCCGCACCACGTCCGACCACATCATGATCGACGCGCGGTTGCGCCGGTCCGCGGCGCGGCCACCCGAGCTGAGCAACAGCATGCGCGAGATCCACAGGCCCAGCAGCACCGCGGGCATCGCCCACCCCGACTCGGTGACGAGCAGCGCCGCGAAGGCGTAGGTCACCGCGACGGTGCCGTCGCCGAACATCGAGGTCGCCTGCCCGGCGAAGTACCGGCCGAAGGTCCCCGGCACGAGACGCGCGCCTGTCGTCGGCGCTGCGTCCGTGGTGGGTTTGCCGGTCATGGTTCTCCTCAAGTAGTGCGGACTAGCCGGGGAAGCGAACCGGCTCCAATAGCACGAGCCGCTGTTCGAGCGCCCACGTGAGGAACGTCCGGATCGCAGCCTCGGGCGCGACCCCGTCCACCAGCGCGGAGCCGCGAACCCGGCCGCCACGGGCGAGAAGGCGCATCGGCTGCTCGAAGCGGGCGTCGACCCGGTAACGGCGGCCCAGTGTCGCGACCGAGAGTCTGTCATCTGTGGGCATGACCACCGGCGGTAGGCGCGCGGCCCAGCGCACCATTAGCTCGTCGAGCGCCGGTAGCTCGGCTCCGAAGGCCCAGGGGAGATTCGCTCCCGCGCGGCGGTCGAGCGAACGAATCCTCGCCGCGGTGTCGAGCGTGTCGACATCCGCGTCAAAGCCGTTGTGTGCCACCAGATCTTCGCCTTGCCGGACGCGATGGTTCAGCTCGTCGAGCACGAGCTCGCTGCCCGACGGGACGCGGAAGCCGAACGTCCAGTGCACGCTCGGCTCGCCGGTGCCGGTCACCTCGTGGTCCCAGCCGGTCGGTACGTGGAGCACGTCCCCGGGGCCGGTGATGGCGTCGAAGACGACGGTGTCCAGCGCCGGGTCGAACACCCGCCAGTGTTTGGTCCCCTCCGCCTGGATCACGACCACGTCGTGGTTGTCGTGGTGGCGGCCGAAGGCGGAGACGCCAGTGTGGCTGACGAATCCGTTGCACCAGGCGATTCGCCCGACAGCGTACTCGAGCAGCTCGCGGTCGGCCTGCAGGCCGGTGTGCAGCAGGTCGGCCCCGTTCACCGTGAGCGTCGCGCCGTTGGACAGCTCGTGCAGTAGTACCTCGGCCCGCAGTGATCGCTTGACGATGCCGCCGCTCAGCGTGGTCGCGAGGTAGAGGTCCGGCTCAACCCGCCCGCGGTCGGCGATGAGCCGGACCATGTTGGGTTCGAACGTCGCTGTCGCGAGCAGCTCTTCGAGCACCTGCCACCCACGCTCGAACCGCGTGCGAGTCGGGTCGAGCCGACCCGTGAGGCACGCGCGGGACAGGGTCGCGGGCGGGATGGAACCGCCGCCCAGCGCCGCTAACGCCTCGGTCATGATCGGCTCGTACCGGATCGTGGTGGTCATGACCGTGTCCCCGCCGACGTGCTCGTCCTCGTCGGGATGACATCGTGTTCACTGCGGGCCGGCCGTACCCCGCCGCAGGTTTCGAGCGCACGGAGCAGGGCTTGTGCGTGCGCGTCCGCCGGAGAGGCCGCGAACGCCGAACGCAGGTCACCGAGCAGCTCGTCCCCGCTCACCACACGGCCAGGGGGCAACGATTCGAGCAGGGTCTCGGGGTCGCATCCGGTCGGCAGCTCGATGGTCCTGCCGCCGACGAACAACGCCCGCCGGTGCCCGGCTGGTACCAGCGGGCGGGTGGTCACCACGAATTCGGTGGTGCCGACCTCATCGGCGACGGTGGTGCGCAAGGGGACGGCGGCCTTCTTCGTCCAGGCGGCCGAGCGCAGCCGACGCTCGGAGTCGTCGAGGGCGACGGCGACGTCGTCGGTGAACGACGCGGAGCCGACCAGCTCGCCGGCCGATCCCCGGATCGCCTCCCTGGCCTCGTCTCGCCGGAGATGCCGCTCGCCCGGGCGCGGCGCGAGGTGCATCACGATGTTGGCCATCTCCTGCCGGACGTCCTGGGGATAGACGGTCAGCCCGACGAACGCCGAGTACCCGAGGTTGCGGAAAACGTGGAAGTCGAACGCCGGGATGAGCAGGAAATCACCGGGCTGCAGGACGAAGTGCCGGGCTGAGCCCAGCAGGTGTTCGAAGTCGAAGGTGATCTGACGGCTGTTGGGCAGCCGGGGGAGTACATCGCGGTCGAAGACCCAGACCTCTTTGGGTGCCGGTCCCAGGTGGAAGATCATGGACGGCTCGGGGTCTGAGTGCAGGCCGAACGAGGTCCACCCGGACCGGCCGAGGAAGGAGTACCACTCGATCCCCGAACGCGGCTCGCCCGCCGACGCGACGAGAGGCAGGGTCAGTTCCGCGGCGAGCAGGTCCGCGAGTTCGAGCGACCAGGTGTCGATTTCGTTGAAGGCCAGGCACATCTCTTCGGCCGGGCACTGGTCCCGGAACCAGCCGGCGAGGTCGGCGCCGTCGAAAGCCGAGTGTCCCAGGCGTTCCGCGGCCACGTAGTCCAGCCGGTGTCCACTGTAGACCCGCACTCGGGGCGCGGAGACGTCGTCGGGGCCGGTACGGGTGGTCGCCCCGCGTATCGCGTCCCGCAGACCGGCCTCGATCGCGTCCGGTCGGCGGACGAGCCCCGAGAGGTGCGTGGCCGAGGCGAAAGCCGGGCCTTCGGTACGGCAGAAAGCCTGCCACCGGTCCTGGTCGACGATCGTCATGACACCACCGCCAGGACACCGAGCCGCGCGAGGCCCTTGGCGGCCGAGACCGAACGTTCGGGCGTCACTCCCGGATAAAGTTCGCCCGCCAGCACGACTTCGTCGGGTGCCAGGTCACGCAGGCGCTGGGCGATCGCGTCCGGGACGTCGACCTTCGCGGCCGCCGCGCTGGTGTGCGCCGTGCGCACCCGCGTCGCGCGGGGGCCGAGGACAAGGGTGGTGCGGCCGTCTCGGCTCCCGCCGAAGGTCAGTTCCTGGACCGATCCCCGCTTGAGCCGGGCGTTCTCGTCGACGCTGTCGATGCGGGCGAGATCGGCGAAGGTCGTGGTGCGCTGGTTGTCCGTCCCTTCGTCACGGCCGACGCGGCGCAGGCGTCGGACTTCTTCCGCGGTATCGACGTTTCCCAGCACCTTCACCAGACGGGCGAGCGCTTCCGCGAGGCGGGGGGCGGTTTCGTCGTCGACGTGGGGGAAGTCCGCGAACGCAGGGTCGTTCTCGAGCAGATCGGCGACCGTGCTGGTGACGAGGTCCCGCATCAGCCGCGGCTGGACCACGACGGACAGGTGCAGGGACATCTCGGTGAGCGCCACCGCGACATGCGGGGTGCTGTAGGGGAGGTACAGCACGTCCCCGGGGCGCAGCACGATCCGCTGTTCGGGCTCGCCGAGCTCTTCGAGCTCGTAGTGCCCGGTGTCGTCGCGCCGGTCCGGCGGTGTCGGCCACAGCCCCCATTCCTTGGTGCCGGCCAGCTGGACGACGAAGACGTCCACCGGATCGTGGTGCGGGGCATAGCCCTGCTTGCCGGCCGGCGTGAGGAACGCGATGGCGTCGCTGCGGGTCGAGAACTTCTCGTTCAGCATCTCGGTCAGCTCGCGCAGGTTGGGGCGCACGTGGTTGATCGAGTTCCAGGTGATCGTCGCCCCGGATCGGAACAGCTCGTGGACCTTGTCGGGGTCGACGGCGTCGGTGACCGTCTCGTTCTGCACGAGGTGGGTGCGCGAGTAGGTGACCTCGCGGACCGACGCCCCGCCCTTGGCGATCCGCAGGTACGGCAGCCGGATCGCGTCGTGGCTGAGGAGCTCGTCGAGGTCCGAGACGTCGAGCACCTCGCGCGGGTCGACCGGCAGGGCGCCGCGCCGCAGTAGCGGTGCTTTGTTGAAGTGGTGCCGGAAGAACGTCGATTCGTCGCCGACCAGGTCGGCGAATGTCGGTGTGTACATGGTCGTACCCTCCTTGGGCATCTCAGCGGGCCGTGTCCCGCCAGTCGAGCCACGCCTGGACCTCGGTGAGGTCGTAGGCCGCTCCGCCCACGGCGAGCGTGAACATGTCGGCGCCGGCCTGGCGTAGTGGTTCTCCCCAGCGCTGCGGCGCCCCGGGTGCGCGCCAGTTGCGCTCTCCTCCACCGACCGCGACGGCCACCTCGATATCGTTGATGTCGCGGCCGATCTGTTCGCAGTGCCTGCGGAGCACGGCTGTGCGGTGGGCGAGCTCGCTCTCGACTGAGAAGCTGTGCCAGATGTCGGCGTACTCGGCGACCAGCCGAAGTGTCTTGCGTTCACCCGCACCGCCGATCATCAACGGCACGCGCCCGACCGGGGACCGGTCGGGGCCGTGTAGCCGGTCCCGGATCACCGGCAGTGCGGCTGCGAGATCGTCGATGAGCGCGCTCGGTGACTTGAACGGGTACCCGAACTCGGTGAAGTCCTGTTCGGACCACCCTGCGCCCACGCCGAGGATGAGCCTGCCGCCCGCCACGTGGTCGACGGTCCGCGCCATGTCCGCGAGCAGATGCGGATTGCGGAAGGCCACACAGGAGACCATCGGCCCGATGAGGACTTCGCTGGTCTGCTCGGCCCAGGCGGCCAAGGTGGTCCAGCACTCGAAGTGCTGCCCGTTCGGCGGCCCGTACAGCGGGAAGAAGTGGTCCCAGCCGAAGATCGCGTCGACGCCGAGCGACTCGGCTTCGCGAACAGCGGCACGTAGCGTGGGGTAGGGGGCGTGCTGCGGGTGCAGTTGCACCGCGATGCGCACCGGGCGCCGGGGTGGCGCCGGGGAAGTTCCCCGAACGAACGGTTTGCCGTGCGGTCGCGTCATCGCGTGTCCCTGTCGTCGGCGGTGTCGTTGAGCCGGGTCGCGAAGTCCAGCCAGGTCATCGCGTACTCCCGCGCAAGGTCCGCCACTGTCGTCGTCCAGTGGCTCGGGACGCTGCCGGCGAGCCTGTGCCATTCGTCTTCGGTGAGGTGCTGCGAGCCCAGCAACCGCAGCAATGTCCGGCCGTCGTCGGTGAGCCGCAGTGACGGGTCGGTGGTCAGCTTCCGCATCACGGCCGTCGCGTTCGTAGCGAGGTGCTGTCCGGTGTCCGGTGCTCGCCTGCGTTGTCCGGCGGCGGGCGGCCGGACGTCGTCCGCGGTCATCCGTTTGCGTACGTCGTGTGCGGTGCTGACGGAGATGCCCGCGGCCTTGGCGACCTGCCGGAGCGACAGTTTCGGTTGTCTGGTCATGATTTCTTCCGCGATCTCGCGTCGCCGGGTGCCCTGCGATCGAGCCGCCCGTCCGGCGGCGGGCTCGGGGACCTCGCGCCGGATGCGGCCGATCGTCTTGTGGTCCGACCGGGTGATGTCGCCGATCGCCCGGTCTGACAACTCCGGATGGGAGGCCAGGATCCGCGCCGCCGCGGCCTTGCGATCGGCGAGCGACAACGGAAGACCGTGGGAGAGGTTCGATCGCACTGCGATCACGAAGGTCTGGCTGAGTTCACAGTGGAGGAACTCGACCTCGATCGTGTCCTCGCCGCGGAGCTGCGCAGCCCGGACTCGGTGCACGCCGTCGACCACCAGCATGGTGTCGTGGTGCACCAGGATGGGTGGCAGAGGTGTCTCCGCCTCGGCCAGCCGCCTGATGTGTTCGTCGTCCTCGCCGTTGAGGCGGGGTGAGTCTCTGATCGTCAGCCGGGTGATGGCCACGCGGTCGGGCGCCGCGGTGCGCGGTGCGAAGGGTCGCACCACGGCGAGGCGATGAGGCGGTGTGAATGACGGGGTGAGGTCGGGAAGCCGATCTGCGGTCACGAAGGCGTCACCGGTGGCTTTCCCGCTTTCGATACGGCGATCGGCGCGGTGATGTCCCGCATGCGCTCTCCCCCTCGGAGCCGGCCAAGACTGGGTGTCCGGAACGATCACGGATCGTCGGGCGCGACTGTAGGAAAGTTCGCTAATTTTTCACTAACCGCCGGCCCGGCCTGTCCGCTATTCGTGTGGTGGCAGCCGGGTGCGGTTCCGTTTCGGGCGTTCTGTGGGTCGGCGCGGGGACCTATGTCGATGTGCGGCGGTCGGATACGTGTTTTCGCTGGGTTGGGAGTGGCCTGCATCCTCGTGGTCTCACAGGTACTGACGCCACACCGGCGCTCGCTGCGGCGCGCGGTGACGGTCGTCGATCTTGCAGGTCAACGGCAGGTGTGACGCACCTTTGGGTATCGACGACACGAATCCATTGCTGGGCTGGCGGATGGCGGTGTTTAGGACGGCCGGTCTGCTGCGCCGACAAGCAAAACCACGTATCGGATCCAGGCTGCCTCCAGCGAGCGGAACCTCGAGCGCGGACAGCTGATCTGGGACTTCGGCACGGTGAAATCCTCCCGCCAGTTGGGAATCCGCTATGCAGGCAAGCGGGTGGCCTCGCGTGAGGAGGTGATCTGGCGCGTCCGCTCTGACACGACTAATACTCGCGGTAACGCACGCCGCAAGTAAGGCGGAGCAGGGCGGCGTGTTCCGCACGCGCGGCGGGGAGAACCTGCCCAGCCTGCTGCGACGCGCGGTGCTGCTCGACGTCGCCGCCGTGCACGGCGTACCGACGCTGGAACAGGGGTACGGCGTCACGGCCGACGACACCGTCCAGACCACCTGATGGGGCGTGGCCCGCGGCCCACCCCCATCAGAGGACTGCACCTAACACATCACCGTTCACCAGATCCCAAACTTCAACAGGCTCCAGATGCTGTGAAGGAGGCCTTCACGATTACGAGCGGCACGCCGGGAGTGCGAAGCTTCGCTCCCGAGCGACGCCACATTTGCCCTTCCCATCAACCCGCCCAAGCTGACGCGTCGGCCACGCCCGGCCAGCTATGCCATGAACGACGCGTTGGTGTCACTCAACGTCCTGAACGCGTCGTTCATGGCAGCCCACGGCATGTCGCTGCCCTTCCCAGTTCAGCGCCAGCCGAGCTCGGGCGCCACGTGGGTGAGGATGCTCTCCAGCACGTGGGCGTTGTAGTCGACCCCGAGCTGGTTCGGGATGGTCAGCAGCAGAGTGTCCGCGGCCTGGATGGCCTCGTCTTCCTTGAGCTGTCTGACCAGCTCGTCCGGCTCGGCGGCGTACGAGCGTCCGAAGATCGCCCTGGTCTGCTCGTCGATCATGCCGACCTGGTCCTGCGAGTTACGGTCGCGGCCGAAGTAGGCCCGGTCCATGTCGTTGGTCAGGGCGAAGATGCTGCGGCTGATCGATACCCGTGGCTCTCGCGTGTGACCGGCCTCCTTCCACGCCTCGCGGTAGGCCTCGATCTGCTTGCGCTGCTGGATGTGCAACGGCTCACCCGACTCGTCGGTCTTGAGCGTGGAGCTCTGCAGGTTCATCCCCAGCTTCGCGGCCCAGACGCCGGTCGCGTTCGAGCTGGAGCCCCACCAGATACGCTCACGCAATCCCTCGGAGTACGGCTCGAGCCGCAGCAGTCCCGGCGGGTTGGCGAACATTGGACGCGGACTCGGCTGCGCGAACCCCTCACCCTCGATTGTCTTGAGGAAGACCTCGGTGTGCCGGCGGGCCATGTCGGCGTCGGTCTCGCCCTCCTCGGGGGTGAATCCGAAGTGACGCCAGCCGTCGATCACCTGCTCCGGGGAGCCGCGGCTGATGCCGAGCTGGAGTCTGCCACTGGAGATGAGGTCGGCGGCACCGGCGTCTTCGGCCATGTACATCGGGTTTTCGTAGCGCATGTCGATCACGCCGGTGCCGATCTCGATCTTCGACGTGCGTGCGCCGATAGCCGAGAGCAGCGGGAACGGGCTGCCCGCCTGGCGCGCGAAGTGGTGCACGCGGAAGTACGCGCCGTCCACACTGAGCTCCTCGGCAGCGACCGCCAGGTCGATGGACTGGTGCAGGAAGTCGGCGGCGGACCGGGTTTCGGAGTGCGCATCCGGCGACCAATGGCCGAACGACAGGAATCCAATCTTCTTCACAGAACATGCAAGCGTCCGACGACCACCTTTGATTCCCGACCTCGGCACGACGTGATCAGGGCAGAGGTCACTCACGTGTCGCGAACGCGGAACTCACTTGGTGTCTAGCCGAGCCGCGACTAGGAGCACTCGGTCACCGCTGGTGAGTCGGTAGCGAGTGCGCAGCGGTGCGGGAATCCGAGGTGGCATGTGCGGGGCACGGCGAAGACCCCACGCGGGTCGAGGCGGACGATGATCGCTCCCGCGCTGGCGGTGATGGTAGGCAGGTTTCCGGGTTTCCAGCCAAGTGTTGCCATACTAGAGGGAGGGGCGCCCGTGACGCCGGATCGGCATCAGCCGCGGCGCCGTCGGCACGCGGGGGAGCGCCGTTCCTTGCCCGCTCCCGCGGCCTCGGGCAGACCCGGCTGTTCCTGCGCCATCTGCTCAAGCCCTCGTCGCTGCCGGTCGTCACCGTCGTCGCGCTGGCGGTCGGGGAGTTGCTCGGCGGCGCGCTCATCACCGAGACGATCTTCGGGCGCACAGGTATCGGCAGCCTCGTGCAGCGTTCCGTGACGACGCAGGACCTGCCGGTGCTGCAGGCCGTCGTCGCGCTCGCGGCCGTTGTCTTTGTCGTCGTGAATCTTCTCGCCGACCTCGTGTACCCGTTGCTCGACCCGCGCGTGCGTCTCGGCGACGAACCGCCGGGGCGCGACAAGGCCGATAATGCGGAGGTGGTGACGCCGTGAGCGTCTTCGCTGCTTTGCCTACACGTCCCCAGGTGCGCCGACGGCAGGCCAACCGGGTCCCTGCCCTTGTCATCCTGTCGTTCGTGGTCGTGGCGCTCGTGCTGTCGTGGTCACTCCTGCCGGGGTTGTTCACCGGCCAGGATCCCGCGCTCGGCGTCCCGGCGGACAAGTTCCGAGGGCCGAGCGTCGCCCACTTCTTCGGCACCGATCACCTGGGCCGCGACCTGTTCGCCCGGGTCGTCCACGGCACTTCGTCCTCGGTGACCAGTGCGTTGATCGCGGTGGGCATCGGCGTCGTGGCCGGTGGGGTGATCGGGCTCGTTGCGGGGTTCGTCGGTGGCTGGGGTGACACCGTGCTCGCGCGGCTGGTCGACGTGCTTCTCTCGATCCCGGAGTTTCTGCTGGCCGTGATCATCGTCAGCTCGCTCGGTTTCGAGACGATCAACGCCGCCATCGCCACGGGTGTCTCGGCGGTGGGTGTCTTCGCCAGGGTCATGAGGTCCGAAGTCTTGAAGACGCGCCGCGCGGTCTTCGTCGAGGCGTCGTATCTCCAGGGCGGGTCGCGGTGGCACATCCTGCTGCGCCACGTGCTGCCCAACGCCTCCCGCTCGCTGGTGGCGCTGGCGGTGCTGCAGTTCGGGTACTCGATCCTGCTGATCGCCGGGCTCGCGTTCCTCGGCTTCGGGGACCCGCCACCGGCGTCGGACTGGGGCTTGCTCGTCTCCGTGGGCAAGGACTACCCGTTGGCGCCGTGGCTGGTCTACGCGCCCGCTCTCGTCATGATCGCGACCGTCCTCTCCGTGAACAGGATCAGCCGATGGCTCCGCAAAACCGTCTGACCCTCGACCGCGTCGAGACGATCGGCGAGCCGGCTCGCGACACCGGCACCCTGCTGCGGGTCGAGAACCTTTCCGTCGCCTACGGCAGTCACCAGGTCGTCCACGGCGCGAGCTTCGGCCTCCGGCGCGGGGGGAGCCTGGCGCTCATCGGCGAGTCGGGCTCGGGCAAGTCGACAATCGCCCGCGCGGTGCTTCGGTTGCTGCCGCAGGGAACCGGGCGAGCCGACGGTGTGGTGGAGTTCGACGGCCAGGAGATCCTGTCGCTGCCCGAGCGGCGGTTCCGTCCGTTGCGTGGGCGCGGGATCGGTTACGTGCCCCAGGATCCGGGCAACGCGCTCAACGCGGTGCGGACGATCGGCGTCCAGGCGAAGGAGGCCGCCGCGCTGCTCGGCGAGCAGAACCAGGCCCGGCGCAAGGAACTGGTCCTGGAGACCTTCGCCCAGGTGGGCTTGGACGACCCGCGCCGCGTCTACGACTCCTACCCGCACCAGCTTTCCGGGGGTATGCTGCAGCGTGTCCTCATCGGACTCGCCGTGCTGCCGCGGCCGGCGCTGATCGTCGCCGACGAGCCGACTTCGGCCCTCGACGTCACCGTCCAGAAGCACATCCTCGACCTGCTTTCGCGGCTGCGGCGGGACCTCGACATCAGTCTGCTCCTCATCACCCACGATCTGGCGATCGCCGCGGAGCGCGCGGACTCGCTGGTCGTCCTCAAGGACGGTGTGGTGCAGGAGACCGGGAGCACCGCGACGGTGTTCTCTTCCCCGGCGGCGGAGTACACGCGACGGCTGCACGCCGACGTCCCGGCGCTCAATCCCGACCGCTACCGGCATTTGCGCGACGTCTGCGGAGACCGCGCGGCAGGGGAGCGGCCCAAGATCGAGGTCAGTGGCGTGACTAAGACGTTCACCGTCGAGGGCCGGACGCTGACCGCCGTCGACGACGTGTCGTTCGCCGTCGAGGCGGGCACCACCCACGCGCTGGTCGGCGAGTCCGGCTCGGGGAAGACGACGGCCGTCCGGCTGCTGCTCGGGCTCGAGGAGCCCGACGCGGGCAGCATCCGGGTGGCGGGCGAGGAGGTGACCGGCCGGTCGCACGCGTCGCTCCGGTTGATCCGGCGGCACCTGCAACTGGTGTACCAGAACCCTTTCACCTCGCTCGATCCCACGTGGACGGTCAAGCGCCTGGTGCGCGAGTCGCTCGACCGCTTCCGCATCGGGACCCGCCGGGAGCGAACCGAGCGTGTGCTCGAGGCGCTCGCCTCGGTCGGACTGAGTGAGGACCTGTTGTCCCGCAAGCCTTCGGCGCTCTCGGGCGGACAGCGGCAGCGGGTCGCGATTGCGCGGTCGCTGGTGCTCAGGCCGGATGTGATCGTGCTCGACGAGCCGACCTCGGCGCTCGACGTCAGTGTCCAAGCGGGAATCGTCGAGGTGCTGCTGACGCTGCAGGCCGAGCTCGGCTTGACGTACGTGTTCGTCTCGCACGACTTGGCGCTCGTCCGTCAGCTTGCGCACACCGTCTCGGTCATGCACCGCGGCCGGATCGTGGAGAGCAGGGCGGCCGAGACCCTCTTCGACAACCCCCAGCAGCCGTACACGCGGGCACTCGTCGACTCGATCCCGGCCGGTATCGGCTCGCGCCCGACTATTCCGGAAGGAGCCTCATGACCGCCGTGCGGCCCGTGGCCCAGCCCGTCAGCCAGCCGTCGTTCCGTGCGAAGCAGCGGCTCGGCTTCAACGCCAGGGTGTCGTTCAGCGACGACGTCGGTCCGGCACAAGGCCTGCGGGACGGTATCGAGCTGTTCAAGGCGGCCGAGGCGCTGGGCTACCAGTCCGGCTGGGCGTACCAACGGCACTTCGACCACTACCTCTCCTCGCCGCTCCCGTTCTTCGCCGCCGTCGGCCAGCACACGCACCGCATCACGCTCGGGACCGCGGTCCTGCCGATGCGATATCAGGACCCGATCCTGCTCGCCGAGGCCGCCGCCACCACGGATCTCCTGGTCGATCACCGGCTCGACCTCGCCGTCGCGACCGGGGCCAACGCCGCCTTCGACGCGGTCTTCGGCACCGTCGACACCGACGCGCGGACGGAGGCCCAGCGTCGACAGGATCGGTTCCTCGCCGCCCTCGAAGGCCGGACGCTGCACACCGTCGACGGTCCCGGCCAGGGAGCGCCGGAGGGCACCGAACTGAAGGTCACGCCGCACAGCCCGGGCCTGCGGTCGCGGATCCGGCAGGGGGCGGCGAGCGTCGGCTCGGCCGTGCGGGCCGCGGAACTCGGGATCGGGCTGATCACCGGAACCGTGCTGCATGACTTGGCCGAAGGCGAGACCTTCGGGGAGTACCAGGCACGCGTCATCGACGCCTACCGGACGACCTGGCGCGACAAGTACGGCACAGCACCGCCTTCGGTCGCCGTCGCCGCGTCGATCCTGCCTGGCACTACCTCCGAGCTGAGGGACACCTACGCTGCTTACGACCGGCAGCGGCGCACCGAGGGCATGCACGCATCCCGGCCAAGGGGAGCGTTGGAGCCGGTCGTGGCGGCTGACCTCCCGGCGGGAGTCCGGATCAGCCGTGCACCTGCCGCCCGCTCACATGGGCAAGGCACATGTCCATCGATACAACGATGTGATCGTGCAAGTCGTCCACGGCTGGGCTGCCACCCTGTGGGGACCGGACATGCGGATTCTGCGCCACGGCCAAGAAGGCAGCGTCATCACCACTGTGTGCGACAAATACGGCGGCGGACCGCCACCGGCACACTGCGGAGCCTTGACGAATGAACGATTCCCTCGCGACCGCCCAGACGTTCCTCTTCGTACCAGGCCACCGGCCCGAACGCTTCGCCAAAGCCGCCGCCAGCGGTGCCGATGCGGTGATCCTGGATCTCGAAGGCACGTACCGGTACATAAACCAGAATAGTCTGACGTACAGGCACAACAACACCGACGGCTGCGGCAAAACGGCCAGGGTTAATCTTCGATCAGGTCCGTTCAATATTG
>JAVXWP010000186.1:0-64471 GCA_032230695.1 Actinomycetota bacterium | reverse complement strand
AACCCCGCGAAACACTCACGAGCCACCCACTATGCCGAGCCTTCCTCACCTAGGTGGGGACACACCCCGCACGTCGGATGTCGCGCGATGCGGGCGGTGGGATCCTTGCCGTAGAAGGGATAGCAGGCCGCGCCGCAGGCGGCGAGGTAGACGAGCCCGAAGCGGAGTTCGCCGCGGCCGACGTAGTGGGCGACGCGCAGGCCGTTGGCGGGCGGACCGGCTTCCGGGATCCAGCCGCTTTCGGGGAGCTTCGCGGCGACGCCCTGATCGAGTTGGTCCGCGCGCTTGAGCAGGTCCGCACCGAGTTCGGCGAGACGTTCGCCGAGATCACGGAGGCCGTCGGCGCGGGGCGTGTCGGCGAAGTGGTTCTTGATGAGCCAGTCGAGGTCTTCGCCGAGCGACTTGCTCAGGTCCCGGACGCGACCGAGCAGCCGCGCGTCTTGTTCCATCACGACGTGAACTGCGGGATGTTCTCGCGTTTTCGCCAGACGGCGTCGCATTCCCGGCAGGTTCCGGCGAGCCATTGGCCGCCGAGCGCGAGCACGTCGTCGCGCTCTACGAAGACTTCTTCGCCACACAGGGCGCGGAAGGAGTCTCCCGGTCGCGGTGGGAGGTCCGAGGTCAGTGCGTGCCGCTTTCCTTCGGCCTGTTGCCATCTCAGCATGGCAGAACGCTCTCTGGTACAAATGCGCACCACAAATGTGCGAAAGAGTGAATGGCCAGTGGCTATTACCACCTGCCATGCTGCGGTGCATGAAAGCACCATTAGCCACTCCTCGGGCCAGGGCGCTGGCGGCGGCGCTTCGTGACGCCCGGATTTCGCGGGGTGTCGGACAACGTGAACTCGCTCAACGGCTGGGCCTGACTCATCCCAGGTTGTCGCATTGGGAGAGTGGGCGGCGGGTGCCCACGACAGAGGAGGTCGCGGGCATTCTCGGCTGCCTCAGGGTGATCGGAGACGAGAAGGCCGAGTTGCTGGAGCTGGCGAGGAACGCCCACGAACCGAACTGGCTCGAAGCTCCCCAGGCGCTACCTGCGGTAGTGGAATGTGAACGCACCGCAGCCGCGATTTTCGTGTGGAGCCCCGCTCTGATCCCTGGGCCATTACAGATCGCCGAGTACGCGCGACCAATTCTCGAGCTGCCACCGTCGCCCGAAATCGAACAACTTCTGATGATCCGGATGGCACGTCAGGAGGTGCTGACCCGTCTCAATCCTTCGCCGTACACGGCAATACTTGGCGCATCCGCGCTTCGGCAAGGTATCGGCGGCGCCGTCGGGATGGCTGCACAGCTGCAGCACTTACTTGTGATGGCAAGGAAAAACAGCTGCACGATTCGAGTGATGGCGGCCGGGATCGGCTGGCACCCAGGACTGGTGGGACCCTTCACGGTCTTCGACTTCGACGATCTCCCGGCCATCGTCTCCGTGGAACATCATCGGGGCAGCGCATACCTCTACGATGAGGACTATGTGGCGGGCTATAGAGCCGCCGCGAATATCGTGCTGAACCTGGCGATGAGTGAACAGGAATCCCTGGCGCTGATTGCGGAGGTGATCACCGAACTGGAGGCCACAGAGTGAGCAACTGGCGTAAGTCGAGTCATAGCGGCCAAGAAGACTGCATCGAGATCGCCCTCGGTTCGGTGGTCGGGGTTCGGGACACAAAGGACCGTGCCGGGGGCGTGCTCACCGTGTCGTCCGGGAGCTGGTCGGTATTCCTGCTCGAGGTCCAGAAGTGAGGACAGTCCGTGACGCCACCCGTGAGCTCCTCCGCGATTTGGGCCTGACGACCGTTTTCGGCAATCCGGGAACCACCGAGATCGCCTTCCTCACCGACTGGCCGAACGACTTCCGGTACGTCCTCGCCCTCCAAGAGTCCGCCGTGGTCGCGATGGCCGACGGGTTCTCGCAGGCCGCGCGCAAGCCGGTCCTGGTGAACCTGCACTCCGCGGGCGGCGTCGGGCACGGCCTCGGGCATGTGTTCACCGCGTTCCGCAACCGCACGCCGATGATCATCATCGCCGGGCAGCAAACTCGTTCGCTCCTGCCGGACGACCCGTTCCTCGGCGCCACGGACGCGGCGAGTTTCCCCAAGCCGTATGTGAAGTGGAGCTGCGAGCCCGCTCGCGCCGAGGACGTTCCGGCGGCCATCGCGCGGGCGTACCACATCGCGACGCAGGCGCCGCAGGGTCCGGTTTTCGTGTCGGTCCCCGTCGACGACTGGGACGTCGAGATGTCGAGGCCGATCGTCCACCGGCCGCCGATCCCCGGTTTCGCACCGGATCCGGCCGCGCTGGCCGAGCTCGTCGCCGCGCTGGAAGCCAGTGAACGGCCGGGAATCGTCGTCGGGCCGGCGGTGGACGCGGAGAACGTCGTCCCTGAGCTGGTCGCATTGGCTGAGCGCCTCAAAGCCGGTGTCTGGGCGAGCGCGATGTCGTCCCGCTGCTCGTTTCCCGAGGACCATCCGCTGTTCCTCGGGTTCATCCAGCCCGAGCGCAATCTGACGGCGAAAGCGTTGTCAGTACACGACTTGGTCGTCGTGTTGGGCGCGCCTGCCTTCACTTACCACGTTTACCGAGGCGAATCGGACACTTCGCTGCCACCGCTGTTCGTCGTCAACGACGACGAGCAGGTGCTGGCGCGCGCGGCCGAAGGTACCGCGATCCGCGCCACGGTGAAGCTGGCTGTCGAGGCGCTGAACGAGCGTGTCGGCGAGTCGGGCCGTGAAGCGCCCGCGCCGCTGAGCCGACCCGCGCGGCCGGCCGAAACAGCGCCGATCTCGCCGGAATTCGCGTACGCCACACTATCGGAACTGCTGCCGGACAACGCGATCGTCGTCGAAGAGGCGCCGAGCCACCGGAACAACCTGCACGACCACCTGCCGATCACCTCGACCGACACCGGGTTCCTGACCATGGCCAGCGGGACGCTCGGCTATGGCCTTCCCGCGGCGGTCGGTGCGGCGATTGCCATTCCGGATCGCAAGGTCGTCGCGGTGATCGGCGACGGGTCGAGCATGTACGCCATCCAGGCATTGTGGACCGCGGCGCAGGAGCATGTGCCCGTGACGTTCGTGATCCTCGACAATTCACAGTACGCGGCCGTGCGCATCCTCGGTCAGGCCGCCGGCGGCGAGAAGGTGCCGGGGACCGAGCTCGGCGGCATCGATTTTGTTGCGCTGGCGGAAAGTCTGGGCTGCGTGGCGTCCAGCGTCGAGCAGCCCGGCGAGCTCAAAGCGGCACTCGCCACCGCACTCGCCGCCGACCGCCCCACCCTGTTACATATCCGCGTCGACCCCAACCCGAAAGCCCTCTACTGACTGTGATCCAGCTAGTGCGGAGCCTTGCTGGGGGCGGGAGTCTCGGCCGACTTCTCGGCGAGGTCCCACTCCGCGGCATCGGACTTCGCGGCGACCTCCTCGGGCGCGCCGACCTGGAGCAGACGGGCCACCTCCCCGCGCAGGTTGACGAACTCCGCCGACTCGCGGGTGGTGATCTGGTTGCGCTCGGCGGGCAGCCCGACGGTCAGGTCCGCGACGATGCTCGCCGGGGACTTCGACAGCACGAGCACCCTGTCGCCGAGATAGACGCTCTCATCGATGTCGTGCGTGACGACGAGCACCGTCGAACCCTGCTCGCGCTGCACCCGCCGGAGCAGGTCCTCCAACTCGAACCGGGTCTGTGCGTCCACCGAAGCGAACGGCTCGTCCATCAACAGCAGCGCCGGACGACTCGCCAGCGCACGGGCGATGGACACCCGTTGCTGCATACCGCCGGAAAGCTGCCAGGGGTACTTCCCGCCGACGTTCGTGAGCCCAACGGCGTCGAGGGCTTCCTGGGCCCGTTGACGTCGCTCGGTCTTGCTCAAGCCGCGCCATCGCAGCGGGAACTCGACGTTCTTCGCCACGCTGAGCCAAGGAAACAGCGAGCGGCTGTAGTCCTGGAAGACGACGGCCAGATCCTCGGGCACGCCCTTGATCTGGTCGCCGTGCAGGCTGACCGTTCCCGCGCTGGGCGGGAGCAGCCCAGAAATGCAGCGCAGCAACGTCGACTTGCCGCAGCCGGACGGTCCGACGATGCAGGCGAGTTCGCCGGCCTCGACGGTGAACGACAGGTTGTTCACGGCGATATGCGCTTGGGCGCCGGTGCCGTACTGATGGTTGAGGCCGGTTACCTCGAGCATGGTTGGCATGTCAGCCTCCTTAAGATCCCGTGCGGGCCGGCTGCCACGCCAGAACCCGGCGTTCGACCGCTAGCAGTAGCGCGTTGAAGCCATAGCCCAAAATCCCGAGCAGCACGATCCACGCCCACATGGCGACGATCTCGTACTGTCGCTGGGCGAAAAGCAGGGCAAAGCCGATTCCGTTGAGCGCACCGACCAGCTCGGAGACCACCATCAAGATCAACGACACAGCCAGGCTGAGCCGCAGCCCGGCGAAGATCTTCGGCATCGCCGCGGGCAGCACGACCATGCCGATCCAGTACCGGTTCGGGGTGCGGAACGAGCGGGCCGTCTCGTACTTGACCTTGTCCACCGAGCGGACGCCGTCAACGGTGTTGAGCAGCACCGGCCACAGCGAGCCGAAGATGATGGTGGCGAACTGCATGCCCGGTCCGATGTGGAACAGGGCGATGAACGTCGGCACCAGCAGCGGCGGCGGGATCGCCCGGAAGAAGGCGAAGATCGGGCCGATGTAGTCCATGCCGTGGCGTGACCGGCCCAGCAGGGTGCCCAGCGAAATCCCGACGAACACCGCGATCAGCCAGCCGCCGATGAGCCGGACGAGGCTCGGAAAGACGTTGTCGAAGACGGCGTCGCCGAGGAAGAGCTGCGACGCCGGCCCGGAGAACCAGATTTTCGCGCCCTCGGCGGCGATCTGTGAAGGGGGCGGGAAGAATACATCGCCGGCGAGCCGGGTGGCGATCTCCCAGACCACGACCAGGCCCACGAGGAGCAGCCAGTTCCTGGCGAAGCCCGAGACACCGCGTCCGACACGGGCCCTGGTGAGTGTTGCGGTCACGTTGTCGCCTCCGCGTCGGCCGTGCTCCAGCGGAAGGCGCGTCTGCCGATCAGTTCGAGACCGTTGTTGATCAGGTAGCCGATGACACCGGCGACCACGGTTCCAGCCAGCACGATGTCCATCTTGGGGGTGTTGCTGCTGGCTTCCAGGATGTACTGGCCGAGGCCCAGCTTGGCGCCGGCGAGGAACTCCACGCTGACCACGACGATCAGTGCGATCGACGAGGACAGCCGGATGCCGGTGAACACGAACGGCGCCGCGTGGGGCAGCGCGACCGAGGTCAGCATCCGGGTTTTGGTCGTGCCGTACGACTTCGCCGTCTCGGTGAGCACGGGGTCGATCTCACTGAGCGCGTAGATGGTGTTGAAGAGGATCGGCCACACCGACGCGTAGACGGCGAGGGTGATCTTGGCTTCCGGCCCGCTGCCGATCACCAGGAGAACCAGCGGGATCAGCGCCACGGACGGGATCGGCCGCAGGAACTCGACGACTGTCCTGGTCGAGTCGCGCAACCACGGCACGCTGCCCAGCAGGAGCCCGGCGGGGATGGCGACGGCGATCGAAATGACCATGGCGATGGCCCAGGCCAGCACGGTCGCGAGGACGTGGCTGAGGAACGTCGCGTCGCCGAGCAGCTCGACCACCTTGGTCAGCACGGTGCTCGCCGTCGGAAGAAACCTGTTGTCGACCAGACCGGCCCGCACGGCCACTTCCCAGAGCAGGAAGAAGCCGAGCAGGCCGGTGAGGTTCCGAAGCAGACGGGTCACGTCAGGAGGTGGCCGACTGCACGAGCATCGAACTGACGTCGATGCGCTTCGAGGTGATGCCGTACTCCTGGAGCTGGTCCGGGACGCGCTGCAGGCGCCTCGGGTCCAGCGTGGAGTGGAAGTTCGGCAGCGTGACGAGCGCCGCGGTGTCGGCGTCGACCTTCGCGAACTCGACGATCATCGGCTGGATCTTGGCCCGGTCGGCGGCTTCGTCGGTCGCCTTCTTCATGGCCCGCTGGAACGCGGCGACGGTCTTCGGGTTCGCGCTGGTGAACTTGGCAAGTGCTGCGTAGCCACCGATCGGGAAGTCCTCGGTCGGGCCGGACGCGACGTCGACGACCGGCACGGCGCCGACCGACTTGGCGGAGTTGGTGATGAACGGCTCCGGCATGTAGGCGGCGTCGATGTCACCCTTGCTCAGCGCGGTGGCCATGTCGGTGAACGGCGTCAAGACCCACTGGACCTTGCTGAAGTCGACGCCGTTGGCCTTCATGACGGCCTTCGTCATCGTGTCGGAGGCCGTACCGGGCGCGGGAATGCCGATCTTCTTGCCGGCGAGGTCCTTGACGGTCTTGACCGACGAATTCGGCGTTGTCATGACCATGTTGCTGTTCGGGCTCGCGGACACGGAGTCGGCGACGATCTTGAGGTCAGCGGCGCCCTTGTCCTGGGCGGTGAAGACCGGGACGTAGCTGGCGAATGCGATGTCCGCTTCGCCGGAGATGACCTTCTGGAGCGCGACCGGGCTGGACGGGTTGACGGAGAACTCGACGTCAAGGCCCTCCTGCTTGAAGTAGCCGTTCTTGTTGGCGAGGTGGAACGGCGCCAGGTCGATCGTCGTGATGATCGCGACGTTGATCTTGGCTTTTTCCACGGACGCGTTACCACCGCTGGTGGAGGAATCGTTCGAGCCGAGTGCCGAACAGCCCGTCGTCGCGGCGAGCAGTGCGGTCACCGCCAGCCCGAGTACGACACGACGTCTGGTCCCATGGCCGGTGCTCATGGTGTTGCGAAACAAGGTAACTCCTCGAGAGTGCCGTGAACTGTGAAGCGGAGGTTGGGGTTGGAACGTCAAGAGGAGCTGACCTGCGGCGCGATCATCGGGGTGACGTCGATGCGCTGCCGGATCGTCCCGGACTTGTGACGAAAGAGGCCGGGAACTCGCTGAATGCGTCGTGAATCTTGCGCCTGCCAGGAGGTGGGCGCGGTGGTCACTGCGGCGGTGGCTGGGGCGCACCGGCCGCAGTATTGGGGATCAGGCCGGCGACGACCGTGCTGCTTGCTCGCATAAAGCCACTTCACCCCTGTGAAGTCGGCGCCGCGATCCCTGGTGACCGGTTTGGTGAGCGTTCCACAGATGTTGTGCACATCGGGGATCGCGATCTTCTTGGTGGTCCGGCCTTCGACACCTTGTGTGTCGGAGTTCGGCATTTTGTCGATCTTCGGTCTTCCGAGTGGCCAGGTGGTGTCCGACACGGCACAATCGTCCGAGCCGCCAAGCGTGCTTGAAGCGGCGAGCCGCTCCGGTTGCGCTGGGTGAGTGCTCATGACGTGTCGAAGCAAAGCCAACTCCTCCGAAGAACAGGCCAGGTGGTCCAGACCGGCCACGTGGTCCAGACCGGCCGGGTGGGTGTGAGCCGAGGTCAGATTAATACTTGATCAAGGAATAATCCGGCCGAAAGACGTGCGGTCTCACGCGGGATACTGTAGAGACCTCACTGGGTACCTCACAATGGGTGTTTGTCTCCCACATTGGAGTGGTATAGATCACCTGTTAGGGTTCGATCGGTCCCCGCCGGGGGCTACTGGGAGTATTTTCCGGCGCAGATCAGCGTTTTCAACCGGCGAGCAGAGTGGCCGGATGGTATTGGGAGCTGCCTTCGGCCAGAAGGCTTACATCTTCTCCCGGTGTTCGCTACCCTCTGCTCCTGCGACCAGGTATAGACCACCAATGTAGTGAGAGAGAGCCCCTGGATGGCCGAGCGGACCGAGCGGTGCTGAACCGATTCCGCTCGTCATGGCCAGGTTCAGGAGTGATCCGATAGTGGCCGATCAGCACGTGGACGATGTATTCAGCTCATCGAGCGATGGTGGTAAAGCGGTGCCCAGGAAAGACAACGCGGGGGTTGGGGGTGCCCCCGCACAGCAGGACAAGACGAACGAGCGGCCGAAGCGAGTGGCCGGTTCGTTCTTAGGGCTGCGCCATTGGCGGTTGCGAACCAAGCTGGCGGCGGTGCTGATTATTCCGACGCTGACGGCGCTGGCGCTCGGCGGGCTGCGGGCCAACGACCAGCTGCAGCAGGCTAATCAGTTCCAGCAGACAGCGAGCCAGGTCGATTTCGCCGTCAAGGTCACCGCGGTTATTCACGAACTGCAGGCCGAGCGTTCCCTGGCCGTAGCGCGAATCTCGTCCGGTGATTCCAGCAGGCAGCCCGCGCTCGACGCACAGATCGCCAAGGTGGACAGGGTCGTCGACGACCTGCGCAGTTCCGCCGGCCAGTTGAAGACGCCGGACGCCGAGACGAAGGCCCGCTACGACCTCGGCCTGCAGCGGCTCGACGCTTTGCGTCCACTGCGGAGCGCGTCCAACACCTCGCTCTACTCGGACTTTTCGGCGCTCACCACCTATTCGTCGATCCTGGACTCCCTGGTCCAGCTCGGTCGCGAGGTGAACACCGCCGTCACCGATCGGGACCTGCTGAGGCAGGGCACGACGGTCCAGGCGGTCAGTGAGGCCAAGGAGTTCATCGCCCGCGGGGACGCGGCGCTGCAGATCGTCGCATTCCGCCACAACTTTCCCGGCCCGCTCCTCGAGGAGGTGCGGTCGGCGCAGTCCAGTGGCGCGGCTGCGATCGACAGCTTCAACGCAAACGCCAGCCCCGACCAGCGCCAGCTCTTCTCGGACACGTTCAGTGGGCCCGAGATCGATGACAGGCAACTGATCCGCACCGAGGCGCTCGCGCAGGTCGACGACGGCGAGACGCCGACGATCACGAGCTCACGGCTGACCACCGACAGCACTGTCGCACAAGGCAAGCTGCGCGCGGTCGAGAACAACCTGCTCACCGGGCTCCGACTGCAAGCAGACACCCTGGCGAACAACGCCACCACCTCGGCGTGGTGGGAAGCCGGCATCGTGCTCCTCGCGATCGCGCTGGCACTGGTCCTCATGCTGGCGATCGCCCGGCTCATGCTGCGCCCGCTGCGGATCCTGCGGACCACGGCACTGGACGTGGCCTACACCAGGCTGCCCCAGACCGTGCAGGCGATCCTCGACGATCCGGACCCCGTCCGGGCCTCGCGAAACGCCGTCGAGCCGGTCCCGATCACCTCTCGCGACGAGATCGGGGAAGTGGCCCGCTCGTTCGACGTGGTCCACGAACAGGCCGTCAAGATGGCTGCCGAGCAGGCTCTTCTGCGGGAGAACGTCAACGGCATCTTCGTGAACCTTTCCCGGCGCAGTCAGCGGCTCGTGGAACGCCAGCTCGGTGTCATCGACCGCCTCGAAGCCGACGAGCAGGACCCGGACCATCTCGCGAGCCTGTTCGAGCTGGACCACCTGGCCACGCGGCTGCGTCGTAACGGTGAGAGCCTCCTGGTGCTTTCGGGCGCAGGTCTCGCCAAGTCCGTGCCCAAGCCGGTCCCGGCGGCCGACGTCATCGGCGCGGCGGTTTCCGAAATCGAGCAGTATGCCCGCATCGAACTCGGCATCGTGCCCGAGGTTTCGGTGCAGGGTTTGGCCATCCACGACCTTGTGCACGTGCTGGCCGAGCTGCTCGACAACGCGACCTACTTCTCCGAGCCCGAGACGAAGATCACCGTCCGTGCGGTGGTGACCAGGAAGAAGGCGCTCGCCATCCAGGTCACCGACCACGGTGTCGGGATGTCGGAGGACCAGATCCAAGAGGTCAACAAGCGCCTGGCCGACCCGCCGGACCTGGACGTGTCGGTGACCAGGCGGATGGGCCTGTACGTGGTCGCCCGCCTTGCCCAGCGCCACAACATCGAGGTCCGGCTGCGCGAGAACGAGGACATCGAGGGCGGCATCATCGCCCGCGTCGTCGTCCCGGCCGAAGTGCTTACGCAGCTGCGCGCCGACACCCGGACGCCGCCGCCGCACAACCGGAACGAAATCTCGATGCCGAGCATGCCGCCGATCAACCGGCAGCCCACGGCGCACACGCCGCCGCCAGCGCACAAGCCGCCGCCCCCGCCACCACCGCAGAACGGTGGCCCGAACAGCGGCGGGCTCGTCCCGCTCGACCAGCCGATCAGCCTCGACGATCTGGTGGGCAACAACAATGCCGCCGGCCCGTTCCTCAGCCCGGCCTGGCCGACTACCGAAGACCTCACCTCGGTCAACGGCGACGGCGCGAGCAGTTCGGCGAACAGCGCGGCGGAGACGCAGTTCACCCCGCTGGTGCTGCCGAAGCGCGAGCCGAAGTACGTGCCGGTGACTCCGGACCAGCCACCCGCCGCGCAGCCGGAGGCCGAGAAGAGCGCGCTCGAGGACGACGTCCCCACGCGTCGCCTTCCGATCTACCAGTCGGTGCTGTCGCGCTGGTTCAGTGAGGAAGGCGAAGCGGAGCCGGAGGCACCTGTCGAGGAGCCCGAGCCGATCGTGCCCGATCGCCGGGACCACGCGAGGCAGGAGGCTCCGCCGTACAGCGACTACGAGCGTCAGTACGAACGTCAGCCGTACGAGACCCCGCAGGCCGAGCCCGCTCCCGAGGTACGCGAGGAACCAGAGGTACGCCAGGAGTGGCCGGCCCCGCGCGAGCCGGAACCGGTTCATCTACCGGAACCCAAGCGTGGGTGGGAAAGTGCCGCCGACAACGGTTGGCAAGCCGCGCAAGCACTGCTGGAGACCAAGGATGAGGAAATCACCCCGGCCGGTCTCCCCAAGCGGGTGCCCAACGCATACTTGGTCCCTGGGTCGGTCGGCCCGAGTGAGCAGGATGTGTTCGCCGACGCGACAATTGGTCAGCCGGGGAAGGGTGCGATCGCCAGGTCGGCGACCGCGGCCCGCAGCCGGATGGCGAGTTTCCAGCGCGGATACACATCAGGGCGGCACGCGATGAAGGAACAGTCCTCCGAACACCGGTCGGACGAGCACGGTGTTTCGGTGAGCGGCGGGGGAATGGGTTCCTTGTCCGAAGACAGCAGTGAGGAGCGACAGTGACACGGGCGGGTCAAGTGCAGCCGGGGGGCCCAGCGCAGCCGAGCAACCAGGCTTCGCAGGGCAAAGCCGGCCAGTCAGGTACTTTCGCTTGGCTCATCACGGATTTCGTGCACCGGGTTCCCGGTGCCGCACATGCCGTAGTGGTGTCGGCGGACGGGTTGTTGCTCGCGTCTTCGCGAGGATTGCCCAAGGACAGGGCCGATCAGCTGGCAGCGGTGGCTTCCGGGCTCACCAGCCTGGCGCGCGGCGCGGCCAAGGTCTTCGAAGGCGGAACGGTCGCACAGACCGTCGTCGAGATGGCCAACGGCTTCTTGTTCATCATGTCGGTCTCCGACGGCTCCTGCCTTGCGGTGCTCGGTTCTCCGGAAAGTGACATCGGCTTGGTGGTCTACGAGATGACCCTGCTGGTTGAGCGGGTCGGCCAGCAACTCACGCCTGAGCTGCGCGCGCAGCTCCAGGGCGCGGTCCGGCGCTGAGCGCCGGGACATCGAGGAGAAGGTCATGGACGAGAGGCGTTTGAGGCGGGATCGCCGGCTCGATGATTCCTCCGGGGGCCAGAGCTGGCCGAGTAATTCGGACAACGATGACGCCCGGGAGGACTGGCGGACTTTTCGTGACCGCGTCGACCAGGAATGGCGTGATCGCCGGTCCGGCACCGGCGAGCAGCGGGCCGTCACCGACACGGGCAGCTGGCTGAGCCCTGCCGAGGCCGCGGCCGGTTCAGGGCCCGCGGATTTCAGCGTCGAGGACTTCCGGTCCCGGCTGCTGGGCGGGCCGGGTTCCGAGCTGTTCGGTGGAGCGAGCGGGCCGTTGTACGACTCGGCCGAGTTCGCCGCGTTCCAGATCGAGGCCGAGTACGGCGCCCAGCCGGACCCGGTGGCCGCGGCGCTGCCGCAGCAGGCGAAGAACGAGTACGTCGACGAGCGGTTCGAAGAGTTCGCCGACCCCGAGCCCGGCTCGGGACTGGTGCGGCCGTACTTCCGGACGCGGGGCCGGACAAAGCCTTCGCAGAACCTCGCGATCGAGGCGCTGATCTCAACCAGCGAGCACGGCCGGATCCTCGACCGCGTCCGCGTGCCGGAGCACCGCTCCATCTGCGATCTGTGCCTGGACACCCGTTCGGTGGCGGAGGTCGCGGCGCTGCTGCGGCTGCCGCTGGGCGTGGTGCGAGTCCTGATCGGCGATGTCGCCGGCCTGGGGCTGGTGTTGGTGCATTCGGGATCTACCACGGTCGGGGACCGGCCGAGTATCGAGTTCATGGAAAGGGTGCTCAGTGGCCTTCGGCGAATTTGACTCCGACACGAACACGTCGGCGGTCGCCGGTCCGACCTCCTCGGCCAAGATCGTGGTGGCCGGCGGTTTCGGATCAGGGAAGACCACGCTGGTCGGAGCGGTTTCGGAGATCGACCCGTTGACCACCGAGGCGTTGATGACCGAGGCGAGTTCCGGTGTCGACGACAACTCGGCGACGCCGAACAAGACCACGACCACGGTCGCGATGGACTTCGGCCGGATCTCGCTGGACTCCGACCTCGTGCTCTACGTGTTCGGCACGCCCGGCCAGCACCGGTTCTGGTTCATGTGGGACGACCTGGCCATCGGCGCCATCGGCGCGGTGGTCCTCGTGGACACGAGAAGGCTTTCGGACGCATTCCCGTCGATCGACTTCTTCGAGAACCGTAAGCTGCCCTATGTCGTTGCCATCAACTGCTTCGACCGGTTGCTGCATCACCAGATCGAGGACGTCCGGCACGCGCTGACGATCTCGTCCTCGGTGCCGATCATGGCGTGCGACGCGCGTGAGCGGGACTCGGCCAAGCAGGTGTTGATCTCCGTCGTGCAGCACGCCATCGAGCACGATGCGGCGCTTCCGGCTGGATAGCGCCTGAAATGCCCTAGTGGATGCGGCCGTTGGAGTGAACTCCGCGTGCTTCACCCACTTCGGGGAGTGGTGTCCTCCGGCAGTAATCCGGTCGGGTGATCTTACTCCGAGCGGGCTGGGCCAGTTGTGGACGAACAACCGTTCGCCCCCTGGTTGACCTGCGCATATGTCCACCCGGTTCAATGTGGTCCTGGGTGGTCCGCCTCACCTACTGATGCATGGTTGACCATGGGTCGACGCGGATCGCGCCCGAACGCCTACTTTGGGTGCCCGCGGCGGCGTCCGGCCGCACTCGACAGCGTCGTCGTGATGAATACGCTTGGTGGAGCGGACGTCGTTGATCGTCGGCTATCGGCGCATGGCCTGGTGAAGGCTCGTAATCGGCAGTGAGGAGGGGCAGTGACGGCTTCCGGCCAGCAGTCCGGCGGTTTCGGCTGGCTCATCACGGATTTCGTACGCAGGGTCCCAGGCGCGGCCCACGCCGTCGTGGTTTCCGCTGACGGGCTGCTTCTCGCCCCGTCGGAAGGCCTGCCACAGGACCGTGCCGAACAGCTTTCCGCGGTGGCGTCCGGATTGATCAGCTTGACTCAGGGAGCCGCGCGCTGTTTCGAAGCAGGCGGGGTCAACCAGACGGTCGTCGAGATGGAACGCGGGTATCTGTTCCTGATGTCGGTGAGCGACGGTTCGGCCCTCGCGGTTCTCGCCGCGCCGACGTGCGACATCGGCACGGTGGCCTACGAGATGACCTTGCTGGTCGACCGGGTCGGTCAGCAGCTCACGCCCGAGCTGCGCGCGCAACTCCAGGGCGGGGTGAGGGGTTGAGAACCCCCCGGCAGGACGATCAGGGCACCGGTGCGTGGGAAGCACTGCACCAAGGGTCCGATCGTGAAGCCTTCGATTCGCCGGCCAGGTTCGAACTCAGCCGGGTGTCGACGATAGTCGGCATCGGCGCGGCAGCTCCCCGGCGCAGGCAGGCTCCCGCTCCGGCCGAGTACTCGGCGTCCGCCTACGCGCCTTCCGGGCAGCGGCGCTCCCGCGTCCGGCCCTACGCCCGCACCGGCGGACGGACCCACTCGCCGCACAACCTCGCGCTCGAAGCACTCGTCTCGACAACGGAGAAGGCGCGGCGGTTCGCCGGCGTCGGCTCGCCAGAACACCGCGCGATCTGTGACGTCTGCCTCGAAACCCGATCTGTCGCCGAGATCGCCGCGCACCTGTACCTGCCGCTGGTCGTGGTGAAGGTGCTCGTCGGCGACATGGCCGACGCCGGCCTCGTGATCATCCACCAGCCGGGCATGTCCCTCGACGACCAAGGCTCCCGCGACTTCATGGAACGCGTCCTCCAAGGCCTCCGCGCCCTCTAGCTCCTGTGGCGTAAGTGCAGTCTGCGCACGCGGGTCAGCAGTCCGGGTATGCGAGTCAGTCTTCGACGAGGGCGGCGGAAGTGATGCGGTGCAAGGGAAAACGCTCCTTCTCGGCGTCTTCCATCACGCCGCCGCCGATCCACGCGGGGCGGACGACGCGCTGGCTCGCGGTGCCGCGGGAGTCGACGAAGCCGATCCACACCTCGCGCTTGTCCCTGGCGGCCTGAGCGAGCAGTGCCAGCGTCGCCGACGTGTCCGCGCCACCGCCGCTGGGCGCCCGCACGGAAGTGCCCCGGCGACGCCCTGAAGCCATGTCACCCGCGCGAAGATGGGCGACGATCTGTCCCAGCTGCTCGGGGGTCATTCCGGCGGGCTCGGCCGTGATGACGCGACGGGCGTTGCGCAGCCGGGCGGGTACGCGCCTGCCGTGCGGGCGGATGTCCATGACGCGCCCGTCCGGCCCTTCGGCGGCGGGGGCGAATCCGGCGGCACGCAGGCCGTCGAGGACCTCGATGAGCGGCAGTGGGCTGATCACTACTGTGGGCGCGATCAAGCGCAGCCCGAGCGCTTCGGCGACCGGGTTGCCGAGCACTTCGCGGAGCAGTACTTCGTCGTCACAACGCAGGAAAGAGGACGCCGAGCCACCTCGCAAGCGGCCGTGTCGGCGGGCGACGTCGTCGATCATGTACGTCAGCGACTGCGGCACAGGCGTGGCCGAGTGTGTCGCGAACAGCGCGTGCAGCTCACTGGCCGTCCGGCCCATGTCCAGCGCGCGGCGCACGGACGGCTCCGTCACCCGGTACACCGTCGCGTGCCCGGCGGATTCGACGTCGGCGACCGCGGCCATGGCGATGGCCAGCTCGGGCTCGAGGGGGCCGGGCGCGACGACGGTCAAATCGGCCTGTACCAGCACTTTGTCGACCGGTTTCGGGAGGGCCTCGATCATCGACGCGACCGCGTTGGCCCGGTCGTCGGCGAGCAGCGCCTTCGTGGCCGAAGTGAGCGCGCCGAGCGCGATCATGCCGAGCGCCGACGCTTCGGCCATCGTCCAGCGCACCGTCTCGTCGCGCAGCCGGCCCCCTCGCCGTGGCGCGCGCCAAGCCAGCAGGTTCACCAGTTCTTCGGCGCTCTTCACCCCGGCACCGTCCGGCAGGTCGGCGAGCGCGTCGAGCACCCGTCGCCGCGACACCGGCGCCAACGGGCGGCGCAGCTCCTCGGCGAGCGGCGCGATGGGCTTGTCCTTCGAATCGCGGCCACCGGCGAGACCCGGCAGCCGGGGCAGCTCCAGCCACGCCTGCGCGAGTGTGATCCACCGCTGGGCAGGTGGCGAGGCCAGCCACGAGTCCATCAGCGTTGTCGGCACCCACTCGGGTGACGCTGTTTCACTGTCCGCAACAAGCCCGGAGCCGACGGCCAGCTCGGCCAGAAAAGTGGCCCTGACCTCGTCGACGTCGTTGTCCTTGGCGAGCTTCTTCAGTTCACGCACACCGAACCCGCCCGACTTCAGCAACGGTGGCGGCTGCTCGGACCATGTTGTGAGCAGGGCCTCGATCTGCCGCATCAGCTCCATCGCCTCACCGGCCGCGGCTTCGTCCACTGTGGACGGCTGGTGCCGGTTCGTCGGCAAATCCGGCTCGGTCAGCGTGATCGGCGTGAAGACGTGACGGCCGCGCAGTGCGATGGCGATTTCACGCGGCAGTTCGACGGTCTGGTCATCGCGGCGAAGCAGCAGACCGCGGGCGAGCAAGCGCTGCACAGGCGTCACCGCATCGCCGAGTGGGAGCTCGGAACTGGCGTCGCGGGACTTCCCGATCGGCGGCCCCGCGGCCAAGGTGGTGATCAGCGCGCGCTCGTCCTCACCGATCTCGGCGAGCGCCGCCTCGACGTCCAAGCTCGCCAGGTCCGGCGAGGACGCGCCGAGCCCGGCGGGGAAGGGCCCGACGACTTCCCGTGCCGACGGCGGCACCCGCAGCGTGTCGTCCTCGCCCCAGACGAGCGCCCGCGCTCGCAGCTTGTCGAGCGCGGGACGGACGTCCTCGCTGATGATCTTCTCGACCTCGGCGCGCTCGACGTAGCGCGTGTCGGCGCCGGCGAGCAGCAGGGCGTCCAGCGTCGCGAGGGTGAAGGTGTCCAGCGCTTCGCAGGCGCGCGCGACCGAACCCGGTGTCCCGGCCCTGGTGGCGAGGACCGTCGTATCGGCGGGCGGCGGGGTGGCCAAGTCGCGCCTCGTGCGCAAAAGCGCGGTGAGTGCTTCGTCGGAGGCTGCGCGCAGCCAGTCCGCCAGTGAGGTCGCGGGCATCGTTTTCCCAGGATACCGGTGCTTGTCGTGAGTTTGCGCGCGGTCACCAGGGCGGGTGCTCCGCTGCGGGGTTCCGTCGGGCAGACTGTGTTTGATCGAACTGCACTGTTTATGCTGTGCTGTTCAAGAACCGCGCTGTTTACGCTGTGCTGTTCAAACAGGCTGTACAGATTCTTGGAGGGCATCGTGGCTAAGGGCGAAAACGGCAAGAAGGCCAGGATCGATCCGACCTGGCCGGCTGCCGAGGGCGAGCACCCCGTGTCCGAGCTGGCGGCGGACAGGCAGGGCTCGCTTTCGCCGTTCGGCGACGTGACCTTCCCCCTCGACGCGGTGCCTTACGTGCACCCGGAGACCAAGATCAACAAGTAGTTCGCTACTGGCCAGTCACCCCGGCGGCACCGGGTGGTCTCGATCACGGGGCTAGGGTTTTCAACGTCCTAGTCGACCTCACAGCGGGGGTAGTGCCATGCCGGTTCCCGGTCCCGGATATTCCATCACCGTCCGGGTCGAGGCTCCGTCCTCGTCCAGCGCCGCCGGCGATCTGACCACAGCAGTGGGCCGGGTGGGCGGCGTGCTCACCGCGTTCGACGTCGTGGAGTCGCACGCGGACTCCATCGTGGTCGACATTTCTGTCAATGCGCTGTCGGAGAACCACGCGAAGGACATCACGACGGCGCTCGAAACGCTGCCGGAGGTCAAGGTCCGCAAGGTTTCCGACCGGACCTTTCTGATCCACCTCGGCGGCAAGATCGAGGTCACGCCCAAGATCGCGCTCCGCAACCGTGACGACCTGTCCCGGGCGTACACGCCCGGTGTCGCCCGCGTCTGCCAGGCCATCGCCGCGAACCCCGAGGACGCGCGCCGCCTGACCATCAAGCGCAACACCGTCGCCGTGGTCACCGACGGCTCGGCCGTGCTCGGCCTCGGCAACATCGGCCCTGCCGCGGCACTGCCGGTGATGGAGGGCAAGGCAGCACTGTTCAAGAAGTTCGGCGACGTCGACGCCTGGCCGGTCTGCCTCGACACGCAGGACACCGAAGAGATCATCCGGACCGTCCAGGTGCTGGCCCCGGTCTACGCCGGGATCAACCTGGAGGACATCGCCGCGCCGCGGTGCTTCGAGATCGAAGCGCGCCTGCGCGAGCTGCTGGACATCCCGGTGTTCCACGACGACCAGCACGGCACCGCGATCGTCGTCGTCGCCGCGCTCCGCAACGCGCTGCGTGTCGTCCGCAAGCCGATCGAGGACTGCAAGATCGTGATCAGCGGTGTCGGCGCGGCCGGGTCCGCAATCATTCGGCTGCTGCTGCGCAAGAACCCCGGCGACATCGTGGCCGCCGACATCGACGGCATCGTGCACGTCAACCGCGGCAACCTTGACGACAACCTCAAGTGGGTCGCCGAAAACACCAACAAGGAGAGCCAGTCCGGCACGCTGCACGAGGCGCTCGTCGGCGCCGACGTGTTCATCGGCGTCTCTGCGCCGAACCTCTTCGGCGCCGCTCAGGTCGAGACCATGGCCAAGGATGCCGTCGTGTTCGCACTGGCCAACCCGGATCCCGAGGTCGACCCGATGGAGGCGCAGAAGCACGCCGCCGTCGTCGCCACCGGCCGCAGCGACTTCCCGAACCAGATCAACAACGTGCTCGCGTTCCCCGGCGTCTTCCGTGGGCTGCTCGACGCGCACGCGCGCAACATCGACGACACCATGCTCCTCGCCGCGGCCGACGCGATCGCCGACGTCGTGGATGTCGGGCGGCTCAACGCGTCGTTCATCGTGCCCAGCGTGTTCGACAGCGCTGTCGCCCCGGCCGTCGCCGAGGCCGTGAAGCGGGCCGTCCGTCAAGAGCGCGAAGCCTCCGCCGCGTCCACCGTCTAGTGTCCCGCGCTGGTGACGTGCTCTGAAGGTCACCATGAGGGACTCTAGTGCCCTCAAGGTGGCCTTCAGGGAACTTTAAGATCGTCTCGCCGGGTTGTCCTTAGTGTGAAAGCGCGCCATCTGCTGACAGATGACGGGGCGGCCCGCGTAGCCTTTGCGCGTGAGTGAACTCAGCCACCTCGACGAAGCGGGCGCGGCTCGCATGGTCGACGTTTCCGGTAAAACCGCCACCGCGCGGACAGCGATCGCCACTGGGACGATGCAGACCACAACCGAGGTGCTCGGCCTGCTGGCGTCGAACGGGTTGCCGAAGGGCGACGCGTTGGCGACGGCGCGAATCGCCGGGATCATGGGCGCCAAGCGCACCCCGGATCTGATCCCGTTGTGCCATCAGATCGCGTTGTCGGGCGTGGACGTCGAGTTCGAGCTCGGCGAGTCGTCGGTACGGATCCGTGCGACGGCCCGCACCACCGACCGCACCGGCGTCGAGATGGAAGCGCTGACGGCGGTCGCGGTGGCCGGGCTGACCTTGCACGACATGATCAAGGCGGTGGATCCGGCGGCGACGCTCAACGGCGTCCAGTTGGTCCGTAAAGAAGGCGGGAAGAGCGGCACATGGGAGCGACCGTGAAGCGCACCGCGCGGGTGATCGTGGCGTCGAATCGCGCGGCGAAGGGCGTCTACGAGGACAAAACTGGGCCGGTCATCGTCGGCTGGCTCGCCGGGCGCGGGTACGAGGTGCCGGAGCCGCTGGTCGTCGAGGACGGCGAGCCGGTCGGGCAGGCGTTGCGCAAGTGCCTTGACGACGAGGTGCACGTCGTGATCACGACCGGCGGCACCGGGATTTCACCGACCGACCGCACTCCGCAGGTCACCGCGGCGCTGCTCGACTACGAGCTGCCCGGGGTGGCTGACGCGATCCGGGCGGCGGGACTGCCGTCCGTGCCTACGGCGGTGCTGTCGCGCGGGCTGGCCGGGGTCGCCGGGCGGACGCTGGTGGTGAACCTTCCCGGCTCCGGCGGTGGCGTCAAGGACGGCCTCGGAGTGCTGGAGGGCGTGCTCGAACACGCCGTCGACCAGTTGGCGGGCGGGGATCATCCGCGCCCAGCCGCCGCGCCGACGGTGCCTGTCCGCGTGGCGCTGGTGCAGGTGGTCGACGCGCCGCTTTCGGTCGAAGAACACGCCCGGTTGGTGGACGACCAGGCCGCCGGAGCCGTCGTGACGTTCGGCGGGGTCGTGCGCGACCACGACGGCGGCCGGTCGGTCAGCAAGCTCTACTACGAGGGCCATCCCAGCGCGGACGAGGTGCTCGCGGAGGTTGTGGCCGACCTGACTTCGAAGTGGACCGGAGTGCGAGCGGTGGCTGTCAGTCACCGGCTCGGTGCTCTGGAGATCGGCGATGTCGCGCTGGCTTGTGCCGTGGCCGCCGAACACCGGGCTGAGGGCTTCGCTGCGTGCGCGGAACTTGTCGACGAAGTGAAGGCCCGGTTGCCGGTTTGGAAGCATCAGCGGTTCACTGACGGCACGGACGAGTGGGTCAACTCTCCGTAACCGGTTGCGTACACAGACTGCGCTTGAGGGCGCGTGGATCCGCACTCAGGCGTGGGTGGATTGCACGTGTACAGGAAAGACGCCCCATCGCTCGGGTGCGGTGGGGCGTCTTTCCTGTTCGCGTTCTTTACTGGGTGGCGATCTTCTGGCCCACCAGGATGAAGTCGGCGTTGGGGATGTACTGCGCGTTCAGCTTCTGGAGCTGCGCGTAGCCACCCTGGACGTTGAACTTGCTGGCGAGCTTCGACAGCGTGTCACCCGCGACGACAACGTAGTTGCCGTTGGGGTTGTCCGACGCGGTGCCGGCCGCAGGAGCGGCGGGGGCCGGCGTAACGGCCTTCACGGTCTTGGGTGCGGTGGCGGTCTTCGGAGCCTTTTTGGCCGCGCCCTGGGTGTTTGTACCCTTCGCGACGGCGCTGGAACCCGACTTCTTGCCACACACCGGCCAGGCGCTGATGCCCTGACCCTGTAGAACCTTCTCCGCCACGGCGATCTGCTGATCGCGCGAAGCGCTCGCCGCGGAGCCCTGGCCGCCGTAGGCCTTCCAGGTGCTCGCGGAGAACTGAAGCCCACCCTGGTAACCGTTACCGGTGTTGGTGCCCCAGTTGCCGCCACTTTCGCATTGGGCGATGGCGTCCCAGTTGGTACCTGCTGCCTGCGCGGGGGTCGCAGCGATTGCCAGCGGAGCGCCGACCGCGATTCCAGCGACCGCAACGCGGGCGATGTTGCGGGTGGCAGCGGACATCTTGCGGTGCTTGCCTCGGTAAGACATGACTGTTTGCTTCTCTCCTCCTGCGCCGACGAGCTGTCGTGTCTGTGGGTCCACCCAGGTGGGTTTGGCCGGCCGGGGCCGGCTGACTTCCGGCTTCGCACGACGCGTCGCCTTGGTCCCCTCGTCCCTGTCCAGAAGTGCTTTCGCTCGGGGTATGGTCCGGGACTCCGTTGGACAGGGCTTGGCGCACGGGTTCCCGGTTTACTCGACTGGTCGGGGCCAGCCGAAAAGCGACGCTACGTAATTCCCACCGCGATCGGAAATTAATCGATATGTGATCTACATCACAGTAACACCACGCAACCTATAACGATTCGAGCATTACCGCAGGTCAGAGCGTCGTTATAGTACCGTTTTGTTGCTCAAATTATTTCCCTAATATGAGGCTTGGGTCACGTGTCGGGCGTGTCGCAGGCCCATTGGTGAGGGTAGCTAAACGGCGGAGTGGTGCACCTTATTGATCCGTCGGGTACTTCGCCAGTCAGATCACGAACTGAACACGCCGGTGTGGTTCAACGGAAAGGAATTGCCTCATTCCGCAGCGTGAGAACGGGTGAACGGCGAATTCAGCCGCCGGCGAACGGCGGGAGCACGTCGACCTCGGCTCCGTCGGCGAGGACCATGGCCCGGTCTCGGACGGCCACACCATCCAGCAGGAAGCTTGCGGCGTCCAGGACGCGGGGAAGCCCGTCCGGATGGCTCCGGCGCAGCTCGGCCACCAGGTCGACCACCGAAGACGCGGCGTTGAGCTGCACCTTCTCCTCGTCGACGCCGCTCGCTGCCCGGGCGGAAGCGAAGTACCGGACCAGTACGGTCACCGTCGTCACATCAGCCTCCGATGGCGCTCATCGGCCGGATCGGCTGGGCGAAGCCGGCCTCGTTGATTTCGTGGCCCGCGAGCTTGCCCCACATCGTCGCCCGCCACGCGTCCGCTATCTCTTTGTCGCTTGCGCCCGCGCGCAGGAGGGCGCGCAGATCCGTCTCGTCGTTGCTGAACAGGCACGATCGCACGGCGCCGTCCGCGGTCAACCGGGTCCGCTCGCAGGCGGCGCAGAACGGCCTGGTCACCGACGCGATGATCCCGATGTCGCCGGGCCCGCCGTCGACCAGCCAGCGTTCGGCCGGTGCCCCGCCACGTTTGGCGGGGAAGGGGGAGAGGGTGAACTCGGCTTCCAGCATGCCGAGGATCTCCGCCGCGGTGATCATGTCGCCGCGGTTCCAGCCGTGCTGCGCGTCCAGCGGCATCTGCTCGATGAACCGCAGGTGGTAGCCCTCGTCGAGACAGAACTGGAGCAGTGACGCCGCTTCGTGCTCATTGATGCCCCGCATCAGCACGGCGTTGACCTTGACCGGGGACAGGCCCGCGTCCCGTGCGGCAGCCATGCCGGCGAGCACGTGCGAAAGCTTGTCCCGGCGGGTGATCGCCTTGAAGGTCTCGGGGTTGATCGTGTCGAGCGAGACGTTGATCCGGTCAAGCCCGGCCGCGGCCAGCTTCTGGGCGCGCTTGGCGAGCCCGATCCCGTTGGTGGTCATGGAAAGCCGGGGTTTGGGCCGCAGTCCGACGATCTCGGCGATCATGTCCTCGAGACCCGGCCGCAGCATCGGCTCGCCGCCGGTCAGCCGGATATCGGTGACGCCGAGTTGCTCCACGGCGATGCGCATCAGCCGCATCAGCTCGATGTGGTCGAGTTTCTGCGCGTCCGGCATCCAGTCCAGACCCTCGGCCGGCATGCAGTACGTACAGCGCAGATTGCACCGGTCGGTGAGCGAAACCCGGAGATCAGTGGCCACGCGACCGAAGCTGTCGACGAGTCCAGGATGATCGGGCCGGGGCGTGTTCGACCCCTCTCGTGTACCGGGGACGCGAGGAAACCCAAGATCTACCGCAGTCATTGGCACCAGCTTAACTCTCTGAGCGGCGAATAGCTGAATGGATAGAATGTTTCGGAGGAAAGTGGCTCAGTATGTGAAGAGTCGGTGAAGGGATTCCGGGATGGCCGTCGAGGCAGTGAAAAAGTATCCGGTGTCCTCCGAGGAGTTGGCCCGCTTCGGGAGCCTGGGGCGTGAGACCAGCACCCTCACCGTACTGCGGCACGCTCGAATCGCCGAGAAACTGGGGCTTTCCGGTACCGATCACAAGGCACTCGACCTGGTCGGGCAGGCCGAAGGGCCGCTGACAGCAGGGCGGATTGCCGAGCTCACCGGACTCTCCACCGGCGCGGTCACCGGCGTGATCGACCGGCTGGAAAAGGCCGGTTTCGTCCGCCGGGTCCGTGACCTGCAGGATCGCCGTAAGGTGCTCGTCGAGATCGCCCCGCTCGACGAAGAACGACTCCTTCCGCTGTTCCAATCCGCGCTCGATTTCACCAGGGACGTGCTTGAGCGGTTCAGTTCCGAGGAGCGGAAAATCGTCGAGCGTTTCCAAATCGAGATGCTCGGGGAACTTCGCCACGAAATACTCGGCGACGCAGGTTCCGCGTAGCTTTTCCTCATCCGCGGCGATAATGTTCCAGCCATGCCGCAATTCCGGTTATCCGAGGCCGCTCAACTGCTCGGCGTCAGTGATGACACCGTCCGCCGATGGGTCCGCGCCGGTCAGCTGACCGCCGTCGACGACACGGCCGGCCGCAAGGTCGTCGACGGCGCCGAGCTGGCCGAATTCGCCCGATCCCAGGCCGTCAGCTCCGAAGACCCGTCGACGGTCGGCAGATCGGCCCGCAACCGGTTCGTCGGTCTGGTCACCGAGGTGACCACGGACAAGGTCATGGCCCAGGTGGAACTTCAGTGCGGCGGGCACCGTGTGGTGTCGCTCATGAGCAGCGAAGCGGTCCGCGAACTGGGGCTGAAGCCTGGAGTGCTCGCGGTCGCCGTCGTCAAGGCGACCACGGTCGTGGTCGAGACCCCGGAAGGGAAAGCATGAAAAAGATCCTGGCCGCTGTGGCCGCTGTCGCGCTGGTCGCCACGGCGTGTGGCCCTGCGGCGGACTCCGGTTCGACGGTGAGCAACTCACCGGCTCCGGAGGCGAAGACGCTGACGGTGTTCGCGGCGGCGTCGCTGACCGAGTCGTTCGGCGCGCTGGGGAAGCAGTTCGAAGCCGCGCACCCCGGGGTGGCCGTCAAGTTCAACTTCGCCGGCTCCTCGGCGCTGGTCCAGCAGATCACGCAGGGCGCGAAGGCCGACGTGTTCGCGTCCGCGGACCAGGCCAATATGGACAAGGCGGCCAAAGCGGATCTGCTCGACGGCCAGCCGACGGTGTTCGCGAAGAACACGTTGACCATCGCGGTGCCAAAGGGAAACCCGAAGGGCATCAAGACCTTCGCGGACCTGGCCAAGGCCGGGGTGATCGTCGTGGTGTGCGCGCCGCAGGTGCCCTGTGGCGCGGCGGAGCAGAAGGTGGAGAAGAGCACCGCGGTCACCCTCAAGCCCGCGAGTCAGGAGCAGGACGTCAAGTCGGTGCTGGCGAAGGTGCAGTCCGGGGACGCCGACGCCGGGCTGGTCTACGTCACCGACGCGACCTCGGCGGCGGGCAAGGTCGACAAGGTGGACTTCCCCGAGGCGTCCGGTGCGGTCAACGACTACCCGATCGCCGTGGTGAAGGACGCTCCTCAGGCGGCGCTGGCGAAGGAGTTCACCGACTTCGTGCTCGGCGCGGCCGGGAAGCAGGAACTGGGCAAGGTCGGGTTTGTCACGCCATAACGCCAAAACGGCCGTGCCCTGGGTCCTCTGGATCCCGGCCACCGTCGCGCTCGCGCTGGTCGTCCTGCCGGTTGTCGGCCTGCTGGCGCGCTCGGACCTGACGCGTTTCCCGAGTCTCGTCACGTCTGACGCGTCGTTACAGGCCTTGCGGTTGTCGCTGGTCACGGCGGCGCTGTCGACAGTGATCTGCGTGCTGCTCGGTGTGCCGCTGGCGGTGGTGCTCGCGCGATCACGGCTGCGGGGAATCCGCGTGCTGCGGGCCGTCGTGCTCCTGCCGCTCGTGCTGCCGCCGGTCGTCGGCGGCCTCGCGCTGCTGTATCTGCTGGGGCGTAAGGGTTTCCTCGGCTACCTGCTGAACGTCGTCGCGGGGGTGCAGGTGCCGTTCACCGCCGGGGCCGTGGTCATCGCCCAGACGTTCGTCGCGATGCCGTTCCTGGTGGTGAGCCTCGAAGGCGCGCTGCGCAACTCCGGTGACAGGTACGAGCAGGTCGCTTCGACACTCGGCGCCCGGCCGTGGACGGTCTTCCGGCGCGTCACCGTGCCGTTGCTGCTGCCCGCTCTCGGCTCGGGTGTCGTGCTCAGTTTCGCTCGCGCGCTGGGCGAGTTCGGCGCCACCATCACCTTCGCGGGCAGCCTCGAAGGCGTGACCAGGACCCTGCCGCTGGAGGTCTACCAGCAAGCCGAGGTCGATGTGGACAGTGCCGTCGCGCTCGCGCTGCTGCTGATCGTGGTGGCGATACTGGTGATCGCCCTGGCCCGGCCACGGGCGCTGGAAGGTGTCCGGTCATGAGCCTCGATGCCGAAATCGAGCTGGTCCGGGGTTCCTTCGAGCTGACCGTGGAATTTCACGTGCCCGCGGGGAGTGTGCTCGCGATCCTCGGGCCGAACGGCTCCGGCAAGTCGTCGATCCTCGGCAGCCTGTCGGGGCTGCTGAGTCCGCGGCGCGCGCGGATCGTGCTGGCGGGCACGGTCCTTCAGGACGACAGCGTCGACCTGCCCGCGCACGCCCGCGCGATCGGCCTGCTGTCGCAGGATCCGCTGCTGTTCCCGCACCTGTCCGCGTTGGAGAATGTCGGTTTCGCACCACGCTCGCGGGGGGCGAGCCGCCGGCGAGCGCGCGAGATCGCCCGTGACTGGCTGGCCGAGGTGGACGCGCTGGAATTGGCCGACCGCAAGCCGTCGCAGTTGTCCGGCGGGCAGGCGCAACGCGTCGCGGTCGCGCGGGCGCTGGCGGGCGAGCCGGATCTGCTGCTGCTCGACGAGCCGTTCGCGGCGCTGGACGTCGATTCCGCGCCCGCGATCCGGGGTCTGCTCCGGCGGGTGCTGCGGGCACAGCGCGAGCGGGCGACCGTCCTCGTCACGCACGACCCGCTGGACGCGCTCGCGCTCGCCGACCACGTGCTGGTGCTCGCGAACGGTCAGGTCGTGGAGTACGGCCCGACACGGGAGGTCCTTTCGACACCCCGGACCGCCTTCACCGCACGGATCGCCGGGCTGAACCTGATCACCGGATTCGCCGCCGAGGACGGTTTGCGCACGTCGGGCGGGTATCTCGTCGCCGGGATTCCCGCTGACGACGTCGTCCACGGGGAACCGGCTGTCGCGGTCTTCGAACCCAGCGCGGTGGCCATCTATTCGCAGGGCTATCCAGGTAGCCCTCGCAACACAGCCGACGCCGTCGTCGGCTCGCTGGAACCACACGGACCGGTGATTCGGGTACGGGCATCGAGCGAAGGCTGGGCAAATGGCTTGACCGCGGACCTGACCCCGGCGGCAGTCGCTGAGCTGGGCCTCGAGCCGGGCTCACCGATAACGCTTTCCATCAAGGCGACCAGCGTGGCGGTCCATCCGGCCGTCAGTGCCGGCCCCTCTCCCACCACCACCCTCAACGGAGACACTTCGCGTCACGGTTAGTCTCCTGGCATGACCGAGTCGAGCCAACCCCGTTGGACGTATCTGACCGACATGGATGGCGTCCTCGTGCGCGAGGAGCACCTGGTGCCGGGCGCCGACGAGTTCCTTGCCGAACTGAGCGCCAACGACATCAAGTTCCTGGTGCTCACGAACAATTCGATCTACACCCCGCGTGACCTGCGGGCACGCCTCGAACAGACCGGTTTGGACGTCCCGGAGGAGTCCATCTGGACCTCCGCGCTGGCCACCGCGCGGTTCCTCGCGTCGCAGCGGCCGAACGGATCGGCATACGTCATCGGCGAGGCCGGGCTGACCACGGCGTTGCACGAGGTCGGTTACGTGCTGACCGAGCGGAACCCGGACTACGTAGTCCTCGGCGAAACGCGCACGTACAGCTTCAGCGCGATCACCAGGGCGATCCGGCTGATCGAAGCCGGCGCCAAGTTCATCGCCACCAACCCGGACGCGACCGGCCCGAGCCTCGAAGGTTCGATGCCGGCCACCGGTTCGGTCGCCGCGCTGATCGAGCGCGCCACCGGCCGTTCGCCGTATTACGTCGGCAAGCCGAACCCGCTGATGATGCGGGGCGCGCTTCGGGCGCTGGGCGCGCATTCCGAGACCACGCTGATGATCGGTGACCGCATGGACACCGATGTGCATTCGGGGATCGAAGCCGGGCTGCAGACCATTCTCGTGCTCACCGGCATCTCAACCCGCGAATCCGCGGAACGTTACCCGTATCGCCCGACACTCGTGGTCGACTCGATCGCAGACCTGGTCGGGCGTACTCGTGATCCGTTTGGGACGGTCTGAGCACCGGTGGCGACGAAGAAGGGCTTATCGTCGGGTCATGGGTGACGATCAGGTCCCGTCCGAGGTGGCGGGCTCGACGGACGTCGAGGTGACGAGTTCCACGTACGTCGTCGGCGACGTGCACGGGCATCGCGACGGACTGGCCGACGCCCTGCGCGCGCTGGGCATCGTCGACGACGAGGACAACTGGAGCGCGGCCGACGACAGCCTGTGGTTCCTCGGTGACTTCGTGGACCGGGGGCCTGACGGAATCGGCGTGATCGACCTCGTGATGCGACTGGAGGAACAGGCGGCCGAAGCCGGTGGCGCCGTGCACGCGCTGCTCGGCAACCACGAGATCCTGCTGCTCGGCATGTACCACTTCGGCGACGACGAGGTGCCGTCGGATTTCGGCCCGCGGAGTTTCGCCCGCAGCTGGGAGATCAACGGCGGCTTGCTGTCCGATCAGGACGGTCTCACCGACCCCCACATCAACTGGCTGACCTCACGCCCGCTGCTGGCGCTCGCGGCGGATCACCTGCTCATGCACTCCGACACGGTCGAGTACCTCGACTGGGGCTCGGACATCGACGAGATCAACGCGACGGCACGCGCGGTGCTCGAGAGCGACGACATTTCGGAGTGGTGGGACGTCTGGCGCAGGATGACCACGCGGTACGCGTTCCGCGGGGCGGACGGCCCCGAGGTCGCGCAGCGGATGATGGACCAGCTCGGCGGCGAGCGGATCGTGCACGGCCACAGTGTCATCGCGGATCAGCTCGGCATTCACCCGGTGCAGATCGAGGACCCGTACCTGTACGCCGGCGGCAAGGCCCTCGGCATCGACGGCGGCCTCTTCGTCGGCGGCCCGTGCCTCGTCGTCGAACTCCCCTGGACCCCCGAGTCGTAGGGCTAAAGCGGCATCAAGGGACCTTTACTGCCGCGAAACGGCAGTAAAGGTCCCTTGCTCTCCCCCTACGGAATACTCACGATCTCTTTGCCCAGCGGCATCAGCGAGACGGGGATCATCTTGAAGTTCGCGATGCCCAGCGGGATGCCGATGATCGTGATGCACAGCGCGATACCGGTGAAGATGTGGCCGATCGAGAGCCAGATCCCGGCGAAGACGATCCAGATGACGTTGCCGATCACCGACGCCGCGCCCGCGTCACGCCTGTCGACGATAGTGCGGCCGAACGGCCAAAGCGCGTAGTTCGCGATCCGGAACGAGGCCAGCCCGAACGGGATCGTGACGATGAGGATGCAGCAGATGATGCCCGCGACGACGTAGGCGAGCGCCATCCAGAACCCGCACAGCACAAGCCAGATGATGTTCAGAATCGTGCGCATCAGACGTGCAGCTCCCCGCTTGCGACGGTGACGGCTTGCCCGGCGAGCCGGACCCGGTCGCCTTCCAGGTTCATCCGGACAATGCCACCGCGCTCGGAGGCCTGCTCACCGGTCAGCTTGCCGCGGCCGAGCCGCGCCGCCCAGTAGGGCGCGAGCGTGCAGTGGGCCGAGCCGGTCACCGGGTCTTCGTCGACGCCGACCGCGGGGCCGAACACCCGGCTCACGAAATCGATGCCGTCGACGTCGCCGGGCGCGGTCACGATCACGCAGCGGGCATCCAGCTTCGCCAGCGCCGGCAGGTCCGGCTCGAAGCCGCGAACCAGCGCGGCGTCGCGGAGGACGACCAGGATGTCGCTCACCCCGCGGCCGACGAACACCGTCCCGTCGATTCCGAGGTCGTCTTCGGATTCGGCGGGGACGTCGGCGGGGAAGTCCATCGACACCCAGCCATCTGCTGCCTGGCAGCGGAGTTCGCCGCTGCGTGTCGAAAAGACCTGATCACCACCCAAGACGTGAGCCGTCGCGAGCGTGGCGTGTCCGCATAGATCGACTTCGGCGGCGGGAGTGAACCAGCGCAGCGGCAACGGGTCTTCGCCGCCGGTCACCACGAACGCCGTTTCCGAGTGCTTGAACTCGGCTGCGACGGACTGAATCCAGGCCGGGTCGGCCGGGGTATCGAGGAGCACGACCGCTGCCGTGTTCCCGGCGAAGGCTGAGGGGGTGAACGCGTCGACAAGGAAGAACCGCATGTGTCCAACGTACTGAAATCTCCCCCGCGGGTGGCCCGGCACCGGTTTCGTTTCTAGACTCGGGTCGTCGTCAGTGCAGACGCACCAGTAGGAGGCACCATGCCGGGCTCACCCGCAGTTCCGAGCTACTTGTCGGGGATCTCCGAGGTGCCGTTGCTCGGTGACACGATCGGGGACAACTTCGACCGCACAGTGCTGGCGTTCCCGGACAAGGACGCGCTCGTCGACAGGGCGTCGGGCAAGCGGTGGACCTACCGGGAGCTGGCGGCGGAGGTCAACGCGCTCGCGCTCGGGCTGCTCGACCTCGGCATCGCGAAGGGCGACCGTGTCGGGATCTGGGCGCCGAACTGTGCCGAGTGGACGTTCACGCAGTACGCCACGGCGAAGATCGGCGCGATCCTGGTCAACATCAACCCGGCGTACCGTTCGCACGAGCTGGAGTTCGTGCTGAACCAGGCGGGAATCCGGGTGATGGTGGCCGCGGAGAAGTTCAAGACTTCGGACTACGCGGGCATGCTCGAGCAGGCGAAACCCAAGTCCCCGCAGCTGGAGCACGTCGTCCTCATCGGTGGCGAACGCTGGAATGCGTTGCTGGACAAGGGAAGGCAGGGTTCGCCGGAGCTGCTCGCGCACAAGCAGTCGGCGCTTTCCGCGGACGACCCGATCAATATCCAGTACACCTCCGGCACCACGGGCTTTCCCAAGGGCGCGACGCTCTCACACCACAACATCCACAACAACGGGTTCTTCGTCGGGGAACTGTGCAAATACACCGAAAACGACCGGATCTGCATCCCTGTCCCGTTCTACCACTGCTTCGGCATGGTCATGGGCAACCTCGCGGCCACTACACACGGTGCCTGCATGGTGATCCCGGCACCGTCTTTCGAACCCAAAGCGACCCTTGAAGCCGTCGCCGCCGAGGCGTGCACTTCGCTGTACGGCGTGCCGACCATGTTCATCGCGGAACTCGCCGATCCGAGCTTCGACACCCACGACCTGTCGTCGCTGCGGACGGGGATCATGGCGGGCTCACCTTGTCCGGTCGAGGTGATGAAACAGGTCATCGAGCGGATGGGCATGACGGAGGTGTCCATTTGCTACGGGATGACCGAGACGTCGCCGGTCTCCACCCAGACTCGCGCTGACGACTCCGTGGACCGTCGCGTGTCGACGGTCGGCCGCGTCGGGCCGCATCTCGAGGTGAAGGTCGTCGACCCGGAAACAGGACTGACCGCGCCGCGCGGCGAGCCGGGTGAGCTGTGCACACGCGGATATTCGGTGATGCTCGGCTATTGGGAGCAGCCGGAGAAGACGGCCGAAGCCATTGATGTCGCCCGGTGGATGCACACCGGTGACCTCGCGGTGATGGACGAAGAGGGCTACGTCAATATCACCGGGCGAATCAAGGACATGGTCATCAGGGGAGGGGAAAACCTTTATCCGCGCGAGATCGAGGAATTCCTGTACACGCACCCGGACGTCTTGGACGCGCAGGTGATCGGCGTGCCGGACGCGAAGTACGGCGAAGAGTTGATGGCCTGGGTGCGGATGAAGGAAGGTGCCGCGCCCCTGACAGCCGAATCCGTGCGGGAGTTCTGCACCGGGAAGCTGGCGCACTACAAGATTCCGCGGTATGTGCACGTGGTGGACGAGTTCCCGATGACGGTCACCGGGAAGGTCCGGAAGGTCGAGATGCGGGCGGCCGCCGTCACGCTGCTCGGTCTTGAGGACGTCGCCGCCGCGAAACACGCTTAGCGGGGGCACTTTCTCGCCGAAGTGCCGGGCACTTCGGCGAGAAAGTGCGAAAGCTAGGCCTTGGCGCCGGCGGCTTCGGCGAAGGCTTTGGCGTCTTCCGCGCCGAAGGTTTCTTCTAGCACCTCAGGGGTGTAGTCCAGGTCGATCTGTTCGGGAGCCATGCCCCTGGCGGACTCGATCGCGCCGAGCCGGCGCTGGGCGCGGTCTGCTGCGTAAGTCACGAACTCTTCAGGCGCTATGCCGAACGGGTGGTCGTCGAACTGTTCGTTCACCCAGTTGATCATGTTCAGGGCGATCGGCAGCAGTTCGCCCATCCGTTCCCCGACGATCTGCCAATTGGCGTCGTCGGCGGCCACGTGGCGGCGGCAGGTGAAGGTACCCCAGGCCATGTGGCGGCGTTCGTCGTCGCCGATGCGGCGGACCAGTTCCTGCATGCCGGGCAGGATGTTCCGCTCGGTGCAGATCTTCTGCCAGGCGTAGTACCCGGTGAGTGCCAGGCTGCCCTCGATGACGTGGTTGTAGGTGACACTCGCGCGGATTTGGTTGGCGGGGCTGGGATCCTCGGCCAGCACGCCGAGCGACTCGGGCAGCTCTTCGTAGAAAAGCTTGCGGTAGTACGGGTTTTCCGCGACATACGGGTGCAGGTCTTCGTTGAGGCCGACGGCATCCATCCAGCGGCGGAACACCTCGGTGTGTTTGGCCTCCTCGAAGCAGAACTGGGTCAGGTACATCTCGTCGCCGAACCGGCCGGTGGTGGCCATGGCCTTCATGAACGGCTGGATGTCCTCGGTCACCGCCTCTTCACCGGCGATGAACTGCGCGCACAGGTAAGTCGCCGAGCGTTGCTGATCGGGGTTGAGGGTCTGCCAGTCCGCGCTGTCGCGGCTGAAGTCGATGTCCGCGGGATTCCAGAACTTGGCGTTTCCCTTGACGAACAGGCGTAACGGGAAGGAATCCCAGTTCAGCCCGCCCTTGCGCAACGATTGGAAACCTGTGCGGTGCCGGGCGATGGTACCGGTCATGTCCATCCCTCTCATGTCACTCCATTGTGGACGATGTGCTCAGGCTTGTTTGAAGCTCTCAATAGCCGGTGCCAGGATCGCGCACACGGAGTCGGCGGCCACGTCCGCTGTGTGGGTTCGCAGTACCAGGTGGCTCAGGGACAGCCGGACGACGGTTTCGGCCAGCAACGCCGCGGACGCCTCGTTCAACTGGGGTTCGAGCTCGCGGTAGTGCTCGGCGGCGAGCTCCGCGGCGGCGTGCAGGATCGGCGCGCCTTTGGTGGTCAGCAACGGCAGCAGGTCCTCGCCGGCCTCGCTGCCGAGTGCGGCCGCGACGAGTCGGTTCTCCCGGCCGTGCTCGATGGTGAAGAGCACGCCTTGGTGGATGCCCTCCAGGAGACTGTCAGCGTTGTCGAAGCGCTGCCTTATCCCGTCGAGGAACTCCGACGTGGTCCGCAGCGCGACGGCCTGCACGAGCGCTGCCTTGTTGCCGAACTCGTTGTAGACGGTCTGCCTGCTCACGCCCGCTTTCGTGGCGACATCGGCCATCCTCAGCGCTGCGTAGCCGTTTTCCGGGAGCAGGTCGGTGGCCGCGTCGAGGAGCGCCTCGCGCAGGGAAGCTTTGGTCCGTTCGCTGAAACTCGTGATCTCGGCCACAAGGCCAGCTTGACAGAAAATGAGAATGTGTCAAGACGCTTGACCTGTTTGATTGATCTGTACACCCACAGATGGGTTACGGTGACGGCGTGGGGATAACCGTGGGTTTCGACCTGGACATGACGTTGATCGACCCGCGGCCGGGCATGATCGCGGTGATGAAGGTGCTCAGCGAGCAATCGGGCGTCGAGCTCGACGGCGAGTTCTTCGCGGCCAATCTCGGGCCGCCGCTCGAACAGGGGCTGGCGGACTGTGGCGCCCCGGTGGACCGCATCGACGAGCTGATCAGCCGTTATCGCGCGCTGTACCCGGAGGTCGTGGTGGCGCAAACGATTGCGCTCCCCGGTGCCGAGGCTGCGCTGCGGGCGGCACGGGCCGACGGCGGCCGGACGGTGGTCGTGACGGGCAAGTACGGTCCGAACGCCGCGCTGCACATCCGCGAGCACGGATTCGACGTCGATGTTCTCGTCGGTGAGTTGTGGGCGGCCGGCAAGGCGCAGACGCTGATCGACCACAATGCCGTCGCCTATGTGGGTGATCACGTCGGTGACGTGGTGGGCGCGCTGGCGGCCGGAGCCGTTCCGGTCGGCGTGGTGACCGGGCCGTGCAGCCGGGACGAACTGCTGGCCGCGGGTGCGGCTGTGGTGTTCGACTCGCTGGCGGAGTTCCCAGCGTGGCTGGCCGCTAACTCCGCCGGGCTTCGCGAACGAGCGCGATCAGGCCCAGCCCCAGCCCCAGCGGGGTGATGACACCGGCGGCGGCGCTCAGCCACACCGGCAGATCGTCCAAGCCGGCGGCGAACATCACGAACACCGCCACCACCGCGAGCATGCCCAGCCCGAACAGGCTGACGCCGACGCGCATCAGGACGGGCTTGCGCCGGGCGCGCTTGCTCGGGGCCTCTTGGGCTTCGGTCTCCATATCAAGAGGGTAACCCCAGGTATCGGCTTCTCTCGACCGTGTGTGGCGAGATAGGCTGAGCGGACACGCGTCCTGGGTACGCCCCTGGGGCGCGTTAGTTGTGCACGACGCCTAGTTGTGAGCGAACGACAGAGAGAATGGTGAGGGCAGTGCCGACCGGCAAGGTCAAGTGGTACGACGCGGAAAAGGGTTTCGGGTTCGTCACCCAGGATGAGGGCGATGACGTCTACATCCGCAAAGCCGCGCTACCGCAAGGCGTGGAGGGACTCAAGGCCGGTCAGCGGCTGGAGTTCGGCGTCGCCGACGGCCGTCGCGGTCCGCAGGCGCTGTCCGTCCGGCTTCTCGACCCGCCGCCGTCCGTCGCCGAAGCACGCCGTCGCCCCGCCGAGGAGCTGCACGGGCTGGTCGACGACATGATCAAGCTGCTCGAGATGAAGGTCCTGCCCGACCTGCGCCGCAACCGGTACCCGGACAAGAAGTACACGAAGCAGATCGCCGAGATCATGCGCGCGGTCGCCCGGGACATCGACCCCTAAAGCCGCATCAGAGTGCCGCGACTCCATTTTCGCAACAGCGGCATCAAGGGACCTTTACTGCCGTCTCGCGATAGTAAAGGTCCCACGCTCCCGCCAAACGGCAGCAAAGGTCCCTTGCTACTGCGCTGGGGTGCCGGAGGCGGGCTCGATCTGGAGTGACCAGATGGCCCGGACGACGAGCTGGGGGTTCCCGGCTGCGTCGACGATCGGCTTGCCGGTCTCGTCGGCGGCGTACGCGGCGCCCAGCTGCTGGATCTCGACGACGAGCAGCTGGTCGTCGGCCGAAGGCGCTGTCGCGGTGTAGGCGAGCTTGTCGCCCGTGGTGAACGTCTGCTGTTCCACGGGCTGAAGCTCGCCCTTGGCGTTCGCGTACTGCACGTTGACGACCCACGGCGTTTTCGCGATCTCCGAGGGCAGGGAGATCTGCACCGGCTTGCCAGGGCGCACCTTGAGACTGGCCGCGCCGCCGGGGTTTTGCTCGCACTGACGCACGAGCGCGTCGCAGTGGATCAGCGGTGCACTGTTCACGGTGTGCCCGTCGGCGAAGAAAGTCACCTCCGGTGCTGCGGGTGCACCGCACGCTGTCAGCGCGAAAGCACCGCCTGCGAGAAGACTGAGAAGACCGAGACGCCGCATGGTTGAAGGTTACGAGCCCGCCCGCCAGCGCGGAGCAGCCGGTCCCCTCGGCGTCCCTTGCGCGGGAATCGGGCCGCTGTCGGTGCGGACCGGTCGCAGCGGCCTGTCGCCACCGAGCCCGGGGATGAGCGAACCGCCGCGGCGGACGAGGAACGTCTGCAGCAGCCCGATCGCCAGCAGGATCGACGCCACCAGGAACCCGATCCAGTACGTCGGCGGCAGCAGCAGGCCGATGGCCCCGCCGACGCACCAGGCCATCTGCAGCACGGTTTCCGAGCGGCCGAACGCCGACGCGCGGGACTCCTCCGGCACGTCGTCCTGGATCACCGCGTCCAGGCTGATCTTGGCGAGCGCGCTCGCCGTCGCCCCGACCAAGCCGACGACTGCGGCCGTTGCGAGGCCGGGCAGCAGCGCGGCCAGGACCGCCGACAGCAACGCGGCGGCGACCGACCCGATCACCACTTCGTCGGGCTTCCCGAACTGCAATCGCGACCCGAGCGCGTTGCCGACGAACCCGCCGACCCCGGCCGCGAGGCCGATCACCCCCAGCAGCAGGAGCTGACTGGCTGGACTTTGCCCGGTCCCTTCCGTTTGCGCCTTGACCGCGAACGCGGCGAACATCATCAGGAACCCGGTCAACATGCGGATCGATCCGTTGCCCCACAAGGAAACGACGACCCGGCGACCGAGCGGCTGGCGCTTCTTCTTTTCAGGATGTGCCAGCAGCGTGGCCGGCACTTCGCCTTCGGTGGATTCCACCCAGGCCGGAATCCGCATGGACTGCACGGCGGCCGCGACACAGATCGCCGCGGTGAACCACAGCGCCCCCGCGGACCCGAAGAGCCCGTTGAAACCACTGGCGACCACGCCGAAGACCCCGGCCGCTGCCAGCCCGAAGACGGTCAACCGCGCGTTGGTCTTCGACAGCGTGATCTCGGGAGGCACGACCCTGGGTGTCACAGCGGCCTTGAGCACGGTGAACGACTTCGACAGCACCATCATGCCCAGCGCGGCCGGGTACAGGCCCCAGTTGTCGAAGTTCAGCGCCATCAGCACGGCCATCAGCGCCTGACCGGCGGAAGACACGCACATGGCGAGCCGCCTGCCGCGCTGGATCTTGTCCAGTGCCGGGCCGATGATCGGCGCGACCAGCGCAAACGGCGCGATCGTGATCAGCAGGTAGAGCGCGACCTTGCCCTTGCTCTCGCCGCTCGTGGCGGCGAAGAAAAGCGTGTTCGCGAGCGCGACGGCCATTGCGGCGTCGCTGGCGTAGTTGAGCATCACCGCGTACGTGAGCGAAGTCAGGCCGGATTTCTCGGCGCCGTCGGCTTTCGTGGCGCGGTGGAACGCGTCGACGGCCATGCCGGTCAGCTGACGGCTGCGCAATGCCGCGACCCTGGTGACGGTGATCTTCTTCGGCAGCCGGGGGATGCTGCCGGCGCCCGGCATCGGGCCGGCGGTCGCCTCGGTGCGGTTGCCCTGCGGTTCGCCGGGGGTGTCCACCGGCTCGCCCGCGTAGCCGCCGGTGTCGTAGCGCTCGTAACTCCCGGACGGCGGACGGTCGTGACGAACGGGTTCGGTACGCCGCTCCGACGCCGGGTACGGCCGTGCGCCGCGGTGTGGAGGCACGGGCCTGCCGATCGGGATCGCACCTGTCGGGGCTTCGTCGGCGGTGGGTACGGGTGGCGGCGGGTTGTACTGCCGCGGCGGCTGGTCGTCGTAGAACACGCTGCGCGGAGGCGGCTCGTGCCGGGTCTGCTGCTTCTCCTTGGCGACCGGCTGCCACGGTCTCGCCTGGCCGGCCCTCGGCTCCGGCGTCCACTTGCGCTTGCGTTTCCGGCCCGCGCGTCCGTTGCCCGCGTCATCGGCGGGTTCGGAAGTGGTGCCGAAACGGTTCACGCTGTCAATCCTGCCTTACTTCGGTGGTGTCCCGCCTGATTTAACGGGCAAGCTCAGGGACAAATCAGGGGGCCGGAACGAGTCTGACCTCGAACATCTTCGGCCACAGCTTGCCGGTGAGCAGAAAACGGTCGGTCCCGGGCACCGCGGCGATACCGTTCAGCACGTCGGCCTGGCCCCTTTCAGCGGCGCTGAGCAGGCCGGAGGCGTCGATGGTCGCGGTGACCGCACCGGTGGCGGCGTCGATGCGCAGGATCGAGTCGGTCTGCCAGACGTTCGCATAGACGGCGTCGCCGACGCACTCCAGCTCGTTCAGCTGGCTGAAGGTCTGCTCGCCGGAATGCACTGTCACGGCGCCCGTCTCGGCGAAGGTTCGCGGGTCGCGGAAGGTCAGCCTGTCCGACCCGTTGCTCATCACCAGCCGATCGTCGCCTGGCTGGTGACACAGGCCCCAGCCTTCGCCGGAGTACGGCACGCGGCGTTGTTCGGCGAGTGTGGCCGAGTCGCGCTCGATGGCGAACCCGTTCTGCCACGTGAGCTGCCACAGTGTGGGCCCGACGACGGTGATCCCTTCGCCGAACAGCTCCGGCGACAGCGCGGCCCGCGTCGACGGCGCTTGGCCAAGAGGCCCCGACTGCACCACCGAGCGGCCGGTCAGGCCGGTGCCTTCGTACAGCGTGCCGCCGACGAGTTCGAGGCCTTCGGTGAACGCGGCCGGATCGTGGGGGAGGACCTGGAGCACCTCCGGCTTCAGCCGCTGCATGGCGGTGGATGGTTCGGCGGGCACCGACGTGGCCGCGCAGCCCGTGAGGACGGCGACGAGAATGATCGACGAGGTGAAAAGCTTGCGCACGTCACACAGCCTGACAGAGCACCCGCAAGAAAGAGGACATGCCTGGTCAAGGTGGAGTGCCGAACGCGCTTGGCCGAAGGACCGCTATCGCGTCGGCGCGTACGTAGAAGGACACTGACAGAGCGCTTGGGAGCGCGTGCGGCACAATTGGGTGCATGACCCTCCTGCTGACCCTCGACGACGGTTCGATCCACCGCAAACTCGTCGACGCCGTTGAGCTCGCTCGTGCGGCCGCGGCGGAAGAAGCCGAGGTCGAGCGGGTCGGCGCGTACGTGGGCGTGGAGGCCGAGGACGCTGTCGCGGTCAGTCACCTGTTCGAGGCGGGCGTGCCCGGCTACCGGGGGTGGCGCTGGTCGGTCACCGTGGCCACGGCGGACGAGGACGCACCCGTAACGGTCAGCGAGGTCGTGCTGATCCCGGGTCCCGACGCGCTGGTCGCGCCGGCGTGGGTGCCGTGGGAGCGCCGCGTCCAGGCAGGCGACCTCGGCGTCGGCGACATCTTCCCGACGGAGAAGGACGACCCGCGGCTCGTTCCCGCGTACCTCGCGTCAGACGACCCCGCTGTCGAAGAGGTCGCCATCGAGGCGGGTCTCGGGCGCATCCAGGTGCTGTCACGCTTCGGGCGCGAGGAAGCCGCCGCGCGCTGGCAGGGCGGGGAGTACGGACCGCGGTCGGACATGGCGCGCAGCGCGCCGTTCAGCTGCGGGACCTGTGGGTTCTATGTCCCGCTCGCGGGGTCCATGCGCGGGGCGTTCGGGGTCTGCACCAACGACATTTCGCCTGCCGACGGCCATGCGGTCAACGTGGAGTACGGCTGTGGCGCGCATTCCGAGATCGAGGTCGAGGTCACCTCGTCGATCCCGGTCGCGGAGCTGGTTTACGACGACTCGCTGATCGATCTCGTTTCGGTGGAGCGGACGCAGGTTTCCGAGGATTCCGAGCCGGTCGAGTCCGCTGAGGCGGAGTCGATCGTGGCTGCGGTGGCTGAGTCGGTTGAAGCTGCTGAGGCTGAGCCTGTTGAAGCTGTGGTCACTGAAGCCGCGGAAGCCGAGCCTGTGGAAGCCGGGCCTGTGGAAGCCGAGCCGGTGGAGTCTGTGGTGACCGAAGCCGCGGAAGCCGAGTCGGTAGAGGTGCTCGACACCGCTGAAGCAGAGCCCGTTCTGGCCGAAGCCGCGGTGACCGCGCCGGTCGAGGGCGACGTTGTCGAGACCGAGTTCGCCGTGGTCGAGCCCGCGACAATCGAGGCCGACTTGGCCGAGAGCGCGCCCGCGGCCGAGACCGGGCCCACGGACACCGCCAAGCCCGTCGATTCCGAGTGAGCGCAGATCCGTTCGGGACCGAAGCACTCCGCTCCTCGGTCCTGCGGGCCTGGCGTGACTCGCCGACCCGCTTCACCGAGGACACCAACGCCGAGCACGACCTCCGGGTCGGCGGCTACCGGGACCGGCTCTTCGTGGAGCTGGCCCAGAACGCGGCCGACGCGGCATTGGCAGCCAAGGAGCAGGGGCGACTCCGCGTGTCCCTTGTGGACAACGAGCTCCGGGTCGCCAATACCGGTGCGCCCCTTGATGTTTCCGGAGTCGCGGCGCTCGCGTCGCTGCGCGCATCGGCGAAGCAGGGCGGCACAGTCGGCACCTTCGGTGTCGGGTTCGCGGCCGTCCTGGGTGTCACGACCGCGCCGCGTGTGGTGTCGACGTCCGGCGGTGTGGCGTTCTCCGCGGCGCAGACCCGCAGCGTCGCCGAACGCGAGGGCGATGTGCCTGTCCTGCGCCTGCCGTGGCCGGTTTCCGATGCCGAACCTGCTGTGCCACAAGGCTACGACACCGAAGTCCGGCTTCCGCTTGAGTCCGATGTGGATGGTCCCAGGCTACTCGCCTCTCTGTCGGAAGACGTCCCGGATCTGTTGCTCGCGCTGCCATGGCTGGGCCGCGTCGAGATCGAAGACGCCGCTTGGACGCGCTCGGTCGTCGAAGGCGACATCATCGAGATCGTCTTCCCCTCGGGCACGGTCCAGCGCTGGCTGACCCACGCGACCGAATCCGTCTGGGCCGTCCCGGTAACCGAAGAAGGCGTGCCGGTCCCGCTCGACGAGGACGTCCTGCACGCTCCGACGCCCACCGACGAACGGCTTTCGCTCCCCGCACGCCTGATCGCGTCGGTGCCGATCGAGCCTTCGCGACGCCGGGTCCTGGCCGGGGATGAGACGCTCCCGGTCGCCTTGCGGGCCGCCGCGGCCGCTTATCCAGACTTGGTCCGCAAGCTCCCGGTCGAACATCGCCTCGCTCTGGTTCCCGCCGCCCGCTTCCCACTGTCCGAGGTGGACAGTTCGTTGCGGGACATGGTGATCGAGCAACTGACCAGGAGCGCGTGGCTGCCGCTCGCCTCCGGTGCGGAGTCGACGGGTTCACGGGCCCGTGTGCTCGATGTCGAGTCGCCCGCACTGGTGGGCTTGCTCGCCGACGTCGTCCCCGGGCTGATCGCGGCGCCGCTCAGCGGACCGGCTGTCGTCCGCGTGCTCGCTTCGGTCGGTGCCGAGTCCGTCGGCGCGGCCGAGGTCGTCGAAAAGCTGACCGGGGTCGATCGCGAACCTGGTTGGTGGCACTCGCTTTACGACGCTTTGCTGCCACTGCTGGAAGCGCACGAGGTCCTCGAGGACGAGCTCGGCGGCCTGCCGGTGCCGCTATCGGACGGGCGCACGCTCCCCGGCCCACGCGGCTCCTTGCTCGTCGACGGCTCGGACGAACTGCTCGAACTTCTGTCCGATGTGGACATCGCAGGGTTGCGGCTGGTGCATCCGGACGCGGCCCACCCGCTGCTGGAACGCTTGGGCGCCAAGCATGCCGAGGCGCAGGACCTGCTCGAAGCGCCCGCGCTGCGCGACGCCGTCGAACGAAGTGTGGACGACGCACTGTCCGGTATGGACGGTATGGAGCTCGCCGGTGCGGCCCTGCGCCTGGTCGCGGAATCCGGCTCCGACGACTTCGGCTGGCTCGGCGCGCTGGCTCTGCCGTGTGAAGACGGTTGGCGCCGCGCGGACGAGCTGGTGCTCCCGAACTCGCCGCTGCGGAAGGTCTTCGACGCCGAGGTGTTCGCCGAAGACGGCCCGCTTTCGGTGCTGGACGAGGAATTCGCCGGTGACTGGCCGATCGGGACACTGACCGCGATCGGCGTGCTCGACAAGTTCGCCGTGGTTTCCGACGAAGATCCCATCGAAGCCGATCACGGCCTGCCGGAAGAGCAGGAATGGTGGGATTCGTTCGAGGAACCGCCCACCCGGCTCGTCGCCGTGCGGGATCTGGACCTGGTCGCCGACGACGCCTGGCCCACCGCGCTGCGGTTGCTGGCCAGCGAGCCGTCGACATGGGCCGCACTGAACCGTGTGGACGGTCACACTCCTTGGTGGCTCTCGAGGTTCGCGGTACTGGCCGACCGGGTGCCCGGCGAGTGGCGGCTGCCGGACGCGAGTTCGCTGGCCGGTCTCTACGACGCCGTCCCCGAGCTGGACCTGACCGTCGAGGTGCTCGCCGCCGCCGGAGTTCGCTCCACACTGGACGTGTCCGATGTGGACGATGTGGCGGATCTGCTGGAGCGCCTGGGAGATCCGGAGCGCGACATCGCGCTCGGCCTGATCACGCGGACGCACACCGCGCTCGCCGAGTCGCCGGTGAATCCGCACGACATCGCCGCTCCCGCCCGCGTCCGGACGGTGGACGGCTCGGTTGTCGACGCCGAAACCGCCGTCGTCCTGGATGTCCCGTGGTCGGTCGCCGTCCTGCCGCCGGAGCGGCTCGTCGCGGCGACGTCGGGCGCTGCCAAGCTGGCCGAGTTGCTCGATCTGCCGTTGGCCGGTGGGTTGCCCGCCGACGTCATCAGTGAGAGCGAGTACGTCCCTTGGGCAGAACTCGCCGCCATCTGTGTCGTCGCGGAGTTGCTCGACCTGCCGCTCCCCACCGGTGGTCCGCTTCTCCACGAGCAGCTCACGGTGTCGTTCGAAGGCGCCGAGCACTCCGTGCCGTGGTGGTCGGACGGCCAGTTGCACGCTTCCGACACCCCGGAAGGCCTGGCGAAAGCGTTTGCCTGGGCCACGGATCGCTGGTCGGACCGGCACCTCGTCGCCGCCCTCCTCGACGATCCGAGCCCCGCCGCCCTCCTCGGTTAGCTCAGCCGGCGAGATTTGGATTGTCGTATTTGTATGTTTGGCAGGCGTCGGTGGCGGTCGGCAGGTCGGTGCAGACGATCAGCGACGCCGCGGTGATCCCGGAGTCGTCCTTGCCGGCGATCCCGGACCATTCGACGGTGTTGTGGCACCCCTCGTCGTTGAAGCGGCGCTTGCCTTCCCAGTGCTGGCCGACGCCAGGGGTGACGAGGAACGAGAAGTAGGCCTGGCGGTCGTCGCACAGGAGGTCTTCGAGTTTGACCGTCGCGGTGAACCTGGTGCGGTCCTGCCAGATCAGGGTGCCGGTGAAGCCGGCGCCGAGATCCGACGAGGTGCCTTTGACGGATATCGCTGTCGATGCCATGGCGGGTGCCGCTGTGCTCAGCGCCACCGAGGTGCAGGCGAGGGAACCGATGACCAGGATTCGGGCGAGACGGCTCATTGCTCTCTTTCGTCGGCGGGAAGACAACGCCGTCCAGTAGAGCGCGAGAGCCCCGCGGTGCGGAACGCGATTCACCGGTTCGTGGGAAGTCACTAGATGCCGCGCTGGGCGCCTTTCGCGCCGCGCCGAGAGGCGGCGCGCTGCCAAGCGACGATCGCCAGTCCGATGAAGCCGAGCGCGATGCCCGCGACCGACGTCCACAGCCAGGTAGTGGGAGCGTCGTCCGAGTCGAGGTAGAGCACGAACAGCACTACCAGTGCGACCGTCCACGCGCCGGTGCCTACGATCACCACTGGCGTCAGGTCGGTCAGCTTCTTCGGCAGCTCCGGCGTAGGCCGCAACGAGCCGTTAACTTCCCCGGAATCGATCGATTCGGCCACGTCGGGAAGGGTACCCGGCAGCACTGAGCGCGCGAAGGTAGGCAATTGATGACGGACACCGCAGTACGGGAATCCGGCTCCGGCCTGGACCGGTTCTTCAAAATCACCGAACGCGGTTCGACGACTGGACGGGAGATCCGCGGCGGTGTCGTCACCTTTGTCACGATGGCCTACATCGTGGTGCTCAACCCGCTGATCATCGGCAGCTTCTCCGCGAGCGACGCCGGAGCGCACAAGGACCTGTTCGGCAATATCCTTCCGGTGTCCCAGGTCGCCGCGGTGACCGCGCTGGTCGCCGGGGTGATGACCATCCTGATGGGGCTAGTCGCCAACTACCCGTTCGCGATGGCCACCGGGCTCGGCATCAACTCCATGGTCGCGGTGACGATGGCGCCGCAGATGAGCTGGCCGGCCGCGATGGGCCTGGTGATGCTCAACGGTCTCGTGATACTGGTGCTGGTGCTCACCGGAGTGCGCACGATGGTGTTCCGGGCTGTCCCGGCCGCTTTGAAGTCGGCCATTGCCGTCGGTATCGGGGCGTTCATCTGCCTGATCGGGTTGGTCGACGCCGGGTTCGTGCGACGGTTGCCGGACGCGGCGAACACCACGGTGCCGGTCGGGCTCGGCATCGGCGGCTCGATCGCGTCGTGGCCAACCCTGGTGTTCGTGGTGGGACTGCTGATCACCGGTGTCCTGGTGGCGCGGAACGTCCGGGGCGCGATCCTGATCGGCGTACTGGTCACCACCGTTCTCGCGATCGGGCTAGAAGCGATCGTGCACGCGGGGCCGTCCAACGGCACCAACCCGAAGGGCTGGAGTCTCGGCTACCCGGCGCTGCCCGACCACATCGCCGGGCTGCCGGACCTCTCCCTGCTCGGTCAGGTGAACTTCGACGCCTGGGTGCAGGTACCGGCGATCACCGCGACCCTGCTGGTGTTCACCCTGGTGCTCACCGACTTCTTCGACACGATCGGCACGATGACCGGCCTCGGCAAGGAGGCCGGTCTGATCGACAAGGAGGGGCAGCTGCCCAACGTCGGCAAGGCGCTGTTCGTCGACAGCCTCGGTGCGGTGGCCGGTGGGGCGGGCTCGTCGAGTTCCAACACCGTTTTCGTGGAATCGGCCGCCGGGATCGCGGAGGGCGCGCGCACCGGGCTGGCGAACGTCGTCACCGGGCTGCTCTTCCTGGCAGCGATGTTCCTGACGCCGCTGTACGAGGTCGTGCCGGTCGAGGCCGCCGCGCCCGCCCTCGTCGTGGTCGGCGCGCTGATGATCCGCCAGGTCGCCGAGATCGACTTCACCGACTTCTCCGTCGCGCTGCCGGCGTTCCTGACTATCATGATCATGCCGTTCACGTACTCGATCACCAACGGCGTCGGTGCCGGGTTCATCAGCTACGTTGTCCTCCAGGTCGCGACGGGCAACGTTCGCAAGATTCATCCGCTGATGTGGGTGATCGCGGTGGCTTTCGTCGCGTATTTCGCCGTCGGTCCGCTGCGGCAACTGCTCGGCTAGGCTTGGTGACACCAACGTCACCTTGATAGCAGCGCCTGGTCAAACGATCGTAAGGTATGCTAACGATATGTCCGGCGCACACGAACGCTCACTGGCGAGCAGACTGCGATTGTCAGTAGTCAGGCTCAACCGGAAACTTCGGGCGCAACGGGCGGGCGAGAGCATTTCGTTGACCCAGATCTCCGCCCTTTCCACGCTGCACAAATGCGGTCCGCTGACTCCCGGTCAGCTGGCGGCGAAGGAAGGCGTGCAGCCGCCGTCGATGACGAGGGTCATCGCCGCGCTCGAAGAGTTCGGTCACGTGAAGCGCAAGCCGCACCCGACCGACGGCCGTCAGGCGATCGTCGAGCTGTCCGCGGCAGGCTTGAGCTTCATCGAGGACACGATTTCGGTGCGCGAGGCGTGGCTGGATCAGCAACTGGCTGAGTTGAGCGGTGAGGAGCGCGAAGTGCTCTCCAAGGCCGCCGAAATAATCGACAGGATGGCGGGGAACTAAAAGCAGTGACGAACACGGGTAGCGCAGCAGAGTGTCAGACGACAACCAAAGCTACCCGGGATTCGGCACCGCCGCCCCACCCTGAGTCGCAGAGCCCGCCCAAGCCCAAACTGACGATGTTCGCCTCGCTGCGCGTGCGGAACTACCGGCTGTTCTTCAGCGGCCAGGTGATCTCCAACATCGGCACCTGGATGCAGCGCATCGCGCAGGACTGGCTGGTCTTCACGCTCAGCGGTAACAACCCGATCGCGCTCGGCATCGCGGTGGCACTGCAGTTCACCCCGACGTTGTTCCTCTCGCTCTGGGCGGGGGTGCTGGCCGACCGTGTCGACAAGCGGCGCCTGCTGATGATCATCCAGAGCATCACCTGCTCGCAGGCGGTGCTCCTCGGTGTGCTCGACCTCACCGGGCTGGTGACGCTGTGGCAGGTCTACCTGCTGTGCGTCACGCTGGGCTGTCTCGGTGCGCTCGAAGTGCCAGCCAGGCAGTCTTTCGTCGCGGAGATGGTCGGCCGCGACCAGATCACCAACGCCGTCGCGCTGAACTCGTCGATTTTCAACATGGCCCGGATCGTCGGGCCCGCGATCGCCGGGTTCACCATCACCTGGGTCGGCACCGGCTGGTTGTTCATCGCCAACGCCGTCAGCACGCTCGCGGTGATCACCGGGCTGGCCATGATGAACCCCGACAAGCTGTTCCGCGGCCCGGTGATCCCGCGCGCCAAAGGCCAGCTCGTCGAGGGCCTGCGCTACGTCCGCGGCCGCGCGGACCTGGTCACGGTCATGGTGCTGGTGCTGTTCGTCAGCACGTTCGGCATTACCTTCTTCACCTCGCTCGCGATCGTCGCGGCGAACGTCTTCGGCACCCAGGCGGACGGCTACGGCCTGCTGTCGACGTTGATCGCGGTAGGGACCTTCACCGGCGCGCTGATGGCCGCCAGGCGCGGCGCCCGCAACGGGCCGAACGTGCGGCTGCTGATCATGTCCGCGTTCAGCCTGGGGGCACTGGAGTTCATCGCCGGGTTCATGCCGACGTACCTTTCGTTCGGGATCGCGCTGATCCCGCTCGGGTACGCCACGATCACGTTCCTCAACACGGCCAACTCGCTCGTGCAGACCGCGGTCAGTCCGGAGATGCGCGGCCGGGTCATGGGGATCTACGTGCTCGTGCTGATCGGGGGAAATCCGATCGGCGCGCCGATGACCGGCTGGCTGGCCGATGCCTTCGGCGGGCGCTCGCCGTTCTTCGTCGGCGGTGCCGTCTCCGCAATAGCCGCGGTGGTCTGCGCGGTGGTCCTGATCCGCCGCGGCGGCGTCCGTTCGGAAAGCCGCTTCAGCGGCCTGAGAGTGCTGGCGCGCCGTTGAACAAACTCACCACCGTCCCGGCGACCACCAGTTGGATCAAGCACGGGAGCGGTGTTTTCGCCAAGGAAGCCGCGCATGAGGTGGCCTTCGAAGACTGGGCCCTCGACGGGGTCCCGTTGCGCGAGTTGGCAGGGAAGGGCGAGCCGGTGCAGGAGATGACCCGACTCTGCCTTGAACCACTGTGGCTGGAAGACGCGACGCGCGGGCTGCTGGGCCTGCTCGGCCGGGCACCGGCAGACTTCGACGACGGCCGGTGCGCGTTGCTGGTCTGCCCGATCGACGGTGATCTCGGCTGCGCCGCGTTCAGTGCGAAGGTCGTGCTGGGCGAGGACGTGGTCGAATGGCGTGACTTCGGCTGGCAGACGGACTACGAGCCGTTCGACACCGACAACAACCGGGATGGCCCGCCGATCGTGGCGCGCTTCGACCGCGGCGAATACGACTGGACCCTCGGGGCTCTTCTGCTTCGCTACCGTGCCGCGAGGTAAGGCTTGCGCCTTTGTGTGAGGGTAGGCTAACCTCACGGTTGTCCGCTTCGTGGTGGGAGCGGCAGTCAGTTCGGGAACGGACGAAGCCCCGCCGCCGGGAATCCCGGCGGCGGGGCTTCGTTCATCATGGGCGAGATGTCGACATCTCGCGCCCTCGCGCGTGCACGGATTGTGATGGGGTGGCCAAAGAAAACGGGGCTCTTCCGGCTGGAAGAGCCCCGATGGTGTGCATCGGCTCAGTTGAGCAGCAGGCCGTTGCCGCCGGCGACGGCGTTGTCGAAACGCTTGCTGATCTCGGCCCAGTTGAAGATGTTCCAGAGGGCCTCGACGTACTTCGGCTTGACGTTCTTGTAGTCGAGGTAGAAGGCGTGCTCCCAGACGTCGACCAGCAGGATCGGCGTGGTCGGGAGGACCAGGTTGTTGTGGTGGTCACGCAACTGCTGGGTGATCAGCGTCTTGCCGATCGGGTCCCAGGAGAGCGCGCCCCAGCCGTTGCCCTGGATGGTCGTGGAGACCGCGGTGAATTGCGCCTTGAACTTGTCGAACGAGCCGAAGGCCTCGTCGATCGCGGCCGCGAGCTCGCCGGTCGGCTTGTCGCCGCCTTCCGGGGAAAGGATCTTCCACCACACGACGTGGTTGGCGTGGCCTGCCAGGTGGAAGGCCAGCGTGGTCGACAGGCCGACGATGTCGCCGAAGTTGCCGGCATCGCGGGCTTCGGCGATCTTGTCGAGGGTGTCGTTCGCGCCCTTGACGTAGGTCGCGTGGTGCTTGCTGTGGTGTAGCTCGTTGATCTCAGCCGAGATGTGCGGCGCGAGCGCGCTGTAGTCGTAGTCGAGTTCGGGGAGCTCATACCGGGCCATGTGGCCCTCCTTTGTTTCATCGACTTTTGCAATGACGCAAGTTCAGTATCGAACCTAGTAGCTCTCACCCGTTCCCGGCGACCGGGGCCGCGGTATCTCCACAGGTGGAACTCACTGGACTCACTCCGGCAGTACCCGGGGGCATGCCGTCTGAAACTCAGCGTGCTACCTCCAGTTAGGTCGAGGTCAACCCGATGTGACGCAGGTCCCGGGGAAAGTGTCGACATTCCCTGGGGAGGGTCAGTGGATGCGGTACTGGTCCAGGTCTTCGGCCAGGGCATCGAACACGGCCACATTGCACTCGAACGCCACCAGCGTCTCGTCGATGACGCGGGTCCGCTCGGCCTCGTCCCAAGGGGCGCTGTCCAGCTTGGCCCGGTAGCGGTCGCGGAACGCGGGCGCGCTGCCGATCTCCTCGAAGTGGTAGAAGAGCGCTCCGGCTTCCTTGAGCTGGTAATTCTTCTCCAGCAGGCGGCGGATGATCTGGCCGCCTGCGATGTCGCCGAGGTAGCGGGTGTAGTGGTGCGCGACGTAGCCGCCTGCCCACTCGGCGGCCGTGGCGCGGATGCGCTCGGCGTACGCCTCGGTGGCCGGGAGTGGTCGAATGGAGCTCTCCCAGTCGGGACCGACGAGGAACTCCATGTCGCGGGCCAGTTTCGGCATCCGGCGGAGCTCGTCGAAGACGAAGGTTCGGCCGACGGGGTCGGCGGACATGGTGTCGCTCGCCTGCTCGAGTGCTTGGTAGATGAAGTAGTACTGCACCGCCAGCTGCGTGTACCCGGCCCGGTCGAGTTCGCCGCCGAACAGCGCGTTCATGTAAGCGGAGTGGTTGGCCTTTTCGTGGACGACCTTGGTGGATGCGCGCAGCGTGCGGGAAAACGGAGTCTGCTCCAGCTCCGTCGCCATGGGTACCGACATCGTGGCGCCTCCTGCAGTAGTCATCGAGATGACAACCTGTCAGAAAGAGCGTAAACCAAGAATTCGACTTAGGCTACCCTAATTCGGGGGTTCGCTCGGTAACACTTGTCGCCCCGACCGCCCGCAGGACGAACCGCACCGCCGTGTCCACGGCGTGTTCCAGCTGCTCCGGGGGTACATCGACGAGCTGTCGGTTGGCCAGCGCCGAGGTGATCATCGGAATCAGGACGTCCGGGTCTTCGGCGGGCAACCGGCCCGCGTTCATCCCTTCGGTGAGAATTTCGCGGAGCTTGCCCGTGATCGGATCGGCGTGCGCGGTGATCCTGCGGTACGCCGCGGGGGCCAGCGTCGACGCCAGTGCGGCACCCGGCGGCACGTGGTACTCCGCGAGGACACGCAGCTGGAGCCGGACGAACGTCGCGAGCTTGTCGATGGGGTCCTTCACCGCGCCGACGGCTTCGGCCAGCCGCCGCACGTACCGCGTCGCCTCGTCCTCCACGAACGCGACAAGCAGGCTTTCCTTGTCGGGGAAGTGGTTGTACATCGCCGTGCGGCCGAGCTCGGCCTCGGCGGCGACACTCGCCAGCGTGATGGCGTCGAAGCCGCGCTCGTAGAGCTGGTTGCGCAGGACGTCGAACACCCGCGCGCGGACCTGCTCCCGGTGCTCGCCGAGCGAGCCGCCGATGATCTTGGGCACGGGCCACCTCCTCGGGCCCTCCGATTGTGCCCTGTCAGTCGTCCAACGACCACAGGTGGACGGGCTCGCCTGCCGTCGACAGCTCGAGGTATCGCGACAGCATCCGGCTCAACGCGACGTCGCGTTCCAAGCCTTTGTCCTGCGCGCGCAGGACGAAGTCGCGCTGCCACGACGAGCCCGTCCGTCGTGCGAGACACCGCTGCTCGATGACACCGAGGTAGCGCTCCCTGGCATCATCTGAAACCTCCGACCGCTTGAGTCCCTCGTGTGCCAGCGGGAGGAGCACCCGGAGCGCGAGCTCGTCCGGCGGAACCCAGCCGATGCCCGGCCAGTAGAGCTGCGCGTTGAAACCCTGCCGAGCGCCGGCGTACAGGTTCTCCTCCGCGGCCTGGAAAGACATCTGGGTCCAGATCGGCCGTTCCTGCTCGGCGAGCGCGCGCTGGGCGCCGTAGAAGAAGGCCGCGTTGGCGACGACGTCGAGCACAGTCGGGCCTGCCGGGAGCACCCTGTTCTCCACTCGCAGATGTGGCAGCCCGTCGACGACGTCGTACACCGGTCTGTTCCAGCGCCAGACCGTGCCGTTGTGGAGACGCAGCTCGGTCAGTTTCGGCGCGTGCCCGGATTCGAGGGCTTCGATCGGGTCTTCGGAGTCGGTTTCCGGGAGCAGCCCGGGGAAATAGCGGACGTTCTCTTCGAACAGGTCGAAGATCGACGTGATCCATCGCTCGCCGAACCACACCCGCGGCCGCACGCCCTGGTTCTTGAGCTCTTCCGGCCGAGTGTCGGTGGCCTGAAGGAAAAGCGGGATACGCGTCTCGTGCCAGAGTGCCTTGCCCAGCAGGAATGGCGAGTTCGCGCCGAGCGCGACCTGCACCCCTGCCAGGCATTGCGCGGCGTTCCAATGCGCGGCGAACTCCTCCGGTGCCACCTGCAGATGGAGCTGCACGGACGTGCAAGCCGCTTCCGGAAGGATCGACTCGGCATAGCTGCGTAGCCGCTCGGGTTTGGACCCCTGCAGCGCGGCGCCTTCCATGGCGAGCACGGTGTGCTCGCCGCGCGCCGCGAAAATCTGGTCGTTGAGCAGGGAATAGCGGGCTTTGTTCGTCAGCCATTTCTGGTCGAAATGGTCGTGGGTCAGTGTCGGGAGAATTCCGATCATGGCGAGTGTCGCCCCGGCGCCCTGCGCCTTTATCCCGGCTTTCGCCAGATAAGCGCGCAAGTCGTCTTCGAGTTCCAGCACGTTGTCGCCGGCCAGTGGACGCGGGGGCACGTTCAGCTCGATGTTGTGCTGGCCGAGTTCGGTAGTGAACGACGGGTCGTCCAGTGCGTCCAGCACTGCGAGGTTGGACATCGACGGGAGCATGTCGTCGTCCACCAGATTCAGCTCGACTTCCAGCCCGATGTTCTTGCGGGGGAAGGAAAAACTGCCATCGGAGAGCATCCGCGCCAGAGTGTCCAGACACCGTTGGACTTTGCGACGGTATCGCCCGCGGTCACGCGGGTTGAACGGGTCCGCCGACAGGTCCTTGCCCATACTTGTTTCCGCTCCTTGTCCGGTCGAGGGCTTCGCGAGGGCTAAGCGAAGCTACCCGTTCCCGTTCGCCACCGTTCCACGGTGAGACAGCTGGGTATAGCGCCAATCTGGTGCTGTCCGTCACCGCGGGTTAACTGTGAGCAAAACTCGTCCGTTCGCACCAGATCGACGTTCGGCGTTCGGACCAGTCATACCCACATTCCCCGGATGGCACACTCACCACGTGGCGCGAGTGATCTTCATTGACGACAAAAATGAGCCAGGACTGGATGATTTCCGTGATTTGTCCACAGCGGACCGTCGGCCGGACCGCCCCGGCGGGCGAGGGCTGGTCATCGCGGAAGGCACGGTCGTGGTGGAACGGCTGCTTCGGTCGCCGTATCCCGTGCGGGCGCTGCTCGGCGTCGAGCGCCGCATCCGGGACCTGGCCGGCGATCTGGCCGAGCTCGACGTCCCGGCTTATGTGACCTCAGCGGAAACCATGGCGGACGTCGTCGGCTTCCATCTCAATCGTGGCGTGCTCGCGGTGGCGGACCGGCCGGCGCCGCTGTCCGTCGAAGGCGTCATCGGCGGCGCGCGGGTGCTGGCCGTGCTGGAGGGCGTCGGTGATCACGAGAACCTCGGCGCGCTGTTCCGCAACGCGGCGGCGCTCGGCGTCGATGGCGTGTTACTCGGTGCGGGTTGTTCGGACCCGCTGTACCGGCGAAGCGTGCGCGTCTCCATGGGGCACGTGCTCCGCGTGCCGTTCGCCACATTCGACGACTGGCCCGGTGGACTCGGCCGGCTGCGTCAGCGCGGGTTCACCGTGGCGGCGCTCACACCGAGGGCGGATTCGGTGTCGCTGCGTTCCCTTCGCGAGGCCGCCACTGGGCGCGTCGCGCTCCTGCTCGGCTCGGAAGGGCCAGGATTGAGCGAGGAGGCTTTGGCCGCCGCGGACCTCACCGTCCGCATCCCGATGGCCGGCGGCGTCGATTCGCTGAACGTGGCGACCGCCGCGGCCGTCGCGTTCTATGAGGTATCCGAACGTGGCTGAGTTCGAAATGATGAGGGTTGCCGGAGACCTAGGGACTGGAGGCACTGGGGTGGAGCTGCGGATCCGCGGTGAACGCGCGGTGCTGGCCGGGCCGGGTGGCCAGGGCGCGCGGGAAGTCGATCCGCACGATCTGGCCATTGGTGCCGATCTCGCCGACGCACTGCACGAGTGGGCGCGCGTCGCGTCCGCGGTACGCCGCGCGGGCGACGAGGACACCGCATCGGGCGACCAGGAAGCGACAGCCGTCGTATCGAGGCGAGGCAGGCAGCTCGCCACGAGGGTCGCCGCGGTGATGGGGACAACGGTGCACTACCTGGACCCGGTCACCCAGGCCGAAGTACTGGTCACGCCCCCGGACCAGCCGGCCCCTGAGATGGCGCCGCCCGAACCTTCGCTGCTGGAGCGGATCTTCGGCGCGCCCGACCCGGAAGGCGAACCGACGCCGTGGTTCACCGGGCTGACCGTGGCCGGTTTCGTGGCGGCGGTGATCATCGTGGCGATGCTCGCGCTGGCCGGGACCCTCTCCAGGGAAACCAGCGGCTGGCTGGCGGTGCTCGCATCCGTTGTCGTGACAGGCGGGCTCGCGCCGTCGCTCTGGCTGGCGCGGAAGATGCCGATCCTGCGCTGGGCGGCACTGGGCGCGGCGGTGGGTGTGCTGATTTCTTGGATCGGTGTACTCGTCGAGTCGCTTTAACGCGTCGGCGGCACTACCTCGGCGAGAAGGGGATACTGCGACGATGGCAGATGACCCGCTCGAGTCATTGAGACGGCTGTGCCTGGCGCTGCCCGAGACGACGGAACGCCTCAGCCACGGCGAGCCGACCTGGTTCGTCCGCGGCAAGAAGACGTTCGTGACCTACGCGAACCATCACCACGACGACCTGCTCGGCTTCTGGTGCGCGGCACCGCCCGGGGTGCAGGATGACCTTGTCGCCACCGAGCCCGAGCGGTTCTACCGGCCGCCGTATGTCGGGCATCGAGGCTGGCTCGGTGTCCGGCTCGACGTCGACGTGGACTGGGCTGAGGTCGAGCAGATCGTCGCCGACGCGTACCGCATGATCGCGCCGAAGTCCCTGATCGCCCAGTTGGACACGACCTAGCCGCGTTGGGAGCGGACGCCGAGGAGCACGTCTTCCCAAGAAGGCACGATCGGGTGGTTCTTTTTGCCCTTCGCCGGGCGCGGGCTCTCCTGCTTGGCTTCTTCGGACTCCTCCGCGGGGATCCGCGGGATCTCCCGGGTGTCGTCGTCCTCGTCCGGCTCGACGACCGGGGCGGAGGCGGCGGGAAGCTGTTCGACGGAATCCAAGGTCGGCTGCTCGTCCTCAAGTGACTCGGGTTCAACCGCGCGCAGGGTTCGTGGCGCGCGGTAGGAGTTCGGGTCCAGCAGGTCTTCGGCGTGCTCGTCGAGCGCGGTCACGGTGCCACCGTGCGCGCCGGGGGAGAACGACCAGTGCGCGCGGTTGTCCGAGCGGCCCGCCTTCCACTGGAGCTCGACGATCCACCTGCCGTCCTCACCACGCCAGGAATCCCACTTCGTGTGGGCGTAGTCGTGGCCGCGGACGCCGAAGGAATGGGCGATCACCTCGCCGAGGGTCTGCACGTCCGGCCCGTCTTCGCGGATCGGGTGCGCGGCCTGGGCCAGCTGGGTGGTACGGGAACGTTCGAGCAGAACCGGGTACGCGAAGCGCTCGACGCGTTGTACCGGGACGCCCGCTGTCGCGGCCACCTGTTCGACCGACTCGCCCGCTCGGATGCGGGCCTGGATCTCGCGTGGACGCATTTGACTCTCCAACTCGATTTCAATCTGGCCGAGCCGAGTGATGTCCCCCCTGGCAGCCGCACGCAGTCTCTCATCGGCAGGGAGGATGAAACGCTCACCGCGCGCCACGTCTTCGCACACGATGGACTTGCCGTCCTCGTGCAACCCGACAACTCGTAGCGCTCGCATGCTCGCCCTCCCGAGACTTCACCTTTGTGGGTGTCGACATTACTTCGGCGCGTCGCCTTGACGTGCGAGGCGCGCCGAGTGTTCACTCTTTCGCTTTCGATCTTGCTTGTGCCGATACTGAGATACGTCACGGCACTGATCGGGGAGGACGCGCCGGGACACTCCACCTCGACATGAGTAATTGTTCGATCACCCAGCGTTAGCTAGTCCGGTGTTGGGTAACCACAGGCCGACAACGAGCCCGCCGGATCCCCCCGCTTGCGCATAGACATTGCCTTCGTGCGCCTGCGCGACCGAGCGGACGATCGACAAGCCCAGCCCGGCGCCATTCGAATGACTGGTCCTGTCGCGGTCGAGCCGCCGGAACGGTTCGAACAGCGCGGGGATGGCGTCGGTCCGCACGAACGGCCCGGTGTTCCGCACGATCAGCGCCGGATTCGGGCCGACCCGCACGTGGACGGTCCCGCCGGGCTTGTTGTAGACGATGGCGTTGTGCACCAGATTCGTGACAAGCCGTTCGAGCAGCACCGGGTCGCCGGCGACGGTCCGCGGCTGCATGTCGGCTTCGAGGGTGACGTCGTGCCCGGTGGCCAGGTCCGCCGACGAGCGCAACACCGACGCGGCCACCTCATCGAGGCGGACCGGGATCCGGCTGGTCAGGCCGCGGTTGCTGCGGGCGAGCAGCAGCAGGCCCTCGATCATCTGCTCGCTGCGCTCGTTGGTGTGCAACAGGTGCTCACCGAGGCGGCGGAGCTGTGGGGGAGACCCCGGATCGGCCATCGCCACCTCGATCAGCGTGCGCTGCACGGCCAGCGGCGTGCGGAGCTCATGCGACGCGTTGGCGACGAAGTGGCGCTGGCTGTCGAACGACTCCGCCAGCCGGTCGAGCATGCCGTCGAAGGTGTCGGCGAGCTCCTTCAGTTCGTCGGGCGGCCCTTCGAGGTTGATCCGGCGGTCCATGTTCTCGGCGCCGAGCTTCCTTGCGGTCGCGGTCATCTCATGCAGTGGCCGGAGCACTTTGCTCGCCATCACCCAACCGAGGATTACCGCGAGCGCCGCCATGATGACCAGTGCGATCGCGGACTGCACGAGCAATGTGGACAGTGTGGACGACTGGTAGTCGGCGAGTGAACCGGAAACCACGCCGGCCACGCCCTTCGGCGCAGTCATAGCCCCTCGCGTCGGCAGGGCCTGTGCGGAATTGGTGGCGATGTCCAGCCGTTGCACGATGGTGGCCGCATACGTGGTGGTGTCCGGTAGCGAGGTCCTCACCAGCAAGTAGTTGATCAGGAGCAGGGCGATCCCGGCGAGCAGGAACAACCCGCCGTAGAGCGCGGTCAGTTTGGCCCGCACCGACAGGCGCACGCCGTTCACGTGTCGAACCGGTAGCCGACGCCGGGCACCGTCTCGATCAGCGCGGGGAGCCCGAGCTTTCGGCGCAGCGTCATCACCGCGACCCGGACGGCATTGGTGAACGGGTCGGCGTGCTCGTCCCACGCCTTTTCCAGCAGATCCTCGGCACTCACCACGGTCCCTTCCGCTCGCATGAGGACTTCGAGCACGGCGAACTCCTTCGGGGACAGCGGCAGGAAACGGCCGTCGCGCGCTGCCTGGTGTCTGGGGACGTCGAGCACGACACCGGCGCGGGTCAGCACCGGCGGCAACGCCGGTCTAGCCCTCCGGGACAGGGCCTGCACTCTGGCGACCAGTTCGGCGAACGCGAAGGGCTTGGTGAGGTAGTCATCGGCGCCGAGCCCGAGCCCGGCCACCCGGTCGTCGATGTGCGCGGCGGCCGTGAGCATCAGCACTCGGGCTTCACCCGCGGATTTCAATACCGCCCGGCACACGTCGTCGCCGTGCACCACCGGCAGGTCGCGGTCGAGCACGACGACGTCGTAGTCGTGTACTCCTACGCGCTCCAACGCTTCTCCGCCGTCGTAACAGACGTCGACGGCCATGGACAGCCGCCGCAATCCTTCCGCGATGGTGTCCGCCAGCAGCCGTTCGTCCTCAACGACGAGTACGCGCAAACCCGCCTCCCTCAGTGTCGGCGCCCAACGGTCGGCACCCATTGTCGTTGATCGGGGGATAAGCGCGAGATAAACAACTTCGCTTAACGGTTCGCGACCGCGGTGTCCGTAGACCTTCCCCAAGCGGGTCCGGTCGTCGGGGGCGGACCCGCCCCAGCCACGGCAGAGGAGAGGGCGAATGAGGAAACGACACGGTTTCGTGCTCGTAGCGAGTGTCTTATTGGCGCTGGCGACCGGTTGTGCCGCCGGCGACGGCGGCGGCGACAAGATCGCCTCCATCGCCACCCCGGAGAAATCCGGCGAGCCCGGCGCCGATCCCGCCGCGGACAAGGGAACCGAAGAGGACCAGATGCGGGCGTTCGCGAAATGCATGCGGGAACACGGCATCGACATGCCCGACCCGCAGGTGAGCCCGGACGGCAAGGGGATGGGCCTCACGGTCCACAGCGGTGAGGGCAAGGACATCGACATGACGAAGATGGACGCCGCGAACGAGGCTTGCCGGACACTGCTGCCGAACGGCGGCCAGATGAAGCCGCTGGACCCGGCGGAGATGGACAAGATGCGCCAGGACGCCAAGTGCATGCGGGAGCACGGCATCGACATGCCCGATCCCGAGCAGGACGGCAAGACCACCATGAAGCTCGAGCGCGACCAGGTCGACGAGGGCAAGATGGAGGCCGCGCTGAAGGCATGTGGCATGGGTGACGGGATGCGCGCGGTGCCGGCGAAATGAGCGAGCACGAAGGTCCCGGTGGAGTCCGCCGCGGGCGCCGGGCACGCTGGTTCGTCACTGCCGCGATCGTCGTCGTGGTGCTGGGCGCGGCTTCGGTCGTGGTGCTCACCAGGGTGTCGGCCGATGCGTCACAGGACAACCAGGCACCGGCACCAGCGGTGGAACTGGCCACGGTGACCAAAACCGACCTGACCGAAGAAGAATCCGTCAGCGGCGAGCTTGGTTACGGCGACGAGCGCGAGCTCTCCGGTCGCAAACCGGGCACCCTCACGTCGTTCCCCCAGATCGGCGCGATCATCGAACGAGGGAAGGCGGTGTACGGGCTGGACGCCAAGGCGGTTCCGCTGTTCTACGGCACGCTCCCGTTCTACCGCGATCTCGCCGAGGGCGCCGACGACGGGCCGGATGTGAAGGTTCTCGAAGAAAACCTGAAGGCACTGGGGTTCGGCACGTTCAAGCCGGACGACAAGTTCACCGCGGCAACGGCCACCGCGCTCAATAAGTGGCAGAAGTCGTTGGGGCTGCCCGAAACCGGCGCTTTCGCGCAGGGTGACGTCGTCCTCGCGCCGGGTCCGGTCCGGGTTTCGGGCATCAGCGGTGAGCTCGGCGGGCAGGGCACGGGCCCGCTGCTGAAGGTCACCGGAACCGAGAAGGTGATCACCGCGAAACTCGACGCGGACAAGCAGAGCCTCGCCAGCCAGGGCGCGAAGGTCGAGCTGGACATCTCCGGTGGCAAGTCCACAACGGGCACGATCACCGACGTCGGCACGTCCGCTGCTGTCGAAGAGGGAGGCAGTGACACCACGGCGAAGATCACTGTGACGATCAAGCTCGACGATCCGTCGGCCGCCGGAACCCTGAACGCCACCACGGCGACCGTCCGATTCATCAAGGGGGAACGGAAAGGCGTGTTCGCGGTTCCGGTCGGCACGCTGCTCGCGCTGGCCGAAGGCGGGTACGCAGTCGAGGTCGACGACGCCGGGAAGCGGCGGCTCATCGCCGTGGAGACCGGGTTGTTCAGCGGTGGCCAAGTCGAAATCAGCGGCCCGGAAGTGCGTGAGGGCCTGCGGGTGGTGACGACGTCGTGACTCCGGTACTGGCGGTGCGGGCGGCGTCCCGCACCTATCCCGGTGACGTACGGGCGTTACGGGAGGTCTCACTGTCCATTTCGGACGCCGAGATGCTCGCGATCGTCGGCCCGTCCGGGTCGGGTAAGTCGACGCTGCTCCAGCTGATGGGAACGTTGGACCGGCCGACGAGCGGGCGCATCGAGCTGCGCGGCCACGACGTCGCCAAGCTGTCCGATCGGAGCCTGTCGGCGTTGCGGTCGCGGTGGATCGGGTTCGTGTTCCAGCAGTTCTTCCTCAGTGACGGCGTCAGCGCGGTCGACAACGTAGCGACCGGCCTGCTGTACGCGGGCGTGCCACGAAGACTCCGGCACACCAGGGCGTCGGAGGCGCTCGAACGCGTCGGGCTCGGGCACCGGGCGGGACACTTTCCCGGGGAACTGTCCGGCGGGGAACGCCAGCGCGTCGCTATCGCCAGGGCGGTGGTGAACCGCCCGGCGATCCTGCTGGCCGACGAGCCGACCGGCAACCTGGACACCACGACCGGCGCGTCGATCCTCCGGCTGCTCGGTGAACTCAGCAGGGACGGGACGACGATCGTGATCATCACGCACGACCGCGAAATCGCGGCCGGCGTGCCAAGACGTATCGAGCTGCTGGACGGGACTTTGCGCCTGGACACGGGAACTCCGGCCGGGGTGGGCCGATGAGCGCACCTGTGATCGCCCCGCCGGACCCGGCTCGCCTGGGCCCGCGTGACGTCGTCACCCTTGGCGCGCACGGAATGCGCACGCGGCCGATGCGGGCTGTGCTTTCGGCACTGGGTATCGGGATCGGGGTCGCCGCGATGGTCGCGGTGCTCGCGATCCCGGCGTCCGGCGCGCAGGCGCTGCACGACCAGCTCGCCGCGATGGGCACCAACCTGCTCGCCGCCGCACCCGGGCAGACGATGTTCGGCGACGATGCCAAGCTGCCGGACAGCGCGGTGCCGATGGCCAAGCGGATCGGTCCGGTGACCGCGGGCACGGCCACCGGGAAAACCGGGAAGACCGTGCGGCGCAACGACAAGATCCCGGTGGAAGAGACGTCCGGGCTCAGCGTGTTTGCGGCCACACCCGACCTGATGGATGTGCTCGGCGGGAAAGTCACAGATGGCTCTTTCCTGGGCGCCGCAACGCAAAATTACCCCGCGGTCGTGCTCGGCTCGGTCGCGGCGGCGAGGCTCGGGATCGACCACGTCGACCCGGCGAAGCCGCCGCAGGTGTGGATCGGCGAGCAGTGGTTCACCGTGATCGGGGTGCTGAGCCCGATGCCGCTGGCGCCGGAGGTCGAGCGTTCGGCGATTGTCGGGTGGAACGCGGCGAAGCAGTTCCTCGGCTTCGACGGGTACCCGACCACGGTGTACGTCCGCGCGGACGAGTCCGAAGTGGACAATGTGCGCCAGGTGCTCGGGCAGACGCTGAACCCGCAGGCGCCCAACGAGGTCGACGTCCGCAGGCCATCGGAAGTGTTGGCGGCACAGAAGATCACCGACAACACCTACAGCGCCCTGTTCCTCGGGCTCGGCGCGGTGGCGCTGCTCGTCGGCGGCGTCGGGGTGGCGAACACGATGGTGATCTCGGTGCTGGAGCGGCGCCGGGAGATCGGGCTCAGACGTGCTCTTGGTGCGACGAAACGGCAGGTGCGGGGTCAGTTCCTCGCCGAGTCCGTGCTGCTGTCCGGGCTCGGCGGAGCTTGCGGCGTGCTGGTCGGCGTCGTCGTCACCTCCGGGTACGCCCTGAGCCAGGGCTGGCCCGCGGTGCTCCCCGTCGGCGCACTCTTTGGCGGTGTCGGGATCTCCGCCCTCGTCGGTGCGGTCGCCGGGGCGTATCCCGCCATGCGCGCCGCCCGTCTCCCACCCACTCAGGCCCTCGCCTGAGGTCGCACCATGGCCACTTCGGTCGCGACTGAAGCGGCCATGGTCGGCCGGGCCGGGCCGGGCAGGTAGCCTCCCGGACTACGGGGGATCAGCTAGGGGGAGTCGTCAGTGCCGTTGGCGGGGATGTCTGTGCGCAGGCTCGGTTGGTTGTTCGCAGGTCTCGAGCTGGTGGTACTGGTCACGGTGCTGGTGCTCAAGCGGTTCGACGGTCTCGACCTGGAGGTCTACCTCGGGGGCGCCCGTGCTCTCGTGGAGAAGGGCACGCCGTACGACGCCGGGATCCAGACGACCCACGACATCCTGCTGCCTTTCACCTACACGCCGTTCGCCGCCGCCATGTTTCTCCCGGGAACGTGGTTCTCGTTCGCGGTGACGATGAAGCTGCTCAGCATCGCCTCGCTCCTGGCGATCGGCGTCGTCGCGTACCTCTATGTCGCCCACCTCAACGGCGTACTCCATGATCGCACCAACGTCCAAGGCCAGGTCGTCGCCGTCTCCGTCGCAATCGGTGCTCAACTGGCCGGTGCGATGCTGGAGCCGGTCCGGTCGAACCTCGGCTTCGGCCAGATCAACGCGCTGCTCATGGTCGCCGTGGTGGCCGACGCCCTGCTACCCGGTCGTCGCCGGTCCAAGGGCCTGCTGATCGGGCTGGCCGCCGCGGTCAAGCTGCTGCCGGCAATGTTCGTGCTGTTCTTCGTCTTCCGCCGCGACTTCAAATCCGCCGGCCGGGTGGTGCTCGGGTTCGTGGCGGCCACCGCGGTGATGTGGCTCGCGGCGCCGGCGGCGTCGACGAAGTACTGGACCGAACTGGTCTTCGACACGAGCCGGATCGGCGGGCGCGATTATGTGGGCAACCAGTCGTTGCGCGGCATGATCGCCAGGATGGGCTTCGCCGAATCGACGGAATCTCTCGTCTGGATCGTCGGGGTGTTGGCCGTTCTCGCGCTGACGGCGTTCGCGATGCTCCGCGCGCCGGAGCCCGCTGTCGCACTGACCGCCTGCGCGCTGTGCGTGCTGCTCGTTTCACCGGTTTCGTGGACGCACCACTGGATTTGGTGCGTGCCGATCCTGGTCCTGTTCGGCTACCTCTGCGGGGCGAACTGGCGCGTCGACAGGCCGTTCTCCTACTGGCTCGGCGGGCTTGCCGTGCTTTCCGCGGCGCTGTTCGTGATCGGCCCGATGTGGACCGCGGAGCGGCCCGCGAGCACGGTGTCCGGCTGGCTGGAGACGGAGTCGTACGAGCTGCTCGGGCTGGTCCTTCTGATCGCGATCGCGATCTTCGCGGCCCGCGTGCCCCGGGTCTCGCCGACGCCGCTCGCCGCCGCCAAGGTGCCCGTTTAGCCGCGGTACTGGCGCGCGGCCGACCGCGGAAAGCTATGCACCGGCGTGCTGATCCTCGCCCCCTGGTGGGGATCAGCACGCCGGGTGGTGCTGGAGAATCAGCTCAGCTTGTCAACCACGAACTCGATGCTCTGAGTCAGCTTCGTGATGTCGTCGGGGTCGATGGCCGGGAACATGCCGACGCGAAGCTGGTTCTTGCCGAGCTTCCGGTACGGCTCGGTGTCGACGATCCCGTTCGCCCGTAGCACCTTCGCGACCGCGGCCGCGTCGATGTCATCGGCGAAGTCGACCGTGCCGACGACCTGCGAGCGCAGTGACGGGTCGGTGACGAACGGCGTGGTGTAGCCGGTCTTCTCGGCCCACTGGTACAGCCGGGTCGAGGACTCCAGCGTGCGGGCAGTGGTCCACTCGAGGCCGCCGTTGCCGAGCATCCACTCGATCTGGTCGGCGAGCAGGAACAGCGTCGCGACGGCGGGAGTGTTGTACGTCTGGTCCTTGCGCGAGTTGTCCAGCGCGGTGGTCAGCGACAGGAACTCGGGGATCCAGCGGTCGCTCGCGCCGATCTCGCCGATGCGCTCGACGGCCGCGGGCGACGCCAGTGCCAGCCACAGGCCACCGTCGGAAGCGAACGACTTCTGCGGTGCGAAGTAGTAGACGTCGAAGTCCTCGGCCTTGACCGGCAGGCCACCGGCCCCGGATGTCGCGTCGATCGCCACGAGGGCGCCTTCGCTGCCTGCCGGGCGGCTCACGGGCACCATGACACCCGTCGACGTCTCGTTGTGTGCCCAGCCGACGAGGTCCACGCCCGGCTCGAAGACTATCTCCGGCGCGCTGCCCGCGTCGGCCTTCACGACCGTGGGGTCGCCAAGGAACGGCGCGCCCTTGGTGACCGAGGCGAACTTGGACGAGAACTCGCCGTAGGTGAAGTGCTGCGAACGCTCGCGCACCAGGCCGAACGCGGCGGCGTCCCAAAAAGCTGTGGTCCCGCCGTTTCCGAGGATGACCTCGTAGCCTTCGGGGAGCGAGAAAAGCTCGGACAGACCGGCGCGGACCCGGCCGACGAGCGACTTGACCGGCTTCTGGCGGTGAGAGGTGCCGAGGTACTTGGCGCCCTCTTTCGCCAGGTTGGCGAGCTGCTCGTCGCGGACCTTGGACGGTCCGCAGCCGAAACGGCCGTCGGCGGGCTTCAGTTCAGCGGGGATCGTCAACTCGGCTGCGTCGCTCATACAGGCAGTGTCTCAGGTGCCATTCCGGCCGGTAACGGCGGTGGCCGAGAGTCCGATACGTGGGATCGATGACCGATCATGGATCACCCACGCCTCCCTTCTCGACCGATTACGGACCGGTTCGCGAACGCCAACGCCCGCAATGGGGCTGGTTCGGGTTGTTCGGGCTGAATATCGTGATCCATCAGTTCTACTGGACGGTATCCGACACCATCGGCGTCGGCCTGGGGCTGGCGATCACTCTCGGCCTGGTGTTCCGGACCCGGGCGGCTTGGCTTTGGGGTGCCGTCGCCGGAGCCGCCCTGTTCGCGGCGGGCTTCTGGGGACCGGTGAACGGGCGCGTCGTGCTGATCGCGGGCCTGGTGGCGGTGGCTGGTTTCGTGCCGGTGCGGACGGTGCGAGCACGGCGTCGCCGCTGGGCACGCCTGCTGAACGCGGGACCGCTGACCGCCGTCCCGGCCGCGATGGGCGAAGTCGAGCAGTGGTGGGACCTCGACCGGCCGGAGTACGTCAACGGCTGGGCCGTACTGCCGGACGGCCTGCGCAGCCGGTTCCTGATCAGGCAGTGCCCGCCGGAAATCTACGACGCCGTGGTGGCCACCCGGACTGTCCTGGTCTACGGCGAACCCAGGCTCGGTGAAGTCGCGGTCGGCCTCCGCGAAGGCCCGATCTTCGCCAAGGCGGATTTCTCCGCGAAACGCCGCTACCAGCGAAGGATCGACGCCGGGTACGTTTCTCACCCATGACGACTGTGCAGGCCCTGTTCCCGGCACCACCCGAAGCGATCTGGCAGGCGCTTCCCGCCGCGGTCACCGGGAAGACACCGTTCTACAACTCGCAGCAGGGCACCGTTTCCTTCAGCACCTCGATGTCGATGCTCAGCTGGGGACAGAACGTCGTCGTCCAGTTGCACCCCGGCCCACAGGGGACGATGGTGACGGTGAACAGCAACATGAAGTTCGGGCTGTTCGACTGGGGCGAGGGCAAGCGGATCGGCAACCGGTTCGTCGCGGCCATCGCCGAGGCGATCCGCGTCGCCCCCTACCCGCAGGCCTGATCAGCCTGCTGTCCAGCCCCGCTCGTCGACGCCGCCGGGGATCGGGGCCGACGGGTCGTAGGGCGTGCGGGTGAAGATGAAGGTCGCCAGGTCGAGATGGTTCGGCGTGCCGTCCGAGGCCCGGCCGACGCGCAGTGTCTCGCCCGCGTAGTAGCCGTCGAGGCCGACCCAGACGTCTTCGCCGCCGGGCCGGAAGCGGGACGCGCGACCGGGGCTGTCCACCGGGGACAGGGCGAACGAGCCCTCGGGGAGCAGCCGCAGGTGGTACGGCGTCGGGCCCCAGTGCCAGAGCCCGGTGAGCGGCAGTAGCTTCGGGTCCACTGTGGATGGTCGCCACTCCGGTGGCAGCGCGGGTTCGTGCTCTTCGGCGATCGTGACGAGGTCGATGGCCAGCTGCACCACGGCGACGCCGGCCGTGGTGTTGGCCAGCACCAGCGCACCGGTCTGGGTGGCGGGGTCGATCATCGTGCAGGCGACGAACCCGGGCATCGAGCCGGTGTGCCCGGCGAACCGGCGGCCTTCGTGGCGCACGAGTTGCAGGCCGAGGCCGTAGCCGATGTTCCAGGCCTCGCCGTCATCGACGGTGACCATCTCGCGCATTTCCGCGACCGTGTCCGGGCTGAGCACATCACCGGTGTGGCCGCCGACGAACGTGGTCCAGCGCGCGAGGTCGTTGACGGTCGACCAAAGCTGCCCGGCGGGGGCCATGGCGCCGGCGTCCGGGGACGGCTCGGGGAGCAGCACGTCGGCGAACGGGTGCACGGCGTAACCGGTGGCGTGCGGCGCCTGGGCGTTCGGCGTGGTGCGCGACATACCCAACGGCTTGAGGATCTCGTCGTGCACGGTGTCGAGGCAGCTCGCCCCGCGGTGCCGCGCGATGACCTCGCCGAGCACGCCGTAGCCGACGTTCGAGTAGTGGAAGCGGCTGCCAGGGCGGTTCTTGATCGCGTCGGTCGCGAGGCTCTTGTCGAGCGCCGTCCAGTCGTCACCGACGCTGCGTTCCCACCACAACCCCGGCGACTCCGACGTCAGCCCGGCGGTGTGGGACAGCAACTGCGCGATCGTCGCCGAGCCGAAACTGGTGCCTTGGACGTGCTTTTCGAGCGGGTCGTTCAGGTCCAGCTTGCCCTCGTCGCGCAGCCGCAGGACGTTCACCGCGACGATCGACTTCGTGATCGAGCCGAGCCGGTACTGCGTGTCGTTGCCCGGCCGCTTGCCGTCGACGAACCCGCGCGCATCCGACCAGGCGATCTCGCCATCACGGAGGACGGCGGCGACCACGGACGGTGCCCGGGTCGTCGCCTGCTCGTGCGCTAGGCGACGAAGGAGGGCGAGATCAGTCGAAGGCAGCATGCTGGCATTCTGCCTCGCCCTGCTGGTCCAGGTCTCTGAAGGCCACCTTCAGAGACATAGACGCCCTCATGGTGGGGTGGATTCAACTGGTGGTTGCAACGTTGGTTGATTCGTCGGGAAAGAGTAACCGCCGCAGACACTCGGCTGGCGTCAGCCAGCCGAGTGTCTTACGCGGTCGTTCATTAAGCTGCGCGGCTACGGCGGTGAGGTAGTCCGCGGAATAGACCGACAGGTCGGTTCCCTTAGGGAAGTACTGCCGCAGCAACCCGTTGGTGTTCTCGTTAGTGCCGCGCTGCCAAGGGCTTCGGGGGTCGCAGAAGTAGACCTGGATACCCGCATCGATCTTGAGACGATCGTGCTGAGCCATTTCGGCTCCCTGATCCCACGTCAGCGACGCCATCATCCGCTCGGGCAGGGTCGCGATCATCGCC
>JAVXWP010000174.1:0-44279 GCA_032230695.1 Actinomycetota bacterium | reverse complement strand
TCTACTCCGCCGTCGACGCCCTCGTCAAAGCCTGAAAGCAGCAACGACCGGCACTTGTCGACATATGCCGCTAGGCCTCCACCGAGGCCGCGTGGACGAGGCGGGCGTAGGGGCCGTCGGCGGCCAGCAGATCCGCGTGGCTGCCCAGCTCGGTGACGCGCCCGTCTTCCAGCACGGCGACTCGGTCCGCAGCGGCCGCGGTGTGCAACCGGTGCGCGATCGCGATCACCGTGCGACCCTCCAGCACCCGGTTCAACGAGCGCTCCAGCTCCCGCGCCGAGCCGGTGTCGAGCAACGACGTCGCTTCATCGAGCACCAGCGTGTGCGGGTCGGCGAGCACGACCCTGGCCAGCGCGAGCTGCTGCGCGACCGCCGCCGGAACGGCCTGCGCGCCCGCGGCGAGCCTGGTGTCGAGCCCGTCCGCCAGCCCTTCGGCCCACGCCAGCGCGCCGACCGAGGCCAACGCCGACAGCAGTTCGTCGTCCGGCCAGTCGCCGCCCGCGGGCCGCACGGGCAATGTCAGGTTCTCCCGCAGCGTCCCGGCGAACACGTGGTGCTCCTGGGTGAGCAGCAGAACCTCGCCCCGCAGCACGTCCTCGGAAAGCCCGGACACGTCCGTGCCGCCGATCCGCACCGAGCCGGACGTCGGCGCCGCGACCCCGGCCAGCAGCCTGCCGAGCGTCGACTTGCCCGCCCCGGACGGTCCGACGATCGCGAGCCGCTGCCCGCGTGGGATCCGCAGGTCGATGCCGTGCAGCACCTCGCGGCCCGTCGAGTACTCGAAGTGCACGTCGGCGACGGCGATGTCCCGGCCGCGCGGCGTGCCGCCATCACCGGAGGCGTCGACCGCCTTGACGCCGAGCACCCGCCGCAGCGCGGCGATCGACACCTGGAGGTCCTCGAACCAGAATTGGATCTCGCTCAGCGGTGACGTCATCGCCTGCGTGTAGAGCAGCACTGTCGCGATCGTGCCCAGCCCGACCATGCCCTGGCTGTAGGCGAAGCCGCCGAGCACGAGCATCGCCGCGATCGGCATGACGTTGCTGATCTCCATCCACGGCAACCAGTTCATCTGCAGCCTGCGCAGACGTTGCTCGCCGAGCAGGGCCAGGCGCAGCGCCTCGCGCCCGGAAGTGATCCGCCGGTCGGTCAGCCCAAGAGCTTCCGCGGTCCGTGCGCCTTCGACGGTCTCGTGCATGTTCGACTGCACGTCGCCCCAGCGGTCCAGCATCCACGCCATCGAGGCCGGGATGCGCCGCTGGTACCAGACGTTGGCGAGCACCAGTGACGGCACGGAAACCAGCAGCCCGAGCGCGAGCACCGGTGAGGTCACGACGATGGCCGCGACAGTCAGCAGCACGGTGATGACCGCGACCAGGATCGTCGGCGCCGCGAAGCGCACCGAGTGGTCGATGCGGCCGATGTCGGAGGTGGCCCGGCTGAGCAGGTCTCCGGTACCGGCCGCTTCGACGGTGCCCAGTGGCAACGTCAACGCGCTGCCGACGAGCTCCTCACGGGTGTCCGCCAGCACGCGTTCGCCGAGCACTCTGGAGCGGAACTGCGCCAGCCGCTTCAACGCGGACTGGACGAGCAGGATCACGACGAACGCGCCAGCCAGCAGATCGATCCGGCCGGCCGACGTGCTGGCGACCACGCCGTCCACCAGCGTGCCGATGATCTGCGGCCCGGCCAGTCCGACCACGGTGGCCAGGCCGAACAGCCCGATCATCACGGAGAACTCGCGCCGGTTGTTCCGCGCGGTGAGCTTCACCCACGCCCAAACCTCACGCCCGGACGCCAACGGCAGCCTTTTCATGCCCACACCTTTGAACTCACTACTTCGTCGGCGACCGCTGTCCATAGTGGACTTTGGCTGAACACCACGGTGGTCTTTCCCTGCCGCAGCTTGGCGACCCGCGCGGTGATGCGGGCTTCGGTATGCGCGTCGACGGCCGAAGTCGGCTCGTCGAGCACCAGTACATCCGCGTCGATGGCCAGCGCACGGGCGAGGCTCAGCCGCTGCCGCTGCCCACCGGACACTTCCCGGCCGCGCTCGCCGATCAGCTCGTCGACACCGTTCGGCAAGCCGTCGATGATGTCGTCGGCGTCCGCCGCGAACAGTGCCGCCGCGACGCCGACCTCGCTGGACACCGCCGAGCTGACCTGCTCGCCGAGGATGCCGGAGAACCAGATGTCCTGGTTGTGCGCGTAGACCACGCGCTGCCTCAGCTCGGCCAGCGCCACCTGGCGTACGGGAACATCACCGACGCGGACGTCCTCGCCGTCCGACGGATCGGTGAACCGGGTCAGCCTGTCGGCCAGTGATTCGGCCTGGGCACCCGCGTCGATCACGATCAGCTTTCCGGCGGGCACCGTGACGCCGGTCTCGGAGTCGTGCAGGCTCAACGGGCCCTGCGGCAGCGCGACAGGGTCGGCGGTGTCGATCATTTTCGGCTTCAGGCCAAGGATTCCGCAGACCTTGCGGGCCGAGACCATGCCGGAGCTCAAGGAACCCACCGCTTCGGTCGCCGTGGTCACCGGCATCACGAGGAACGCGGAAACACCGTAGAACGCGACGAGCTGGCCGACGCTGATGGTCCCGTCGAGAGCCAGCCGCGCGCCCAGCCAGGTGATGGCCACCGTGACCAGACCCGGTAACGCGATCTCCGCCGCGGCCAGCCAGCCTTCGCTGCGCCCGACCTCGACACCCGCGCGGCGCACCCGCTGGCTGGCGACCCGGAACCGGCCGAGGAACTGCTTTTCGCCGCCTACACCGCGAAGGATCCGCAGGCCGGACACGATGTCCGCGCCCAGTGCGGTGACGCCGCTCAGTTCCTCTCGCTGCTTGGTCTTCCGCTTCTGCAGTGGCGACAGCAGCGGGCCGATACCGAGCACCGCGAGCGGCACGCCGACGAGCGCTACCACGCCGAGCAGCGGCGATGTCGAGAGCAGCGCGATCCCGATCGCCACGAACATCACCGCCGAACCGACCGCGCGGCCGATGACCTCGAACACGTTGCCCACGTAGTTGATGTCGGAGGAGGTGACGGTCACCACGTTTCCGGTCGTCGTGCCTTCGCGCAGCGTGGAGCCGAGCCGCGCGGCGTGCGTGGACACCAGGCGCTGGGTCGAGCCCGCGCCGTGCAGCCACATCCCGAACGAACTGAAATGCAGGATCCCGCCGCCGATCGCCTGCAGGATCCCGAGCCCGGCCGCGGCGAGCGCCCAGAACCAGATGTCCGGCCGGTCACCGGCGGCGATAGCCTCGATGCCCTGACCGACGACGAGCGGCAGCACCGCGCTCGGCAGCGCCCACACCGTGCCGAAAACCGCCGCGGTCACCACCAACCCCGCCCTGGCGCGAAGGAGCGCCAGCAGGTACCGGCCCGGCGTGAGGCGGGTCGGCAGACGCAGCTCTGGCAAGGGGTAAGGGGTTAGGGGCACAATTACTGAAGGTAGGCGTGGCACTCCGCTATCGCGAACGATTTTCCGTTCGACGTAAGTCGACATGCCGGGTGCCGGTGGCGCTCTGACCTCCGGCTACGCTCTTGGCGTGGCGAACCCTGACGTGGACACCTTGACCGTCGACACCACCGCGCGTGCCGGGGACACCCCCGACCTCACGCAGCCGTACGTCGAACTCGGCCTTGCCGAAGACGAGTACGCGCGGATCCGCGAGATCCTCGGCCGTCGGCCGACCGATGCCGAGCTCGCGATGTACTCGATCATGTGGAGCGAGCACTGCTCGTACAAGTCGTCGAAGAAGCACCTCAACTACTTCAGTGAGACGACCACCGACGAGATGAAGGCCAAGATGCTGGCCGGCATCGGCGAGAACGCCGGGGTCGTCGACGTCGGCGACGGCTGGGCCGTCACCTTCAAGGTGGAAAGCCACAACCACCCGTCTTATGTGGAGCCGTACCAGGGCGCGGCGACCGGCGTCGGCGGCATCGTCCGCGACATCATGGCGATGGGCGCCCGCCCGATAGCTGTGGCCGACGCGCTGCGCTTCGGCCCGGCCGACGCCCCGGACACCCGCCGGGTGCTGCCCGGCGTGGTCGCCGGTGTCGCCGGCTACGGCAACTGCCTCGGCCTGCCGAACGTCGGCGGCGAGCTGGTCTTCGACGAGAGCTACTCGGGCAACCCGCTGGTCAACGCCCTGTGCATCGGCGCGATGCGGGTCGAGGACCTGCACCTCGCGTTCGCCACCGGCACCGGCAACAAGATCATCCTGTTCGGCGCGCGCACCGGCCTCGACGGCATCGGTGGCGTTTCGGTGCTCGCCAGCGACACCTTCTCCGGTGACGAGTCGGGCGGCCGCCGCAAGCTGCCGAGCGTGCAGGTCGGCGACCCGTTCACCGAAAAAGTGCTCATCGAGTGCTGCCTCGACCTGTTCAAGCAGGACCTCGTCGTCGGCATCCAGGATCTCGGCGGTGCGGGACTTGCCTGTGCGACGTCGGAGCTCGCCGCGTCCGGCGAGGGCGGCATGCGCGTCCAGCTCGACAAGGTTCCGTTGCGGGCACAAGGAATGAGCCCGGCCGAGGTGCTCTCCAGCGAGTCGCAGGAACGCATGTGCGCGGTTGTCTCCCCGGCCAACGTGGACGCGTTCATGGCGGTCTGCGCCAAGTGGGATGTCATCGCCACCGAGATCGGCGAGGTCACCGACGAGCCGAACCTGGTCGTCACCTGGCACGGCGAGACCGTGGTCGACGTTCCGCCGCGGACTGTCGCACACCAGGGCCCGGTGTACGACCGGCCGGTCGTGCGTCCGTCCACCCAGGACGCATTGCAGGCCGACACCACGGCGTCACTCAAACGTCCGTCGACTCCCGGCGAACTGCGCGCGGCGGTGCTGAAGCTGATCTCCTCGCCGAACCAGGCGTCGAAGGAATGGGTCACCCAGCAGTACGACAGGTACGTCCGCGGTAACACCGTGCTCTCGCAGCCGTCGAACTCCGGGGTCATCCGGATCGACGAGTCGACCGGCCGCGGCGTCGCCGTTTCCACCGACTGCAACAGCAAGTTCGTCTACCTGGACCCGTACGTCGGTGCCCAGGCCGCGCTCGCCGAGGCATACCGGAACGTCGCGACCAGCGGGGCGACCCCGGCCGCGGTCAGCAACTGCATGAACTTCGGCGCCCCGACCGACCCCGGCGTGATGTGGCAGTTCGAGCGGGCCGTCCACGGTCTCGCCGACGGCTGCGCCGAGCTTGGCATCCCGGTGACCGGTGGCAACGTGAGCTTCTTCAACCAGACCGGGGACAAGGCGATCCTGCCGACGCCGGTCATCGCCGTGCTCGGCGTGATCGACGACGTCAAGCGCCGCATCCCGACCGGTGTCGGCGCCGAGGCGGGCGAGACCCTGCTGCTGCTTGGTGACACGCACGACGAGCTCGACGGCTCGGCGTGGGCGCAGATCGAGCACCAGCATGTCGGTGGCCTGCCGCCGAAGGTCGACCTGGCCCGCGAGAAGCTGCTCGCCGACGTCCTCGTCGCCGGTTCGCGCGACGGCATGATCTCCGCCGCGCACGACCTTTCCGACGGTGGCCTCGCCCAGACGCTGGTCGAGACCGTCCTCATCGGACAGTGCGGAGCCCGGATCTTCTTCGACGCCGACCAGGACCCGTTCGTGCAGCTGTTCTCCGAGTCTTCCGGCCGCGTGCTCGTCGCCGTGCCGCGCAGCGAGGAACTCCGGTTCACCGAGATGTGCACCGCCCGCGGCCTGCCGTGGCGTCGCACCGGTGTGGTCGACCCGGACTCCGGCACGCTGGAGTTCCAGGACATCACCACGTTCACCCTGGACGAGCTCCGCGAGCCATGGGAAGCCACCCTCCCCGCCCTGTTCGACTAAGCGGTCGCATTTTCTTGCCAAAGTGCCTCGTGTGAAAGTGCCCTCAGGTGGGCAGGGTGAGGCGGGAGCGGCCGGTGGACAGGGTGTCGATCCGCCAGCCGTCGGGGAGTTCGTGGGTGCGGTCCGCGTCGACCATGGTGTTGTAGAGGTCGATGCTCTCCGGCGGTGACGCGAAGGTCAGGTCGGTGTGGCCCTCGAACTCCGTCTGGCGCAGGGTGAGTGAATCGCCGAACTCGGCGTCCTTCATGGAGAAGTCGCCATGGAACACCGCGCTCTTGAAGTTCGCTTCCCCGCCGAACGTCGTGCCTTCGAAGTCCACGGCCGCCTGGAACACGGTTCCGCTGAACCAGGCCCGCTCGTGGAATTTCGTGCGCTGGCAAAAGAACCGACCGCTGAGTCGGCCGGTTTCCGTTGAGGCGGCGGTGAAGTAGGCACGGCCGGTAATCTCGCAGTCGCTGAGGTTCGTGCTGTTGCACAGCTTCGCGTAGCGCAGCAGCAGATCACCGACCTTGTGCCCGGACAGGTCGAAGTACTCCAGGACCGCGCCGGTCAGATCGAGGTCGTAGCTCGGCGCCTCCGCGTCTCCAGCCTCGGGTAGCAGCCCGACGATCAGCCTCTGGGCGGTCAGCCGGACCTGTAGCTCACGTTCCAGTTCGGCGTTGCCCTGAGTGCGGTCCGGTTTAGGTTCCTCTTCAACTTGCTGCGGATGCGTGAACGGCCGGTGCAGGTACGAGCACAGCACGTCGAGCACGGTCTGGGTGTAGTCCGGTCTGCTCCGCGCCACACCCGCCAGCGCGTGCATCGCGCCGACCCGCACCTGGTCGGCGTCGTTCCCCAGTAGCTCGATGGCCTTGGCGAAGCGTTCGTCGGAGATCCGTTCGCGGTCCTGTTCGGTCCGCCGCATCTCCAGTTCGTGCCGCTGTCGCTCGATCTCCTGTCGGCGTTCCTCGACGCGCCGCCGACGATCGTTGAGCCACAACGCGTAGAGCGCCACGACAGCACCGCCCGCCAGGCCGCCGGTTTTCAACGCTTCGCTGCGACTGGTCGCCGGGTCGGTCAGCAACCAGCTACCGACGCCGACGAGCAGAAGCAACGACACCGCGAACGTGATGGCCAGCGGCGACTTCCAGAGCTTCATGCGATCAGACTCCGTTGCAGCAGCACGGTGTCCAGCCATCGGTTGTGCTTGAACCCGACTGCCCGAAGCCGCCCGGCCTCGGTGAACCCACGTTTCTGGTGCAGCACAACCGAAGCCGGATTGCCGGTGTCGGCGACGACGGCGATTACCTCGCGTACGCCCGCCGCCGCGCTCCGAAGCAGCAACTCGTCGAGCAGTGCACCGCCGACTCCGCGTCCCGCGGCCCAGGGCGCCACATAGATCGAATCTTCGGCGGTTTGCCGATATGCGGGCCGGGTCTTCCACGGCGAGCAGTAGGCGTACCCGGCGATCCTGCCGTCGAGTTCGGCGACCACGAACGGCAATCCGGCGTCGGCGATGGTGTCGAAACGACGGGCCCACTCGCCGGCGTCCGGCGCGACGAGTTCGAAGGTGGCCACGCTAGTGGCGACGTAGTGCGCGTAGATCTTGTGCGTGGCGGCCAAATCCCCCCGCACCGACACTCGCACCGATTTCTCTATAGCGAAATCATCCACTACTATAGTGTACATGGATCTGGCCAAACTGGGTCGGCGTGTTCAGGGTCTTCGCGCCGAGCGCGGCATGACGTTGCAGGAGCTGGCCGATGCCTCGGGTGTCAGCGTGAGCATGCTTTCCTCAGTCGAACGCGGGACGAAGGCACCGACGGTCGTGGTGCTGGATCGCGTCGCCCACGGCCTCGGTGCCCAGCTCGCCACCCTGGTCGCGGAGCCGAAAGACCAGCGTGTCGTGGTCCGGCGTGCCGCCGATCAGGACGTCGCCGACGAGCCAGGTGGCTGGCGGCGCACCATTCTCACCCCGGTCGTGCCGGGCGTGAACTTCGAGTGGGTCAGTGTGACACTGCCCGTGGGCTGCGACGCCGGAACGTATCTCGCGTATGCGCCCGGCTCACACGAATTCGTCGTGGTCGCCGACGGCGTTCTGGCGCTGACTGTGGGGGACCGGCGCTACCTGCTCGAAGCGGGCGACTCCCTGTACCTTGCCGCCGACGTCGACCACGGCTTCGCCAACGCGGGCAGCACACCCTGCGCCTACTCCGTGGCGGCGCTGATCATGCGGCCACGCAACGCGGGCGCCAGAAGGTAGAACGTCGCGACGTTTGAAAGTGTCGGCGTCAATACGCGTTCACGAGCCGGTGCCCGAGGTGGCGCCTTGGGCGATGTCCTTCCAGCACCACTTTCCGGCCTGGTTGGCGAGGGTGACGGTGTACGGCGCGGGCTTGGCCGCCGTCGTCACGTTGATTACGGCGGAGTCTTCCGTGTCGCTGACCCGTGTCGGTGGCCCGAGGAGTGTCGCCCCCCTGACCTTGCTGATCTCCTCGATCGCCTTGCCGACGTTTTCCCCAGTGCTGGCACACTTCAAGGAATTCAGCACCGTGATGTCCTGCCTGCTCAACGCGTCGGCCAGTTGCAACGCTGCGGTGTCCGACTTCGGTGCGGTCTTGCTGAGCAGGAAACCCGGCGTGAGGAAACCGGTGACGCCGAACGCGATGAGCAGCACGATCACGACGGCGATTCCGGCCCACAGCGCGGTTCTGCGCTTCTTCGGCTCTTCGGGTCGGCCGCCGAAACCGGGGAGCGGCTGCTGCGGCGGCGGATACTGCCCCTGCCCGGGATACTGCCCCTGCCTGGGAATCTGCGGCTGCGGGGGATAGGCCGGCGGGTACTGCTGCGAGCCCTGGTACGGCTGCTGCGGGAAACCACCGGACCGGGGGTGGCTGCCGCCCTGGCCGTACGGATCGGGCGGGCCATTGGGCCGGCCTGGCTGCGGTGGGTACGTCATCGCCTGCTGCCTTCCATGACCTGGTGGAGGCGGATCCTTTCCAGGGTGGCACGAAGGGGACGTTCAGAACATGAGATGTCCCGAACGTCCCCTTCGCACTACGGCAGTTGGCGGAACGCGGATTGGCAGACGCGACGCCTAGTAGACGACGAATCCGGCGACGCAGAAGGTGCTGCCGCTGAGGCGCCCCAGCAGGATGCCGCCGGCTTCCTTGCCTTCGTACGTGCCTCCGATGTCGGCGCTGATGTAGCTGCCGCTGCCCGACGGCGTCGCCGTGATGGCGGGAGAGTCGCTGGCGACCGCCTGGTCGATGTACGGCACGGTGTTGGCCTCGGCGCCTGGACAGACGAGCGCCGTCGCGCCGGGCTTGTCCTTGGCGTTGATCTTGTCGACGAAGTTCTGGACCCCCGCGGCGGCGTCACCGCTGCTCGGCGCACCGGTCGAGCTCCTCGGCGCCGTGGACGACCGGGGGGTGGTGGGCTTCTTCGTCGAAGTGGGACTCGACGTGCGCAGCCCGCTGACCTTCGACCAGCACCACTTGTTCCCTGCGCTGGCGATGGTGCCGGTCGTGGAACCGGGCGTGCCGTTGACATTCAACGTCACCGTGGCTGTGTACTCCGAGTCGGACACCTTCTCGACCTTGCCGAGCTTGACGTTCGACACCGACGAAACGGCGTTGATGACCTCGGAGATGTCCGGCTCGGCGTCGGCACACTTCAGCGCTGTCAGCGCGTTCGCGTCTTTCGCGTTGAGCCCGTCGACGATCTGCTGCGCAACCGCCTCGGCGCCGCCCGTTCCGGCGGTGTTGTCCTTGGTCAGGAAGAAACCGGGTGCGATGAAACCGGTGACACCGACCGCGACCAGCACCACGGCCGCGATGGCGATGCCGATCAACAGGCCGGTCTTGCTTTTTGGCGGGGGCGCCGGAGGGCCGCCGAAGCCCTGGCCGTACGGCTGGCCGTAAGGGTTCTGCTGCCCGTATGCGGCGGTCTGGTCGTAGCCGGGGTATTGCTGCTGCTGGTAGGCGCCGGTCTGGTCGTAGTAGCCGCCGCCCTGCTGGGGGTACGGCTGCTGGCCCGGATAGGGCTGGCCTTGCTGCGGCGGGCCTTGCTGCGGGAATCCGCCGGACGGGGGTTGCCCACCTTGCCCGTATGGGTCGGGTTGCTGGCCATAGGGTGGCTGGCCGGGCTGGGGTGGGTATGTCATCGACGGTGCCTTCCGTGTGTCCCTGCGTCGCGCGACCGCGTGCCGCGGTGTGACGCGACGGCGGAGCCACTGGTTCCGCCGCGCCAGGTGCCGTGCTGGTCAGGCGCATTCTGCTCGGTAACGGACGAAAAGGCGAAAGCGGCTCCCACCCGACGGCATTGTCGGGTGGGAGCCGTGTTCACTCCGTCGCGGAGAGTTCCGCTCAGCCGTTGGCGAGGGCCTGCAGCCGGTCGTACGCCCCGTTGAACGTGTCCTGGTCCAGCGGCGTGGAGGTGTACTGCCACACCGTGTAGTAGCCCCAACCGGTCGGCAGTGTGCCGACCGCGGAGGCGTACCTGGCGACCCACAGCGGCACCGTGCTGCCGAAAGTCTGCGCGCTACCGACACATTGGTTCCACCAGCTGGTCGACGTGTAGATCACCGGCCAGCGCCCGGTCCGCGCGTAGTACCGGTCGTGGAACGCCCGTATCCACGCGGCCATCGAAGCCTGGCTCAGGCCGTAACAGGTCGCGCCGTACGGGTTGTATTCCATGTCGAGCGCGCCGGGGAGCGTCTTGCCGTCTCGTGACCAGCCGCCCCCGTGGTCCACGAAGTAGTTGGCCTGTGCGACACCGCTCGACGTGTTCGGGGTGGCGAAGTGGTACGCGCCGCGGATGAAGCCGGCGTTGTAGGAACCGTTGTACTGCTGTGCGAAGTACGGGTTGGTGTAGCTCGTGCTCTCGGTCGCCTTGGCCCAGACGAACCGCTTGCCCTGGCTGTAATAGGACGCCCAGTTGACGTTGCCCTGGTAGCTGGCGACGTCGATTCCCGCCACCGTCGCCTGGATGCCGATCCCGTCGGGGCCGGCGACGTTCTGTGGCTGCTGGGCAGCGGCCTTGCTTTCGGGGGTGGACTTATCGCCTTCGACGCGCGCTATCTGCGAGCCCATCGTGTGGTTGTTGGCGGCGATATCGTCGGCGATCGCCTTGTCGTGGGCCCCTTGGGACTCGCCGTACAGAAAGGTTGGAGCGGCGGTCGCCGGAGCGAGCGTGCCGAGCAGTAACACACCGGCCGAGGCAGTGGCGACGGCGCAAAGCGCGCGCCGCCAGCCTCTTCGAGCAGCAGACATTACGGATTCCCTTCACAGATACCCTCGCGGAAAGCGGCTCTTGCAGGTAGCCGCTGGCCGTCGATTGTTAACGATGAAGGTGCTCTTTGTCACTAACTGCCGTGAATCAAACGGTGCACGTGGGTGATTTTCCTCTGAGTCACGATCACTATTTGTTACCAAATCACATTTGACGTTCACGAACGGGTTAGTGCGGCCAATCGGTCGCTGGGCCCGTTGAACCAGTTCTGATCGCCCGGGAGGGTGCCGGCGTCGGCAAACTGCCAAATGGTCTGAACCGCCCAACTCGCCGGAAGTTCACCCACTTGCGTGTTGTAGCGCGCCAGCCAGAGCGGGTTCGCGCCGAACTCCGCGCTGTTCCCGGTGCACCGCTTCCACCAGCTCGTGCTGGTGTAGATCGTCGGCGGGCGGCCCGTGCGCGCCCGGTAGGTGTCGGAGAAGTCCTTGATCCAGTTCGTCATGGCGCGCTGGTCAAGGTTGTAACAGGTCTCGCCGTACGGGTTGTACTCCGCGTCGAGCGCCCCGGGCAGCGTCCGGCCGTCGTTCGACCAGCCGCCGCCGCGCTTCACGAAGTACTCGGCCTGCTCCGCTCCGCCCGAGACGTCAGGTCTTGCGAAGTGGTACGAGCCGCGGATCATGCCGACGGCGTACGAGCCGTTGTACTGCTGCGCGAACTGCGGGTTCTGGAATCCGGTGCCCTCGGTGGCCTTGATGTAGACGAATTTCGCGCCCCTGCCGACCGCGGCCGGCCAGTCGACCGGCCCTTGGTGCCCGCTGACGTCGTGGCCGAGGACCTGCTCTTCGGCTCCGTAAACGGCGCCCAGCTCAGGTGTGCCGTGCACGCCCTCGACAGCCGCGATCTGTGAACCGGCGTAGTGGTCCTCGGCGCCGTCGTACCTGGCCGAGGCGATCGCCGTTGCCGGGAGGCCTCCCGAAAGGAGAACCCCGCTGGCGACGATCGCATTGAGCCGGACCACCGACTGCCGAATCAACGAATTCCGACGGCTCACCCTTGACTCCCAACCACTTCGCTGATTCCCCGAGCGTCACGATGCCTCGGTGGAGCCATTTCGGCGAATCGGTTGTCACCTGAAAGTGTGAAGGGAGCCCAGGGGCTCAGTCCTGTTCTTCGGCCGCGGCCCTCGCGAGGTGCTCGGCCGGGACGACCGCGGTGACTACGTCGTGCGGGTTGATCGCGACCGGGTGCCCGGCCAGCAGCGAGACCATGTCCCGGCCCAGCACCGCGCGGGCGTGCGGCCATTCCTTGGGCACCAGCGACTTCGCCGTGTACGCCGGCACCAGCACACGGCCGTCGGCGTTGTGGAACCCGATGACAGTGCGCTGCACGGGCGACATCGCGTAGACGAACAGCGTCGAGTACAGAATGACGCGTGGCAGGTCCTCGGCAGGGCGGTGCTTGGTGTAGACCAGTTGGAGGAGTCGCTCGAGATCGGTTTCCGGCTCCGGAAAGCCGATCGCTTTGGGGGACGGGCGATAGCGGTCGTTGGGGTGGAAGTCCTCGACGATGTTGCCCGCCGCGTTCACCGGGTACGCGCCGACGACGGCCCACGAAGGCACCGGGCCGTTCGGGTCGAAAGCCTCATCGATGACGTAGAGCCAGCTGTTCGGGTTCGCCCTGGCGTTGGCGCGCATCTCGCTGGTGATCTTGGGTTTACCCGATTTCCCCGTGGGTGTGGGGGTGGGGATCAACCGGTCTGCCTCGTCCCGCTGCGCCATCTTTTTCAACGCTCCAGTCATCCACGTTCCGGGCTTCTTGCCTCTAGCTCGGCTTAGGCTCCGTGAGCCGCCACTCTACTGTTTCCTCATGGCCTCTTCGCGTTCGGTCGACCCCGCTGAGTTACGAGCCGCTGTACTGGCGGTTTCGGCCTGGTTACGCGGAGACGGACCACAACCCGCCCGTCGCGAACTCGCCAAGGCCGTCCGGCTGAGTCTGCGCACGCTGGCCTCCGACGCGCCCGGCCGAAGTGTCGAGGTGCGGGTGCCGCCGTTCGCAGCGGTGCAGTGCGTCGAGGGCCCGCGGCACACCCGGGGAACGCCGGCGAACGTGGTCGAAACCGATTCGCGGACCTGGCTGGAGCTGGCCACCGGGCGGCTGACCTGGGCGGACGCGATCGAGTCCGGCCGGGTAACCGCTTCCGGTACCCGGGCCGACCTCTCGCACTGGCTGCCGCTTTTGAAAGTGTGAAGAAAAGATATGACGACCCGATCCGGAAATTGCGAAATGCAAGGCCCGGAACAGGCTGACGGGTAAGGAAAACGGTGAATTACGCCTTGCGGCCAATGCCACCGGAAATGCAGCGCTGTGCGTCGTTCAGGTCCAGGATCCGCGGACCGTCCGGCCACCAGTCGGCACACAGCGTGACGCCCGGGTTGACCATCTCGAGGTCTCCGAAGAGGGCTTCGATATCGGCCTTCGTGCGGAAGGTGCCCGAGCCCATCGGACTGTGCAGGAACACGTCCTCCATCTTGCGGGCGAGCGCGCTCAGCTCGTCCTCGGGATCGGAGAAGTGGCTGATCCCGACGTAAGAGCCCGAGGGCAGCGCGTCGATGTACTCGCGCATGATCTCCGCCGGCCGCCCGGGCGCGCCGTTGAAGTGGTGCAGGGTCCCCATCTGCAGAAACGCCACCGGCTCGGTGAAGTCGATGTGCTTGCGTACGGTCTCGTTTTCGAGGATGTCCCTCGGCTCGAAGATGTCCGCCGCGACGAAGTGCGTGTTCTCGTTCTCTTCGAGCAGCGCCCGGCCGTGCGCGAGGACGACGGGGTCGTTGTCGACGTAGACCACCCGGATGTCGGGGTCGAATCGCTGCACGACCTGGTGGGTGTTCTCGGCCGTCGGCAGGCCGGAGCCGCAGTCCAGAAACTGCTTGATACCGGTCTGGCTCGCGAGGAAGCGGCAGGCCCGGATGAGGAAGTTGCGGTTCTCGGTGGCCAGGTCTTTCGCCTCCGGTGCGACACTGGCGACCTTGGCCAGTGTCTCGCGGTCGATGGCGTAGTTGTCCTTGCCGCCGAGGAACGCGTCGTAGACGCGAGCGATGCTTGCCCGGGTCGGGTCGACTCCTACGGGAGCGGGACGGTCGGTCTGGGGAGCAGCGCCGGGCATGTCAGCCTCACAAAACTGTGTCGTATTTCGCGGACCACACGTAGGGTAAGGGCATGCGCTCGCCGCGTAAACTTCGCCGTCGTCCCGAAACGTTTGCATGTGCGTGTACGCTGAGTAGTTGGACTGGTTGCCGCGGCTATATTGAATTGATCAGTACTGTTGGTTCGTACGAAAGGTCCGATTCATGAACGCGGTCAGCGCGTCCGGTGGCGAACAGAGTCTCGGTCCCACCGCTCGTCGGATGATTCTCGGTTCCCAGCTGCGCCGCCTGCGGGAGCGGGCTGGCATCACGCGCGGCGAAGCCGGCTACAACATCCGTGGGTCAGAATCGAAGATCAGCAGGCTCGAACTCGGCCGCGTCGGCTTCAAGGAACGTGACGTAGCGGACCTGCTCACCATGTACGGCATCACCGAGGGCGTCGAGCGCACCTCGTTCCTCGACATGGTGAAGGAGTCCAACCAGCCTGGCTGGTGGCGCCGCTACAACGACCTCATGCCCGGCTGGTTCAACGACTTCGTCGGCCTCGAAGAAGCCGCATCGCGAATCCAGACCTGGGAACCGCTGTACGTCCCTGGCCTGCTCCAGACCGAGGACTACGCCCGGGCGATAGCGAGCCACGGCCGCCCGGAAGCCGCTGACGACGAGGTCGAACGTCGAGTCGCGCTCCGGATGCGGCGGCAGAAGCTGCTGGCAAGGCCAGACGCGCCACGGCTGTGGGCCGTCCTCGACGAGTCCGTGCTGCACCGCCCGATCGCCGGCCGCCGCGGCCTGCGGGCGCAGCTTGAGTACCTGCTCGAAGTCACCTCGCTGCCGAACGTGTCGGTGCAGATCCTGCCGTGGCATCTCAGCGGGTACGCCGCGGAAGGTGCCTTCGCGCTGCTCCGGTTCGCTGAACCGGAACTGCCGAACGTCGCTTACGTCGAGCATCTAACCGGCGCGCTCTACTTGGAGAAGCTGGACGAGATCGAGGCGTACAGCCGTTCGCTGGACAGGCTCGCCGTCGACGCCGAGACGCCGGATCGCAGCCGTCAGCTGCTTTCGAAGCGGCTCGCGGAGGTCTGAGCACACTTTCACCCGTCCGGGACCTTGGTAACTTTCAGTAGAATTTCCCCCTGGTTGAGGCTCCTTTTTTTCACCCGTTTGCGGCGGATGGTTGCGCCAGGTTTGTTACTTGGTGAGAAAGTGTCGGAAAGTTTCTGCACGTGCATTTACGTCTGCATTCACTCGTGCTAGCTTGAGAATCACAGTCGGATGCACGTGCATATGCATGTCATTCACCCGGGTGGATGTCGGGAAGGTGATAGTCATGGCGGACGAGGTCGCGAACGGCGTCTCAGCTGAGCTTTTGACGGATGCTCGCTGGCGCAAGAGCAGGCACAGCGGTGCGGTCGGCAACTGTGTCGAGGTCGCGCCCTTGCAGAGCGGGGAGATAGCGATGCGCAACTCCCGCTTCCCGTCCGGCCCCGCGCTGGTGTACACCCGTGCCGAGATGGCCGCCTTCCTGGCCGGAGCCAAGGACGGCGAGTTCGATGACGTCCTCAACTGACAACCTCACCCAGGAGCTCGACTTCGAGACCGGCCTGCAGGAGTTGATCTCCCGTGGCTACCAGTTCGTGCACCCGCGCGACGAGAACGGCGAAGTGCTCGAGATCGTCGGCATCCGCATGCACGACAACGTGATCGACGTCGTCCGCCTCAGCGCCGAAGACGATGTCACCGCGATGCGGGTCCCCGGCGACGAGGACAACGTCCTCCAGCCGAGGCAAGTCCTCTGGCGCTTCACCGGCCCGGTCGGGCCCGTGCTGGCCGAAACCCTCGCGCTCCCCGAAGACCGCACCCCCGGCTCCCTCCTTATCGCCTGATTGCGGTCTGTGTGCGCGTGAGTGCAATCTATGCACGCACAAGTGCGATCCGTGCGCGTGTGAGTGCAGTTCATCTCCCTTGGGCGACTGACGACACAGCGAGAAGGCCGAACGGAGCAGTTACACTTGCCACGGCCTGTCTTCTTTCTTTGGGAGCACCTCGGTGGTTTCTGACCAGTCACATGCTGGACAGCCCTTGTTAGACCTAGTCGACCAACCTGATCCCGAGCCCCGCGAGGAATGCGGCGTTTTCGGTGTCTGGGCGCCCGGTGAAGAAGTCGCCAAACTGACCTATTACGGGCTGTACGCGTTGCAGCACCGTGGCCAGGAAGCGGCTGGCATCTCGGTGTCCGATGGCAAGCAGATCGTGGTGTTCAAGGACCTCGGTCTGGTGAGCCAGGTCTTCGACGAGCAGATCCTGCAGTCACTGCAGGGCTACATCGCCGTCGGCCACTGCCGGTACTCGACGACCGGCGCGACGATCTGGGAGAACGCGCAGCCGATCTTCCGGACCACCGCCACGGGCAGCGGGATTTCCTTCGCCCACAACGGCAACCTGGTCAACACGGCCGAGCTGCGCCAGCGCACGATCGAGGCCGGGCTCAAGCCGCACATGCAGCTGACCGGGTCGTCCAGCGACTCGGACCTCATCTGCGGGCTGCTCGCCGCGAACGCCGCGGACAAGGGTATCGAGGCCGCCGCGCTCGAACTGCTGCCGACGCTGAAGGGCGCGTTCTGCCTGGTCTTCGCCGACGAGTCGACGCTGTACGCCGCGCGTGACCCGCACGGCGTGCACCCGCTGGTGCTCGGTCGGCTGGAGCGCGGCTGGGTCGTCGCGAGCGAGACGGCCGCGCTGGACATCGTGGGCGCGTCGTTCGTCCGCGAAGTCGAGCCGGGCGAGCTGCTGGCCATCGACGCCGAAGGCCTGCGCTCCTCGCGGTTCGCGAACCCGGAACCGAAGGGCTGTGTCTTCGAGTACGTCTACCTCGCGCGCCCGGACACAACGATCGCCGGCCGCAGCGTGCACGCGACCCGCGTCGAGATCGGCAAGAAGCTCGCGGTGGAGCACCCCGCCGATGGTGACCTGGTCATCCCAGTGCCGGAGTCCGGCACACCCGCCGCCATCGGCTACGCGCAGGCGTCGGGCATCCCGTACGGCTCTGGCCTGGTAAAGAACGCCTACGTCGGCCGCACGTTCATCCAGCCGTCGCAGACCATCCGCCAGCTCGGTATCCGACTGAAACTCAACCCGCTGCGCGAGGTCATCCGCGGCAAGCGCCTGGTCGTGGTGGACGACTCGATCGTCCGCGGCAACACCCAGCGCGCGCTCGTGCGGATGCTGCGTGAGGCCGGTGCGCTCGAGGTCCACGTACGGATAGCCTCGCCACCGGTCCGCTGGCCGTGCTTCTACGGCATCGACTTCGCTTCGCGGGCGGAACTCGTCGCGAACGGCGTCGACCTCGACGGCATCCGCCGCTCGATCGGCGCCGACTCGCTGGGCTACGTCTCGCTGGACGGCCTGATCGCCGCCACCGAGCAGCCGAAAACCCGGTTGTGCACGGCGTGCTTCTCGGGGGAGTATCCGATCGATCTGCCCGACGACGCCCTGCTGGGCAAGCATCTGCTGGAGAGCCTGGACGCCGTCAATGGCGCGGCTCAGCCCGTCTCCCCGGCGGGGTACGGTGCCGAAGACGCCGTTCGGCGTCCGTAGCAAGAGCCCGTTCCCTTTAACCGTTTCAGGATGGAGACCGCTTCCGTGAGCGAGTCCACGAGCGCCACGTACGCCGCCGCCGGAGTCAGCATCGACGCCGGTGACCAAGCCGTCGAGCTGCTCAAACCGCACGCCGCACGGGCCACCCGGCCCGAAGTCCTGGGTGGTGTCGGTGGTTTCGCGGGGCTGTTCTCGCTGAAGCTCGACCGCTGGAAAGAGCCGGTACTGGCGTCGTCGACGGACGGTGTCGGCACCAAGATCGCCATCGCGCAGGCGTTGGACAAGCACGACACGGTCGGCATCGACCTGGTTGGCATGGTTGTCGACGACCTGGTCGTCACCGGTGCCGAGCCGCTGTTCATGCAGGACTACATCGCCATCGGCAAGGTCATCCCGGAGAAGATCGCCGCACTGGTCGGCGGTATCGCCGAGGGGTGCGTCCAGGCCGGTTGTGCCCTTCTCGGCGGCGAGACGGCCGAGCACCCCGGGCTCATGGGCGAGCACGACTACGACATCTCGGGCACCGGCGTCGGCGTGGTCGAGGCCTCGGCGATCCTCGGGCCCGAGCGGGTGAGGCCCAACGACGTCGTGATCGCGCTCGGCTCGACCGGACTTCACTCGAACGGGTACTCCTTGGCGAGGCATGTGCTACTGGACATCGCGCACATGTCGCTCGAAGGGCATGTCGAGGAGTTCGGTCGCACCCTCGGCGAGGAGCTGCTCGAACCGACGAAGATCTACGCGAAGGACTGCCTCGCGCTGATGGCCGAGACAGCCGTCCGCACGTTCGCGCACGTCACCGGTGGTGGCCTGGAAGCGAACCTGGCGCGCGTGATGCCGCGTGGTTTGGTTGCGCACTTGGAGCGTGGCTCTTGGACTCCGGCCGCGGTGTTCGCGGTCATCGGCCACCTCGGCAAGGTCGAGCTGGCCGAGATGGAGAAGACGTTCAACATGGGTGTCGGCATGGTCGCGGTCATCGCCCGCGACGACGCCGACCGCGCGCTCGCCATGCTCACCGCGCGCCACGTCCCGGCCTGGATCCTGGGCGAAGTGCGACCGGCCGAGGACGCTGGCGGCCCGAGGGCGATTCTCTCCGGTGACCACCCCAGGTTCTGACCTTGTCATCACCGGGCGCCTGACGATCCCGCTCGGAGAACTGCGAGAGCGATTCTCCCGGTCGTCCGGCCCTGGTGGTCAAGGGGTGAACACCACGGATTCGCGGGTCGAGCTGTCGTTCGATGTCGCCGGATCGCCGTCGATCCCCTCGGATTTGCGGGAACGGCTGGTGGAACGGCTCACGTCGCGGCTCGTTGATGGTGTGGTGACGATCGCGGCCAGCGAGCATCGGTCGCAGCTGATGAACCGTGAGGCCGCGCGGGCTCGGTTGGTGATATTGCTCAAGGAGGCGGTGGCCCCGCCTCCTCCTAAGCGGCGGGCTACCAAGCCTTCGCGGGGGTCTAAGGAGCGTCGGCTTGCTTCGAAGAAGCGCCGGAGCGATGTGAAGAAGGGGCGCGGGGGGCGGTTCGAGGAGTGAATTGGCGTCAGCCACCCTCACAACCGCTCTCAAGACCACTTCGATGGCGTCCCCACGCGAGGCGTCAGAGTCTCTCACTGGGACCTTCATACTGCTGCCGTGACGCTGCGTAGCCGGCATAGTCGCGTAACTGCGGTAGCGGAACGCTTAGCTGGGGACAAGCTAGCTGGCGTTGTGGGCGCTGGTGGGGCGGCGCCAGGTTTGCGAGTGGGGCGCGAGTGGGGGGTGCGGGCTCGCAGATGGCCAGGCGGCGTCGTTGAGTGGGGATGGGCAGGGGCGTAGGCAGGATTCGCAGGCTGGGCCACCATTTTTTGGTGACAGTGGCGCCGACGGTGGCGCCCAAGGTGTTGAGGAGAACGTCGTCCGTGGCGGTCACTCGACCCGCGTGGATCAGATATTGCACACCTTCCACCAGAATGGACACGATCAGTGCGGCCACCGTGATGCGGACGAGCGAGCGCACCGACGGGGTGCGCAGTGGCAGCAGGGCACCCAGTGGACTCAGCATCAGCAGGTTGCCCCCGACCTGCCAGAACGTGCCGTCGTCGCTGAACGCGGCACGGATGTCGGTACCCGGCATCAGCTGCAGCATGCTGGTCCGCGCTCCCGCCACGGGCATGAACACCAGACAGAGCACCAAACCGATGACCAGCAGGATCGTGACGTCGATGGCCGAAGTGAGCACGGCTGTTCGTGCCGGGTGTTTTCGCCGTCGTTGTGCGGCGAGCAGTGGCCAGCCGAGCAGTGCGTAGGGAAAAGCGATCACGGTCAACGGGATCATCGCCCCGAAATTTCGCAGCAAGTCACCCACCAAATCCCCTTCCCCTGAACGCGATTTCCAAGATCACCTTATGCACCACAAGATCGACTTCGCGCGTTCAACCGGGTTCACTAAGAGGTGATTTTGAAGTGGCGTGCGCGCCGATCCCGTGCGTTTGCGAGTGAGGTGGTAGTGGTGTTCACTGAGAAACGGCGTCCACAGTGGACACTGTGGACAAACCTGTGGAAGGACTTGGCTCCGATCTCGGAAACCGTTGGTTACGAGGGAATTTCGGCTTCGCGGGCTGTGTACTACTCTCCGGCCAGCAGTCGGGTTTCGTGAATAATGCGCTGCAGGTGGAGTCCACGTCGGACGTCACACGGGTGCTCGGTGGCGCCGCACGCGACCATCGCGGCGAAGTCGTCGAGCAGTGCCGTGTAGGACTCGTCCGCCGAGCTGGGCTTGCGGCCCAGCGTGCGGTACCCGTCCCTGCCGTAGACGGAGAACTCGGCGACGGTCGGCTGGACGGGGAGCCGGAGCGAAAGCGTCGCGGTGCTCGTCGCGCCGCCTTCGTGGGAGAACATGACCTGCCAGAGGTCGTCCGGGGTGCGGTGCGCGGCGAGCACTTTCGTGATCGTGCCGAGCGTGGCGTCCATCAGGTCGAAGACGTGCGGGCCGAGGTCCGCGAGCGCGCCTTCGGCCTTCCGCCACGGCGAGCCCTCGTACGCGCCGCCGAGCAGTGCACCGGAAAGCCACCGCGCACCGCCGCCCTGCCAGCCGCCAGTCTCCGCTACAGCGGCCAGCCACGCGCGGGTCTGCGCCGCAAAACGCAAGGTCAGCATCACCAACGCCGCGACGCCCGCCCACTCGACGGTGTCGGCCAGCCGCTGCGCGGACGCGAGATCCGCGGCGATCGGCTTCTCGAGGATCAGGTGCTTCCCGGCTTCGGCGGCCTTGACCGCCAGCTCGCCCTGCACCGCGGGCGGTACGGCGAACGCCACCGCGTCGACCTGTTCGAGCAGCTCGTCGACACTGTCCGCGACGGCGGCGCCGTGCGCTTCAGCCAGCTCACGCGCCGGATCGGGCCTGCGGGACCAGACCGCGGTGAGCGTGGTGCCGGGATGGTTGGCCAGGCCAGGGGCATGGACGTTCCTCGCCCATGGCCCAGTCCCGATGAGTCCTACTCGCAGCATTCGTTCGTCAGGCACGGCGACGAGTCTATTTGCGCCGTAAAAATCCTGGCTCAAAGTTGTCGAAACGACGTCGTCAGCTTCTACGTCCTCCATGAGAGGCGGCCATCAGGGGCGCCGAAGTCCGAGGAGAAGCCATGACCAGCCAGGACGAGGCCCAGATTCGCGAGCTCATCACCGGGCAGGTGACCGCGATGGCGAAGGCGGACGCGGAGTGGCTCGTCGGCCGCTACGCGCCGGAGATCGTGCGTTACGACCTCGCGCCGCCGCTGCGCCACACCGGCACCGGCGTGCTCGACCCGGGCGGCCTGAAGAACTGGTTCGCCACCTTCGACGGCCCGGTCCACACCGAGATCCGCGACCTGTCCATCACCGCGGGCGACGACGTCGCGTTCTGTCACAGCCTGAACAGCATGTCCGCGACCCCGCAGGGCGCGCCGGGAGGCTTCACGATGTGGTTCCGCGCCACCGTCTGCCTGCGCAAGATCGACCGCGAGTGGAAGATCACCCACGAGCACACCTCCACACCGTTCTACATGGACGGCTCGTTCAAAGCAGCCACCGACCTCAAGCCGTAGGAAAGGCGAGGAAGATGTTCGAACACACCAAGGCGTTCAGCGGGTTCTCGGTGGACGACATCCCCAAGGCCCGGCGGTTCTACAGCGAGACACTCGGGCTCCGGGTGTCCGAGGAGAACGGGATGCTCCGGCTGCACATCGCGGGCGGCCGCGACACGCTGGTCTACCCCAAGGACGACCACACGCCGGCGGCCTTCACGATCCTGAACTTCCCCGTCGATGACATCGAGACCGCGGTGGACGGACTCACCGCGCGCGGGGTCGAGTTCGAGAAGTACGAGTGGGTCGACGCCAAGGGCATCAACCGGCAAGGCGGCCCGCTGATCGCCTGGTTCAAGGACCCGGCGGGCAACATCTTGTCGGTACTCCAGGAAAGCTGAGCTCGGTGGGGGCGGCGAACCGCCCCCACCGAGCTTGTCGCGATTTTGCGCGCGGTCGCGATCGCTCGGCCTTCGGCCGGAGCGCGCTCCCCGGTCAGCCTGGGTGCCGCGACTCAATTTCGCGACCGCCCCACCGGCGGCACCTACGAGTACGAGTAGAAGCCGCGGCCGGTCTTCTTGCCCAGCAGGCCGGCGTCGACCATGCGGAGCAGAAGCGGCGGCGACGAGTACAGCGGCTCTTTGAACTCCGCGTACATCGAGTCGGCGATCGCCTTGACGGTGTCAAGTCCGATCAGGTCGGACAGCCGCAGCGGGCCCATCGGGTGGGCCGTGCCGAGCTCCATGCCGCGGTCGATGTCCTGCGCCGAGGCGAAGCCGGACTCGATCATCCGGATGGCCGAAAGCAGGTACGGGACCAGCAGCGAGTTCACGATGAACCCCGCCCGGTCCTGTGACTTGATGACGGTCTTGCCCAGCGTGCTGGTGGCATGCTCGTCGGCCCGCTTGACCGTCTCGTCACCGGTCAGCAGCGACGGCACCAGCTCGACGAGTGGCAGCACCGGTACCGGGTTGAAAAAGTGGATGCCGACCACCTGCGCCGGGCGGTTCGTCGCCATGCCCAGTTTCATGATCGGGATCGACGACGTGTTGGACGCGAAGATCGCGTCCTCGCGCTCGACGACCTTGTCCAACTGGCGGAACACGTCGACCTTGGCCTGCTCCTGCTCGAGAATGGCCTCGATCACCAGGTCCCGGTCCGCGAAGCTGCCGATATCGGTGGTGAAGGTCAGCCTGCCGAACGCCGCGTCGGCGTCCTCGGTGGCGAGCTTCCCGCTCTTGACGCCGCGTTTCAGCGACTTCTCGATGCGGGCCCGGCCGGCGTCGAGCGCAGGCTGGCTCACCTCGGTGACCGTCACTTCTAGACCAGCGCGTGCGTGCACCTCGGCGATACCCGAGCCCATCAGGCCCGCACCGATCACGCCTACTCGCTGGATGTCTGCTGTCATCAGCCCGCTCCTTTTAGATCTTGGTGACCCGAGGACAGGCAGCAAGCGACACGCGAGGGTAGATGCCGGGAACTGCCCCGGACCCACCCTCGCGTGTTACGCCTGCTCAACGGCGATATTCGTCGTATCCGTCTGGATACGGCTCCTCGTCGTCCTGCTGTTTGGAGTCCTCGTGCCTGTCGTCAGAGGAACTACTGGACAGCTCGCGCTGCAAGGCGTCGAAGTCGGTTTCATGGGAGCTGTACTTGAGCTCCCTTGCAACCTTCGTCTGCTTTGCTTTAGCCCGGCCGCGCCCCATGGCTCGACCCCCTCGCACAGGGGCGGGGCGGCCGGGGGAAATCGGCGGCCCCGCATCTCTCGACAACTATTTCCTCCTGACACCGTACCGTGTCGCGGGGGTTGGATGCGACGTGGCACGGTGTGCCGGTCGCGACATGTCGGGAAATCTGCCGTTGTCGGCCGGTCGGTGCCGATCGCCGCAGGTCGGCGTGCCACGATTTACCCGTGCTCCGTCCGTTCGTGTCGTATCTCCGGGTGTACGAACCCCTGTCCGCCTTCGGGGATCCACCGGATGAGCTGCTGCTGGAGGCCGTGGAGGCCGCCCGGCTGAAACGCGCGGACGTCGGTGAGCGCGAACAGCTGATGTGGCTCAAGTCACAGGTCGCCGTGCCGGTCCGGTTGTTCCCCGCCGAGCTCGCCGACGGCCACGCCGCGCCGAGCACCAAGACTGACGTTCTCGTGCTGGACGCCGCCGACGTCCCGGCCGCCGAGAACGGCCGCGTCGGCTCCGGGACGCTCGTGTGCCCACTCGAACTGCGCGCCCGGTCCGCGGCGGCACTGGTCAGCTTTCTCAGCGACGCCCATCCCGCACTGCGGTCCACGGTCCTGTCGGCGGGCGGGGTGCCACTGGAAAAGATCCGGGCCAAGGCGAAGGACGCGCTCGGCGGGCTCGTCAAACCGGTGGTCCACGTCCTCTCCACGACGTGGACCGTTCCGCTGCCGTGGTTCGCGATCGTCGACCCGGACCAGCGCCGGGTCGTGCTCGGCTCCGGCCGCTACGACCCCGCTCGCGAGCTGTCGTGGCGCGTGCCGATGTCCGACGCGCTCAGCCGCGTCGGCGAGGCTCGCGAGCTGGTGGACAACACCCTCGGCGACTCCGGGCCGGGACGGATCCTCGCCGACACCCAGCGGTGGCTGGCGAGCTTCCACGCGGATTCGGCCGTCGAACTGGACTACGGCGGCATCGTCCAGCTGATCGCAGACCCGATCCTGGAGTCCGACACGACCGCCGACGAGGTTCACGGCATCCTCGAAGCCCTCCGCTCCGGCGACGTCGAAGAACTCGCCGAACTGTTCTCCGACCTCCGCGAGTACTGGGGCGACGTGGCCGCCCAGGAGCGCGCGAACTAACTCGCGAGATGTCGACATCTCGTCGCGGAGCTAGAGACCCTTGAACAAGCCTGCCGGGACGCGGAGCTCGCCGACGGGAACGCCACCGCCGAGGACTTCGCCACGGCCCAGCGCGTCGAGTACGGGGTTCGCGGCCGGATCCTTCGAAATCGCGCCGAGCGCACGGAGGACGGCGATGAGCAGGGGACCGCGAGGCCGCGGGGCACCGTCGTCGACTTTCAGTGCCACCGCGGTGCCGTTGGGCAGCGCGATCGCGTGGACGCCTTCCGCGCCGCCCTTGGCGAGCAGGCCGTCGACGTTCGTCATCAGCACGGTGTCTTCGCGGTCGGTGCCCGCGACCAGCCACGGGTTCGCGCGCATGGCGTGGGCGATGCGCTCGGAATCGGTCACCAGCCGTCCGAAAGCCTTGGCCAGCCCGGCCAGGGAGAACGCGGCCAGCGGCAGGCCGCAGCCGTCCACCCCCGTCTTCGCGATCGGCTCGTCGGTGAGCTCGGGGATGACTTCGGCGATCAGCCTTTGCAGTTCATGGTCGGGATGCTGGTAGTCGGCGGTGGACCAGCCGCGCTGCACGCAGGTCGCGAGCATCGCGGAATGCTTGCCGGAGCAGTTCATCGCCGCTTTCCTGGCACCTTCACCAGCGGCGATGACGGCGTGCTTGCTCGGCTCGTGCTTCGGGTACGCCGCCGGGCAGATCAGGTCGGACTCCGTCAGCCCATGGCGTTTGAGCAGGTCAAGGGCGCGCTCGACATGCTTGGGCTCGCCGTTGTGCGAACCCGCGGAGAACGCCAGGTCCTCGTCGTCGACGTCGAGCCCCGCCCGCAGCATGCCGAGGGACTGGAACGGCTTGTTCGACGACCGCGGGAACACCGGGCTCTTGACGTCGCCCAGCGAGAACCGGACCGACCCGTCCGGCTCGATGACGACCAGCGCGCCATGGTGCACGCTCTCGACGAAACCGGACCGCACGACCTCGACGAGCACAGGGTTAGGGCACGCCCTAGTCATGCGAGCCTTTCGGGGTTTTTCCCCGCTCGGTGGCGAGCAGGTCGTCGACGGAGGCCGTGCCGCTGCGATAGCGGCCGGCGATTTCCGCGTTGATCGTGTCCATCACGGCCTGCACTTCGCGGCGGCGGGTGGACACGGAGCCTTCTACTTCGGCGTAGTTCTCGAGGACGTTGACGAGTTGCTCGTCGGACAGCGCGCCGACGTCGGACAGGTCGGCATCACCCACGAGCGCTTCGGCCTGACGCCGGTGCTCACCCGCACGGGACGGCTCGAGGTTCTGGTGGCGGCCGGAGCCCATGGCCGGGCCGATGGCGTTGTCGGAGAGGATCGCGGCCAGCTGGTCGACGATCCGGCTCTCGCCGCCGGTGCTCCGACGCTGCTGCTCGGCACGGACGATGTCTATCCGCGCGTGCAGCAGCCGTCGCAGGTAGGACAGGTCGGTCTCCTCCTGCGCGGCTTCGTTCCGGCGTTCGCGCAGGTCGGCGAGCGCCAGCTCACTCAGGCTCAGCACGTAGTCCGCGGCGAGCACACGGTCGATCCGACGGCGCCCACCTGGCCGAACTTCGATCACGTCGTCATCCTGCTCTACCCGGGTGTATTTTGCCAGCGTTGGGGCGAATCACCCACGGAGTCGTTGCGCTGCCTCCCGGCCAGGTGCCACACCCTCGGCGGGCACCGAGTCCGGGTCGATAGCGGCCTGGACCACGCGGTCTTCGGCGCCGACGAGCAGTTCGGCGTCGATCGGGGTGGCGCGTTTGACCAGCGCGAGCGCGATCGGCCCGAGTTCGTGATGCTGCACGACACTGCCCACCCGCCCGATCGTCCGCTCCCCGAGCACGACCGGGTCGCCCGTTTCGGGAAGCACCGCCGGCGAACCGTCGAGGTGCAGCAGCACCATGTGCCGCGGCGGCCTGCCGACGTTGTGGACCTTCGACACGGTTTCCTGCCCGCGGTAACAGCCCTTCGCGACATGCGCCGCCGAGCCGATCCAGTTCACCTCGTGCGGGATCGTCTTCTCGTCGGTGTCGATACCGAGGCGCGGCCGCAGCGATTCGACGCGCAAGGCGTCGAACGCCCAGCTGCCGACCGGGCGCGCGCCGGCGTCGGTGATCCGGCGCCACCACTCGGCAAGCTCCGCGCGCGGTACGGCGAGGTCCACACTCGACTTGCCGGGCCACGGCATCCGCCGTGCGAAGCCGCCACCGGCGATCGCGGCGACGCAGTACGGCTCGGTGCCGAGTTTGACGTCCACAGTGGACAGAATTCGATCGGTGTCCGGGCCGAGGACGGTGATCAACGCGAGCTCACTCGTCGCGTCGCGGATTTCCACCTTGGCCCAGAATTTCATCGCTTCGAGGTAGGCGAGCAGCGACTGCGGGCCGCCCTTCGGCAACGCGCTGGTCACCGTCGCGCCGCTGTCGCTGTCCAGCCATACCGTGCCGTCGACGTTCGCCACGACCATGTGCGCCTCGACCCGGCCGTTGGTGTCGAGCACCAGCGCTTCGGTGCCGGTTCGATCGGGGAGGTCGGTCATGTACTGCGAGATCACGAGATGCAGCCACGAAAGCCGTTCTTCGCCGCTCACCGCGATGAGTTCCCGGTGCGACCTGTCGACGACGGCGGCGGTCCTGGCGGCGGTGCGCTGCTCGGCGAACGGGTCGCCCCAGTGCCAAGGGACGCCGGCCTCGGGGTGGCCTTCGGGCGTGGCGATCGAACCGCGTAGCTCGAGCAGCGGTGAAAAGTAGGCCATACACACCATGTTAGGTGAGTTGGGGATGGAATTGCCGCGCAGAACGCGGCCGGACCGGTGAGCGCGCTCTCTTTCGGCCGAAGGCTTGCCAGTACGTCGGCTGGTATCGGCACAGTGGGTAAGTTGAAGGCATGCGCGTTCTTGCCTTCCTGGATGGGACTCTCGCCGCACCTGATGCGGCCCACATTCGCGTCGACGACCTCGGGGTTCTCCGTGGTGACGGCGTTTTCGAAACGATCCTCGTGGCCGGCGGCCGAGCTCGGGAGCTCGGTCCGCACCTGGAGCGGCTCGCCCGTTCCGCGGAAATGCTCGATCTGCCCACTGTTGATCTCAACGCTTGGGAAAATGTCTGTGCCAAGGTCATCGACAACTGGACCGGCGGCGCGGAGTTCGGGCTGAAACTGGTGTACACCAGGGGAGTCGAGGGCGATCCGGAGGGGAAGCCGACGGCGTTCGTGCTGGGACTGGAGATCGACGAAAAGGTCCTCCACGCCCGTGAGGAGGGTGTTTCGGCGATTACGCTCGACCGTGGTGTCGACCCGGGTCTCGCGAAGCGCGCGCCATGGTTGCTGCTCGGCGCCAAGACGGTGTCGTACGCGATGAACATGGCCGCCCTGCGCGAGGCCGCTCGCCGCGGCGCGGACGACGTGATTTTCACCGCCGGTGAGGATTGGGTGTTCGAAGGCCCGACGTCGACGGTGGTCGTCGCCAGGCAGAAGGTGCTCTACACCCCGCCCTCCGACATCGGGATCCTGCCCGGCACGACCCAGGTCGTGCTGTTCCGCGGCGCCGAGCGGCTCGGGTGGACGGTCAAGCAGGAGCCGCTGAGTGTGGCGGATCTGTACACCGCCGACGGCGTGTTCCTGGCATCCTCCGTGCGCAAGGTGACGCGGGTGCACACGCTGAACGGCCGGGCGCTGCCCGATTCCACCGCCGTCCACGCCGAACTGGCGGGTGCCTACGAAGGCGAGTACCGCTAGGCGTGTTCCGAGGGCGCGCACTGACGCCGCGTGACTCGGACGACGACCGCGGTGACGCCTTCGGCCTGGTAGGCGGCGATCTTGTGGTGCCCGTCGAGGATGTGCGTATCGAGCAGGACGGCGACGGGTTTGTGCCCGGTGCGGATCGCCCTCCGGTAGTACTCGACGCGCTTCGCGTCGGCGGGCGGCCACGGGTCGAGCGCTGTGACGTCCATGTCGTCGGGAAGGCGCTGCGGGCCCGCCACTTCGTAGTCGCCGTCCACCAGCAGGTCGAGCAGCGCGCGCAGGCTCTCACTCAGCGGTCTGCGCAGCTGCCCGGTGGCCAGCGCGATACGCAGGGCGGGTGCGAGTTCGGGCCGGTCCACCGGGTCCCGCAGGTCGATCACTCCGGTGCCCCCGGCGACAGTCAGCTCTTCCACAGCTATCTGGACGGGTGAAACCGCACAATGGTTCCGGGTCGTGCCTGCGCGAATGCGGGCAGTGAGGTCCGGCGAACCACCGCTGACACAGGGTAACCGCCAGTTGTGGGGTGATCTGCGAGGAAAACCACTGGTAGCCCACTTGGCGGTAGCTGGATCGCACCGGTCACGAGGCCTTCGCTGGGCAGTTCCCGGCCGGCGAATTCAGCCGTCCGGGCTAACGCGGTTCCGGCCAGCCGGACGCCGACGCGGTTGGACTCCGCGGTGACCGTCCACGGCCCGGCGAGCGCACCGAGATTTTCGAACCAGTCGTCGCGCGGGCCGAGGAGGATCGGCACTTCGAGCTCGGCCGGCGAGGGCGATGTCGGGAGGACGTCCAAGCCCGTCGGCACACCTCGCGACAGGCCCAGCGGCAGGATCTCACCCGCGCACAGCGGCGGCGGGCCGATCTCCGAGAGCACGTCCCGCGATCGGCTGCCGAGCTCCGGGTCGACGTCGATCCCGCCGGAAAACGCGAGGTAGCAACGCAAACCGGTGGTCGGGGTGCCAAGCATGAGCGTCTGCCCTTGCCGCAGGAACACGGGCGCGTGGGAACCGACATCGCGGCCGTCCAGCATGACCTGCACGAGCGGCCCCGTGACGGCGACGGTGCATGACGACTGGGCCCGCACCTTCAGCCCGCCCAGCAGCGACTCGATCCCGGCTGCCGACTCCCGATTGCCGACGAGCCGGTTCGCGAGCTTCAGCGCCGGGACGTCGAGCGCGCCGGACGGAGGCACGCCCAGGTGCCCGTGGCCGGGCCTGCCGAGATCCTGGACCAACGCCGATGGCCCCGGCGACACGATCTCGACGGCCCTCACCGAATGGCCCGGAAACGGACGCGGTCACCGGGCGCGAGCAGCGACGGCCGCTCGTCGCGCGCGTCGAACAGGACTGTGTCGGTGTGGCCGAGGAGCCGCCAGCCGCCTGGTGACGAGCGTGGGTAGACCCCGGTGAACTCGCCCGCGACGCCCACCGAACCGGACGGCACCCGCGTGCGCGGAGTGTCCAACCTGGACTGTCGGAGCGGCTCGGGGAGCCCGGTCAGGTAGCCGAAGCCGGGCGCAAAACCGGTGAACGCCACGGTGTACCGGGCGCCGGTGTGCAGCTTCACGACCTCGTCCGCGCTGATGCCTGCCGTCTCGGCCACGAGCTCCAGATCTTCACCGTCGTAGTGGACGTCGAGCACGATCTCGCGGGGACGGCCTTCCGGCGGGTGTTCGAGGTCTGCGGATTTCAGCAGTACGCGGACCTGGTCCAGCACAGTCGAGCCGGGGCGCACCTCGATCAGCAGGCTGCGGGCGCCGGGCACCAGCTCGACGACGTCGGCCAGCTCAGCAGCGGCGACAGCGGCACGAGCCGCGCTCATCTGCTCGAGCGAATCACATTCGAGCAGCGCCGCGTCTTCCCCGTACCGCCGCCAGCGCATGGAGTGTGGTGCTGGGTCAGCCGGCCACGCGGCGAAGGACCGCCGACGTGTGCGGCTGCAGGGGCTGGCCCACCATGGCGCGTTCCTCGACGAAGCCGAGGTCGCCGTTGGTGACGAGGCCGTACAGCCGCTGAGCCCCGGTGACCTCTTTGGCCGTCGAGGTGCGGACGACCGCGTCGGTGGCCAGTTGCCAAGACGCCTGGCCGCGCGTGGTGCCGTAGAACAGTTCGAGGATGCCGCTGGAATGCGTCAGCAACAGCTCGATCGAGTCGTCGGGCTGCGGACGCCAGAAGCCGGTCTCGCGGGCGGCGGGGCGGATCACGTTGCCCTCGTCGTCCAGCAGCCAGGAGCGGGCTTCGTGGGTGAGGAACGGGCGGCCGTCGTGCGCGATCGTCAGCTGCTGCGCGAACTTCCGCGGGCCGTCGATCGTCGGGTAGTTGACCTCGCCTTCGCCGCGCCACACGCCGACCAGCGGGAGCAGGGCGAGGCAGGCGTCGTTGAGGCTCGGACCCTCGCGCAGGTTCGCGGTGTCCGCCGGGATCGGCAGATCAGGAAGAACACCGTACGGCGGCAAATTGCGGCCGGCGGTGGTCTTCGAGCGCTCTTCGGCGGCCTCTATCGCCTCGTTGGAGGTCATCTCAGCGCTGGTCCGCGTAAAGCCGGTAGACGACGTAGACGGCGAACCACGTGATGGCGACACCGGTGAGGACCAGGAGCGTCGTAAACAGGATTTCCACGTTTTGGAGTTTAGTCCGTGCTCACCCGTCGCACCCGGCCACCCGCCGCACGTCACAGCTCTGAATGTCCGTGAAGGCCTCCTTCACAGCGTGTGACGCTGTGAAGGAGGCCTTCACGGACAAACGGATCAGGCGACGGAGATGGCCAGCTCGTGCAGGCCGGGACCGTCGACGGTCACCGAGGCTTCGCCGTTGCCGCTGCGGTGCAGCGCGCGAACGGTCCACGCACCGGGGGCGGCGTAGAAGCGGAAGTCGCCTTCCGGCGAGGAAACGACCTCACCGGTGAAGTCGCCGCCGCCGTCGAGCAGGCGGACGAACGCGCCGCCGACCGGTCCGTCGGTGCCGGTGACCTTGCCCGCGAGCACGACCTGACCCCTGGTGTCGAGGTCGGAAGGCGTCGCCGTCTGTGCGGGAGCGCCGCAGCCGTCGGCGGCCATTACTTGGCCGCGCCGAGCTCGACGGGAACGCCCACGAGTGAGCCGTATTCGGTCCACGAGCCGTCGTAGTTCTTGACGTCTTCGTAGCCGAGCAGCTCGTGCAGCGCGAACCACGCGATGGACGAGCGCTCACCGATGCGGCAGTACGCGATGGTCGGCTTCGCGGTGTCGAGGCCTTCGTCCGAGTAGAGCTCCTTGATCTCGTCCCCGGTCTTGAAAGTGCCGTCCTCATTGGCGACCTTCGCCCACGGCACGTTCAGCGCGCCGGGGATGTGGCCGGGAACCTGGGACTGCTCCTGCGGCAGGTGTGCCGGCGCGAGCAGCTTGCCGGAGAACTCGTCAGGCGAGCGGACGTCGACGAAGTTGCTGCCGCCGATGGCCTGGACGACCTCGTCGCGGAAGGCGCGGATCGAGAGGTCCTGCTCCTGGGCGGAGTAAGCGGTGGCCTCACGCTTGACCTCGTCGCTGTTCAGCTCACGGCCGTCCAGCTCCCACTTCTTGCGGCCACCGTCGAGAAGCTTGACGTTCTCGTGGCCGTAGAGCTTGAAGTACCAGTAGGCGTACGCGGCGAACCAGTTGTTGTTGCCGCCGTAGAGCACGACGAGGTCGTCGTTGCCGATGCCCTTTTCGGACAGGAGGGCTTCGAAGCCCGCCTTGTCGACGAAGTCGCGGCGAACCTTGTCCTGCAGGTCCTTGCGCCAGTCGAGCTTCACCGCCCCGCGGATGTGCCCGCCGTCGTAAGCGGTGGTGTCCTCGTCGACCTCGGCGAACACGACGCCGGGGGTGTCCAGATTCTCCTCGGCCCACTGGGTAGTGACCAGGACGTCTTCACGGCTCATGGAAGAGCACTCGCTTTCTTGTGATAGTTAGGACTGTCTGCGGACGTTTTAGGACGCGTGTCCGGTCGTGCTGGGGGTGAACCGCTTGATCAGCAGGTACACCTCGCACCCGAGGCAGAAGCCGAACGCACCGTTGAGGAACGCGGCGAACAGCGCGAACGCCGTCGCGACGATGCCGAGCGTGGTCAGCCCGGCCAGGAAGCCGATCGTGCCGACGAGCCCGAACACGAACCCCACGGCCTGCGCGAACCGCAGGGGCGCCGCGTCTTCCCGCTCGGTGGTCGGGCCAAGCCGCGGCGCGACCAGGTACCGGTAGACGAGGCCGTACGGCGACGGCTTCAGCCCGATGAACGCGCCGATCGCGAACACGACGGTCTGCAGCGCGAGCAGCCACCACCATTGGGTGATGAGCACCACCGCGAGCACGACCGTTGTCAGGATGGCCTGGAACCGGGGACCACGGGGGTCGACGGCTGGTCCTGCTGACATGGCACCTCCTGCGTTTGGGGCGAGGTGGACGCGTGCGAGCGCACGCAAAACGGGGATTCGGCGGACGTGCTTCAGCGCGAAAGCAGCAAAGCCCGACACAGGCTGGAACGCACGCGGCACAGGTCGACTGCGCGGCGCTGCGTCAGCAGGGTGACGGGCAGCTTATCCACGAGATCGAGAGTACCCATTGGTCCCTCAGGGTGGGAACACTGTTCATACCGTGGGACGGATCCCAGATTCCGGGAGGCCTCAGACGCTATGACGGACCTTCGCCGGCACGAGCTGCCGGAAAGATCCGTCATAGCGCCGACGCGAGGTGCGGCCGCAGCGCGTCCAGCACGTCGGCGCGCTTAGGTACCCCGCCGATGCGGAGCAGCTCACGGCCGTCTGCGGCGAACGCCACCGTGGTCGGGGTGCGGAGGATCCCCAGCGCCTGGGCGATTTCGGGCTGGTCGGTGACGTCCAGCTCGACGTGCCGCAGCCCCTCGGTGCCCGAGGCCAGTGAGGACAGGACGGCCTTAGCCTGGCGGCAGGGGGCACAGAACGTCGTCGAGATCTGCACCAGCGTCACGCCGACGGCCGGATCGAGCATGTCGGCGACCGGGCCGGGCAGGGCCCGCGCGGCTGACGCCGGGCGCGCGGGCCGGACGCGGCCGTTTCGTGCCCGCAGCACGAAACCGGCCACCGAACCCAGCGCGAGGGTGCCCACCACGATCCACAGACCCACCATCGGTTATCCCCCTGTCGCCGGCGTTCCGCTGAACGTCACGTCGTTGGCCTTTCCCTTGAGTGTCAGCGAGCCGCTGTTCACCCGGACGGCCGTCGGCTGCACGTTGAACGGCAGTTGGCCGCCGTCGATCTTCGCCTCGAAGCTCGGCAGCAGCGCCTTCTGCACAGCAGCTGGAACGACGGTGGTCTCCTTGTCATTCCCGAACTGGAGACGTTCCGGGCTGATACTGATCGCTTGGTCCTTGACCTGGATCATCGCGAAGCAGAAGATTTCGACCTTCGACCCGGCGATCTGCACGTACCCGGAGAGCCGGACACCGGCCGCGGTCTTGTCCTGCTGGGCGTCGTCCCTTTTCTCCTGGTCGGTCATGGTGTCCTGACCGGTCTTGACGTACTGCTCGGTGGACGGCTCGATCTTCAGGTCCTCGACGTTGTCCAGCGGTGAGATCCGCGCGATATCGCTGGCCTTGATCGTGACCGAGCCCTCGAGGTCACCGATCTTGATCGTCTTGGTGTTGCCGTTGAGCAGGTCCGACAGCGGCGCCGTCACGTTCTTGAGCTCGGCGCTCAGGTCGACGTCACGCAGCTTGTCGACGGTCACGCCCGCCGCGGAGACCGAGATCTGGCTGTAGTCGCCGGACAGCGCCTGCGTGGTGAACGGGAAGCCGTGGATGGTGACCGACGGGTCGTCGGCGAGGCCGAGCTGTTCACGGGCCTTCTGCGAGATCGTGTGCTCGGCGAAGGCTGCCAGCCCGAAGTCGGCGCCGACGAGCAGGGCGGCCAGCACGACCAAGACGATGATCCACCGTTTCGCGCGGCGACCCCGCTTCCGGCTGTCCGGCCGCGGGGCCTGGCGGTCCTGTTGCGCTACGGGCCTGGTCACCATTATGTCCGATCTGTCGACCTTCGAGGGCAGCTTCCGCCTACTCCACGGTCCCATCGGGTGTGATGGACTCGGCAAGGGGGAGGTGTTTCGACGGTTCACCCGCTATTCTCACTTAGCACCGACCGTAGCCATGTTCGAGGCGACGAAATGACAAGGCGGTGTGGCGATGAGCCTGGACCTTTTGGTGCTTACGGCGGAAGCTGACGCGACCGCGGTTTTGCCCGCGCTCGACCTTCTTCCGCACACCGTGCGCGTACGTGCGCCCGAGGTGACCGCGCTGCTGGACGCCGGTCACCGGGACGTCATCCTGCTGGACGCGCGTACCGATCTCGCGTCGGCGAAAAGCCTCTGTCGCCTGCTCAAGGGCACCGGCGAAGACGAAGGCGCCACTCCGATCATCGCCGTGGTCGGCGAGGGTGGCCTGGTCGCGGTCAGCGCCGAGTGGCGCACGGACGACATCCTCCTGCCCACCGCCGGCCCGGCCGAGGTGGACGCGCGGCTCAGGCTCGCGACGACAAAGGACGGCGGTTCGACCCAGGTCGACGCCGAGCTGCGGGTCGGCGAGCTCGTCATCGACGAGGCGACGTACACGGCGCGGCTGAAGAAGCGCACGCTCGAACTGACCTACAAGGAGTTCGAGCTCCTCAAGTACCTCGCGCAACACGCCGGTCGCGTCTTTACCCGCGCGCAACTGCTGCAGGAGGTCTGGGGTTACGACTTCTTCGGTGGCACGCGCACGGTCGACGTGCACGTGCGGCGGCTGCGCGCGAAGCTCGGCCCCGAGCACGAGCAGATGATCGGCACCGTGCGGAACGTCGGCTACAAGTTCGAGCGGCCGTCCAAGGGCGTTCCGAAGCCGCCTGGCCCACCGCCCGTCGTCATGCCGGAGCCCGTCTTCGAGCCCAGCGAACTCTCCTCGACGTAGTCGTCCGTCTGTAGCATTTGAGGATGCTGAACGCGGTCTGGGCCGAAGAGCTGGATGCCGATTCCCGTCGCCGGGTCCGTGACTTCCTGAGCGCGGTCCGGGAGGCCGACGGCAAGCCGGAAGCCGACGGCTTCTCCGGTGGCAGGCACCTGCTGGCGAGCCAAGACGGCGAGCTCGTCGGCTACGCGCATCTGGACACCGATGGCGACTCGTTCGGCCGTCAGGTCGCCGAGCTGTTCGTGCACCCCGCGTACCGGCGCAAGGGCTTCGGTGCGGCCATGGTCCGCAGGCTCCCCGAGGAGAACCTGCGCGTCTGGTCACACGGCGATCACCCCGCGGCCGCGCGGCTGGCCGGCAGGGAGGGCTTTTCCCGGGCCCGTGAGCTCCTCGTGCTCCACACGGAGGCCGACGGCTGGCCAGAACCCGTCCTGCGTGAAGGCGTCACGCTGAGGACGTTTGAGCCGGGAAAAGACGAGCAGCCCGTCATCGACGTCAACGCCCGTGCCTTCGACTGGCACCCCGAGCAAGGCAGTCTGACGGTCGACGAGCTGAAGGCCACCGAGGACGAAGCCTGGTTCGACCCCGACGGCTTCTTCCTCGCCGAGAACGCCGATGGCAAGGTCGTCGGCTTCCACTGGACGAAGGTGCACGCCGCGAACCCGAAGGAGTTCAACGGCGAGCGCGTCGGAGAGGTCTACGTCGTCGGTGTCGACCCGGGTGCGCAGGGCGGCGGCCTCGGCAAGGCACTCACGCTGGCGGGTCTGCGCCACCTCAGCGGACTCGGACTCCGGCAGTTCATCCTGTACGTCGAAGGTGACAATGTGCCTGCCCTCGCCGTTTACGAAAAGCTGGGGTTCACCCGTCACCAGGTCGATGTCCAGTACGCCAGATAGCGTCGGATCAACGCAGAGGCAGCGCGTCGTCACGCAGGGCAAACCCGCTGGTCACGGCCAGGACACGGGAAGCTCTCGGTGGGAGTAGCACTCCTCACATCCGGGGCCTTGTTCACTTTCCGTTCACCCGCATACGGCCGAGCGTCCATTGTGGCTGCCTACTGTCCGAATTCGACGCGGCGAGTCGACCGCGCGACTTCGATCTCTCCTACTGGAGGAAATGCAGTGAAGATCATGCGGCCGATGAGCGCGGTTGGCATTCTGGCGAGCGCCGCCCTCGTGCTCGCCGCCTGTGGCACCGACCCCGCGGCGACGAACACCGGCGCTTCGACGCCGGCGGTTCCCGCCGCGACCGGCACGGCACAGGTGGACTGCGGTGGCAAGAGCCCACTGTCCGCGGAAGGTTCCTCCGCGCAGAAGAACGCCATCGACATCTTCTCGCTGGCGTACGGCAAGACGTGCTCCGGCGCGCAGGTCAACTACAACCCGAGTGGTTCCGGTGCCGGCGTCAAGCAGTTCAACGCCAACCAGATCGACTTCGGTGGCTCGGACTCCCCGCTGTCCGGTGCCGACGTCGCCGCCGCGAAGGCTCGTTGCGCGAGCGACGCGTGGAACCTTCCGCTGGTCGTCGGCCCGGTCGCCATCGCCTACAAACTGACCGGCGTCGACAAGCTGGTGCTGACCCCCGAGGTCGCCGCGAAGATCTTCAACGGTGGCATCAAGAACTGGAACGACCCGGCCATCAAGGCGATCAAGGGCAACGAGAGCCTGACCCTGCCGGACAAGCCCATCCAGGTCGTCTCGCGGTCCGACGACTCGGGCACCACGGACAACTTCCAGCAGTACCTGGCCGCCGCCTCCAAGGGCGCATGGACCCAGGGTGCCGGCAAGGCGTTCAAGGGCGGCGTCGGCAACGGTGCGCCCGGCTCGAACGGTGTGGCGCAGGCGGTCAAGGCCGCTGACGGTGCCGTGACCTACGTAGAGGGCGCTTTCGCCAAGGACGGCCTCACCCCCGCTCTGCTCGACAGTGGTTCCGGTGCGGTCGAGCTCACCGCGGCGAACGTCGCGAAGGCGCTCGACGCTGCCAAGTTCAAGACCCCTGGCTCCAACGACCTGGCGCTCGACCTCGCCGGCATCTACGGCAGCAACACCCCGGGTGCCTACCCGCTGCTGCTCACGACCTACGAGATCGTCTGCTCCAAGTACGCTGACCCGAACGTCGCGAAGGCCGTCAAGGCGTTCCTGAACGTTTCCGCGACCGACGGCCAGGCACCGCTGTCCGCAAAGGGCTACGTGCCGATCCCGTCGACGCTGCAGGGCAAGGTTCTGGCCGCCATCGCGGCTATCGCCTGATAGCTGCCGGTGTTTCACTGGTAGCGATCCCGAGTAAAGACGGGCTGGACAAAGACAGTCGATGAGCGAGTCATCCTCGACGCGAACGCCCACCGGCGACCCCGGTGGGCGTTCGTCGTCGGCGCAAACACTTCCGGAGGGTCAGATTTCCGAGCAAGCAGCGGCGCCGGCACCACCAGACGGCAATTCCTCTGGGCCGATAGCCAGCAACAAGGGCACCAAGGTGCGGCCAGGCGACCGCATCTTCAAGAACCTGACCACCGGCGCCGGTGTCTTCGTGGTGGCGCTGATCGGTCTGATCGGCCTGTTCCTCCTGGTGCAGGCCATTCCCGCGTTGAAGGCCGACAAAGCGAGTTTCCTGTTCTCGCGGACGTGGTCCACCAACGACCCGACCAACATGAGCTTCGGCATCCTCGACCTGCTCCAGGTCACCATCGCGACCTCGCTGGTCGCGTTGATCATCGCGATGCCGGTCTCGTTGGGGATCGCACTGTTCCTGACGCAGTACGCCCCGAAGAGGCTGGCGAGGGCCTTCGCCTACATCATCGACCTGCTCGCCGCGGTGCCTTCGATCATCTTCGGTCTGTGGGGCATCCTCGTGCTCGCGCCGGCCATCGAGCCGTTTTCCAAGTGGATCAACGAAACCTTCTCGTGGATCCCGATCTTCGCGCCCGGCAACGTCGCGCCGAGCCTGCGCGGCACCATCTTCACCGCGGGCGTGGTGCTCGCGGTCATGCTGCTGCCGATCATCACCTCGCTGACCAGAGAGGTGTTCGAACGCACGCCCACCCAGCACATCGAGGGCGCGCTCGCGCTGGGCGCCACCCGCTGGGAGGTCATCCGCACCACGGTCCTGCCGTTCGGCAAGGCCGGGTACATCGGTGCGTCGATGCTCGGCCTCGGCCGCGCACTCGGTGAGACGATCGCGCTCGCGGTGATCCTGCTCATCCCGGTCGGCCGCTTCTTCGACTGGAGCGTCTTCGACGGTGGCGCGACCTTCGCGTCGAAGATCGCGGCGAACTACAGCGAGTTCAACAACCCCACCTCCGCCGGTGCCTACATCGCGGCCGGGTTGGTGCTGTTCCTGCTGACGTTCCTCGTCAACTTCGCGGCCCGCGCCATCATCGCCGAAAAGAAGGGGGACTGAGACCGTGACGACGTCAACTTCGCTGTCCGCTCCCATCACCACACCCGCCTTCCAGCAGGTGAGCCTCGCGCGCAAGGCCAAGAACGGTGTGGCCACCGTGCTGATCTGGCTGTCGTTCCTGATCGCCGTGGTGCCGCTGGTGTGGGTGCTCTACACCGTGGTCGTCAACGGCATCAAGCGCATCCCGTACTCGAACTGGTGGACCGAGGACCTCGGTTCGGTGCTGTCCGACGAGGTCGGCGGTGGCGTGCTGAACGCCATCGTCGGAACCCTGTTGCAGAGCTTCGTCTGCGCGCTCATCGCGGTGCCGCTGGGACTGCTGGTCGCGATCTACCTCGTCGAGTACGGCCGGGGCACCAGGCTCGCCAAGGTCACCACGTTCATGGTGGACATCCTTTCCGGTGTTCCGTCGATCGTGGCGGCGCTGTTCATCTACGCCCTGTGGATCACGACGTTCGGCCTGCCGCGCAGCGCGTTCGCCGTGTCGCTCGCACTGGTGCTGCTGATGGTGCCGGTGGTCGTCCGGTCTTCGGAGGAGATGCTGCGGATCGTCCCGGACGACCTGCGCGAGGCCTCCTACGCCCTCGGTGTTCCCAAGTGGAAGACCATCGTCAAGATCGTGCTGCCCACGGCACTGTCCGGCATCATCGGCGGCGTCATGATGGCGCTGGCCAGGGTGATGGGTGAGACGGCACCGCTGCTGGTGCTGGTCGGCTACTCCGCCTTCGTGAATTTCGACATCTTCAAGGGCGAAATGGCGTCCCTGCCGCTGTTGATGAACAACGAACGCGTCACGAACACGATGAGCCCCGGTAGCGTCGGTTTCGACCGAATCTGGGGTGCCGCACTGACCCTGGTGATCATCATCGCCCTGATCAACCTCCTTGCCACGGTGATCTCCCGCCTGGTCGCCCCGAAGAAGAAGTGAGCTATGGCTAAGCGAATCGATGTCAAAGATGTGGACATCTACTACGGCAAGTTCCACGCCGTGGACAACGTCACGCTTCAGGTGCCGCCGCGCAGCGTCACCGCGTTCATCGGCCCGTCGGGGTGTGGCAAGTCCACTGTGCTGCGGACGCTGAACCGGATGCACGAGGTCATCCCGGGCGCACGGGTCGAAGGGCAGGTCCTGCTCGACGGCGAGGACATCTATGCGTCCAATGTGGACCCCGTACAGGTTCGCCGGACCATCGGCATGGTTTTCCAGCGCCCCAACCCGTTTCCGACAATGTCCATTGGGGACAATGTCGTCGCCGGGCTGAAATTGGCCGGTACCAAGAACAAGGACAAGCTCAAGGACATCGCCGAGCGCGCGTTGCGGGGGGCGAACCTCTGGAACGAGGTCAAGGACCGGCTCAACAAGCCGGGCGGCAGCCTGTCGGGCGGGCAGCAGCAACGACTTTGCATCGCCCGCGCGATCGCCGTGCAGCCCGACGTCCTGCTGATGGACGAGCCGTGCTCCGCGCTCGACCCGATCTCCACCCTCGCCATCGAGGACCTGATCGGTGAGCTGAAGAAGGAATACACGATCGTCATCGTCACGCACAACATGCAGCAGGCAGCACGTGTTTCGGACCAGACGGCGTTTTTCAACCTCTACGGCGTCGGTCAGCCGGGCCGGCTTGTCGAGCTGAACGACACGGAGAAGATCTTCAGCAACCCCAACGAAAAAGCGACCGAAGACTACATCTCCGGCCGCTTCGGATAACCGCCTACCGACGCTCTGAAGGCCAAAGGTGGCCTTCAGAGCGTTTACACGGGGAGGCTTACGTGTCCTCGTCGGCGCCGTAGCCGGGCATCTTGCCGGTGACGACGAAGACCATCCGCCTGGCCACGGAAACGGCGTGGTCGGCGTAGCGCTCGTAGAACCGGCCGAGCAGCGTGACATCGACGGCGGCGGCGACACCGTACGGCCAGTCGCGATCCATGATCACGGTGAAGAGGTGCTTGTGGATGTCGTCAACCTGGTCGTCGGCGGCTTCGAGCAACCGCGCGGCCTCGACGTCCTTGTTCTTGATGACCTGCTCGGCCTGCCGGGCCAGCGCGACGGCGACCGAGCCCATTTCGGCGAAGTACGGGCGAACCGACTCCGGCAGCACGGGATCGGGGTGACGGCGGCGGGCTGCCTTCGCGACGTGCAGTGCCAGATCTCCCATCCGCTCCAGGCTTTCCGCCGCATGGATGGCGGCGAGTACGGTCCGGAGATCGGTCGCTACGGGCGCCTGCAGGGCAAGCAGCGCGTACGCCAGCTCCTCACACTGAGCCCTGGCGTCGTCAACCTTCTGGTCGTCGCTGATCACTTGCTCCGCAAGGCCGAGGTCGACCTCCAGCAGCGCCTTTGTCGCCCGCTCCAGTGCGTCCGCCACTTGGAGGGACATGGCCGCCAGGTTTCGGGCCAATTGTTCGAGTTCGACATGGTAAGCCTCGCGCATAGCCTCACCTTACGTGCAGCGAAACTCGAACGCCGCATCGCTGAGTGAACCGGACGTGAACCCGGTCTAACAAATACGCACGAAGGAACGTCGCGTCAGCCGCTTGACGTCGCCTTCGTGCTGGTCGACTTCGAGCTGCCACTCGGCGCGGCCGCGCTCGTCGGCGCGGGCGCCTTGTCGTCGGGCAGCGCGACGTTTTCGATGAGCGCACGGAAGATTCCCGCCGCTTTGCTCGTGACGAGCACCTCGTTGCCGCGGGTGTTCGCCGTACCCGTTGTCGGCACGGTGAGGAAGCTGATCTTCTCCGCGCTCAAGCCGCGCATCGACTGCGCCAGTGTCAACATCTGGTCGACACCGAGGTTGTCACCGAACGTGGCCTTCGCGAACGCCGTGATGAAACCCGTGATCTTGCCGGCGTTCAGCATGACGTCCTTGGACATCACCGCTTTCAGCAGCGAACCGATGAATTCCTGCTGCCGCTTGATCCGGCCGTAGTCCGAAGTGACGTCGCCCTTGACATGCCGCGCCCGCACGAAATTGAGCGCCTGGTCGCCGGTGATCCGGATATCGCCCGCCTGTGGAATGACCATGCCCAGCACGGTGTCATTGATCGGGATATCGGTGTGCACGGTCACACCCTGCACCGCGTCGACCATTTCCTTGAAACCGTTGAAATCGATTCCGACGAAATGCGTCATCTTCATGCCGGTGATCTGCTGGATCACTTTGGTGACGCATTGCGGGCCGCCGACGGCGTAGGCCGTGTTCAGTTTCGCGATCTTCTGTGCCGGTGATATTTGGTTGCTGTACTGGGAAGTTATGGGATCCCAGCGGTTGCAGTCGGGCCTGGAAATTTCGAGGTCGCGAGGGAACGAAACCATGACCACGCGCTGCCTGTCGGCCGGGATATGCGCGATCATGATCGTGTCGGAGCGGGCGCCGGGTTCTTCGGCGGCGGTGCCGACACCGTCTTCCGCTGTCGCGCCGTCACGGGTGTCGGAGCCGACCATGAGAAAGTTTTCGTCGCCGGTCTGGCCTGCCGCGTTCTGGATGTCCGCGGAATTCTCGTCGAGCGCGGCCACCTGGTTGAACTGCGAGTCGTACCAACTCTTGGTGCCCCAAGCGGCGCCCGTTCCGATGAGCACGAGCCCGGCGAGGACGGCGGTGACGATCCGCGTGATCAGGATCGACCGTTCGCTTCGGCGTTGCTTCTTTTCCTGCAGTCGGGTTTGCGGTGCCTTGTCGGCTTCTGCCTTCGCCGCGTTCGGATCGGGTGTTGTCGCGACGACACGCTGCAGCGCGGTGCGGGTGTGTTCCAGCAGCGCCGCCGGACGGGCCGCGAGGCGCTCACGGCGCTTCTTGCGCTCGTCCTCTTCGGCGTTCATCTCGTCGTGCGCCGCAGAGAACCGGGCCAGCGTGTTGTCGATCTTGTGCCGGACCGCGGTGGCGTCGTCGATCGCTTCCATCTGGTCGGTCATCGTCAGCGGGTCCAGCTCCGCGCGCGGGGGCACCGGGACAGCTGGCGATGCGGGGCGGCGCGGCGGGCGCGGCGGTTGCTGAGCTCGCGGTGCCGGTGGAGCTTGCGGCGCCGGGGATGCCTTCGGTGCCGGCGGCGGCGTGGGCACGTCGGCGGGCAGCGGTGGCCGACGGCGGGTCGGCAGGTCGGCGACGGGAACTTCGGGCGCCGCACGACGTGGTTGCCGAGGCCTCGGCTGTCTGTCCTCTGGCAGCGCGTGCGAACCCGACTGGCGTGGTTGCCGGGCCGTGGGCGGCATCGGCGGCTTGGGTGCATGCGGCGCTTGAGCGGGCGGCGCCGGTGGCGCCAGCGGGCGTCTGACCGGTGCCGGTGGCTTCAGCGCCGGCGACTTCGGGGGCGTGGGCGTTCGCGGAGCCGGTGGGCGCGGAGCGCTGGCCTTCGGCGCCGGTGGCCTGGCGACCGGGGGTTTCGCGTCGGCGGCCGACGGGATCGCGTGCTCGCCGGTGCTCCTCGCCATTACCTCGGAGACACTGATACCGCCGTAGGTATCCATCGAGCGACGGCGCTTGCGCCGAGATGGGTGGCCGTGCGCGGATCCATCATCCGTACGGGGACCGGTGCCGTGGTCGGGTCGATCGTCGGGCACTCAGTCTCCTCTCGTAACAGGTGAAGCAAACAAATATGAGCGTCGCCCCAGCCAAACTGGCACTCTGCCAGTACGAACCTTTTCGTTATCGTACGGACACCCGGGGGGCGTGACGACACCCTCCCGCGAATTTTTTCCACGTTCAGTACCTCAGAAGAGGGCGATCGCCACTATCTGGTGAAGATCCACGTTCCCAGCAGGACGAATGCTGGATTTAACGTTACTGAGGGTGTTCGACGATCTGGATGGATTCCCGATCCCGATACGCCACCGTGTTCCGGCCGGCCCGCTTGGCCGCATAAAGCAACGTGTCGGCGCGGACGAGTTGCCACTCGGCCTCCGTCACGCGACCGGAGCCGGGCTTCGTCTCGTGGGCGATCCCGACGCTGATGGTGACCCGCAGCCCTGGTCTCAAGGCCGACCACGGGTGCCGCGCGACACGGGCGCGGGCGTCCTCGGCGATCTTGACCGCCGTGCCGGCGTCGACGTCCGGCAGTACCAGCGCGAACTCCTCGCCGCCGTAGCGGGCACAAAAGCCACCGGCGGGCAGGCCCTCCTGCAACAAGGTGGCGACCTGCCGGAGCACGTCGTCGCCAACGATGTGGCCAAAGGTGTCGTTCACATGCTTGAAGAGGTCCAGGTCGATCAGCGCGATCGCGATACCGGCCCGGCCACGGCGTTCCGACAGCAGGCCGTGCAGCCGCTGGTCGAGGTAGCGGCGGTTGTAACTCGCCGTCAACGCATCCCGCAGGCTGCCGGCGTGCGAGATGTCGAACGCGGCGCGCAGATGCTGGTACGCGCGCCGCCAATCGCCTTCGGTCGCGAGCAGGCCGGCGATGGATTCGTGAAGTGCCAGCAGGTCGCTCGGTCCGGCCTGGCTCGGAACGAACGCGGCCTCGGTTTGCGACATGGTCACCTCCGTCACGAACAGTTTGTCGTCGTACTGGAGAGATCTCTTGAGGTATCAGTACGGTCGAAAGCGAATATCGCTCAAGTGGTCGATGGGGCT
>JAVXWP010000164.1:0-3951 GCA_032230695.1 Actinomycetota bacterium | reverse complement strand
CCGGCCAGGGCCTCGGTGACGTCGGCGATGATGCCCGGGCGGTCCGGGCCGATGACGGTGACTGCGAGCTGGCTCATGGCGCAGAACCTACCTGGCAGCAGCTCCGCCGGACGCAGGCATCCCGGCTATCGGGCGGGTGAGCCTGGCCGAAAGTCTCGACCTACTCCGACTTCGGTATCCGGGCCCCCGCGAGCCCCCGGACAAACCCGCCGCGCCACTATCGTCGACACTATGACCACACCTCACCGGCGGAGCCGCCGCGACTGGGTGGTCGACACGTTCGTCTTCATCGCGCGGCTCTGCTGGGCGGCGTCCTCCTGTACGACGCGGGCGACCACGACCCGATCTCGTCCGGCCTGCTGGCACTCGACCTCGTCAGCGGGATCGTGCTCAGTTGCGCACTCTGGTTCCGCCGCCGCTGGCCGGTGCAGCTGGCGCTCCTCGCAGCCGTGGTCACGACGTACTCCGACGCGGCCGGCGCGGCCACCCTGATCCTCGTCATGACCGTCACGATTCACCGACCACTCCGCGCCACCTTCTGGGTCTTCCTGGCGAACATCGTCAGCGTCGTCATCTACACCGAGGTACGCCAGAAGCAGGAGCCCTGGGGCATCACCATCGGCTTCTCCCTGGCGCTCTACGCGGCCGTCGTCGGCTGGGCGCTCTACATCCGCTCCCGCCGCCAACTCCTGCAGACCCTCAGAGACCGGGCCGATCGCGCCGAGACCGTCGCCAAACTCCAGGCGCAGCAGGCTCAACTCCGGGCCCGCGAGGAGCTCGCCCGCGAGATGCACGACGTACTCGGTCACCGCCTGTCCCTCCTCAGCGTCCACGCAGGCGCCCTCGCCTACCGCCCGGACGCGTCGGCCGAGGAGGTCGGCGGCGCCGCCGAGATCATCCGCGCCAGCGCCCATCAGGCCTTGCAGGACCTGAGAGAAGTGATCGGCGTACTGCGGGCGCCCGTCGGCGAACTCCCCCAGCCGACCTTCGCCGACCTGCCGATCCTGGTCGAGGACTCGCGCAAGGCCGGTCTCCCGGTCGAGCTCGACTTCGATGCCCCCGGCATCCTTCCCGACCACGTCGGCCGTACGGCGTACCGGATCGTCCAGGAGGGCCTGACGAACGCGCTCAAACACGCACCCGGCGAACCGGTCCGGATCCGGGTGGTCGGTGCCCCGGGCAACGGGTTGGAGGTCGAGGTGGTCAATCCGGCACCGCAGCGGCGTACCGGCGACGGGCAAGGGCTCAGAGGACTGACCGAACGAGCTGCCCTCGTCGACGGGCGACTCGAGCACGGCCGGACCCCTGCGGGCGACTTCCGGCTCGCCGCTTGGTTACCGTGGCCCGCATGACGATTCGGGTCCTGATCGTGGACGACGATCCGCTGCTCCGCGCCGGGCTCAAGCTGATGCTCGGCGGCGCCCCGGATATCCGGGTGGTCGGCGAAGCGGGCGACGGCAGCGGCGTGACCGGGCTGATCGACCAGCTCTCCCCCGACGTCGTGCTGATGGACATCCGGATGCCGGGGACGGACGGCCTGACCGCGACCGAGACGCTCCGCCGTCGGCCGGGGGCGCCCGAGGTCATCATCTTGACCACGTTCGACGCCGACGAGCACGTACTACGGGCGCTCCGCGCCGGCGCGGCCGGGTTCGTCCTCAAGGACACCCCGCCGGCCGAGATCGTCGAGGCGGTCCGCCGGGTCGTGAACGGTCAGCCGGTGCTCTCCCCCGCGGTGACCAAGCGGCTGATCAGCCGGGTGGCGGCCTCCGGTCAGGACCAGCGCAAGGCGAAGGCGACCGATCGGCTGGCGGCGCTGAACGACCGGGAACGCGAGATCGCCGTCGCGGTCGGCGAGGGCAAGTCGAACGCCGAGATCAGCGCGACCCTCTACCTCAGCGTCCCCACGGTCAAGACGCACGTCTCCCGCATCCTCACCAAGCTCGACCTCAACAACCGGGTCCAGATCGCCCTCCTCGCCCACGACGCCGGCCTGCTGGACGAAACCCGCTGACCGATCGCCGGCGCGCAACACTCGTTGCGTCCGAAGGAACCGAGGTCAGGACCCTCAGATCTTCGGACGTAACGTCGGGCCGCTCCGACGACACCCGTCGGCCACCCGCCGGCCACTCTTTCCCCTTAGCGTGGGGTAATCCGTCCCGCCCTCGGAAGGCTTACCCATGCGCTTGTCCGCGCGCTTGTTCGCCGGAGGTCTCGCTCTGAGCCTCCTCGCACCAGCAGTCCCAGCAGCAGCCGCGACCGTGACCGATCCGGCGGCGTATGTCGATCCGTTGATCGGGTCCGCGCGTGACGGGAATACCTGGCCGGGTGCGGTCCGTCCGTTCGGCATGATCTCGTGGAGCCCGACGAGTACCCGCGGCGATCAGACCAGTACCGGCGCGGCCAACGGCTACCAGTACGACACGACGCGGATCCGCGGCTTCAGCCTCACCCACGTGAACGGCGCCGGCTGCAACCCGGGCGCGGCCGGCGACGTACCGATCCTCCCGTACGCCGGCCAGGTGGACTCCTCACCGACCGCGGACACCACCGACGCGAAGTACGCGAGCAACTTCACCCACGCCGACGAGGTCGCCAAGCCCGGCCGCTACACAGTCACACTCGACAGCGGAGTGAAGTCCGACCTGGCAGTCACCACCAGAGCCGGAGTCGGCGATTTCGACTTCCCCGCAGGCAAACCGGCCAACCTGTTGTTCCGTACGTCGAACTCGCTCAACGGCAGCCAGGACGCCGAGATCACCATCGACCCGACCCATCGCAAGGTCACCGGATCGGTGCTCACCGGCGCCTTCTGCGGTCGCCGCGCCAACGGCGGGATCAACAACCGCAAGACCTACTACCGGCTCTACTTCACGGCATCCTTCGACCAGCCGATCGTTGCCAACGGCACCTGGAAGGACAGCACGCTGTCACCGGGAAGCACCACAACGACCGGCGGCGAGGGCTACGCCACAGGAGCCGATCGGGCCGGCCGCGGTTCCGGTGGGTACGTCGGCTTCGCGTCGGGATCGAAGGTACGGATGCGGATCGGCATCTCGTACGTGAGTCTGGCCGGCGCCGAACTGAACACGGCCGCCGAGCTGCGACCGGGAGCAACGGTCGACCGGATCGCCGCTGACGGCTACCGGAACTGGAAAAACGAACTCCAGAATGTCCGGATCACTGGCGGTTCCGAGGCGCAGCGGACAACGTTCTATACCGCGCTGTACCACGTAATGCTGCAGCCGAACATCTTCAACGACGTGGACGGCAAGTACCTGGGGAGCGACCAGGTGATCCATCGGCTCGCGGCCGGCCAACAAGCGCAGTACGGGACGTTCTCCGGCTGGGATCAGTATCGGGCGCACATCCAACTGCTGGCGTTGCTGAAGCCGGAGATTGCGGGAGACTTCGCCCAGTCGATGTACCAGTTTGCCCAGCAAAACAACGGGATCTGGGACCGTTGGCTGCACAACAACGGCGCTACGCATGTGATGACCGGTGATCCGGCGGCGCCGACGCTGGCGACCTTTGCGGCGATGGGCGTCAACAACTTCGACAAAGAGGGTGCCTATGAGTCGCTCCTCAAGCAGGCAACAGTGCAGAATGCCGATGCTGAGAATGACGGTGGTTGCCCTGGGCAATGTACCGGGCAACGGCCGGCGCTGAATACCTACCTGGCCAAGCACTACGCACCGCGGGATGCCTGTCACTGTTGGGGTGGAGCCGCCGAGACACTGGAGAACTCGTTAGCGGACTTCTCCCTAGGACAGTGGGCGACGCACCTCGGCCGCCCCGACGAGGCTGCGGCCTTCGCAGACCGCGGGAGCTGGTGGAAGAACACCTTCAACCCGGCCACGGGATATCAGCAGGCTCGGAAGGCGGACGGCACTTGGCAACCCGGGTTCACGCCATCGACCGATGTCGGCTTCGCGCAGGGATCGAGTGCGA
>JAVXWP010000152.1:0-50977 GCA_032230695.1 Actinomycetota bacterium | reverse complement strand
GGAGACGGGTGGGCTTACTGCGGCGCACAGCGCCTCCTTGTGAGGGTGGGGGTGGTTCGCCAAGCGCCCGGCACCCCAGTCAGACGCCACACCCGCCCTGCTCGCCGATGTCGTGTGCGGAAACTGTCGGTGGCGGCTGGCACGATGGACCGATCATGGAGACGATGAGTACGGCGGTCGCGCGGCGGGTCGCGCTGGCCGCGCAGGGGTTCGCCGACGCACGGCCGGTTTCGGCGCCGACGCGGCGTCACCTGCGCAAGGTGTTGTCCAGGGTCCAGCTGATCCAGCTGGACTCGGTGAACGTCGCGGTGCGCGCGCACTACATGCCGTTGTTCTCGCGGCTGGGTGCCTACGAGCCCGCGCTGGTCGACGACGCTGCCTGGACGCACACCGCCCGCAGACCGCGGATGCTCGTCGAATACTGGGCGCACGAAGCGAGCCTGCTGCCGATCGAGGACTGGCCGCTGCTGCACTCCGGCGCCAAACGAGCCGGCTGGTGGAGGAACTACGGCGCGCTCGTCGACGGCTCGCCGTCGCTGGCCGAAGACATCTTGGCCGTGGTCAAGGAGCTGGGCCCGATCGGCGCGGGCGGTATCGAACGTGAGATCGCCGGAGCGGCGGCGCGCGGGCCGGGCGCGTGGTGGAACCGTTCGGAGGTCAAGAAGGTCTGCGAGTGGCTCTTCGGCATGGGCCAGCTGACGACCGGCACCCGGCGTTCGTTCGAGCGCCTCTACGACCTCACCGAGCGCGTGGTGCCGCCCGAGCTCCTGTCCCGCCGGGTCACCGCCGACGAAGGCGCACGCGAGCTCGTCACGCGGTCGGCGATCGCACTGGGCGTCGCGACCGAGCCCGACCTGCGCGACTACTACCGCCTCGGCCCCAAGTCCAGCCAGCTGGCCGTGGCCGAACTCGTCGAGTCCGGCGTCCTCGAACCGGTCCGCGTCGAAAACTGGCGCGCTCCGGCATACCGGCACGTCGACGCCCGAGCCCCGCGCGCCATCACCGGCCGCGCGCTGCTCTGCCCGTTCGACCCGCTGATCTGGGAACGCGCCAGGACCGAGCGGCTCTTCGACTTCCGCTACCGCATCGAGATCTACGTCCCCGAGCCGAAACGGGTGCACGGCTACTACGTCTTCCCGTTCCTGCTCGACGGTGAACTCGTCGGCCGCGTGGACCTCAAGGCCGACCGGGCCGCCGGTGTCCTCCGCGTCCAAGGCGCTTTCGCCGAGCCGGGTGCCGATACCGTCCGCGTCTCCGCCGAACTCGCCGCCGAGCTGCGTCACATGGCCGAGTGGCTGGGTCTCGACGGTGTTGTCGTCGGCGCCCGAGGCGATCTCGCGCCGCTCCTGCGCGCCCGAATCGCCTGAGCCCCGCCCGCCCGCGCGCATCCGGACAATCGCCCTCGTCCGCCGCGATCGTGCGTGGAAGGAGATCCAACGGCGTGCGGGAAAACCGCTGAGCGCCGCAGACCGGGAGCAGTGGCATCACGCCATTACCAAGAAGGGCTACGATTACCAGCGCATCCTGCAAGAGGGACTCCATATGTTCTGTGAAGATGGTTGGTGAAATGTCCTCGCTTGCGGAACTGGCAGAAGCGTTGCAGGAATTGGTCGGCAGCCGGGTGGTCGATCTCGGTCGCACGGTGAACATGGCCGAGGTGGGGTTCGAAAAGGACGGCGAGACCTATCGCCTGCACGTCCAGTGCGCCTTCAGAGTTGTGCGTGGTGACCAGATCTTGATGGGTTCGGCCGACATGTCCTACCCGGAGGATCGTAAAGCCGATCCCGACGTGGCGTACGACACGAATGCGACAATGTACGACCGCAACGCGAGGCGTTTGACGGCCAGATTCGAAGCGTCGGAATACCGTGTGCTAGCGACGCGGATGTCGGACACAGGCTCCGTCGGCATCGAGGCCGCGAACTCGTTTGGATTCGAGTTAATGCCGACCTGCTCGGGTCCGATCGAAGCCTGGCGGTTGTTCGGAATGAAAAGCCGAGTGCACTACGTCTATCCCGACTCAGCGGACCGCGACTGACCCATGTTTCGAGTCCACAGCCTGGCCGAACGGCCGGACCTGCTCGTCCGGGCGCTGGAACTCGGCTCGATCGGCGCCGAGTTCATGCAGCACGATCACATCGGCACTCTCGTCAGAGCGCGACGGCTGGCGAAACGCTGGCCCGAGTTCTTCCTGGTCCTGCTGGACGACGACGTTCCGGTCGCCCGCGCCGTCGGAGTGCCCATGGTCTATCCGGACGCGGAGCGCACGGAGCTGCCGGATCTCGGCTGGGACGGCGCCATTCTTTGGGCGATTGAGGATGCGTTGGACGAGCGCGTGCCCACCACGTTGGCCGCGTTGGACCTGCACGTCACCGCGGCACACCGCGGGAAGGGCATCGCGGCCATCGCACTCAAGGCGTTGGGGGAGCGGGCGCGCGAGAAGGGGCTGGCGCGCTTGGTCGTTCCCGTGCGCCCCACCGGAAAACAGGATCATCCGCACCTGCCGATGAGCGACTACCTGGCGCTTCGCCGCCTGGACGGCTCGTCCGTCGATCCCTGGGTGCGGACCCACGAACGTGCCGGAGCGAAGTTCGTCAAGATCGCGCCCTTCGCCATGACCGTCACCGGAACGCTGCGACAGTGGGAAAAGTGGACGGGCGCTCCGCTCGTGGCGGGGCTCAACGTTGTCGAAGGCGCGTTGTCACCGGTGCTCGCATCGCCCGATCAGGATCTGGGGATCTACGTGGAGCCGAATGTCTGGTTCGAACACGGGTGACCGGTAAGGTGTGCGCAGAGCTTCAATACCGTGCCGCGAACGCCGTGAAGGCCACGTTGAGGGACTCAGAGTCCCTCAACGTGGCCTTCACGGCCCCTGCGGAGGCGGGCTACTGGGCGGCGGGAGTGATGACGGCATTGCCGGAGCCGGTACGCGCCCGGATCTTCAGCGGCACGTCGCCTTCCGGCGCCGAATCGGCGACCTCCAGTTCGCTGGAAACCTTGCCACCACTGGAAGTCAGGTCGATTTCCGCCGCGACGCCCGAGCGGACGCCGATCCGGATCTCGCCCGACCCGGTGATCAGTTCCAGCGAGCCCGAGGCGGCGTCGGCGACGGAGAGGTCACCGCTGCCGCTGCGCACCATGACATCTCCGGCGACGGCGCCGAGCCAGATGTCGCCGGTGCCGGTGGCGAGCGTCGCGGAGCCCGACAGCGAGGACGCCTCGACGTCGCCGCTTCCTGTCCGTAGTTGAAGACCGGACAGTGTGGGCCCGAGTTTGATGCCGCCGGAGCCGGTGCGCACGATGACCGCGCCGTCGGCCCGGTCCAGCACCACCACGCCGGACCCGGTCAGCACGTCCGCGCGGCCCGCGGAGCCGCTGACGGTGACGTCGGCGGCGCCTGCCCGGACCTCCAGGTGCGACCCTGCCGGCGCGTACACGGTCACCGAGAGCGGAATGTTGCGCAGTGGCAGGATTTTCGACGCCTGCACCACGAGCCGGTTCCCGATCTTCTCGACGCGCGCCTCACTGACGGCCTCGCCGGAGGACGTGTCGACCTCGGTGCCGAACTGGTTGCCGAACCGCTCGGTGACCCAGTTCAGCATCGACGTCATGTTGTCGACCCACGGCGGCTTCTCACTGGAGTCCTGCCGCAGTTCGACCCGTGCTTCGCCAGGCTGGTCGGTCAGCTGGATTTCGACCTTGCCGATCGTGACGCCGACGTCGATCTGCAGCGGTCCGTCCGCCGGGAACGTCTCGGTGCGCACGGGCTGGGCGGGAGTCTCGTTCAGGTTCTCTTCGGTCATGGTCGCCTCTCAGCCCCGGACCCAGCCGTGCAGCCGGGTGTCGCTCTGGTTTCCGTGCCCTGACTTGCTTTCCCAGCCGCCACCGCCGCCCTTGAAGGAACCCTGCCCGAGGGCGCCCTGCACGGCGTGGGAGATGAACGTGTTCAGCGAGACGCCCTGCGCGGCGGCGGCCTGCTCGGCGCGGCCCTTGATCTGCTCGACCAGCCGCAGTGTCATCCGGCTGATGTCGCCGCCGTCGATCGGTGGCGCCGCGGCCGGTGGCGGGTCGTTGCGCGCGGTGCGCGGTGCGGGCTCGGACGACCCGTTGCCGGTGACGACGACACGGACGTCGCGGCCGTCGAGGCGGACCTCGACGACGTAGTCGGGCAGGCTCGCGGTCGTTTCGGCGGCGAAGTCGGCGAGGGCGTTCATGATGGCCAGCCGGACCGCGGGCTCCAGCGCGCCGGACAGCAGGGCGGCCGCGCGCCGCGTGTGGTCGTCTCCCGCCGAGGCCGTCGCGGCCAGGTCCTCGCGGAGGTTGCTGATGTACGGCGTCAAGTCCATGACACCACTATGACGTCACTTGTAGTGTCAGTCAACCTGACTTTGATGTCACTGTGATGTCGCGAAGGTGATGTCACAGTGGTGTCGCCGCGACGGCGGTTAGGCTTCAAGTGTTCTCGGAGTGGCCGAATGAGGGAGTGCGCAGTGGTCGAAACGGTCTCGCCGAAGGTGCAGATGATCGCCAAGACGGAGTTCTTCCCGCCGGACGATGTGCCGTGGTCCACCGACTCCGACGGCGGTGAGGCGCTGGCGGAATTCGCCGGCCGGGCGTGCTATCAGTCGTGGAAGAAGCCCAACCCGAAGACGGCCACCAACGCCGGGTACATCGACCACATCATCGAGGTCGGGCATCTTTCCGTGCTCGAACACGGCTCGGTCAGCTTCTACATCACCGGCATCGCGCGCTCGCTGACCCACGAGCTGATCCGCCACCGCCACTTCTCCTACTCGCAGCTCTCGCAGCGGTACGTGCCCGAGAAGGACGCCTCGTTCGTCGAGCCCGGGGTGATCGCGAGCGATCCGGTGCTCCACGCGAAATTCCTCACCGCCGCGCAGGCGAGCGCGGACGCGTACACCGAACTGCTGGCCGGCCTGGAGGAGAAGTTCGCCGACGTCCCGAGCGCGACGCTCCGCCGCAAGCAGGCCCGCCAGGCCGCGCGTTCCGTGCTGCCGAACGCCACCGAGACCCGCATCGTCGTGACGGGCAACTACCGCGCCTGGCGCCACTTCGTCGCGATGCGCGCCACCGAGCACGCCGACGTCGAGATCCGGGCACTCGCCATCGAATGCCTGCGTGAACTGCAGAAGGTCGCGGGCAACGTGTTCGCCGACTTCACCATCTCGACCCTGCCTGACGGCACTGAGGTCGCCTCGAGCCCGAAGGTATTGGAAGGCTGATGCGCCGGTTAGCGATTGATGTCCAGGCCGGGGAGTACGCCGTGGCCAGGCTGGCCGCGGACGCCCCGACGCCCGCGAATCTGCTCGACCCCCGTTCGCCCGCGCTGGTTTCGATCACCAGGACACCCACCGAACTTTCCGTCATCTGCCCGGCCGACCTCGCCCCGGAAGACGCCGAGGTCGAAGCGGGCTGGCGGCTGTTGACCGTGCGCGGCCCGCTCGCGTTCACGCTCACGGGCATCATCGCCGCGCTGTCCAGCGAGTTGGCGGCCGCCGGGGTCGCGCTGTTCTCGCTGTCCACCTTCGACACCGACCACATTCTGGTGCGTGGGGACGAGCTCGCCAGGGCCGTGGAGGCGCTGCAGGCGTCAGGCCACGAGGTCGGCCTCTGAAGTTGTGTTATTGGGGTGCCGGGTCGCCCTTGGGAGGGCTCTGAAGGCCACCTTGAGGGCACGGCCTTCGGCGAGCGCGCGCGGCGGAGGACGCGCGGCTTCGTAGGGGAGCTGTCGGTCTTTCTCGACGCGATGTCGTGAGTCACTCTGTACATCGATTGTTCGGCATGCCTAAACTTTGAGTTAGGTTGTCAACAACGAGGAGAGGTGGCGTCATGGCGCTGGCGGAAGCCGTCCGGCCCAAGCGGCTCGGCCGCCTGCGAACGAGCACGGCGTTGCTCGGGCCCGCCTTCGTGGCCGCCATCGCCTACGTCGACCCCGGGAACGTCGCCTCGAACATCAGCGCGGGTGCCCGGTTCGGGTATCTGTTGGTCTGGGTGATCGTCGCCGCGAACCTGATGGCGGTGCTCGTCCAGTACCTGTCCGCCAAGCTCGGCCTGGTCACCGGCATGTCATTGCCAGAGGTGCTGCGCGAGCGGATGCCCCGCACCGGCCGCCTCACCTACTGGGTCCAGGCCGAAGTAGTCGCGATCGCCACCGATCTCGCCGAGGTCGTCGGTGGTGCCATCGCGCTCAATCTGCTCTTCGACCTCCCGCTGCTCATGGGCGGCGTGATCACCGGCGCGGTGTCGATGGTGCTGCTCGCGGTGCAGGACAAGGGCGGCCAACGCCGTTTCGAGCGGGTGATCACCGGGCTGCTGCTGGTGATCGCGATCGGCTTCCTGTCGAGCCTGTTCGTCGCGCCGCCGTCGCCGTCCGGGATCGCGGGCGGCCTGATCCCGATGTTCAGCGGCACCGACAGCGTCCTGATCGCCGCGGCGATGCTGGGCGCGACCGTCATGCCGCACGCGGTGTACCTGCATTCCGGGCTGGTGCGGGACAGGCACGGCCATCAGGAAGGCGCACAGCGCAAGCGATTGCTCCGTGCGACCAGGTTCGACGTCGGCTTCGCGATGCTGCTCGCGGGCGCGGTCAACATGGGCATGCTGCTGCTCGCCGCCACAAACCTCCAAGGCCAGGAAGGCGTGGACTCGATCGAGGGCGCGCACGCAGCCGTCGGCCAGGCGCTCGGCCCGGGGATCGCGCTGATGCTCGCAATCGGCCTGCTCGCGTCCGGTCTCGCGTCGACGTCCGTCGGCGCATACGCCGGAGCGATGATCATGCAAGGGTTGCTGCGCAAGAGGATTCCACTCCTGTTGCGCCGCTTGATCACCTTGACTCCGGCGCTGGTGATCCTCGCGATCGGGGTGGATCCCAGCCAGGCACTGGTGGTCTCGCAGGTGGTGCTGTCGTTCGGGATCCCGTTCGCGCTGGCACCGCTGATCAAGTTCACCAGTGACCGCTCGATGATGGGCGACGACGTCAACCGCCGCGTCACCACCACCCTCGGCTGGCTCGTCGCCGCGATCATCATCACCCTGAACATCGCCTTGATCTACCTCACGTTCGCGGGCTGAGGAGACTGGCCACATTCCCTGGACCGGACCGATTTGGTCGGAACCGCAACGCCTTCGCCGAGGTCGGACTAGCATCCCGGCAAATCGAGGAGGCGGACCGACAGTGACCGAAGAGCAGACCCAGCGGGCCCAGCGCACGAACGGGCCACGGGTGATCTCCGGCCGCTACGCGTTGCTGGGAGAAATCGGCAGGGGCGGCATGGGCGTGGTGTGGCGCGCGCAGGACCAGGTGATCGGCCGCGCGGTCGCACTGAAGGAGCTGCGCCTGCCCGAAGGCGCCGACGACGCGGGCGTCTTCCAGGAGCGCGTGCTGCGTGAGGTCCGCACCGGCGGCAGGCTCAACGACCCGGCGGTGGTGACCGTTTTCGACGTCGTCAACGAGTCCGGCAGCACCTACATCGTGATGGAACTCGTCGAGGCGCCGACGCTGTCGGAACTCGTGCGGCGCAACGGACCGCTGCCCGCGCGGCAGGTCGCGGCGATCGGCGAACAGCTGCTCTCGGCGCTCAAGGCCGCGCACGACGCCGGCATCGTGCACCGGGACGTCAAGCCGGGCAACGTGATGGTCGCGCCGAACGGCCGCGTGAAGCTGACCGACTTCGGCATCGCGCAGGCGATCGACGACCCGCGGCTCACCACCGCCGGGATGATCGTCGGCTCGCCGGCGTTCATGGCTCCCGAGCGGGTCCATGGCCGTGAAGCGCTTCCCGCGTCGGACCTGTGGTCGCTCGGCGCGACGCTGTACTTCGCGGTGGAAGGCACGGTCGCACATGAACGGGCGACCACCGCCGCGACGCTGCACGCGATCATGAACGAGGTGCCCTGTCTTACCCGCGCCCAAGGCCCGGTCGCGTCGGCGATCATGGGCCTGCTGATCTCCACCCCCGAAGCCAGGATCACCGCTCTCCAGGCCCGCGAGCTGTTCGCGATGGCGGGCAAACCCACCGGCCAAGGCACACCGCCCGGCGGGTACACGATGCACAACGCGGGCCCGCCGACCCGATACGCCACCGGTCCGACCACCGCCCCGGAGAAGCCGAAACGCGGATTGTGGGTGGCACTGGCCGCCTTGGCCGCGGTCGCGGTGCTGTTCGGCGGAATCTTTCTCGGCACGGCGATCTCCGCCCCGGCCGTCGACGCCGCGATGCAGTCGACCATGACCTACGGCATCGAAGGCGCCGTCAAGCTGGCCGTGGGCAGCAGCGACCAGTGCTACAACGCGGTGATCGCCACCGGCGTCACGCTCAATCAGGACAACGATTCCGACTGCGACAAGAGCCATACCGTCGAGATCTACGACGACCCGGACCTGCTCGGCACGTCCGACTACTCCGGCGACAACGAGACCGTCGCCGTGACCTATCCCGGTGCGGAACCCCTGAAACGCCTCGCGGAAGCCCGGTGCGCGCTGGGGTTCAACTCCGACCTGATCCCGAAGAACAAGCGCGCCGCGCTCCGCTACCGCGCGCTCGTTCCGTCGGAGAAGGAGTGGGGCAGGCTCCCGGAGGAGTACGGGAAACTTTCCCGCAAGGTCTACTGCGTGCTGACGAAAGCGGATAACACCCAGCTGAACACCCAGGTTCATGTGAAGATCAAGTAGTGCACGAAGAAGATGTTCCGGCCGACTCGCCGCCTCGCCGGGATTTTTCCGGATCCGGGGTGAACAACCAGGTCGTCGCGGGGAAGAAGAGGGTGACGAGGTACCGTCAAGCCATGTCCACTCCACCTACAGCCACGCCGGGCAGGCCGTTCGGACGTGTGCTCACCGCGATGGTCACCCCCTTCGACGCCGACGGCGTGCTGGACCTGAAGCGGGCGCAGGAACTGGCGAAACACCTGGTGGAGCTGGGTAACGACGGCTTGGTCATCAACGGCACGACCGGTGAATGCCCGACGACCACCGACGCCGAAAAGTCCGATCTCATCCGCGCGGTCGTCGAGGCAGTGGGCGATCACGCGACGGTCGTGAGCGGTGCGGGCACCTATGACACCGCACACAGTGTGCGACTCGTGCGGGAGGCCGAAAAGGCCGGTGCGCACGGCGTCCTCGTGGTCACCCCGTACTACTCGCGGCCCAGCCAGGCCGGGTTGTACGCGCATTTCACCACCGTCGCGGACGCCACCGGGCTGCCCGTGATGCTGTACGACATCCCGCCGCGTTCCATGGTGCCGATCGAGGTCGGCACCCTGCTGCGGCTGGCCGAGCACCCACGGATCCTCGCGGTCAAGGACGCCAAGGGCGACCTGTTGGCCGGCAGCGAGGTCATCGCCAATACGCATCTCGCGTACTACTCCGGCGATGACGGCCTGAACCTCCCGTGGCTTTCGGTCGGCGCGGCCGGCGTGGTCAGCGTCGTCGGCCACGTGGTGGCCGGGCGCATCCGCGCGATGCTCGACGCCTACGAAGAGGGTGACACCTCCACAGCACGCACCAACCATCGCGGCATGCTGCCGGTCTACCGGGCGTTCGCCCGCGTCGGCGGCGTCGCATTCGGGAAGGCCGCGCTACGCCTGCGCGGTATCGACGTCGGCGACCCCAGGTTGCCGATCGTCCCGGCCACCGAGGAGCAGGTCGCGGCCATCGCCGCCGACCTCGCGCAAGCCGGTGTGCCACTTGAAGACTCCAAAGCAACGAACTGGAACACTTCCAGGGTTGCCCAGACCGACTCGGTGGCGGCTTACGTCGCTCCGACCACTCACACCAGCGTAGGGATCATTCCTAGGTGAGCTCACTCTTAATCGGCCCCGGCCCGACCAACGCACCACCCGCGCTCCCGGAAGGGGGCTTGCGCGTAGTCGCACTGGGCGGCATCGGTGAAGTCGGCCGCAATATGACTGTCTTCGAATTCGACGGACGACTCCTGATCGTCGACTGCGGGGTGTTGTTCCCGGAGGACGAACAGCCCGGTGTCGACCTGATCCTGCCGGACTTCCGGGCGATCGAGGACCGTCTCGACACCATCGACGCACTGGTGCTCACGCATGGGCACGAGGACCACATCGGCGCGGTGCCGTTCCTGTTGCGCCTGCGTCCTGACCTGCCCATCTACGGCTCGCGGTTCACCCTCGCCCTGCTCGCGGCGAAATGCAAGGAACACCGCCAGCGCCCGAAGCTGGTCGAGGTGAAGGAGGGTGAGCGCCGCACGGTCGGGCCCTTCGACCTCGAGTTCTTCGCGGTCAACCACTCCATTCCCGACGCGCTGGCCGTGGGCATCCGCACGCCGGCCGGGGTCGTGCTGCACACCGGTGACATCAAGCTCGACCAGCTGCCGCTCGACGGCCGTCTCACCGACCTCGCGGGCTTCTCGCGCCTCGGCGACGAGGGCGTCGACCTGTTCTGCGTGGACTCCACCAACGCCGAGGTGCCCGGGTTCGTCACCGCCGAGCGCGACATCGGCCCGGTGCTCGACGACGTCATCCGGCGGGTCGACCAGCGCGTGATCGTGGCGTGTTTCGCCAGCCATGTGCACCGCGTCCAGCAGATCCTGGACATCGCCGTCCGGCACAAGCGCCGCGTCGCATTCGTGGGCCGCTCGATGGTCCGCAACATGGGCATCGCCGCGGACCTCGGGCTGCTGCAGATCCCGGACGGCCTGCTGGTCGACATCGATCAGGCGAGCAAGCTGCCGGAGAGCAAGGTCCTCTTCGTCTCGACGGGTTCGCAGGGCGAGCCGCTCTCGGCGCTGTCGCGGATGGCTCGCGGCGAGCACCGCCAGATCTCCATCAAGGCGGGTGACACCGTCATCCTGGCCAGCTCGATCGTTCCCGGCAACGAGACCTCGGTCTTCGGCGTTGTCAACGGCCTCGTCCGGCTCGGTGCCAACGTTGTCCACCAGGGCAACGCGAAGGTCCACGTTTCCGGGCACGCCTCGGCAGGCGAGTTGCTGTACCTGTACAACGCGGTGCGCCCGAGCAACGTCATGCCGGTGCACGGCGAGTGGAAGCACCTCGTCGCGAACGCCAACCTCGCGATCCGCACCGGTGTCTCGCCGGAAAACGTTGTGATCGCCGAAGACGGTGTGGTGGTCGACCTGGTCGACGGCCAGGCCCGCATCACCGGCCGCGTCGAGGTCGGGTACGTCTACGTCGATGGGCTTTCCGTCGGTGACGTCGGGGAGTCGACGCTGTCGGATCGCTTGGTGCTCGGCGAGGGCGGCTTCATCTCGATCAGCGTCGCGATCGACTCGAAGTCCGGCCGCGCGGTCACGGCTCCGAAGGTCTCCGGCCGGGGCTTCTCCGACGATCCCAAGGCACTCGACGCCGTGGTTCCGTTGGTGGAGAACGAATTGTCCCGCAGCGAAGCAGAAGGCATCACCGACACCCACCGCATCGCGCAGGCGATCCGCCGGGTCGTCGGCCGCTGGGTCGCCGACACCTACCGCCGCCGCCCGATGATCATCCCGACGATCATCCCGGTCTAGCTCCAAGGCATTCGAAAGTCCCTGAAGGCCACTTTGTGGGGGTCCCCACGCGAGGGACTTCAGCGCCAACAAAGTGGCCTTCAGTGACTGTGTTCACGTCGCCGGGGGGAAAGGCTCGCGAGCACCGACGGCAGGCCCCAGCCGCACGCGTGGATCCCGGACTCGACGCTGGCCTTGTCGAGTCCGCCGAACGCGGCCCTCACCGTGTTCCCGGCTTCGGAGAACTCGGTCATCCGCTACAACTCCAACCGGGGCACGGACGGGCTCGTGGCGGGCGCAGATCGCCATACCCACCGGTGGCCAGACATTCATGGCGGCGGATCCCGGCAAGATCATCGACGTCTTCTACGCCGCGTTGAGCCGGTTACCCCGCGCCTGACGGCCGCCCGCGCCCGCTCACTGCCGGCCGAGAGCGTTGTCCTCCCGCCGCAACTCCCTGAAGTCCACCCGTCCACAATGGCCGGTGGGCTCGAGAAGGACCCCCGACGCGGAGCCGGTTCGCCGTTCTGCCAACCTAAGCCGACTCCGCACCCGAAGTACCTTCTTGAGGAGCTTCCCATGCTTCGCACCCCCAGACGGTTCGCCGTGGCCATCGCCGCACTGGCCTCGGTCCTCGCCGGCTGCTCCGACCCGGGCGTCGAGGCGTCACCGGTGTCTTCAGCGCAGCCGCCCGCACCGTTCGACCAGACGGACGTCGCGTTCGCCGCGGAGCTCGTGGCGCAGCTCCAGCAGGGTGTGGATTTGGCTGCCTCAGCCGATTCCCGCGCGGCGAACGCCGAACTTAAGGCGTGGGCGAAGCGGTTCGTCGACACGCACGAGCCGGAGATCGCGCAGGCGTCGGAGCTGCTGGAGTCATGGGGACAGCAGCCGCCGGAGGACCCGGGCCTCGACAGCAACCGTCCCGCCAAGGTCACCGACGCGGAGATCGGTGCACTCGCCGCCCTTTCCGGGCCCGAGTACGACAAGCGGTTCGCCGAGCTGATGATCGGCCACCACGAAGGCGTGATCGATACTGTCGCCAAGGAGAACGGCACCGGCAAGAACCCGCGCGCACGGGAACTGGCGGGCAAGATCGCCCAGTCCCAGCAGAACGAGGTCGCCGAGCTGAAGAAGCTCGGCGTTTAGTGTGGTGTGATGCTGCGACCACGAATTTCCGGCGCAGGACACTAGGGCGCTTCGATCGTCGAGATGCGGAAACGTTCCGGCGGGTTGAGCTGAACGGTCAACGCGCCGCCCAGCAGGACCACCGCGCCGACGATCTGCACCCACGTCAAGGTTTCGCCGAGGAACGCCCACGCCATGGCCGTGGCGACCACCGGCTCCGCGAGGGCCAGCACACTGGCCACGGCCGCGGAAACGTACTTCAGCGCGGTGATCCCGGCGAGGTAGGCGAGCACCGTCGAAAGGAGCGCCAGTGCCACGAGCAGACTCCACACCGGGGGATGCCATGGCCCGAACTTCGCCGGTCCGGTCAGGATGGACGCGGGCAGCGTCCACGGTGGCGCCACCACGCACACCGCGACCGCGCCGATGATCATGCCCCAGGTGACCATGCCGAGTGGATGCCTGGTGGCGACCCCTTGCTCGCCCAACAGGAAGTAGACCGCGGAGCACATCGCCGCGCACAGCACAGCGACCAGTCCCAGTACGTCGAGACGCAGGCCCTGCCACACCTGGGCGACCATCGTCAGCCCGCCCATCGCGAGCGCGATACCGAGCCACATCGCACGCGGCAGCCGCGTCTTGCGGACGAACCGCACCCAGAGCGCGATCAGCACCGGCGAAGTGAACTCGAGCAGGATCGCGATCCCCACCGGGATTCTCGACACTGCGACGAAGTAGAGCAGCTGTACCCCGGCGACGCCGAAAAGTCCGTATCCCACTAGGAGTTTCCACTCGCCGGGACGCACGCGGAGCAGTCCCGGCTTGACGAGCGCGACCCCGATCAGCAGCACCAGCGCCGAAAGCCCGAGCCTTGCCGTCGCGACCTGCTCGGGGGAGAGACCGGCTGTCATCGCCGGTTTGCCGAGTGCTCCGGAACTGCCGAAGAACACCGAGGCGAACAGGATCAGGCCCGTGCCACGCGCGCGATGGGACAACCGGGTCTGTGGGGGAGCAGAGACGTCTAGGGCCACTTCGCGAGCGTATGCGGTGGGTCCGACCGGGCGAAAACGACTTTTCAAACCTCGGGGCTACGCCGAGCGGAGGCCGTCGGCGACGTAAGTGGCGATGGTTGCCAGGCGGGTGCCTTGGATGTGCAGGGCTTGGAGGGCGACCTCGTCGGGCTCGGCGGATTTGCGGGAGACCCATGAGCCGCCGTACGGATTGCCCGACTCCTTCAGCTGCGCCTCGTTGTAGCCGAGCGGCACCACGATCGAACCCCAGTGGTAGAACACGTTGTTGATCGCCAGGATCGTGGACTCCAGGCCGCCGTGCGCGGTCGACGCCGTGGTGAACGAGGTCGCGACCTTGTCCGCGAGCTTTCCCTTGGCCCACAAACCACCCGTGGTGTCCAAATAGGACTTGAGCTGGCTCGCCGGGCCGCCGAACCGGGTCGGGCTGCCGACAGCGATGCCGTCCGCCCACTCGAGGTCGCCGAGCGTGGCGAGTTCGGCGCGCGGCCCGCCGTCGAGGTAGGCCTGCCAGCGCGGGTTGGTGGCGATCGCTTCCGGCGGGGCTGTTTCCGCGACCGTCCGAATGCGGACCTCGGCGCCGGTTTCCGCGGCTCCCTTGGCCAGCGACTCCGCCAGCTTCGCGGTGTTGCCGGTCGCGCTGTAGTAGACGACGAGAATGCGTGTGCTCACCCGTCGGACCCTATGCACGGCCCAGGCCTCGTGCACCCGACGTCCACATCCCGGACTATCGGAGCCAGGGGCTCGTGGAGTCCGTCGGGCGGGTGGGGTCGGTGAAGCGCGGGACGCCGGGCTCGTCGCGGCGCAGCGGCACCAGGCCGTCGGTGATGGCCTGCATGATCTTCGCGTGTGCCCGTACCCCCGCGCCCGGCCGGTCGGGCGCGACCTCCGACAGGTCGACAGGCTTGCCGAAGTGGACACGCAGCGTCGGCCGCCGCACGGGCGCGGTGAGGCCGGACTTGAGCAGCGGTAGGACGTCGGCCGGTCCGCTGACCACTTCGGTGCCCCAGTAGACGATCTCGTGCGCGCCCCACTGGCTGATCGGGATGACCGGCACCCCCGCGGCCAAGGCGAGCCGGGCGGCGCCGGTCTTGCCGCGCTCGGGCCAGAGACCGGGGTCGTGGCTGATCCGGCCCTCGGGGTAGATAACGATTGGGTCATTGGCCGACCGCAGTGCCTCGACGGCCTGGGCGAACTGCCCGACCGCCGTGGTCGCGTGTGCGCGATCGATCCGCAGATGCCCGCTGGCTTGCAGCGCCTTGCCGATCACCGGTGCGTCCAGAATGCCGCCCGCGAGCAGGAACCGCGGGTTGATGCCGATCCGCTTGCACGCCGCCATGATCACGAACGGGTCGAAGTTCCCGATGTGGTTCGGCGTCATCAGCAACGGCTGGTTCCGCAGGTCAGGGGGGATTTCACCGGTGACTTTCAACTGGCCGAGCAGGTTGACCAGGCCGCGGTCGATGTTGAGCATCGTCCGCCAGATCGCCGGCGCACGGCGTTTCGGCCTGTTTTCGTTCCGGTGCAGCGCAAACATGCGGCAAAGCATGACATGAACCCGATTTCACCCCCTGTGCAGGAAGGCCGTGACGGGAAAATGTTTCGCGTGCGCTGCGAGTGGCAGATGTGACGAAACGGCCCGGCCGGTTACCGTGGACCCATGGCAAGTGGGTCGGCGACAACGAGACGGAGCAGCGGGAAGAGCGGCGGCAAGGGGCCGGCGCGGAAGCCTCGTACCACCGCAAAGCCCCGGACCGCGGCCAAACCGCGTACGTCGGCGTCCCGCGCGCCCACTCGCCGGCCGGCGCCGCGCCGGAAGCAGGGCACCTTCGGCAAGGCCGTCCGCGGTAGCTGGAATCTGCTGGCCAAGGGCATCGGCAGCCTCGCGCGCACGGTCGGCCGCAGCCGCGAACTGGAAGCCGAACACCGCCGTGACGGCCTCGCGCTGGGGCTCATCGCCGTCGCGCTGATCGTCGCCGTCGGTGTCTGGTGGCGCTCCGCCGGGCCGATCGGCGCCGGTGTCGAAATCGCCACCCGGTCCGTGCTCGGTGCCGGTGCGGTCACGTTGCCGCTGGTACTGATCGTGGTCGCGGTCGCGTTGATGCGGTCGGAACCGCAGCCGGAGATCCGGCCGCGCATGGTCATCGGCACCCTTCTGGGCACGTTGTCCCTGCTCGGCATGCTGCACGTCTTCCTCCGGCTGCCCGACACCAACCTGGGTCGGATGTACGCCGGCGGTATCGTCGGCGCGTTTTCCGGCGGGCTGCTGGTCAAGGGCTTCAGTAGCTGGGTCGCGGTGCCGTTGCTGGTGCTGGCGCTCGGCTTCGCGATCCTGGTCTTCACCGGGACCGCGGTCCGCGACATCCCGCACCGGCTGCGCAACTGGGGCCTCGACCCCGACGAGGTCGAAGAGGCCGAGGCAGAGCGCCAGGCGATCGCCGACGAGCGCGACGCCGTCACCGGCGCCGACCCGAAGGCTGTCCGCCTGCGCAAGCCCGCGCGACGCCGTCAAGCCGCCGGCGACTCCGGCGGTGAGCAGCAGGAACTCGACATCGAGGCCGCGCTCGCCGAACTGCCGACGCCGAATCGCCCGCCCAAGGTCAAGCCGGCCGACGTGCCGGAGAAGAAGCCCAAGAAGGTCGAGCCGGCACTCGCGGTCACCCGCACGGTCGAGGGCGACTACAAACTGCCCTCACCGGATCTCCTGACCCTCGGGGACATCCCGAAGACCCGCAGCAAGGCCAACGACGCCATGATCGAGGCGATCAGCGGCGTGCTCGACCAGTTCAACGTCGACGCACAGGTCACCGGCTTCACCCGCGGGCCGACGGTCACCCGGTACGAGGTCGAACTCGGACCGGGCGTCAAGGTCGAGAAGATCACCGCGCTGACCAAGAACATCGCCTACGCCGTGGCCACGGACAATGTCCGGCTGCTCGCGCCGATCCCCGGGAAGTCCGCGGTCGGCATCGAGGTGCCGAACTCCGACCGCGAGATGGTGCGCCTCGGCGATGTGCTGCGCGCGCCGTCGACGGTCAAGGACAACCACCCGATGCTCGTCGGGCTCGGCAAGGACATCGAAGGCCATTTCGTCACCGCGAACCTGACGAAGATGCCGCACCTCCTGGTCGCCGGATCCACCGGTTCCGGTAAGTCCAGCTTCGTCAACTCGATGCTGGTCTCGCTGCTCGCCCGGGCCACCCCTGACGAGTGCCGGATGATCCTGATCGACCCGAAGATGGTCGAGCTGACGCCGTACGAAGGCATCCCGCATCTGATCACGCCCATCATCACCCAGCCGAAGAAGGCGGCCGCCGCGCTCGCCTGGCTGGTGGAGGAGATGGAGCAGCGATACCAGGACATGCAGATCAACAAGGTCCGCCACATCGACGACTTCAACAAGAAGGTCAAGTCGGGCGAAATCACAGCGCCGCCGGGCAGCGAGCGCGTTTACCGCCCGTACCCGTACATCATGGCGATCGTCGACGAGCTCGCCGACCTGATGATGACCGCACCCCGCGACGTCGAGGACGCGATCGTGCGGATCACGCAGAAGGCCCGTGCCGCCGGGATCCATTTGGTGCTGGCGACGCAGCGGCCGTCGGTCGACGTCGTCACGGGGCTCATCAAGACCAACGTGCCCTCGCGGCTGTCGTTCGCGACCTCGTCGCTGACCGACTCGCGGGTCATCCTCGATCAACCCGGTGCGGAAAAGCTCATCGGCATGGGCGACGCGCTGTACCTGCCGATGGGCGCCGGGAAACCGGTCCGCGTGCAGGGCGCCTACGTCAGCGACGAAGAGATCTCCGCGATCGTCAACTTCGCCAAGAACCAGGCACAGCCGGACTACCAGGACGGCGTCACCGTACAGAAGGCGGGCGAAAAGAAGGAGATCGACGCCGACATCGGCGACGATCTCGACGTGCTGCTGCAGGCCACCGAACTGATCGTCACTTCGCAGTTCGGGTCGACTTCGATGCTGCAGCGCAAGCTGCGTGTCGGCTTCGCGAAGGCCGGGAGGCTGATGGACCTGCTCGAAAGCCGCGGTGTGGTCGGCCCCTCCGAGGGTTCCAAGGCGCGTGACGTGCTGATCAAGCCGGAAGAGCTGGATTCGGTGCTGTTCATGATCCGCGGCGGCAGCCCGTCACCCGAGGACGACGAGTAGCCCGTGCAACGGATGCGCCGATCGTCTCGTCTTCGCAGTGTGAACCGGTTGAAGCTGCTCGCCCCGCTCTGCGTGCTGCTCCTTCTGGGCTGCGCGCCTGCGCCTGGTGCCGGGTCCTCGCCGAACCCGTCTACTGTCGCGCCCGGAGCCGATTTCACCGTGCCACTGGGCCAAATCCGTGCAGTCGCGGACCTCGAAGTCGGCTTCGATTCGGTGCTGTCCGACTCGCGATGCAAGCCTGGGGTGCAGTGCGTCTGGGAGGGCGACGCCGTCGTCGCGGTGTCGCTGCGCGGGACCGACGGCGACCGTGTGGGCGCCGAGCTGCATACCAATGCCAAATTCCCGCGCACCGCCGACCACGCCGGTCACCGCGTCGAGCTGGTTTCGCTGAACGCGCCCGGCGATGAGGTCACCCTGCGGGTTCTGCCCACGGCATGATCGGCCCGGTCGTGGCGGCAGTGATTTTCCGTCACCCCAACGTCGCCCGCGTCCTGCCGGGCACATCCACCGTTCGGTCGTCGGCGCTTTCGCGGGCAGCGCCCTCGCCGTCGCCCCGAGCGCCAGTCTCCTAAGTGGACTCGCGTTGAAGGGGGGATTGCCGAACTACTTCCCGGCCGCCCGATCGCCGGGTTTTAATTTCGATCGAATACGGGTTTCGGAAAAGCGTGCGCGCGCTCGCCGCTGCTGGGCTAACGTCCGCGAGCCGGGAGACACGGGCTCTCGCGCAGGCGCACGGCGATCGCCGGTGCGCCCGTTCACGTGAAAGGAACAACTTCAGTGCCTTCAGATTACGGGACTTCGACGTCTTCCAGCATGAATGCGGGAGTCTCCATCGGGCTCAGCATCTTCGGCTTGGCGGTGGTGATCGTCGGAATCGCCGCGATGTGGAAGGTGTTCACGAAGGCGGGTAAGCCCGGCTGGGCGGCGATCATCCCGATCTACAACGCCTACATCCTGCTCAAGGTCGTCGGCCGCCCCGGCTGGTGGCTCTTGCTGATGTTCGTTCCGCTGGTCAACTTCGTGATCGCGATCATCATCACGATCGACCTGGCGAAGTCGTTCGGCAAGGGCGGCCTGTTCGCGTTCTTCGGCCTGATCGTCTTTTCGTACGTCGGCTACTGCATCCTCGGCTTCGGCAAGGCCCGCTACGTCGGCCCGGCCGGCGCCGGCCCCGCGCAGCAGCAGTACAGCCCGCAGCAGCCGCAGTACCAGGGCTAAAGCGGCATCAAGGGACCTTTACTGCCGCCAGACGGCAGTAAAGGTCCCTTGCTACCCCTAGCTGTTGCCGAACTGGCGGACGGCCTCGTAGTACGTCCACGCCGTGCCCTTGCAGGCGACGTTGCTGCCGCAGATGTTCTTGAGGTCGGTGTAGAAGTTGTCGTCGATCGTCTTGCGGTTGGGCTCGGTGAACCGGCTCTGCTTCTTGTAGTTCCGGTAGCCGAAGTCGTGCCGGTAGCAGGCCGGCAGGAAATTGAACCCGAACGGGTTGTCGGGGGAGTTGGAACAGCCGTCGGAGGTCCAGTCCAGCTGGCCGTCGTACGGCTTGGCGTTGCGCGTCTGGACAAAGTTCGAGAGCGACGTGTGGAAGATGTAGGTGTCCGTCACCGCGGGGATGTCTACTGCTTGGGCCGTGCCGGTCCCGGTGACCAGCGCTGCCGCCACAGCGACGGTGACGACAAGTTTCTTGAGCATCGCTCGCATGGAAAATTCCCCTCAGTGATCTGATCATTGAACTCGATCAGCTTCGGCAACTCCAGGCCCGAGCGCCACCGCTAAGCGGGGGATTGGGAGTGAATTCAGGGAGGCGCGTACTCGAGGGATCGCGTCAGGCGAGCGGGCACCGTTGTGCGCCGGCGTGGTCATGGCGAGTCGTCGTCCTCGTCGCCTTCGAGGTAGCGCTGGACGTTTTCCTCGTCCACCACACCGGTGCCTTCGCCGGCCCCCTCGACCAGCGAAGGCACCGGAGCTTTCGCCCAGACGGGCTCGCTTCCGTCCTCGGGCAGCAGTCCGTGGCGGTCGGCGAACCGTTCCGCCGCGTCCCGGATCGACTCCCGAAGCGCGCCGAGCACGACGCCCTCGGCGGTTTCGGTGAGCCCGAGCAGCAGGCCGCGGATGTGGTCGAGCTGCTCGTCCGCGGTCGCGCTGTCGGCGAGCTTCGGCCACAGGCGGCGCTCGAAGACGTCGACGAAGTCCGCGGCGATCGCGTCCGTGGCGACGCGGACCTTGGCGAACTGGTCGAGCACCTCGTCGGGCGGGACGTCCAGGCCGACGATGCTGACGCCGCTCTGCCATGCCCACCGGCGGCTGTGCGGCCGTCCCCGCCGCCATTTCAGCAGTCCGAGGCCGCTGGCGCGGCGCGGCAGGCCGAAGCGCAGTTCGCGCATGGGCGCCACCTTGCCGAGCTCGCGCAGCGGGATGGGCACCCAGTCGTCCGGTCCCGCCGAACCGGCGAGTCCGAGCACCGCCGCGACGCTGGCCCCCTGGTCCCGCGCGGCGATCAGTTCGGCGATCGCCGGGAGCGAGAAGCCTCGCCCCTGCATGCGCTGGACGATCCGGAGCCGCTCCACGTGGGTGGCGTTGTAATGCGCTGTCCGGCCTTGACGCTGGGGCGCGTGGAGCAGCCCAGTCAGTGCTCACAACTCCAGCAGCATCCGGCTGTTGCCCAAGGTGTTCGGCTTCGCGTACGGAAGGTCCAGGAACTCCGCCACCCCGGTGTCGAGCGACCGCCGCATCTCCTCGTAGACCTCTTGCGACACGGGCGTCCCGTCGATCTCCACGAACCCGTGCCCAGAGAAGAAATGCGTCTCGAAGGTCAGCACGAAGATCCGCTGCAACCCGAGCTCCCTGGCCAGCGACACCAGCTTCCCCACCAGCGCGTGCCCGATCCCCTTGCCGCGAGCGCGCTTGTCGACCGCGACCGTCCGGATTTCGGCCAGGTCCTCCCACAGCACGTGCAGCGCTCCGCAGCCGAGAACCTCGCCGTCGGACTCGGCCACCCAGAACTCCTGCATGTCCTCGTACAGCGTCACGAGTTCCTTCTCCAGCAGTACTCGGCCGGCGTCGGAGTCGACGAGCGCTTTGATCTTGCGGACGTCGGCGACACGGGCACGGCGTACGGACAGGTCGGGGGAATCAGAGGTCACGGATCCAACCTACTGAGGTGGTCGGCTGGGGTGATCGGGGTGGCCAGCTACCCTAAGCCATGTGCCTTCCTCCACCACCGAGTCATCCGGTAGCCGTCGCGTCTCGCTGCTGACCTTGGGCTGCGCCCGCAACGAAGTCGACTCCGAGGAGCTCGCCGGCCGGCTGGCCGCCGGTGGATGGGAGTTGGCCGCGGACCCTGACGAGTCCGATGTGGTCGTCGTGAACACCTGCGGGTTCGTCGAGTCGGCCAAGAAGGATTCCGTCGACATGCTGCTCGCGGCGTCCGACACCGGTGCCAAGGTGGTCGCCGTCGGCTGCATGGCCGAGCGGTACGGCAAGGAACTGGCGTCGAGCCTGCCCGAGGCCGACGCCGTCCTGGGTTTCGACCACTACGCCGACCTGTCCGACCGTCTGGACGACGTCGTGGCGGGCAAGACGATCGAATCCCACACCCCGGGCGACCGCCGCAAGCTGCTGCCGATCAGCCCGGTGCAGCGCGGCGCAGCCAGTGCCGGCGTCGAGGTCCCCGGACACGCCCAGCACGGCTGGGGCCCGCGTGTCCTGCGCACCCGGCTGGACGACTCCCCGGTCGCCGCGCTCAAGATCGCCTCGGGGTGCGACCGGCGCTGTTCGTTCTGCGCGATCCCGTCGTTCCGCGGCTCCTTCGTCTCGCGTCAGCCGGACGAGATCGTCTCCGAGGCGATGTGGCTGGCCGAGCACGGGGTCAAGGAAGTCTTCCTGGTCAGCGAGAACTCGACGTCCTACGGCAAGGACTTCGGCCGTGACGGCGCTCGCGCGCTGGAGCAGCTGATCCCGCGGCTCGCCGCGGTCGAGGGCATCGAGCGCGTGCGCGTGTCGTACCTGCAGCCCGCCGAAACCCGTCCCGGCCTGGTGGAGGTCATCGCGACCACGCCCGGCGTCGCGGACTACTTCGACCTGTCGTTCCAGCACTCCAGCGAGACCGTGCTGCGCCGCATGCGCCGCTTCGGCTCCACGGATTCGTTCCTGGCGCTGACCGAGCAGATCCGGAAGTTCTCCCCCGAAGCGGGGATTCGCACCAACGTCATCGTCGGCTTCCCCGGCGAGACCGAACACGACCTCGCCGAGCTGGAGCGCTTCCTCACCGGCGCCCGTATGGACGCCGTCGGCGTGTTCGGATACTCCGACGAGGACGGCACCGAGGCCGAGACGTTCGAGGACAAGCTGGACGAAGACGTCGTGGCTCAGCGTGTGTCGAGGATCTCCAGCCTGGTCGAAGAACTGACCACGCAGCGCGCCGAAGATCGTATCGGCACCTTCGTGAACGTGCTCGTCGAGGACGACGGCGACGAGCCGACCGGCCGCGCCGCGCACCAGGCGCCCGAGGTCGACGGCGAATGCATCCTCGTCGACGCTGACGGCTGCAAGATCGGCGAGTTCCTGCGCTGCGAGGTCATCGATTCGGCCGGAGTGGACCTGATCGTCCGGCCGGTGGAGTCGTCGCTGGACGCCGACCGGTGAGTGCCGCCCCCAGCGACGCGGCGAGCGGTGAGAATTCGGACCCGGCAGGCCAGCCGGCGCTGCCGGCCCAGGTTCCCGCGCCGACCGAAGTGCCGACGCTGAACCTCGCGAACCTGCTGACGCTGTCGCGCCTGGCGATGGTTCCGCTGTTCATCGCCGCGCTGTTCGCCGGTGACGGGTCCGACACCTTCTGGCGCGCGATCGCCACGGCACTGTTCGCGATCGCGTCGTTCACCGACCAGGTGGACGGCTGGGTGGCCCGCAAATACGGCCTGATCACCGACTTCGGCAAGATCGCCGACCCGATCGCGGACAAGGCACTGATCGGTGCCGCGCTGATCGGGCTGAGCGCGCTCGGCGAGCTCAGCTGGTGGGTGACGATCGTGATCGCCGTCCGCGAGATCGGCGTCACGCTGCTGCGGTTCTGGGTGATCCGCCACGGCGTGATCCCGGCCAGCCGCGGCGGCAAGGCGAAGACGCTGACGCAGATCGCGGCGATCACCGCGTACCTGCTGCCCCTGCCGCCCTCGGCGGAGATCGTGCGCTGGATCCTGATGGGTCTGGCGATCGTCCTGACCGTGGTCACCGGGCTGGACTACGTCGTCAGGGCGGTCAAACTGCGCGCCGCCGGCCTGCGGACTTGAGCTTGGATTCCCGGGAGATCGTCGCGGCCTTGATCCGGCGCGGTGAGACGGTGGCCACGGCCGAGTCGCTGACGGCCGGCCTGGTCTGTGCCACGCTGGCCGATGTGCCCGGCGCGAGCGCGGCACTCCGTGGTGGCCTCGTCGTTTATGCCACGGACCTGAAGGCCGAGCTGGCGGGCGTCGACAGGGCCCTGCTGGCCGAGCACGGCGCGGTGCATCCGGAAGTCGCCGCGCAGCTCGCCGAGGGCGCGAGGGCCCGCTGCGGCGCGACCTGGGGTCTCGGCCTCACCGGGGTGGCCGGACCGGACCCGCAGGACGGTGTGACGCCGGGCACAGTGTATTTGGGGCTTGCGGGTGAAGGTGTTCGTATAGTGCGCACACTGCGTTTCGAAGGCGACCGCGGGGCCGTTCGTCAAGCGGCCGTCCGGGCGGCGTTGGACCTGCTCGGGGAACAACTCGCTTGATCCACGCGTTCGCCCTTGGCGTACGGACGTGTCAATTCCTGCGTTAACCCGTCGGCTCTGGGTAACGTAGGCGGTATCAGTTCGGGAAGGGAGGCGCGTGATGACCGTGCTGTTGCGTGAGGCGATCGGTGATCGGCTCCGGCATGCCCGCACAAACCAACGTCGAACGTTGCGTGACATCTCCCGCGCCGCCAGGGTCAGCCTTGGCTACCTCTCCGAGGTGGAGCGCGGTCAGAAGGAGGCCTCCAGCGAGCTGCTGGCGTCGATCTGCGACGCCCTCGAGCTTCCTCTGGGTGAACTCCTGCATCACGTGGCGGCGGACGTGTCCGCACTCGACAACGTCGAGGTGGTACCTGTCGACGAACCCGTCGGCCGGGCGCCTCGGGAACCCGGCAAGGGGGCGGGCGCGGCGAAGTCCACGTCCGGTAGCCGGCTCGAAGGGGGCACTCTGGTGCCCAGTGTCATCGGCAACGACCTGGCTGACCTGCGGATTTCCCCTCCGCAGCGGATGAGCCCGACGTTGCGGACGACGATCGTACAGGCGAAGATGGCGTCGATCATCGCCGCTTAGACTCTTCAGTGAGGCGAACGACCCCGGGCCGCGGCCCGGGGTCGTTCGTTTATGTCGGATTTGTCACGGAACCCGGAAACACAGGGTCATCCCTGATTTCCCCCGGGGTCGCCTGGAACGAATGACGCCAACCTGACACGATGGAACTCAACACCCGGGTCGGAACGTTCCTTCTGTATCGATGGCACCTCCGCAGTTCGGAGAATGTCTAGGTGCAGGGGGAGAGGGACGCCCCTCCAACGGGTATTCAAGCCAGTGGGACGCAAGAAGGCAGGCGGAGGAGATGGCCAACCCTTTCGTGAAGTTCTGGAAGTACATGATGGCGGCGTTTTCGTCGAAGATCGACGAGCACGCCGACCCGAAGGTACAGATCCAGCAGGCCATCGAGGAGGCGCAGCGCAATCACCAGGCGCTCTCCCAGCAGGCCGCATCGGTAATCGGTAACCAGCGTCAGCTGGAGATGAAGCTCAACCGCCAGCTCGGCGACGTCGAAAAGCTCCAATCCTCGACGCGCCAGGCTCTCGTCCTCGCCGACGAAGCGCGCTCCAAGGGCGACGAAGAGAAGGCGACGCAGTTCGAGACCGCGGCGGAAAGTTTTGCCGCCCAGCTGGTCACGGCCGAGCAGAACATCGAAGACCTGAAGACGTTGCACGACCAGTCGTTGCAGGCCGCGGCGCAGGCGAAGACCGCCGTCGAGCGCAACGCGAGCATGCTGCAGCAGAAGCTGGCCGAGCGCACCAAGCTGCTCTCGCAGCTGGAGCAGGCCAAGATGCAGGAGAAGGTCTCGGCTTCGCTCAACTCGATGTCCGAACTGTCGGCGCCGGGCAACACCCCGTCGCTCGACGAGGTCCGGGACAAGATCGAGAAGCGCTACACCACCGCGCTGGGGTCCGCCGAGCTCGCCCAGAACTCGGTTCAGGGGCGCATGCTCGAGGTCCAGCACTCGACCACGGAGATGGCGGGCCACTCGCGGCTCGAGCAGATCCGCGCGTCGATGCAGGGTGGCTCGGTGGCTCAGGTGACCGACGGTTCCGGCGCCGCCGCTGCCGCCGCGAAGTCCGCTGCCGCCGCGAAGACGAACGCGGACGTGCAGAAAGAGATCCAGGCACGGGTGCAGGCAGAGCAGCAGAAGAACTAGGCCCCAAGGCCTGGTTCGTGAGGACGGGGGCGCCTGATGGCGGGTAAGCGGGATTTCAGCGAATTCAACGCCAAGCTGGAAAAGCACATCGAACGCTTGCCCGACTACGCGCAGCGCGCTCAGGAGAAGCTCCAGAAGTACCTGCCCCCGCAGGGGGAGGGCGCCAAGTCCTCCCCCTCGGGCCGGGCGGTCCCGCGTCCGCCGGTGCCGTCGCGGCGGCCGATGAAGATGTCTTCGGCGCTCTCGTCGGTGCCCATTCCGGTCGTCAACGAGGTGCGCACGAAGTGGGAAGCGTGGAACGACCCCTCGGCCAAGCATGAGCGGCGTAAGCGGCGCACGTCCCGGGCGATGACGCTCTGGATCGTACTGACGATGCTCTGCGGCCTCTACGCCGTCCTGGTGATCTCCGGCCTGCTCGGCGCGGCCGTTGCCGGTGCCATGGTGCAGAAGGCGATCATGCCGGTGATCGGCGTCGTCGTCTTCGGCACGCTGAGTGTGCGGTCCGGGGCTCGGCTGCACCAGCTCAAGAAGACCCAGCTCCCGGCCAGTACCGCCCCGCCGCCGTTGCCGGCCGCGAGTTCGGCGGCCCGTGAGCCGATGGAACGCCTCGCCGAGTCCGAGGCGTCCTTGGCGGAGCTCCTCAAGCAACTTTCCGTGCCGACCTCGCTCGGGACCAGCGCCGTCCCCGCGATCTCGGTGGCGGACGCCCGCGCCACAGCGACCGAAGCCGCGGCGGCCCTGCGTGGCCTGGCCGCCCGGATCGTGGCGATCGAGCGGGCACGCAACGCGTCACCGGCGTCCGAGCGCGGTGCTTTGGATGCCGCGGTGCGGACCCTGCGTGAGCAGCTCGACGACGGTCTGGACGGCTTTGGCGGCCTCGTGGCCGCGGCGGGGCACGCCGTCGGCGCCAGCAGCGGCGGTGTCGGAGTCTCGAAACAGGCCCTCACCGACGCCACGGACCACCTCGCCGGCCTCGCCATGGCCCTACGCGAACTCTCGTAGCCTTCCTGCGGAGCCGTGGGTGGGGCGCGCGTAAGAGCGTGTGCGAAACACTTACGTAACCCAAAATGACCATTTGTCGACACTTGCGTCTACTACTCTTAAATGTGTGAATGCAGCCCTGTATACAAAGGCGGATACGTCCCGGTCGCGTGCGTCCCGGGTGTACTTGGAGCTGCGTGAAGAGGTGATGGGCGGGCTGGTCACCCCTCGGGCCCGGCTCGGGGAGGAAAAGCTCGCCCAGCGCTACGGCGTGTCCAGGACACCGGTGCGGGAAGCGCTGGCCCGCTTGGCCACGGACGGCCTGATCGAGCGTCGTGACAACGGCTTTTACGTCACGACGCCCAACCTGGCCGAACTGAAGGATCTGTACGAGCTGAGGGTCACCCTCGAACTGCGCGGCATCACCCGCGCCATCGAGGATCCGGCCATCCGGCACGACCGGCAGATCATCGCCACCGAACTCGCCGAATGGACGAGACTCCGAGAGGACCCGCCCCCGGCCGATCCCCAGTTCGTCGTGACGGACGAACGGTTCCACAACGCACTGTCGCGGGCGTCGGGCAATCCGGCGCTGACCGACGCGCTGGTCGCGGTGAACCAGAAGATCCGGCGGGTCCGGATGTATGACTTCCTCAGCGCGGAAAGGATCACCTCGACCATCACCGACCATATCGAGATCCTCGAACTGGTGCGAGACGGTGAACTCGAGCTGGCCTACCGCGCGCTGCACGAGCATGTCGGCGGATCACTGGCCGTGGTGCTCAGACGCGCCGAGCGCGCATTGACCCAGATGGCACTCCACAGCGGACTTTCTTGAAGGTCTTGCCCGCCGCCTGAGAAAGGATCCCATCGTGACCGCACTCTCGCTCGAAGCCGAGTACGTTCCGCCCGCCCGCGTCAGCGCAGTGCAGCGCACGATCACTGCCTTCGACCGGATCGCGACCGCCGATCGGCCGGAGATCTGGATAACCCTCAGGTCCAAAGAGGACGTCCTCGTCGACGCCAAAGCCGTCGACGAGCGAGTCCAGGCGGGGGAAACCCTGCCACTGGCCGGTTTCCTGCTCGCCGTCAAGGACAACGTCGACGTCGCCGGTCTGCCGACGACGGCCGGATGTCCCGCGTACGCCTATGAAACCCACCAGAGCGCGGTGGCCGTCAACAGGCTTGTCGACGCGGGCGCCGTGGTGCTCGGCAAGACGAACCTCGACCAGTTCGCGACCGGTCTCGTCGGTACGCGGAGTCCGTACGGCGCGGTGCGCAATGCGCTCGACCCGGCCAAGGTCTCCGGCGGTTCGAGCGCGGGTTCGGCCGTCGCGGTGGCGCTCGAACTCGTCGACATCGCGATCGGCACCGACACGGCCGGGTCCGGTCGCGTGCCCGCCGCGTTCAACGGGATCGTCGGTTTGAAGCCGACTTTGGGACTGGTACCGAAACTCGGCGTGGTGCCCGCGGCGCGTTCCTACGACTGCGTCACGATCTTCGCACGCAGCCTCACCACCGGGCAGCAGGCGCTCGCGGTGATGACCGGTGTCGAGGAAACAGACCCGAGTTCACGCGCTTGGCCCGCTTCGGTGCGGCTCAGCGCCGGTGAACACCCTCGCCTCGCGATCCCGGACGAAGCCGGGCTTGCGCCGCTTTCCGACAACGCGCGGCGCGCCTTCACCACCGCCGTCAATGCGATGCGCTGCGCCGGGGTGACCGTCGAGACCATCGATATCGCACCGCTCCTGCAGGTCGCCACGCTCCTCTACGACGGCGCTCTGGTGGCCGAGCGTTACGCGGCCGTCGGGGCTTTCCTCGAAGGGCACCGAGAAGAAGCCGATCCCACGGTCGCCGGGATCATCCTGGCCGCCGGGAAGATCCCGGCCCACGAGCTGGCCGCCGACCAGGAACGGCTCGACGAAGCCAAAGTCGTCGCCGCGTCCCTCCTCAATGGACACGACGCGCTGTTGCTGCCGACCGCGCCCGAGCACCCCAGCATCGAAGAGGTGCTCGCCGATCCGGTGGGAGTGAACAAAAAGCTCGGCACGTACACGAACTTCGTGAACCTGCTGGACCTGGCTGCCGTCGCCGTCCCGGCCGGAACCGCGGACGGCAGCCCGTTCGGCGTCACCGTCGTCACCCGGGCGTTCGACGACCAGGTGGCCATCGACCTCGCCGCGCTGCTCACCGGCGAGCAGGACATTTCCCCGTATCCCGCCACGGGTATCGACCTCGTCGTGTTTGGCGCGCACCTGCGCGGGCAGCCGCTGAACAGTCAGCTCGTGGAGCTCGGCGGGCGGTTCACCGGGGACGTGCGGACCAGCGAGGATTACCGCATGGTCGCGCTGAACACGACCCCGCCGAAACCCGGCATCGTGCGCGTCGCCGAGGAGGGCGCCGCGCTGGTGGGGGAGCGCTGGACGATCTCGCCTGCCGGGCTCGGCCTGTTCCTGGCGAACCTGCCCGCGCCGATGTCCCTCGGCTCGATCACGCTCGACGACGAAACCACGGCCGTCGGCTTCCACTGTGACCCGGTCGCGGCCGCCGACGCCACCGACATCACGAAGTACGGCAGCTGGCGGGCCTACCTCCGCCACCGCAGCACCGCGGGCCGCCGCTCGACCTGACGCGAGAGGTCGACATGACGTGGTCTCTCGGGAACCTCAGAGATCAAGTGGTGTCGACATCTCGCACGGCCAGACCCCGGGTGACGCGTCGGACCAGGCCAGGGCCGGAGAGCGCGAAGCCGGTGTAGAGCTGGACAAGGCTCGCACCGGCATCGAGCATGCGCCGGGCATCGTCGGGGCCGAGGATGCCGCCGACGCCGATGATCGGCAGCTCGCCCTCGGTGCGCTTGTGCACGAATCGGACGACCTCGAGTGCCCGCCCGGTCAGTGGCCGTCCGGACAGCCCACCGGCCTCCGCGCCGGCACGCACGTCGGCGGCCGCGAGCCCGTCCCTGGACAACGTCGTATTGGTCGCGATGATCCCCGAGACGTCCTGCGCCGAGCAGACTTCGAGGAGCTCGGCGAGCGCGTCGTCGGTCAGGTCGGGGGCGACCTTCACCAGCAGCGGCGTGGGCCGCTCACCCGCGGCCAGCGTCTTGGCAGTGGCCTGCAGCTCGGACAGTAGCTCGGTCAGCGCCGAGCGGTCCTGCAACGCACGCAGGCCAGGAGTGTTCGGGGAGCTGACGTTGATCGCGAAGTAGTCCGCGTGCCGATACAGCGCCTTGAGCGAGATCCGGTAGTCCTCGACCGCGTCTTCCAGCGCCGCGGCCTTCGACTTGCCGATGCTGATCCCCAGCGGGACGTCCGGCTTGCCGGTCGCGGCGAGCCGCTCGGCCAGTGCGAGGGCACCGGCATTGTTGAAGCCCATGCGGTTGACGATGGCCGTGCTTTCGCCGAGCGTGAACAACCGCGGCTTCGGGTTGCCGGGCTGTGCGAGCCCAGTGACCGTGCCGACTTCGACGAACCCGAACCCCAGCGCCGGCCACGCGTGCAGCGCGCGCCCGTTCTTGTCCATCCCGGCCGCAAGCCCGACGGGATTGGGGAACCGCAGCCCGAGCACGGTCGTCGGCGCGTAGGTGCCGTAGACACGGCGCAAAGCCTTCAGTGCGGGCGGCAGGGCGCTGACGCGGCTCAACGCCGACAGCGTGCGCTCGTGCACCACCTCGGGGTCGTTCTTGCCCAGCCGGTACATCGCGGGCCGGACGATCTTGTCGAAGAACACCACCCCATGCTGCCTCACGCCGTCGAAGGGCTTAGCTGCGGTCCTTCCATTCGTCCTCGAGCATCGCGAAGACGAGTTCGTCGGCCCATTCGCCCTTGACCACCTCGTTCTCGCGGAAATGGGCCTCTTCTCGCATGCCGAGGCGTTCCATCAGACTCGCCGACGCGGTGTTTCGGCCGTCGCAGCGGCCGATGATGCGGTGCAGGCCGAGGTCCTCGAAGCCGAGCCGGAGCAGTTCCGTCGCGGCTTCGGCCGCGTAGCCCTGGCCGTGGAAGTCGGGGTGGAAGATGAAACCGATCTCGCCGCTGCGGTGCTCGCTGCTGAGGTAGTCGAGGTTCAAATCGCCGATCAGCTGCCCGGTGGCGGCGAGTTCGACCGCGATGGCGATGAACTGGCCTTCCTTCTGCAGCGTGGCGCTGTGCACCCGTTTGGCGAGCGCCGCGGCGGATTCCGCCCGGCTGCGCGGACCCCAGTACAGGTACCGCGCGACGTCGGCGCGGGACTGGAACGAGTTCAAGGCGTCGAGGTCATCCGAGCGGAACGCGCGAAGAAGCAGGCGTTCGGTGGTGATCGGGTAGTCCGGACGGAGCATGTCGTCGAGGTTAGTGGGCCAAGCGGCCCAATGGGGTGGTTTTCCGCGAATGGTGAAACCCCCGATGCGACTCCCGGACGGCTTGCGCCGTCCGGGCCCGGGACGGACCGGTTCCCGGGAGCATCGAGGGTCTGGTGACTGCCTGGTATTCACCGGCAGGCCACCCACGCGACGCAGGCTATGAGCCGAAGGTGGCTCAGTTGTGCTGCTCAAAGTCCAATCGCGCGATGTCCGCTAGCGGACAGTCACCTCACGAGTCCTGTAGTTATACAACTTTGGACCACCTCCTCTCTCGTGTACCTCAACGCTAGGCGAATCCCACGGGGCTGTGCAACGTTATTTACTCGATCAAGACGGTGGTCTGGCCGCGCGGGGCGAACCTCACGCGGCCGGAACCGGGCCAGGCTGGCATTTCGGGCAAAACCACGTCGGCCTGCGCTGGACGTCGTGACCCTGGTTACGCACCAGAACCCGTCCACCGCAGCGGAAGCAGCCCTGCCGGGTACGTTCATAGACCCAGTGCCGGCGCCCGCGTCCCATGTCGCCCGTGGTGCACTGTTCGTCCCGCCACGCGTTGGCCAGCAGCAGTTTGCGCCCCAGCGCGACCACCACGGCCGGATCGACCTCGGCCACCGGCGTCCAGGGGGAAACCCTGAGCAGGGCGCATATCTCGACCTTGTACAGGTTTCCGAGGCCGGCCATGATCCGCTGGTCCAGCAACGCCAGTCCGAGTTCGCGGGCGGGCTCCGCGGACAGTGCCGTCGCGGCGCGCCCGGCGTGCTCATCCGTCCACTGTGGATCCAAGAGGTCCGGCCCGAGGTGTTCGACGAGCTTGTCTTCTTCTCCGGTGGGCACGAGTTTCAGGTCGTGCAACCGGAAACCCACGGCTTGGACATCGTCGGTGGCAAGGATTACGCGCGCGTGGTGGGCGGGGAAGCCCCATTTCGCGCCGGCCGCGTAGATCCGCCAGGCACCGTCCATCTTCAGGTGGCTGTGCAGGCTCAGGTCACCGGAGAAATGCATGAAGATGTGCTTGCCGACCGTGCGCACACCGAGCACGTCCCGGCCCGCGAGGTCCACAGTGGCCAGTGCTGGATGGCGGAATTCACCCCGCGTCAACGTCTTCCCGGCGATCGCGCGGCCGAGCCTCTTCCCGGCGAGGAACACGGTGTCGCCTTCGGGCACGGCTGGTGCTAGGTGCTCTGGGAGGCGTTCGGCAGCACGTCGTGCAGTGTCCCCGAGGCCTGCTCCGGCTCGTCGGGCTCGAACACGCGGTGCCGTCCGGCGCGATTGGACCGCAGGATCTTGGCCAGCACCATGTTGAACGTCAGTGCGATCTCCTGGGCCCCGGGGGAGTTCCACTCGTGGATCGGGCTGCATGCCCCCTGCGCCTGCTGGATGGCGAGCCTGTCCGGGATACCCGTGGGCATGACGAGCGAGCCGAACGACTCACGCAGCTCCGCGATCCGGAACTGGTGCTCGTAGGACCGCGGCCGCAGCTTGTTCACGATCACGCCGAGCGGGCGGAGACCGGGATTGTGCTCGTCGCGGATCTTCTCGATCGCCTCCAGTGCGCGCTGGGCGCCGGCGACGGCGTACATCGTCGGCTCGGTGACGATCAGCGCACTGTCGGCGGCGACGAGGGCGGACTTGGTCAGCCTGCCGAGCGACGGCGGGCAGTCGAGGATCACCAGTTCGTACGGCTCGCCTCGCAGTGGCTGCCGATGCAGCTCGTCGAGCGCCCGCGACAGGTTCTCGAGACGCCGGCCGTCCGGCCCCGGCTCGTTGAGCGCTTCCAGCTCTTCGGAGCCGACGAGGACGTCGATGTCGTCGCTCCAGACGCTGGCCGCGATGGCTCGCTCCAGTACCGCACGATGCGGCGTCTCGAGGACGTCGACGAGGCTGGCGTCGGTGTACGGCGGGTCCAGCGTCGACGTCGCGTTGCCCTGAGGGTCGAGGTCGGCCACCAAAGTGCGGGTTCCCCTACGCAGAGCAGCGGACGCGATACCGAGAGCAACCGTGGTTTTACCGACGCCACCCTTGAGGCTGAGTACGGCGACCGTGTGCACTCGACACAGCCTACGGGCTGTCGGCGGTGATGTTGCCCAGCAAGGTGTCGAAGGACGCAGCCAGTGCCCGGGCGCCCGCCGTCCGAAGCTGGTGCAGGGGCACGCACGCGCCTTGGGCCTGCTGCACAGCCACTCGATCGGGTAGAACCGGATCGAGGACGAGTGAGCCGAAAGTCTCTTTCAGCTCGGCCACCCGGAAGTCGTGCTCCTTCGAGCGCGGCTTGACCCTGTTGACCACGACGCCGAGGGTCCTCAGCCCGGCGTTGTGCTCGGCCCGCTCCGCGTCGACGGCTTCCGCGGCCCGCTGCACGCCCGAAACGGCGAACAGCGAGGGCTCAGTGACGAGGAGCGCGCCGCTCGCGGCGACGAGCGCGGAGCGGGTCAGCCGTCCGAGTGACGGTGGGCAGTCCAGCAGGACGAGTTCGTAGGGCTCGTGCAGCTCGGCGAGGGCGTTCGCCAGCCGGTTCAGCCGCCTCGAACCGGGGTCCGGATCGTTGAAGGCCTCGGCCTCCTCCGCGCCGACGAGCACGTCGACGCCGTCACCCCAGGCACTCTTGGCGATCGCCGCTTCGAGCACCGATCGCCGTGGCGAGCCCAGTACGTCGGCCACGGTGGAGCTGGTGGCACCCGGATCCAGGGCGGCCGTCGCGTTGCACTGGGGATCCAGATCGGCCACGAGCGTCCGCATCCCGCGGGCCAGCGCCGCCGACGCCAGCCCGAGCGCGACGCTGGTCTTGCCGACACCACCCTTGAGACTGAGTACCGCCACGGTATGCACGATGAGCAGCCTAAGTGGTCACGGCCGGAATTACAGCGAAGGTCTCGGCGGCCCAGCGATTCGCTGGATCCGCCGGATACCCTCGACGACCTTCCGGTCGCAACCAGAAAAGGAGGCGCACTACCCTCACCCCTATGAAGACGGACACCGTCGCAGCGCGCGGATCGGGAACGGTACGGCGAGTTCTCGAAGCCGAGCTTCGTGCCGCCCGGGCGCGGGGCGCCGAACAGCCCAGCGTCGTCGATGTGGGCGGCGGAAGCGGTGGCTGGGCGGTGCCGTTCGCGTCGGCGGGCTGCCTCGTCACCGTCGTGGAGCCGAACCCGAACGCGCTCGCCACGCTGAAGCGCCGCGCCGAGGAGGAGGGCGTCTCCCACCGCATCACCGTGGTCGCCGACGATTCCGACGCCTTGGGCGCGCACGTCGCGCCGGGCTCGGCGGACCTCGTGCTCGCGCACGGGCTGCTCGAAGTCGTCGACGACCCGGCCGCTGTCGTCGCCGCGCTCGCCACCGCGGTGGCGCCCGGCGGAGCGGTTTCGCTGCTGGTCGCGAACAGGCACGCAGCCGTCCTGCATCGTGCGCTTGCCGGTCGGCTGTCCGAGGCGCGGGAGCTGCTCGCCGGCGCCGACGGTGTCCTGCCGGCCGGGCGGGACACCGTGTTGCGCCGCTTCGACCTCGACACGCTCAGCGGCCTGATCTCGGCCGCGGGCCTCGACGTCGCCCTGCTGCAGGGTGACGGCGTGGTCTCCGACTCCATGGGCTCCGGGGCACGTGAGGACGAGCTCGCCGAGTTCGAACAGCTCGCCGCGACGATCTCGCCGCTGCGCGACATCGCCAGCCGCCTGCACGCACTGGGCCGCCGCCCCGCCTGACGCGCTATGAACGGACCTCTCCCAGCGCGGACGGCACGGGATTGTCGGACCCCCCGGTTAGGCTCGGGCCACCATGGGCGGCCGCAACTCTGATCTCCCCGGTGAGATGGCCCGCTTCCGGGTCACCACCGGGGCCACGAACCTGCCCGACGACACCGGCTGCGGCATCCTGCATGTCGACATGGACGCGTTCTTCGCCGCGTGCGAGCTGCGGACGCGACCGGAGCTGGTGGACCAGCCGGTGGTGGTCGCGGGCGACGGGCCCCGGTCGGTGGTCGCGGCGGCCAACTACCCGGCGCGGAAGTTCGGGGTCCGCTCGGCAATGCCGTTCAGCACGGCCAAGCGACTGTGCCCCCAGCTCGTCAACATTCCGCCGACTCCGGGGCTCTACGGAGAGGTGGCGCGTGGAGTCATGGCGATCTTCGGAGAATTCACTCCTTTGGTGGAGCCGCTCAGCTTGGACGAGGCGTTCCTCGACGTCCATGGCGCGCTTCGCCGGCTGAACACCACGCCCGCGCGGATCGGCGCGGAGATCCGCCGCCGGGTCGCCGCGGAGCACGGACTCGAGTGCTCGGTCGGGGTGGCGGAGGTGAAGTTCGTCGCGAAACTGGCTTCGGGTATGGCCAAACCCGACGGGATGGTCGTCGTGCCGGTGGGGGAGAAGCTGGCGTTCCTGCGCCCGTTGCCGGTTTCGGCGCTCTGGGGCGTCGGCAAGCGTACCGAGGAACATCTGCACCAGCTCGGCCTCGACACGATCGCCGCGGTGGCCGACGCCCCGCTGCCGAGGCTGCGCCGCGCGATCGGCAACGCGGCGGCGGAGCACCTGCACGCACTGGCGAACGGCCACGACGAGCGCACGGTGGTCCCGGAGTCGGCGGAGAAGTCGATCGGCGCGGAACGCACTTTCGACGTCGACCAGCACGATCGCGGCGTGCTCGAGCTGGAGCTGCTCCGGCTGTCCGAGCGCGTCGCCGGGAGCCTGCGTTCGCGGGGCCTGAGGGGCAGGACGGTGTCGATCAAGGTCCGGTTCGCGGATTTCAAGACCATCACGAGGGCCCGCACGGTGCCGTCGGGCACCGACGTCACCCGCGAGATCCACGGCACCGCCGTCGAGCTCCTTACCGAGCACGCGCCTTCGGGTGCGGTTCGCCTGATCGGGGTCCGCGTCGAGGGCCTTGACGACGGTGAGGGCGGGATCCAGCTCAGTTTCGAGTCCGCCGAGCCGCGCTGGCGGGACGCGGAGGTGGCCGCCGACATCGCCCGCTCGAAGTTCGGGGCGGCCGCCGTGCGGCCAGCCTCCCTGATTTCCCGTCACGAAGGGTGATCTTCGTGATGGGATGGCCCTTCGGAGTCCTCCGAAGGGCCTCGGAAGGGCCTCGGAACGGCCGTTTCGAGGGTTTCTTCGAAATCAATATCGCACTTGATGCGGGATCGGGTAGTCGTCCGCGCGTAGTGCTCGTATCCTAGACAGTGACGCCCCGCCTGGGGGTGTCTGTTGGGTCCACGACGTTGCGCGGCCCGGCGCCCGCGACAGCATGTGCCGGAGGAGGAAAGATGCCACTCTCCGAGCATGAGCAGCGGCTGCTCGATCAGATCGAGCGCGAGCTCTATGCCGAGGACCCCAAGTTCGCATCCACCGTGCGAGGTACCAGATTGCGGCGCCCCGCCCGACGTAGGCGACTGCAGGGCATAGCTCTGTTCGTCGTCGGGGTCGCGCTGCTGGTGCTCGGTGTCGTGGTGCCGTTCCGGGTTGCCGAGATCCCCCTAGTGAGCGTGCTCGGGTTCCTGATCATGTTCTTCGGGGTCATGCTGGCGGTCACGTCGATTCGGCAGCAGGCCGAAGCGGGCGGCAAGGACGGCGGATCGGATTCGCGCGGCGGCGGTGGCAAGCAGCCACCGCGTCGTAGCTCCTTCACACAGCGGATGGAAGAACGCTTCCGTCAGCGCTTCGAAGATCAGTAGGTACTCAAAAGCTCGAAGATGAGCAAGGTCCCCGTTCCGCAGCCGCGGAAGGTGGACCTTGCTCATCTTTGGCGTGCATCACGTATGCAGCACGCGAACACGCGTGCACAGCCCTGCACGTACGCGCGCTAGGGGTTTTTGCGGTGGAATAGGGACTTCGGGAAGAGACGACCTCGCCAGGACATGGGGGCGTTGCGGCGCAGGCTCTGGCGGAGGTCGTCGAAGGCGGGCTCGAGGCTCGGGTCGTCGGCGGGGCCGGCGCTGTACCAGGACTTTTCGACCACGCCGATGACCCTGCGGAGGCCGTCGCGGCCCTCGTCGTCGAGGTGGTGACGCTGGGCCAGTTTCTGCCCGGCGACCCGGACCGTGTCACTGGTGGGGATCGGGAGACCGCGGTCCGCGCATTCGTCCATGAGCTCCCGCCAGGCGGCATCGGCCGCGCCGGGGGAGTGGTCCGTGATCGTCTGCAGCCGCCGCCGCCGGATGAAGTCGCGAACCACGTACGGCGCGCCGAGCACCACCAGCATGATCAGGATGACCAGGGCGAACCACCAGGAGACCCACGCGGCGAGGAAGGCGATCGCCGCCGTCCACAGCACCACGGCAACCAGCGGCAGCCAGTTCAGCACCGACGGGTTCAGCAGGGCGTTCCGGGAAGTGCCGCTCTCGGCGGGGACGGAAGCAGCACCCGGTGGGGTGGTCTTGCGCTTCTTGTCCCGCAGGAACCGGTTCGCCCAGAACACGACGGCCGTGGCGAGGATGGCCAACAGGCCGAACAGTGCGGCGGCCAGGCCTTCCCAGGTCGAGTTGTCGGCGGGTGTCTGGTCCTGGCCCAGGACCACTCCGCCGTCCGTGGTCGTCGGCACACCGGTCGGCGGGGCCGACGAGGCCGACTGGCTCGGGATCTGCTCGTCGGCCGAGCCGGAGTCGGGACTCGGCGCACCGTCGGCCCGCAGGTACGACGGGATGTACCCGCGGCCGTCGGTGAGCGGGGTCGGGTCGAAGTTCACCCAGCCCTGATCACCGAAGTACACCTCGACCCAGGCGTGCGCGTCCTTCGACATGATCGCCTGGTAGTCGGCGGTGGGGACGCCGGGAGTGAAGCCGATCGCCACCCTGGCCGGGATCCCGATCGCCCGCAGCATCACGGCCATCGCGGACGCGAACTGCTCGCAGAACCCACGTTTGCCGTTGAGGATGAAGTCGGCCAGCGCGTCCGCGTCCGCGGCGGGTGCGGTCTTGGTGTCGTAGACGAACCCGTTCTGCGCGGTGAAGAACTGCCACAGCGCGGTCGCCCGGTCGAAGTTGTTGGTCTTGTTCGCGGTGATCTGCTCGGCCAGCGAGACGACCCGCGGATCGACCCTGTCGATGGTCGCGTAGTTGGGCGGGATCTCCTGGGGGGACGGGTCCGCGGCGCGCAGTTCGGCCTTGGTGGGCTCGCGCAGCGACGTCGATTCCGTGTACGGCGCGGCGCTCTGCTTGTTCAGCGTGAACACCGAGCCGGAGGTCCGGTCGTAGAGCCAGTTGTCGCCGATGTTCCGTAACCCGCGGGGAGAGCCGAACACCGGGAGCCAGTTGTCGACCCAGTTGGTCGGCTCGATCTGGATCTGCTTCGACACGCCGCGCCCGTCGTCACCCGGCGCCGCCGGCAACGTGCGGTTCGCCATGACACCGGGAGGCATCCGGCCGCCGTTGCCGATTCCCCAGCCCTGGTTTGGGTAATACGTGTCGAGGGTGAACGCGCGCAGCAGGTGCTTCTCGGTGCCGAGGCCGCGGACCTTGAACAGCTCGACGTTCGAGCCCTGGTCCAGCAGGCCGCGGAGCTGGGTGAACGGCTCGACGCCGAACCCACCGCTCCCGGCGCCGTTGCCGGCGCCATTGCCGCCGGGCAGGCTGCCGACCGTGCCGACACCCGTCATGGCTACGCCGGTCACGAGCCCGAGCACCAGCGCGACACTCACCACGGCGACCGGCGTCGACACCGCGCTCGGCGAACCGCCGAGGCCGGGGGCGTCCCTGGTGCGCCAGCGGCGGTGGCGGTGGTTGCCGTCGACAGCGAGCAGGCCGGCGAACGCGCCCGCGCCCAGGAGGAAGGTCCACCACGGAAGCATTTCGTCCGACAGCGACGCCGGGACGGCGTACACGCACAGCAGCACCAGCCCGGTGGCCGCGGGCGCCGCGGCGGACACGGCGAGCGCGTCGACGAGCACCGCGACCAGCCCGATCGCCATCGTGACCAGGCACAGAATCGGAGGACTGGCGTCCACCGGCGGCAGGCCGGTCCGGATCTGCTCCCCGGCGGCGGCGAGCACGTCGCCCATTTCGGAGAACGCGGCCGGGCCGGGAAAGATCTTGAGAATGCCCGTGGTGGTGAAGGAGCCCACGATCAGGAAGAGCAGCACCAGCAGCTGGGCGAGCCCGACAAGGATCGTCGGCGTGCGCAGCGACCGCAGCGCGAGTCCGGTGCAGGCGACCAGCACGACGGCCACGAAGATGTAACCCAGCCAGGCCGCGCCCGTCACCACTCCGGTGAGCGAGGTCGCCGCGCAGAGCGTCGCGACCCCGGCCGTCACCGGCGCGAGCACGGAACTTCCCCACGCGGTCGTGGGCCGCAACGGTCGTTCCTTGGGTGTGTGGAGCGGGGGCGGTGCAGGAGCGGTTTTCCACTCTGTGGTCACAGTGCACCCCCGATCAGCGTTCCGCGGCGGGCGGCGGTATGGCACAGCTCGGCCCAGACCTGCGGCATCGGCGTGACCGGGTCGGCCACCACGACCCCCCAGCCCGCCGCGCGCAGCAGCGCGATGGATTCTTCGGTGGCGGCGGCCCGGTTGCCGGGTGCGTTGACCGCGCCCGCCCAGGTCGGGGTGTCGAGCAGCACGGCGAGACTGCGGATGCCACGTGGCCGGTATTGCGCCAGCTCGTGCACCGCTTCGTTGCTGACCGTGCCGAGGATCGCGATGAGCTCCTGGCCGCTCGCCGGGTCGCTGCCCAGCGTGATGTCCCGCTGATGCGCGGGCTGCAGCGCGGCGAGGGCGTCGAGCACGACGTTGTCGTAGTGCTCCGCGCCTTCGCCGGGGGTATCGGTCAGCGTGTGGCCGTGCTCGGTGACCAGCCGCACGCGGTGACCCGAGCGGCGGAGATGCAGGCAGACCGACGCCGCGAACGACACCGCCCATTCCAGGCTCGAAGCGGGTCCCGCGCCGTGGTGGGCCGCCGCGCGGTGATCGAGCAGCACTGTCGTGCCGCCGCGCCACGGCCGTTCTTCGACCCGGACCATGATCTCGTCACGGCGGGCCGTGGATCGCCAGTGCACCTTGCGCAAATCGTCGCCCTGCCGGTACTGGCGGACGATGACGTCGGCCTCGCCCTGGCCGGCGTGCAACCGGATGCTGCCGTCGTCGCCGGCGCCGATCCCGGCCCCGCTCGGCAGACCCCACAGGCCGACTACCCGGGGCACCACGACCAGCCGGGAATGACCGATGAGTTCACGTTCGAACTCGCACAGCCCGAACGGGTCGGTGATGGTCGCGCGCAACGGCCCGATCTGCTGGATGCCGCGGAGCACCGGCTGGATCGGATAGCGCAGCCCGACCGTCCTGTCGTGTGGCAGCCGCTCCACCACGAACCGCGGCCGTGCGCCCAGCGCGTACGGCACGCCGTCCTCCAGCAGCACCTCACCGGCGGGGAGCCGGCCGCTGCGCCAGAGGTCGAGTTGGACCTCGCCGTACGACCCGACCGAGACCCGGTCGGGCAGCAGCTTCCGGCTCGCGCCGATGCTGAGGCGCGACGCCGAGATGAACACCACGACCAGCAGGGGGAGCGCGACCACGAACACCGCGACCCGAAGCAGGTCACGCTCGTTGAGCACCACGGAACAAACCGCGGCCGCCACGCCCGCGGCGAGGAGGCATCGGCCTCGTGTGGTCAGGCCGGACAGTGCGCGCAGCATTTTCCTTCTTTACCGGTGGAGCTGACCGTTGGACTGGGCTGCGGGCTGAGCGCCGCCTTGGGGGACGGGCACGCGGTGCAGCACTGAGTGGACCACGTCGGTCGCCGAACGGCGGGCGGCGTGTGCCTCGGTGGTGAGCACGAGCCGGTGGGCGAGCACGGGAACCGCGACCGAGTGCAGGTCGTCCGGCACGACGTAGTCGCGCCCGGACAGGGCGGCCTGCGCCCGTGCGGCCCGGACCAGATGCAAGGTGGCGCGAGGGGACGCGCCGAGCCGGATTTCCGGGACCTGCCGCGTCGCCGCCGTGATTTCGACGGCGTACCGGCGCACCTCGGGCGACATGTGCACGGTCCGCACAGTCTGGATCAGCCGGTGCACGGTTTCCGCGTCGGAGACGGGTCCCAGGTCGTTCATCGGGTTGTGGCCCGCGTGCTCGTCGACCATCGCCAGCTCGGCCTGCAGGTCGGGGTAGCCGATGGAGACGCGCGCGGTGAACCTGTCCCGCTGGGCCTCGGGCAGCGCGTAGGTGCCCTCCATCTCGATGGGGTTCTGGGTCGCGATGACCATGAACGGCTCTTCGAGGTGGTAGGTGGTGGTGTCCACCGTGATCTGGTGCTCTTCCATGCACTCCAGCAGCGCGGACTGGGTCTTCGGTGATGCGCGGTTGATCTCGTCGCCGACGACGATGTTCGCGAAGACCGGGCCTGGCCGGAACTCGAACCCGCCGGTCTGCCGGTTGTAGATGGAGACGCCGGTGACGTCGCTCGGTAGCAGGTCAGGGGTGAACTGGATCCGGCTGACCGTGCAGTCGATGGATCGTGCCAGCGCCTTGGCGAGCGACGTCTTGCCGACGCCGGGCACATCTTCGACCAGGAGATGTCCTTCGGCGAGCAGGGTCACGAGCGCGATGCGGATGACCTCGGGTTTACCGACGAGCACCTTTTCGACGTTCGCGGAGATCTTGCGCGCGGTCTCGTGTACCTCTTCGAGGGTCGCGCTGGGTCCCGTTGTGCTGTCCGTGCTGCTTGCCCAGTCAGAGTCGGCCACGGGATATGGCGGGTGCTCTGCTGTCTGTCCGCCGTGAAGTTCGGTGGGGCTCGCAGACTGGGTTTTCGACGTCACTCGACCTCCTGGAGCCGCAGCCCTTATGTCTTGGTTGACCCGGGCGCGCGGTGAGCACCCAGCGGGGTGAAACAGGCGTCATTGCTGTCCGCGCAGCAATCAGCCTGCCACGAAGTGTGTCAAACTCGGGCGAACTGGGAGAGAGAACCCCGGGATGACGCTGAGTAACTGATGATATTCCTCCGTTCGAGTGGCTCTGTTCACCCGATTCCGGGTGGTCCCGCCGCTGCCTCGCTCTGTCGTATGCTGCGTTACGGGTTCGCTCGACTACGGAGAGGCGCTGAGACGCACGATGAGTGAAGTCGCCGCTGCGCTCGCGACAGACGCCGGGCAAAAGAGGATACCGCTGAACTTCTCGGTGTCGCCGGAGTTGGCAGCCGATAGCTACAAGCAGTTGAGCCAACTGCAGGACGTCGTCGGCGAAATGGTCCGGCACGCGAAGGTCCTCAGCCGAACGGTCCCGCTCGGCGGCGGGTACGCCGCCGAGATCGGCCAGTTCATGGCCGAATACGGCGTCGGCGACAGCGGCTCCGCGGTCAAATCCCTGACGGATTTCGGCAAGGAGCTGGAAGGCCTCAAAACCCAGATCGGCAAGGCACTGAAGAAGTACGGCGCGCAGGAAGACGCGGCCGCCGGCGACGTGGGATGCGTGGGCGGCTAGGTCATGACCTTCCGCTCCTCCGTCCCCTTTCTGCTCGTGCTCACCGTGGCCCTCGGCGGCTGCGCCACCGGCGATCCGCAGGCGGGTACCCCCGCACCGGCGCTGCGGGTGTCCGTTCCCCCCAGCACACCCGCGAAGCCGGCACTCGCCGCTGTCAAGCCATGTGACCTGCTGTCTTCGACGGATCGCTCGACCGTGGGACTGACCACGATCGGGGCGGACAAGGTCGTCGGCGCCGCCCGCGCGTGCGACTGGACCGCGCCCGGCGTCTTCGGCGTCACCGTGACCTTGGACGACGCCATCGGGCTAGCCGATTTGAAGGTCACGAAGAAGACGGCGGCCCCGGCGAAGGTCGGCGCGCACGACGCGCTGCGGGTGTCGGACAAGAAGGCCGCCGACGGCACGTGCGCGGTGCTGCTGGGCGTCGGCGAAAAGGCGAGCGCGCAGGTCGACGTCAGCAACACGAACTTCACCGACACCGCATTGGCCTGTGAGCGCGCGGGGACGGTCGCCGAACTGATCGAGCCGAAACTGCCATGAGAGGCGTGACGGGATGACTGAGATCGAGTGGTCACGACAGGCGCCGGTCGCCAGTACGAGGTACGAGTCGTACAGCCACGAGGCGATGGTGGCCGAGGTCAACGCCGGGAACGATCCCGCGGCGGCCGGTGAGATCGGCGCCCAATGGGCCGATCTCGCCGGCAAGCTGGAGGAGTCGACGCAGGCGCTGACCGGCCTCACCACCCGCAGCGAGGAAAGCTGGCAGGGCGGGGCCGGGGACGCCATGCGGGGCGTGCTGGCCAAGGCCGCCGGCTGGCTGGACAAGGTTTCGGCCGTCTCGGCCGGTGTCGGTGATTCGGTGAGCCGCCAGGCGGAGGTCGCCGCGCGGGCCAAGGACGAAATGCCGCCGCCGGTGCCCTACGACCCGGCCAGGATGATCAGATCGGCGGCCGGCGGCGGCGACATCCGGTGGCTGGTTGGCCTTTCCGAAGCGATGGCCGCGCGGCGGGCCGAGTCGGAGGCCGCGCGCATCAAGGCCGTCGACGTGATGTACGTCAGGGACACCGCGCTCCACGCGCTGGCGGCCAAGGAAACGTTCGGCGCCCCGCCCGCGCTGGGCGCGTCTTGATCCGGGTTTCGGCGTCCGCGTTCGACATCCTGTGGACCGATCTCGGGTTCGCCAGGCCGCCGGAACCGTTGTCGCTGCACAGCGTCGGCGGCACCCACGAGGAGCGCGCCGAAATCAGGCGCGCGGTCTATGACAACCTCGCCGACCGTGGTCTCTTCTCCGGCGGCTCGCTGGATTCCGCGCTGCAAGCCCGGCTCGATCTGCTGGCGACGGCCGACGTCTACGTCGAATGCGAAGCGCTCGCGGACATGTCCGCCGAGGCGCCGTTCCGGGCGGTCGCGGCGGCTCGCGGCAAGCAGGCCGTGCTGGCCACCCAGCCCAGCCAGACGATCGCGCTGTCGAGCATCCGGGAGAGCGAGGTGTTCTCCGCGATCGTCGAGCTGCTGCCCGAGCTGTCTCCGGGGCCCGGCTACGGCGTCAGCCTGCCGGTTTCGGCGCTCGGCGGCGGGTTCGAGGACCCGGTTTTCGGCGACCGGCCGGTGTCGGGGCGGTCCGGCAGTCACGAACGGCAGATCAGCGAGGTACTCGCAATCCAGGCACGGCCGGTCTACGGCGCCGGCCAGTTCAGCGTCCGGGTGCGCGACGAGCAGGGCAAGCTCCGTCGCGCGGGCGGGGTCAGCTGGTTCGCGACCGACGTCGGCGCGTACTTCGGCACCCTTTCGCCGGGCCGGGGCGAGCAGGAGTGGCTCAACGTCACGCCCGCCGACGCTCCGCGGCTGATCAGCAGGCTCGCGGCCATTCTCGACCCGGACTGACCGCTGCTAAGGTCCTGACCAGGTACACAGGGGGAGAAGTCCATGACCGAGCCGTTCGCCGCGCAGATCCGGGACCCGCACGAGTGGATGCGGGAACAGGAGCGGCGCAGCGCCACCCTGATCGAAAAGGCCGAGCACGCCAAGAGTGAGCTCGCCGCCAACATCGTCACGCACAGCAGCCCCGACAGACTCGTCACGGTGACGGTGAACCCGGGCGGGGGACTCGACGCGCTCGTGCTTTCGCCGCAGGCGCAGGGCAGGCCGGTGGCCCAGCTCTCGGCGCTGATCATGACCACCTACCGGCAGGCGACGACCAAGGCCGCCGACCGCACGCTGGAGATCATGGCCGGGCTGACCGGGCAGGACTCCGAGGCCGTCGAATTCATCAAGAGCACGCTGCCGCCGCGCGAAGAGCCGGAACCCGAGCCCCCGGCCGACCCGCGGTTCTCCTTCGACGAGGAGACTCCCGCGCCTCCGCCACCGCCCCGGCCGCAGCGGCCGCCGACCGATGATGACGACGGCGAAGACTTCCAGAACGTCGACTGGACGGGCCGCACATGAGCGCGCCCGGATACAACGTCGACCGCGAACAGCTCTACGCGCACGCCGCCCACGTGGCCGAGCTCGCCGCCAGGATCACCAACGCGGCGGAGACGGCGAACCAGGTCGGTTTCGGCGGGTTCCAGGGCTTCGGGCTGCTGTGCTCGATCCCGGTGGGAGGCGTGCTGCAGTACTTCCAGGGCGGTTCCGACGACCTGCTGCGCAGCGCCGCGAACCTCGGCGAAGCGCTGTCGGAGGCAATCGCGAAAACGGCCGCCGGCTACACCACGATCGAGGACGACGTCGTGGCAGTGAACAGGGACCTGGGGAAGACACTGTGAGCAAGACACCGGATCTTGTCGCCCACCCCGACGAGGGCGGCGCCGAGTTCACGGGCGCCGGACTGCTGGACAGTGGCGAGAGTCTGTTCAAAGGTCTGAAAGGCAACGACGGCGAGGACCTGGACGCGTTCGCGCTGGCCATGGACGGCGTCTCGGTCGGGCTCGACGTGCTCTCGATGGCCATGAACCCCCTCGGCGAACTCGTCAAGGCCGGGGTCGGCTGGCTGATGGAGAGCGTCGACTTCATCCGCGAACCCCTCGAACTGCTGACCGGCAACCCGGACCTGGTCATGGAGGCCGCGCAGACGTGGAACAACATCGCCACGGAGCTGGAAGCCGTCGCGGGGGACTATCAGGGCGCCCTGTCGTCGACATCCGGCTGGGACGGTGACGCGGCGATCGCCTACAAGCGTTTGGCGATGGCATACACGGCGGGCTTGCACGATGTGGCCGCGCAGGCCAAGGAGTCGGCGCGCTGGATCACCACCGGTGGCGTGGTCGTCGCGACGGCTCGGGCGATCATCTTCGACATCATCGCGACTTTCATCAGCGACGTGATCACCCGTGCCCTGATGGCGCTCGCTTCCTCGTGGTTCACCCTCGGTGGATCACTGGCGGCATTCACCGCGAGCGTGTTCGCCGAGGCCGCGTTGATCATGGCGAAGATCCAGAAGAAGATCGGCAAGCTGCTCGGCGCCATCCAGCGGTTCGTGACGAAGTTCAACCTCATGGGCGACAAAACGGCCGAAGTCGCGACGGCACTCGGCCGAAAGTCGAGCGAACTCGGCTACGAGGCCAAGAAGGCCATCAAGGCGAGCGAGAAGGCGATGAAATCGCTGGCCCCGGATGTCGGTGCCGCGAAGAAGTACGCCGACTACGTCGAACGTGCCGGTGAATCAACGCTGGGCACGGTCGCTGGCTCCGACGGCACCCGGCTCGCCAAAGAAGCAGGCAAGGCCGCCGCGGAAAACTACGACCAGTACACCGGCGGAAGTAAAGATGCGGGTCAGATCAACCCGAGATCCGGAACCATCAGCGGTTCGCTCGACGATGGCGAGTGACCTCGCGAAGGGCAAACGGAGGCTCCACGGCTGGCCCGCCGGAGTCCTCGCCACGCTCTTCGGAGTCTGCGGCATTTATTTCGCCATCGCTCTAGAGCCTGTGATCGGTGTCAGCGGAAACACCAAGTCTGAGCATCCTGGAACGGCGGAAGTCCAGACCTGTGAGAGTTCCGAGCTCCACCTGGGCATGGTCGACCGTTGCCGAGCCTCCATCCGTTGGGACGACGGGTCGCCCGGACGGGATGACTACAACATCATCGCGGCGCGGCCTATCTCGGGTTCGGTCCGAGTGGACTACTTCGGTCTCCCGAGGAGCACCGCAGTCGAGATCTTGCCCGTTGATCGGCCACGGTTCGCCAGCACCGGTACTTACGTGCTGCTGACCTTCGTCGGCGTAGTCCTGCTTGCCGGGGTGGGTGGGTTCCTCGGCTATCTCCTCGCCCGGCTGCTGCCGGAGCCGCCGCTGCCGGTGAAAAAGTTCCGTCGCGGGGTGACGCGTCGCGCGAACCCGGGATTCAACGGTCCGCGCCGCCGTAAACGGGGCTGAAACAGGAGACAGGGCGGGCGCCCCACTTCCCCCACCCTTCCCCACGTGGTCCGGTCCAATTTGATTGAACAGCGTTCAGGTTAGTCCTTACGCTACCGAAAACGGACGCTTGAGCCCACGCTTTGGTTGCGCGCGGGGCTACCGCGGGGGATCTTCGCCACCGTCCCCCACCTTCCCCCCACTTCGTCCCACGGAGCTGACCTGCGCAAACGGTTAACTCTACGGAGTGGCACCGGCGTTTAGCGCGTTGACTGTGGTGGAAAGTGGGGTACGGTGGTGCGCAGTGGGGCAGAAGGGAGCTCCGAGGTCGGATTTGTGGCTCTCACGTGTGATTGCTTCGGATTCGGCGGGGAGGTGGTAGCCGGTGTTCTTAGGCACCCACACCCCCAAACTGGACGACAAGGGACGGCTGACGCTGCCCGCGAAGTTCCGTGATGCGCTCGCCGGCGGGATCATGATCACGAAGGGGCAGGATCACTGCCTTTACGTGTTTCCGCGCGGCGAGTTCGAGCAGATGGCGCGCAAGGTCGCCGAAGCGCCTTTCACCAACGAGGCGGTCCGGGCCTATCAGCGTTATCTGTTCGCCGGAACCGACGAGCAGCGGCCGGACGGCCAGGGGCGCATTCCGATCGCGTCCGAGCTCCGGCGCTATGCCGGGCTCGAGAAGGACTGCGTGGTGATCGGGGCGATCACCCGCTTGGAGATCTGGGATGCCCAGGCGTGGCAGGGCTACCTGGATGAACACGAAGACAGCTACGCGAAGGCTCAAGAAGAAGTTCTGCCGGGCGTTTTTTAGCCGACACAGTTCTGGTCGACACAGTTGGACGCGCGGCGGTGGCGCACCCGCGCCGTCGGGGGGCGGGGGTTCGTCCCGCCGCGATGGCGACGGAGCGCCGAGGCGGATGTCGTGAGGCCTCTGTCCGCTCAGGGCCCTGGTACACCTTCCCCGGTACCAGGTTCCCAGCGGGCGGGCAGGGACCTGACGGCATCCGCTTCGTTTCTTCTAGGGTCTTTTCCACCGGTGTGCAGGGAAGGGGGTTCGGTGATGGCACAAGACCAGGAGCACGTTCCGGTACTGCTGGAGCGGATCCTCTCGTTGTTCGCTCCGGTGTTCACCGACCGCGAAGCCGTGCTCGTCGACGCAACCGTGGGTCTCGGCGGGCATTCCGACGCCCTGCTGAGCGCGTACCCGTCGCTGCGACTCGTCGCGCTCGACCGTGACCCCGCCGCGCTGGAACGCTCCGCCGAGCGGCTGGCCCGCCACGGCGACCGTGTCCAGTTCGTGCACGCGCGCTACGACGAGATGGCCGAAGCGCTCGACGAACTCGGACTGTCCCGTGTGGACGGAATCCTGTTCGACCTCGGCGTCTCCTCGATGCAGCTGGACCGCGCCGAGCGCGGGTTCGCCTATTCGAAGGACGCGCCGCTCGACATGCGGATGGACCCGACCACCGGGATCACCGCGGCCGACGTCCTCAACACCTACGCCCCGGGCGAGCTGATCCGGATTCTTCGTGACTACGGCGAGGAACGGTTCGCCCAGCGGATCGTCAAAGCGATCATGGCCGAACGCGCGCGGGAACCCTTCGACCGCAGTGGCCGGTTCGTCGAGTTGCTGTACAAGGCTGTACCCGCTGCGAGCAGACGGACCGGCGGGCATCCCGCCAAGCGCACCTTCCAGGCGCTGCGGATCGAGGTCAACGGCGAGCTCGACTCGCTGCGGGCCGCGATGCCGGCGGCGCTGGGCGTGCTCGCCGTCGGCGGGCGGATCGTGGTCGAGTCCTATCAGTCCCTCGAGGACCGCATGGTCAAGCAGGCGTTCGCGCCGCTGGCGAAATCCCGGACCCCGGAAGGACTTCCGGTGGAGCTCCCCGGATACGGACCGGAGCTGAAAATGCTGACAAGAGGGGCCGAAAAGGCCGACGAGGTGGAAACAGAGCACAACCCGCGAGCCGCTTCAGTGCGGCTCCGCGCGGCTGAGCGAATCGGAGAGGCAGCCAAATGACGGCCCCCGCGAAAACCCGGAACCGCCGCGGCACCGGAGCGAACCGGCAGCGGGCGCAGTCGGCGCCGGCGGTCGAGTCGGCACCGGGCACGACGCCGCCCGCCACCGCCCCGCGCTCTGGCGGGCGCACGGGCCGGACGACGGCCGCGGAGCGCGCCTACGCCCGCCGTGCACAGCGTGCGGAACTGCTCCAGCGCGAGCCTGGCGCGGTGCCCGCGAAGCAGAAGACCAAGACCCGCCTGCGATGGCCGACCTCACGCGCCTCCTTCGTGCTGATGATGATGGGCCTGCTCGCCGCGGGTGTGGCCGCGACGCTGTGGCTGTCCACGCAGGCGATCGCCGACTCGTACCGGCTCGAGCAGCTCCGCGGGATCAACGCGAAGCAGGCCGAGCAGGCGGAGCAGCTTCAGCGGCAGGTCACCACGGACGAGTCCGCGTCGGCTCTGGCGCAGAAGGCCAAGGAGCTTGGCATGGTCCCCGGTGGCGACCCCGCGCGCATCGTGGTCAACCCGGACGGTTCGACGACCGTGGTCGGTGTGCCGAAGAAGGCCCAGGGCGCCAATACCGCTCCGCCCGTCCGTGCGCCTGTCGCGCCTGTCGATGGCACCCAGCCCGTCCAGGGAGCGCCGGTCGAGGGCGACCAGCCCGCGGTTCCCGTCGAGCCCGACACAGCAGGCCACTGATGGCGGCGGGAGGTGCGTCGCGCCGGGGGGCGGCCGCGAGCGGCCGGGCCCGGTCCGCCGGGCGCCGTACATACTCCGCCGGCACCCGCAAGGCCGCCGCGAAACGCGGCAACGGCGGTACCCGGAGCCGGTTCTCCGTGGTGCGCATCCTGCTGGTCGCGGTCATGGTCATCGCCGGGCTGAAACTCGTCCAGGTGCAGGTGTTCGAGGCCGGGGCGCTGTCCGCGGCTGCCGAGCGGCAGCGGTCGATCACCGTCGACATCCCGGCGCCGCGCGGCGCCATCATGGACCGCAACGGCGCAAAGCTGGCCTTCAGCGTCGAAACGCGCGCGCTGTCGGTTTCCCTGAAGGCGATGCACAAGTCCTGGGACGACTTCAAGATCAAGAACCCGAAGTCGAACCAAAACTTCGAGACCCAGGCGGCCGCGGCGGCGAAGTACATCGCCGAGAAGGTGCCGGGCAACAAGACCGAGCAGGAGCTGCTGGACCTGTTCCACAAGCCGGACACCTTCACCTACCTCGTCGACGGCCTCGAGCCCTCGGTCGCCGACGACATCACCAAGAAGTTCCCCGAAATCCGGTCGGAGCAACGCGCCGCGCGGGAGTACCCGGGTGGCACCCTGGCGTCCAACATCGTCGGCCTCGCGCGCTGGAACATGGACGACTCAGACGTCTCCAAGCACAACCTGCGCGGCCAGATCGGTCTCGAATCCTCACGGGACAACGACCTCGCCGGAACGCCGGGCAAGCGCATGGTCAACACCGCGCAGGGCAACGACAACGTCGAGATCCCCGGCACCCAGCGAGACCTGCAGCCCGCCGTCCCCGGGTCGAGCCTCGAACTGACCATCGATTCGGACCTGCAGTACGACCTGCAGAGCAAACTCGCCGACTACGTCGCCCAATCCCACGCCAAGGGCGGCAGCGCGGTGATCCTCGACGCGAAGACCGCCGAGGTCTACGCGCTGGCCAACGACAAGACGTTCGATCCGAACAACGCGCACGACGCGACGCCGGAAATGATGAACAACAAGGCCGTGACCAGCCCCTATGAGCCTGGATCGGTGAACAAGCTCGTCACCGCTGTCGGCGCCATCGACGCGGGGATCGCGAAGCCGGACTCGGTGATTTCGGTACCGGGGTCGCTGCAGGTGGCGGACAAGACCGTGCACGACGCCTGGAACCACGGCACGCAGAACTTCACCGTGACCGGGATCTTCGCCAAGTCCTCGAATATCGGGACGTTGCTGCTGGCTCAGCAGCTTGGCGAGGATCGCTACGCGGACCTGCTGAAGCGATTCGGACTGGGACAGAAGACGGGTATCGGCCTGCCGGGGGAGAGCGCTGGGGTGGTGCCGCCGCGATCGCAGTGGTCCGGGACCACGTTCGGTAACCTGCCCATCGGGCAAGGGCTTTCGATGACCGTGGTGCAGATGGCCGGGATGTACCAGGCCGTCGCCAACGGGGGTGTCCGGGTCGAGCCGCGGATCGTGGAGGCGAAGATCAAGCCGGACGGGACCCGGGTCCCGGAGCCCGCGCCGAAGTCGACCGTGGTCGTGGGACCGGAGACGGCCAGGACCGTGGTCGACATGATGCGTGCGGTCACGCAGAACGGCAAGGGACAGAACAAGGGCACGGCCACGACGGCGGCTCTCGACGGGTACCAGATTTCCGGGAAGACCGGGACCGGGCAACAGGTCGATCCGCGGACCAAGGCGTACAGCGACCATCTGTACAACATCACTTTCGCGGGAATCCTGCCCGCGGACCATCCCCGGTTCGTGGTGGCGATCCGGCTGGACGCGCCGGACACGACTCTTCCCGTCGGCCACTCCGCCGCGCCGCTGTTCCACGACATCGCTTCTTACCTGACCCAGCGGTACAACCTGCCGTTGTCCGACGGCCCCACCCCCGTCGTCCCGCTCGTCGT
>JAVXWP010000081.1:0-7167 GCA_032230695.1 Actinomycetota bacterium | reverse complement strand
AACGGCCAGCGAGGTATTTCGATTCCGGATCTCCGGATTCTGCTGCTCCACTACGGGATCACCGACGCGGATCGGGTGGACGAGCTGGAGCGGATGGCCCGTGCCGAGAACGATCAGGTGTGGCACCACGAAGAGGATGGTGCTCACGTGGCCGCCACGCAGGTCCCGCAGATCGGCCAGCCGTGCTACCGGCGGATCTTCGCGGTGGACATCGAGCAGTCGACGGAGCAGAACAACTCCGCGAAGATGAGTCTCCGCCAGGCGATGTACTACCTGCTCGAACAGAGCATGGTCGAGAGCGGGATCCCCGCCTCGCACCGCGATCGGTTCGTGGACCGGGGGGACGGGATCCTCTCGCTGATCCACCCCGTGGACGATGTGCCCAAAACCTTGCTGCTCAGCAAGGTCGTCCCCATGCTCGACGCGCTGCTGGCGGGGTATGCCGAGCGCTATCCGGAACAGCGGCTGCGGCTGCGCGCGGTGGTGCACGCGGGGGAGGTGCATTTCGACGGCCACGGCTGGTTCGGCGAGGCGCTCGACGTCGCCTTCCGGCTCTTGGACGCTCCCGAGGTCAAGAAGCAGTTCCGGGCGTCGGTGCGGCCGTTGCTCGTGGTGGTCTCCGACGACATCTACACCTCCGTCGTCCGGCACGGCTACGCCGGCATCGACGTACGCAGCTTCGACGAGGTGGCGCATGTCAAGGTCGCCGGGCAGCGGCATCGCGGCTGGGTGCGCAAGGAACAGGGAGTTCCGCTGATCGTGTGACTGTGTTGATACGTGCGGTCCAACCTGGCAACCCCGACACTGAGATCGTTGAAGCTGGCATTACGCTACCTGCCATTCGGCCAAGGGGCTTCCGGCTGGTCGCTGTAAGGCAGAAAGCTAAATGCCAACAATCTTGGTGCTATGTGGCAGGAGGTCCTGCCTGGCGCTACGAGGAGGACTTATGACCAGGGGTGTAACCCCGCTCAGCCAGCTCCGGCGGTTGAGAAGCGAGTTGCGACAGGAGCGTGACAGGCTCCAGCTCACGCAGAAGGACGTCGCCGACGCGCTCGACTGGTCGCCTTCGAAACTGATCCGCATCGAGAACGGCACCGTCGGCATCTCGATCACCGATCTCAAAGCGCTGCTGCTCAACTACAAGGTCACCGACGAGGACCGGGTTGAAGAGCTGGTCGCGATGGCGCGCGCCGGCAAGGAACAGGCGTGGTGGCACAAATACCGTGACAACTACTCGAAGCAGTTCCTCACCTTCCTCGGCCTCGAGTCGTCGGCGATCCGGCTCAGGCAGTTCCAGAGCCTGGCCGTGCCCGGAATTCTGCAGACGCGCGACTACGCCCGCGTCTTGGTTTCCCGGGGGTTGGCGGACTTCGAACAGATCGAAAACGGCGTGGCGGTGCGTTTGCAGCGGCAGAAGCTGCTCGAGCCCGGCGGCCCGGAGTCGTTCTTCATCCTCGACGAGTCGGTGCTGCGCCGCCAGGTCGGCAGCCTGGAGATCATGCGGGATCAGCTGAACCGGCTCAAGGACCTGGCCGCCCTGCCGAATGTGACCATCCAGGTCGTTCCGTTCACCGCGGGCAGGCATCGGGGGCTGCTGGGCTCGTTCGAGATCTTCGAGCTGTCCGAGCAGGAGGATGACTACGCGCTCCTGTTGGAGCAGCCGTACAAGGACGTCCTGATCGAAGACAGTTCGGAGGAGACGCGGGAATACGTCGTGATCTTCCGGGAGCTGGAGAAGATCGCCCTCAGCGAAGACGAGACCGTCAAGTTTATCGACAAGGTACTGGCGGAGGGTTAGGAGCGCGGTACCGCAGCCGGGTGTGGCGTCGTCCGACGCGTTGCCCGGCTCGACGGTAATATGCGTTCCTGGTGGCCCGGAACGTCAGGAGCCGCACCAACACCGGGGCCGGAGGGCGTTGATGGCTGGCGAGGCTGACTTCCTCGAGTCGCCCGCGGCCGTGCCCATCGGCGACGCGGTTCCAGCCTTTCTGGCCACCGTGCACGGGTATGAGTTCGCGGCCGGTTCGGTCGCCGGCTCCGACAGCCGTCGAGGCGGGGGCGACTGGTCCGAGGCGCTGACCCTCGACGGCGGCAGGCTCGCGGTGGCGGTCGGGGACCTGGTGGGAGGCGGTGACTCGTCGGCAACGGCCATCACCATGCTCCGCGGCGCACTCGTTTCGGCGTTGCTGGCGGGCGACGACGTCTCGACGGTGTTGCGCAGGCTGGACGCGCTCGCCGGGAGGATTCCCGAAGCCGTGGGCAGCACCGTCGCTGTCGCCATTTTCGATCCGGTGAACCAGGAACTGCGCTGTGCCAGCGCCGGTCATCCGTGGCCGATCTTCGTGCCACTGTCCGGACCGGCGGTCTTCCTCGCCGGTTCCCTGGGGATGCCGCTGGCGACAGCGGGTGAGCCCGCCGCGACGCAGACCATGCCGCTCGCCGCGGGCGACGCGATGGTGCTGTACACCGACGGCGTACTTTCCGGGCGTCGTTGGTCGCCGGAAGTCGCGGACGCGGCCTTCCTCGACGCGGCAGCCGAGGTGCGCAACGGGCACTACTCTTGCAGCGAGCTCGGCGAGCGGCTGCTCGGCGTGATGCTGCCGGCCGGCGAGCCGGTCCAGGACGACGCAGTGCTGCTCGTCGTGCGCGCCGGATCCGTTGAGATACCGTCGTTCCGCCTCGACGTCCCGGCCCGGCCGGAGCAGCTCGCGGCCGTCCGCCGGGCGCTGGGCGAATGGATGACCACGGCGAACATCGCGCCCGAGGACGCGATGGCAGTCCAGCTCGCGGTGGGGGAGGCGATGGCCAACTCGGTCGAGCACGCCTACCGCGACCAGGCACCGGGGCGCGCGGTCGTCACCGCTGCCGTGCGTGAAAGCGGGCGGGTGCACATCGAGGTCGCCGACACCGGGACATGGCGGGAGACCGACCTCGCCGCCAACGCCCACCGCGGCCGCGGCCTGCACCTGGCACGGGCATCGATGGGCAGTCTGCAGTTGGATCGCGGGCCGGGTGGCACGACCGTGCGGATGATCTACCAGCTCTCGTCGGACGCACCCGCGGGCAAGCCGGCGGCAGGGGCGGCGTGGGCCGGGACGGACGTGCTGGAAGTCGAGGTCCTGATCGGGGAGAAGCCGGTCCGGGTGCGGATGACCGGGGAGCTCGACGCGACGAACGCGGAGGAGGTCCGCGACAAGGTGCACCGGATCAGCCGCGGCGGATCGGTCCCGCTGCGGCTGGATCTCCTCGGGGTGGAGTACCTGGACAGTTTCGCGGTACGGACGATGTTCGAGCTCGCGATGGCCGCGCAGGCGAGCGGCGAACGGCTGACCGTCACCGTGCCCGCGCGGAGCCCGATCGAGCGCGTGCTGCGCGCCTCCGGCCTCGCCCAACTGGCCACCATCGAACAAGCCTGACCCCAGCCCCCGGGGAACGTGTCGACACATTCCCCGGGGTCAGGAGTCTTCGTCGGCTTCCAGGTGGACGCTGATCAGGTTCAGCAGGTGGTCGGTGTCCACGGGCTTGGTGACGTATTCGTCGGCGCCCGACGCGAGTGTGCGCTCCTTGTCCTCGGCGGTCGCCTTGGCCGTCACGGCGATCACCGGCAGGTCGGCGTGCATCGCCATGCCGCGAATGGCGGCGATGGTCGCGTTGCCGTCCAGTTCGGGCATCATCACGTCCATCAGGACGAGCGCGGTGTCGGGTTGCTGTTCCAGCGACCGGATCCCGGCGACGCCCGTGTCGGCGTAGACCACGTCCAGGCCATGCTGTTCGAGCACCGCGGACAGGGCGAACACGTTGCGCATGTCGTCGTCGACGATGAGCACCTTCTCGCCGTTGAACCGCAGCGTCGACAGCGGCGGCAGCACGGTCAGCTGCTCGGTGTGCGATGGCGTCAGCGATGGCGCCCGCTCGGTGTCGATCGGCAGGTACAGCGTGAACGTACTGCCGGTGCCAGGTTCGCTGCGGACCCGTAGTTCGCCGCCGAGCAACTGCGTGAGCTGCATGCTGATGGACAGCCCGAGTCCGGTGCCGCCGTACTTACGGCTCGTCGTGCCGTCGGCCTGGCGGAACGCCTCGAAGATGATCGCGAGCTTGTCCGCCGGGATGCCGATCCCGGTGTCCTCGACATCGAACGCCAGTACACCAGGAGCGTCGCGGATGCTTTCTTCCTTCACCTCGGCCGGGCTCGCCATGCGGATGTGCAGGCGGACACTGCCTTCGTCGGTGAATTTCGCCGCGTTCGACAGGAGGTTGCGCAGCACCTGCTGCAGCCGATGTTCGTCGGTGTGCAGGCTTTCCGGTACGAACGGCTCGATCTCGACGGCGAATTCCAGCCCCTTGTCCGCGGTCAGCGGGCGGCAGATCGTTTCGACGTAGTTGACGAGTTCGGGCAGTGTGACGTCGGACATCTGCAGCTCGACATGGCCTGCCTCCACCTTGGCGAGGTCGAGGATGTCGTTGATCAGCTGCTGCAGGTCGCTGCCGGCCGAATAGATCGTCCTGGCGAACTGGATCTGCTTCTCGGTCAGATTCCCTTCCAGGTTGTCGGCGAGCAGCTTTGCGAGAATCAGTGCGCTGTTCAACGGCGTGCGCAGTTCGTGCGACATGTTCGCCATGAATTCGGACTTGTAGCGTGACGCCATCGTCAGCTGCCGGGCCCGGTCTTCGAGTTCTTGACGGGCCTGCTCGATTTCCCTGTTCTTGACTTCGATGTCGCTGTTCTGCTGGGCGAGCAGGCCGGCCTTTTCGGCGAGTTCCGTGTTCGAGCGGCGCAGTTCTCCTTGCTGTTCCTGCAATTGCTCGGACCGGGCGCGCAGTTCCTGGGCCAGGCGCTGCGATTCGGTCAGCAGTACTTCCGTCCGTGAATTCGTCAGCAGGGTGTTGACATTGATGCCGATCGTTTCCCGGAGTTGTTCGAGCAGATCCTGATGGACCTCACTGAATTCGTTTACCGACGCCAATTCGACGACACCGAGCACTTCTCCTTGGAACAGCAGGGAAAGCACGATGACGTTGACCGGTGCGGCCGTGCCCAGCCCGGACGAGATCTGCGCGTAGCCCGGCGGCGCGTTGCGGACCAGGATGGTCCGCCGGTCGACGGCCGCCTGCCCGATGAGCGACTCGCCGAGATCGAACTGCAGCTCCGGGGAGACCTCCACCGAGCGTCCGTAACTGGCGATGCACCTGAGGACCGTCTTACCGCCCTCCACACTGGTCAGGAAGAACGCGGCCTGCTGGGCGCCGATCAACGGCGCGAGTTCGCCAAGGATCAGTGACGCCATCGCGGCGGGATCGCGGTGTCCCTGCATGAGACCGGAGATACGGGCCAGGTTCGTCTTGAGCCAGTCCTGTTCCTGGTTGGTCCGCGTGGTCTCCTTCAGGTTCGCGATCATCTGGTTGATGTTGTCCTTGAGGTCGGCGAGCTCACCGGAGGCGTCGACGGTGATCTGCCGGGTCAGGTCGCCCGCGGTGACGGCCGTGGCCACCGCGGCGATCGACCGCACCTGGGAGGTGAGGTTGCCGGCGAGCTGGTTGACGCTTTCGGTCAGCCGCTGCCAGGTACCGGATACGCCCTCGACCTCGGCCTGGCCGCCGAGCGTGCCCTCTGTCCCGACTTCGCGCGCCACCCGCGTCACTTCCGAGGCAAACGACGACAGCTGATCGACCATGGTGTTGATGGTCGTCTTGAGCTCGAGGATCTCACCCCAAGCGTTGACGTCGATCCGCTTCGACAGGTCGCCCTTGGCGACGGCCGTGGTGACCTGTGCGATGTTCCGGACCTGGCTGGTGAGGTTGTTGGCCATGAAGTTGACGTTGTCGGTGAGGTCTTTCCAGGTGCCGCCGACGTTTGGCACCCGTGCCTGGCCGCCGAGGATGCCCTCGGTGCCGACTTCGCGGGCGACACGGGTGACCTCGTCGGCGAACGCCCGCAGCGTTTCGACCATGCCGTTGATTGTCTCGGCGAGCGCGGCCACCTCGCCCTGCGCCTCGATGGTGATCTTCTTGCCGAGGTCCCCACCGGCGACCGCCGTCGCCACCGTGGCGATGCTGCGCACCTGCCCGGTCAGGTTGTCGGCCATCACGTTGACGTTGTCGGTGAGGTCCTTCCAGATGCCCGCGACGCCGCGTGCCTGCGCCTGGCCGCCGAGCTTGCCCTCGGTGCCGACTTCGCGGGCGACGCGGGTGACCTCGTCGGCGAATGCGGAGAGCTGGTCGACCATGGTGTTGATGGTGTTCTTGAGCTCGAGGATCTCGCCGCGCGCGTCGACGTTGATCTTCTGGGTCAGGTCGCCCCTGGCCACGGCCGTGGTGACCTGGGCGATGTTCCGCACCTGGTCGGTCAGGTTGTTGGCCATGAAGTTGACGTTGTCGGTCAGGTTCTTCCACGTCCCGGCGACACCCGGCACCTCCGCCTGGCCGCCGAGCCTGCCGTCGCTGCCGACCTCACGGGCCACCCGGGTGACCTCGTCGGCGAAGGACGACAGCTGGTCGACCATGGTGTTCAGCGTGTTCTTGAGCTCGAGGATCTCGCCCTGTGCGTCGACGGCGATCTTCTGCGAGAGGTCACCCTGCGCCACGGCGGTCGCGACCTGGGCGATGTTGCGGACCTGCGCGGTGAGGTTGTTGGCCATGAAGTTCACCGAGCCGGTCAGGTCACGCCAGGTCCCGGCGACCCCGGGTACCTGCGCCTGGCCGCCGAGCTGGCCTTCGGTGCCGACCTCGACGGCGACTCTGGTGACTTCGTCGGCGAACGACGACAGCTGGTCGACCATCGTGTTGATGGTCGTTTTGAGCTCGAGGATCTCGCCGCGCGCGTCGACCGTGATCTTCTGCGTGAGGTCGCCACGCGCCACGGCCGTGGTGACCTGTGCGATGTTGCGGACCTGGTCGGTGAGATTGTCGGCCATCTGGTTGACCGAGTCGGTGAGGCTCCGCCAGGTTCCGGCGACCCCGGGGACCTGCGCCTGGCCGCCGAGGCGGCCGTCGCTGCCGACTTCGCGGGCCACGGTGGTGACCTGCTCCGCGAACAGCTGCAGGGTGTCGGTCAGCGAGTTGATGGTGTCGGCGAGCGCGGCGACCTCGCCCTTCGCGTCGACCACGAGCTTCTGGGTGAGGTCACCGTTCGCGACCGCGGTCACGACCCGGACGATGCCGCGCACCTGG
>JAVXWP010000112.1:0-17482 GCA_032230695.1 Actinomycetota bacterium | reverse complement strand
AGCCCCCGCCCGAGATCGCGATCGTCGACGAGGCCGATTCCGTGCTCGTCGACGAGGCCCGGGTCCCGCTGGTCATGGCTGGCACCGTCGACCACGCGGTCGCCGACGAAGAGGTCGCCAAGATCGTCCGGCGGCTCCGCCTCGGCCTGCACTACGAGACCGACTCCGACGGCCGTAACGCGTGGCTGACCGAGCCGGGCTCCAAGGTGATCGAAAAGTCGCTCGGCGACATCGACCTCTACGACGACTCGGGCTCCAGCCGGCTCGCCGCCATCAACGTCGCGCTGCACGCGCACGCGCTGCTGACCCGCGACGTCGACTACCTCGTGCGGGACGGCAAGGTCCAGCTGATCAACGCCGCCCGTGGCCGGGTCGCCGAACTGCAGCGCTGGCCGGACGGCCTGCAGGCGGCCGTCGAGGCCAAGGAGCAGGTGGCCGTAACCGACCGCGGCGAGATCCTCGACTCCATCACCGTGCAGGCGCTGCTCGCGCGGTACCCGCAGGTCGCGGGCATGACCGGTACCGCGGTGGCTGTCGCCGAGCAGCTTCGCGAGTTCTACAAGCTCGAGGTCGCGGTGATCCCGCCGAACACGCCGAACGTTCGCGATGACGCGCCGGACCGCATCTATTCGTCGCCCTCGCAGAAGCTGCGGGCGATCGAGGAGGAGATCCGGGAGATCCACGCGACCGGGCAGCCGATCCTCGTCGGCACGCAGGACGTCGCCGAGTCCGAGGAACTGGCCGAGAAGCTGGCCAAGGTCGACCTGCCGTGTGTCGTGCTGAACGCGCGCAACGACGAGGAAGAAGCGGCGATCATCGCCGAAGCGGGCAAACGCGGCGCCGTCACCGTGTCGACGCAGATGGCAGGCCGGGGCACCGACATCCGCCTCGGCGGCGCCGACGGCGCGGATCGCGAAGAGGTCGCCGCGCTGGGCGGCCTGCACGTGATCGGCACCGCGCGGTACCCGAGCAGCAGGCTCGACGGGCAGCTGCGTGGCCGCTCAGGGCGTCAGGGTGACCCCGGCAGCGCGGTGTTCTTCGCGAGCCTGAACGACGACCTCGTGCTGTCGAACGCCCCCGACGTGCCGGAAGACATTCCGGACGACGAGGAGACCGGGGAGATCACCCACGGCGCGGCGCACCGGCAGATCAACCACGCCCAGCGCGTGGCCGAGGGCGTAGACCTCGAGATCCATCGGAACACCTGGCGCTACACCCGGCTCATCGAGCGGCAGCGCGGGGAGCTGCTCGAACACCGCGACAAGGTGCTGCGCACCGAGTTCGCGGCCGAAACGCTGGAGAAGGCCGAGCCGGAGAAGTACAAGGAGCTTTCGGAGAAGCTGGACGACGAGGCAAAGCTCGTCCAGCTGTGCCGGGAGATCATGCTCTTCCACCTCGACCAGCTGTGGTCGGACCACCTCGCGTACCTCACCGACGTCCGCGAGAGCATCCACCTGCGGGCGCTGGCCCGTGAGGCGCCGCTCGACGAATTCCACCGCGCGGCGATCCCGGAGTTCCACAAGATCATCCCGCAGGTGGCGGAGCGTTCCGCGAAGACGCTGGCGGAGGCGGAACTCACCGACAACGGCATCGACCTGGCCGAGTCGGGCGTGCGGCGGGCGAACTCGACGTGGACGTACCTGGTCCACGACAACCCGTTCGACTCCGACTTCGAGCAGACGCTGAAGCGCGTGCGCAGCATGATGAAGCGCGACAAGGAGTAGGTGCGGGGCTCCAAAAGCGGCATCAAGGGACCTTTACTATCGCGAGGCGGCAGTAAAGGTCCCTTGATGCCGCTTTGGCGTAGGTGATTGGGCACATCCGGTCGTGGCGGCTGGGACGGGTGAGCAAGAATGGCCGTATGCCGCAACTGCGCATCGCACTGGCCCAGGTCAACACCACCGTCGGCGACATCGGCGGCAACTCCGCGCTGACCGTCGAGTGGACCCGTAAGGCCGCGGAGGCCGGAGCGAACCTCGTGGTGTTCCCGGAAATGTCCCTGACCGGGTATCCGGTCGAGGACCTGTCCCTGCGCTCGACGTTCGCCGCGGCATCCAAGAAGGCCGTCGACGAGCTGGCGAAAGCGCTCGACGTCGCCGGGTGTGGCGAGGTGCTGACCTACGTCGGTTACCTGGACCGTGATGAGGTGGGCGCGCGTGACGCCGCCGCCGCGCTGTACCGCGGCAAAGTCGTGGCGCGGCAGTTCAAGCATCACCTGCCCAACTACGGCGTGTTCGACGAGCACCGCTATTTCAAGCCCGGCGAGACACTCGACGTCGTGCGGTTCCACGGTGTCGACGTCGGCATGGTGATCTGCGAGGACATCTGGCAGGACGGCGGCCCGATCTCCGCGCTGGGCAAGGCGGGCGTGGACCTCGTCGTCGCGCCGAACGCTTCGCCCTACGAGCGCTCCAAAGACGACATCCGCCTGCCGCTGATCGCGCGCCGCGCGGCCGAAGCCGGCGCGCCGCTGGTCTACACCAACCAGGTCGGCGCCCAGGACGACCTCGTGTTCGACGGTGACTCGATCGTCGTCGGCGCGGACGGCACGCTCCTGGCCCGCGCGCCGCAGTTCACCGAGCACCTGCTGGTCGTCGACATGGAACTGGAAGCGGGCGGGCACGCCGGTGACGGCGAACTGGCCGGGCTGCACGTCCGGCGCAGTGTCCTGGGCGAAGAGCCGTTGCCGCGCTACGAGCCGTCAGCGGAACCGACGATCAGCGAGCCGCTCTCCGACGAGGCCGAGGTGTGGTCCGCGCTCGTCACGGGCCTGCGCGACTACGTGCACAAGAACGGCTTCTCGTCGGTGATCTTCGGGTTCTCCGGGGGGATTGACTCCGCGATCGTGGCCGCGCTGGCCGCCGACGCGCTCGGCGGCGACAACGTCTACGGCGTGTCGATGCCGTCGCGGTACTCGTCGGCGCATTCGCAGTCCGATGCCTCGGATCTCGCGCGGCGCATCGGCGCGCATTTCCGCACCGAGTCCGTCGAGGACATGGTGAAGGTCTACGTCGACCAGCTGCACCTGACCGGGCTGGCCGAGGAGAACATCCAAGCCCGCACCCGCGGCATGCTGCTGATGGCACTGTCCAATCTGGACGGCCATCTGGTTTTGGCCACCGGCAACAAGTCCGAGCTCGCCGTCGGCTACTCGACTATCTACGGCGACGCCGTCGGCGGGTTCGCGCCGATCAAGGACGTCTTCAAGACCCAGGTGTGGGCGCTGGCCCGCTGGCGCAACGCCGAGGCGGAGAAGCTCGGCGAAACCCCGCCCATCCCGGAAAACTCGATCAGCAAGCCGCCCTCCGCCGAGCTGCGCCCGGACCAGCTGGACTCCGATTCGCTGCCGGATTACGCGCTGCTCGACAACATCCTCGACGACTACATCGAGGGCGACCTCGGGTACGCCGACCTCCTCGCGGCCGGGTTCGCGCCGGAGACGATCGACCGCGTGGTGCGGATGGTCGACCGGGCCGAGTACAAGCGCCGCCAGTACCCGCCGGGCACCAAGATCACGCTGAAGGCGTTCGGCCGGGACAGGCGGCTGCCGATCACCAACGCCTGGCGTGAGGGCCAGGCGTGATCAGCTCAAGCTGACCTGGCGCCCGGTCGTGTCGGTGAGCACGGCGACGAGACCGGGACGCTTGTCCTTGCGTACCAAGAATTCCAGCCCCAGCGCGGCCATGACCTCGTGTACTGCGCCGGGATTCGGGTGGACGCCGGTCATCATCAGCAGCGGGATGACCGGCAGGTCGCGGCTGGTCGGGTGCGGGGTCGAACCCCAGTCGATCAGGAACGGCGCGAGCCCGTCGAGCGCGCCCGGCGGGGTGAGCCGCCAGCTCAGCAGCTCGTCGTCCGCGGTGCGCCGGGACATCTCGGCGACTTCGCCCGGGTCGTAGCCCTTTTCGCGCGCGGCGGTGATCGCGGCATCGAAATCCTCGGGGTGGACGGCCCAGGTCACGAGCTTCGCATCGGTCAGGTCGTCGATGCCGAATGGCCGCGGCTTGCCTGGCGCTGGTTGTTCCGGATCCGGCCCGATGATTTCCAGGTACGCGTCACGGCCGAGGCCTGCCAGGTAGTTCGCCGTACCGAGGCCGACATGGGAGCCACCGCGCACAGGGGCGACCCCGGTCAGTTCGGTGACGTGAGCGACGGCTTCGGTCAGATCGGGAGCGGCATAAACGAGGTGATCCAGCACACAGGGAATCCTAGCGGTGACCTATTCTGGCGCTATGACGGCTGACGGGTTCGCGTTGTTCGGCACCGCGATCGGATCTTGTGGCATCGCGTGGGGTGCGAACGGCATCGTCGGCACGCAGCTGCCGGAAGGCACTGACGCCCGGACCCGCGCTCGGCTGGTCTCCCGCTTTCCGGACGCCCCGGAATCGTTTCCGCCGCCGCGGATTCAGGACGCGATCGACGACATCGCCGCACTGCTGCGCGGCGATGTCGTCGATCTCTTGGACGTTCCGCTCGACATGGACGGCGTGGCGGACTTCGACGTCCGCGTGTACGACGAGACGCGGGCGATACCGCCGGGCAAGACGCTTTCGTACGGCGACGTCAGTGCCCGGCTCGGGCTGCCCGGCGCAGCACAGGCCGTCGGGCAGGCACTCGGGCGCAACCCGTTCGTGATCATCGTGCCGTGCCACCGCGTTCTCGCCGCGGACGGGAAGATGCACGGCTTCTCCGCGGGCGGCGGGATCGCGACGAAACGCCGGATGCTGGTCATCGAAGGCGCCATCGACGACGAGCCCACGCTCTTTTAGCGCAGAGCGTGTGCAGGTTGCACTCAGGCGGGTTGCCAGGGTTTCATCCACGGCGACTCCGGCCAGCCTTCGGCGGCGGCCATGAGCGGGAAGGCCGTGGCGCCGTCGATGTGTTCGCGGACGATGTCGGCGTGACCGGCGTGGCGGGCGGTTTCCTGGATCAGGTGGAACAGGACCCAGCGGACCGACCAGGCCTCGATGTCCTTGGGGAACCAAGGGGCGTCCCGCGGGACGGGGACCGGGCGGCCCAGGTCGTCGATACCGGCGATGACCTCCTCGGTTTCCTTCGCCACCTCGTCGTAGAACGCGAGCACGTCGGCCAAGGTGTCTTGCGGGCCGAAGTCGAAATGCTGGTTGTACGCCTTCGCGCCCGAGACGTCGGCCGAGCGTTCGCGCTGCAGGACAGTATCGATCCAGCCACGCTCGGTGTACGCGACGTGCTTGATCAGGCCACCGACGGTCAGCGGACTCTTGGTCGACACCTGCCCGGCCTGCTCGTCCGTAAGGCCATACGCCGCGATGCGGATGACGTGCCGCTGCTGTTCCAAATACGAGAGCAGGCCGTCACGCTCGTCCGCGATCGGCCTCACATTGCCACCCATGTCGACTCCTTTCCCAGTGCACGAATCCTCCCACCCCCCACCGACAATTCAAGGCGACCGGGCAAGCTCCCCCCGGAATAGGTAGGAGGCTCCGATTGCCAGCAGGAGCGCGCGGCCCAGCATCTGCACCCGGGACACGATCCCGATGAAGTGTCCCGGCCCCAGCAGCATCAGCACGAGCATGGCCAGCCAGGTCGCCAGCACCATCACCAGCCCGGCGATGGCGATCTGGCGCCAACCCTGCGGCCACCACAGCACCAAGCTCCCGGCGCCCGCCACGAACGCCAAGTTGATCAGCAGGTCGATCCCGGCGATCCCTGGGTAGGCAACGCCCACCAGCAGGAGGATCCCCAGCAGCGACACCGACGCCGCCGACAGCCGCGCCGTCCAGTGCACCGGCGCCAAGCGCACCAGCGGCGGCCCGGACAACAGGAACGCCAGCCCCGATACGCCGGCGGCGGCGCGGAACAAGTCCCGGTACGGCATGCCAGCCTCGGTCAGCTCACGGACCGGGTCGTGCACCGGGGAAACCCGGGTGGGCAGCAAGAACTCCAGCAGCCAGGCCGAATACATCAAGACGCCGAGCCCAACCAAGGTCACTGCCAGAAGCCGGGCCGCACGCACTTGCACAGGCTAAGTGACGGACCAGTCCGCAGCAGTGCCTTACGAGCGTGGTTGGCGCTCGGAGTTTCAGGACTGTGGCCGAACGAACGGGAATAGCACCGTTTGGCGGATTGACGCCCCGGTCAGCATCATGATGAGCCTGTCGATGCCGATACCGAGGCCACCCGTCGGCGGCATGCCGTGCTCCAGGGCAAGCAGGAAATCCTCGTCCAGTTCCATCGCCTCGACGTCTCCGCTGGCCGCGCGCAGCGACTGCGCCTCCAGCCGGCGCCGCTGTTCGATCGGGTCGGTCAGCTCGGTGTAAGCCGTGCCGACCTCGGAGCCGAACGCGACCAGGTCCCAGCGCTCCGCGAGCCGGGGGTCGACGCGATGTTGCCTCGTCAGCGGCGAGACCTCGGTCGGATAGTCGGTGTAGAACGTCGGTTCGACCGTCGATCCCTCGACCAGGTGCTCGTGGGCCTTGAGCACGAGGTCGCCGTGTCCTTGGTCCTCGTCGACACCGACCCCGGCCTTGCGGCAGAACCCGCGCAGGACGTCGAGGGGCGTGCCCGCGTCGATCTGCTCCCCAAGCGCGGCGGAAACGGCTTGGTGGACCGGAATCACCGGCCAATCACCCGATATGTCGAACTCGGTGAGCTTGCCGTCCGGCCCCGGGCGTCGCACGATCTGCGCGCCATACGCGGCTTCCGCGGCATGTTGCACCAGTTCACGGGTCAGCTTCCGCATGGTGTCGTAGTCGGCATACGCCTGGTACGCCTCGAGCATGGTGAACTCGGGGTTGTGCGTGGCGTCGACCCCCTCGTTGCGGAAGTTCCGGTTCAGTTCGAACACCCGCTCCACCCCGGCGACACACAGCCGCTTCAGGTACAGCTCGGGCGCGATGCGCAGATACATCCGCATGTCGTAGGCGTTGATATGGGTGACGAACGGCCGCGCGTTGGCGCCGCCGTGGACCGTCTGCAGCATCGGCGTCTCGACCTCGACGTAGTCCTGTTGGTGCAGGCGTTCGCGCACCGCGCGCACCACGGTGCTGCGAAGCCGCAGGAACTGCGCCGAATCCGGGTTGACGACCAGGTCGAGGTAGCGCTTCCGCACCCGCGCCTCCGGGTCGGTCAGGCCCTTTTGCTTGTCCGGCAACGGATGCAGGCACTTCGCGGTGACCATCCACTCTTCGACGAGCACGGACAGTTCGCCGCGTTTCGACGCCACGACCTGACCGCGTACGCCGACGTGGTCGCCCAGATCGATCCCGGCGTGCCAGCTCGTCAGGTCGAGCACGTCCGCGGAAAGCATGAGCTGCACTTCGCCGGAGAAGTCCCTGATCCGGGCGAAACAGAGCCCGCCTAGGTTGCGCAGGGCGATCACCCGGCCGGCGACGCGCACGTGATGCCCGGTGTGGGTGCCGGGAGTCAAGCCGGCGAATTTCCGGACGACGTCGCCGAGCATGTCGTCACGCTCGAACCCGACGGGGTACGGGTCCATCCCGGCCGCGCGCAGCTTGTCCAGCTTGGCGATCCGGACGCGGACCTGCTCCGGCCGTCGAGCCGCCTTGGGCTTGAACTTTGCGGCCCGCTCGTCGATGGCCTTGACACTCGCGACGAACTCGTCGGACACCGTTTCCAGCCTCAGCGCGCGCCGCGAAGTGCCCGTGGGCACGAATCCCTCCAGCGCGCCGGCCACGATCCCGACCCGTGCGAGACGCCGGGCCGAGGAATAGCAGAGGAACCGAGGCTCCCACTCGGGGCCGTACTTCGCGTTGGAGCGGTACAGCGATTCGAGCTGGAAATACCGCGAGCCGAAGCTCAACACGCTGCGCCACAACCGGAGTACCGGCCCGGCGCCGATGCGCTCGCCTTCGGAGAACACCGCGCGGAACATCGCGAAGTTGAGCGAAATCCGTTGCGCGCCAAGGTGTCCGCTGGCCGCGACGACCTCGGCGATCAGGTACTCGTTCAGGCCGTTCTCGGCGCCCGGGTCCCGGCGCATGAGGTCGAGCGAAAGCCCGCGCCTGCCCCACGGCACGAACGAAAGCAGCCCGCGCAACTCGCCCTTCGCGTCATAGGCCTCGACCATCACGCTGCGGCCGTCGCTCGGATCGCCGAGCCTTCCGAGCGCCATCGAGAAGCCGCGCTCGGTCTCCGCGCCCCGCCAATGCTGGGCACGGAGGAGGAGGGCCGCCATTTCTTCGGCGGGGATCTCCCCGTGGCGGCGGACCTGGCTGGTGTAGCCGGCGCGCTCGATGCGGCTGACGGCCTGCCGGATCGAGCGCCGCTCGGGGCCGTTCAGACTGAAGTCGCGGACGTCGAGCACCGCTTCGTCGCCGATTTCCAAGGCCCTCAAACCGGCGTCGGTGTACGCCTTCGCTCCCCGCTCGCTGGCGCCGAGGACACCTGGGATCCAGCCATAGGTCCGCGTTTCGTCGAGCCAGGCGCGAACCGCGTCCGGCCAGGCTTCCGGATCACCGACCGGGTCCGCGCTGGCGACACTCGTGCCGCCGAGCACGCGATAGGTCACCGCGGCGCGACCGGAAGGCGCGAACACCACGCTCTTGTCGCGGCGGGTCGCGAAGTAGCCTAGGGAGTCGTCCTCACCGTGTTCAGCGAGCAGCGCCCGCACGCGCAACTCCTCTTCGTCGGTGCGCAAACGACGGCTGCGGACCCCGCGGAACAACACGAACAGCGCCGCCGCCGCAACGCCCGTGGCCGCCAGGTCCAGCAGAGTGTCCAGCCAATCCGGCCCGACTTCATCGGTGAACCGCCGCCAGGTGAACAGCTCACCGGTCGTGTGGTTGACGACCCAGCCCAGGCGGCCCCAGCCGCCGACGAGGTGGGTGGGAACGATCTCTGTTACGCCCCAGCCGATCAGGATGACCGCCAGGAAACCGCCGACCAGTACGGCCAGCCCGTCTCGCCACGCACTCGGCGCGAGCCGCGCGGGAAACGCCGGGCGGCTGGCCAGCAGCAGGACGACGAGCGCGATCGAGACGAGGTCGACGGCAGTCAGCAACCACAGCTTGTCCGGGATGTGGCGGAGTTCACGCGCCTGCAGTGTCATCCGCTCCGGCCACCAGAGCAGCGAAGCTTGGATCAGCAGTGTCCACAGCAGGCCGCCCACCTGGAACAACACCAACGTGTACAACGCGGCGCGTTTGCGGCGGCGTAGCGCAGCTCCGAGCAGGCCCAGCGCCAGCACGATGACCAGGCTCGGGGTGACCGGGAGGCTCAGCGCCGAGAACGCCGAGACGATCGGCTTCCGCAGCCTGCCGAACGCGTCGGGTGCGACCAGAACCACCAAGGAGCAGACCGCGGCGAGTTGGACGACGGTGGCCGCGATACCGCCTGCCTTGGCCTTCCACAGCGGCGCGCTGGTGGCGCGCTCGCACCTCGGGTGTCCCATCCTCGCCTTTCGCCGTTTGCTCGGTTTATTCATGCTCAACGCCAGTGAACCCCGGATAGCCGTCCGCGGGCGTCATCCGCAAGTCTGACGTGCTGCGGATCATCGTTCCCTCGCCGTTCGGCCCGTGCACACCAGGGCCGTCGGCGACCTGCTCGAACCCTTCGTCCGCGCGACCGTTTACGCCCGTGCCTGCGCCGACGGATCCGGCCGTCTCCGCCTTCGGCTCACCCATCCGCGGCACGTGAGGCCGCTCGACCGGCCGGACGCCATCGCACGCACGATCAGGGACCTGCTCGGCTACCCGGGTGTGTGAAGCTCGTCGCTTGGCCTTCTTGGCAGGCCGGGGCCGTGTCAGGCTTTGTACGTTCAGACTCCACGACCCGGGGACCTCACCGAGGCCTCGAGGGAAGGACGGTCGACAAAGATGTCTACCCCCACCAGTGATTCTCCCGGCGCCTCCGAAGTGGCCGCGCCCTACGGCAACGGCCCCGCCGCGCAGGCCGCACCCGTGAAGAAGGTGCGCATCCACCACCTGCGTGAGCTGAAGGAGCGCGGCGAACCTTGGCCGATGCTCACCGCGTACGACATGTACACCGCGGCACTGTTCGACGAAGCCGGCATCCCGGTTCTGCTCGTCGGCGACTCCGCCGCGAACAACGTGTTCGGCTACGACACGTCGTTGCCGGTGACCGTCGACGAACTGCTGCCGCTGGTGCGCGGCGTGACCCGCTCGGTCAAGCGCGCGCTCGTCGTCGCCGACCTGCCGTTCGGGTCCTATCAGCTCTCGCCGGAACAGGCATTGGCGACTTCGGTGCGGTTCATGAAGGAGGGCCGTGCGCATGCGGTGAAGCTCGAGGGTGGGCGGAAGTTCGCGCCGCACGTCGAGGCGCTGACGTCGGCGGGTGTGCCGGTGATGGGGCATATCGGGTTCACCCCGCAGAGTGAGCACAACCTCGGCGGATACCGGGTGCAGGGCCGGGGCGCGGCGGCCGACGTGCTGGTCGCGGACGCGCTGGCGCTGCAGGAGGCCGGGGCGTTCGCGGTCGTGATGGAAATGGTGCCCGCGGAGGCCGCGAAGCGCGTCACGCACGAACTCGAAATCCCGACCGTCGGCATCGGCGCCGGACCCGACTGCGACGCGCAGGTACTCGTCTGGCAGGACATGGCCGGGCTGCGGACCGGCAAGGCACCTCGGTTTGTGAAGCGCTACGCCGACCTCGCCGGGGTGCTCTCCGGTGCGGCGACAGCGTTCGCGGAGGACGTCCGGCGCGGGGAGTTCCCGGCCTCGGAACACTCGTTCCAGTAGCGCCCAAAGCGGCATCAAGGGACCTTTACTGCCGTTTCGCGGCAGTAAAGGTCCCTTGATGCCCCGCCGGGTGGGGATCATCGGCGGCGGAAGCGTTCGGCGAGGGCGGGGTCGTTCTCCCACCACAGGCCGGTGGGGGCGGGGTCTTCGTCGAGTTGGCGGTCGATTTCCTTCGCTTTGCCTTCGTCGTCGCGGGCCCAGCGGACGAACAGGGCGGCGACGAATGGCAAGCCCGCCAGGTCGCCGCCGATCCACAGCACACCGGCGCCGATGATCTGGTCTATCCGCAGGTCAGGGCCCCACGAGCGAGCGACGGCTGCGTAGTAGTCCGGCGCGATGAGCGGGCCGAGCCAGATGACCAGGCCGAGGGCGCCGTCGAAGATGACCTCGGCGAGGGCGATCCAGACCGAGACCAGATGCGGGTCTTCGCGCGGGGTCGGATCAAGCTGGACACGGGTCCAGAAGTAGCCGAACCCGGCGGCGACGAGCAGCAGGCGGACGACGCCGTCGACCAGCGGTTCCCGCAGGCAGAGTTCGTAGAGCGGCGTGAAGTACAGGATGAACGGCGGCGCGACGAGCAACCCCGTCACCACCAGCGGAAACGTGAGCGCACGGGCAGCTTTGCCGCGCCCGATACGGCGCAGGCGACCGGCCACGGCGGCGGACACCGACCGCATGAGCAACGTCACCGGCGCGCCCAGTGCGAGCAGCAAGGGCGTGATCATCAGCAGGGTCGTCGTCTGTACGGCCCGGACCCAGAACAGCGTGTGGTCGTAGACGCCGAGGAACGAGCAAGTGACCACCAGGACCGTGGCCAACCCGACCAGGAAACTGACCTTCCGGCCGCGCGGCCACGACCCGTGGCGCCGGGCGGCGAGGAGATACCAAGCCGCGAGCGCCAGCACGAGGACGATCGCGGGGGCGTCGACTGTCCACGCCGTCAGCGCCCGTGCCAAGGTGAGCGGCTGGCTTTCCATGGAAAATCCTCTTTCAAGCTTTATTGCTGTGAATTAGTTTCACTGTTTTTCGAGTCGCGACCACAGTACTGCCGCGTCGCGTGCTTCCCTTCAGCAGAGCCAAAACTCTCGCTTATACCATTGAGTAATGCGACTTGGCCGACTTTTCGTGCAAATTATTTCGCGAACGGCCCACTCATGCGGTTACCTTTTCCAGCCCGGGGGATCAAGGGACCTTTACTACCGTCTGGCGGCAGTAAAGGTCCCTTGATCCCCCGGTAGCCGCAGTGTTCACATACTTGAACAATAATCATGTACTTGACGCTGTTCGGCGGCATGTCTTAGCGTTTACCTCACCGCGCACCAATGGATCGGTCAGCCCGAATGCCTCGACGAGGAGGACTCCTGATGCGTCTACGTGAATGTGCCTTGATCACCCTGCTGGGTACCGCCGCTTTGACGTTCGCCGCATTACCGGCCGCGACAGCCGCGACCGTTTCCGTGGGCACCACCGCGCAACTCAACTCGGCATTGGCCGCCGCCACTGCCGGCACGGTCATCGAACTCGCCGCCAACACGACGTTCACTGGCAACTTCAAGGCGACGAAGAGCGGCACGTCCGCTAGCAGGATCACCCTCAAGGGCCCGCGCAGCGCGGTGCTCAAGGCATCCGGCGGCCGCGGGCTCGAACTGACCGGCAGCTACTGGACCATCGACGGCTTCACCATCACCGGTGGGCAAAAAGGCCTGATGGCGCTCGGCGTCACGAACACCTTGGTCAACAACCTCAAGGTGACCGGCGTCGGCCACGAGGGCATCCACTTCCAGTACACGAGCTCCGACAACGTGGTGCAGAACTCCGAGGTCACCGACACCGGCAACGAGAACGCGGGCTACGGCGAAGGCATCTACTTCGGCTCCGCGGTCAGCAACTGGCCCGGCGGCGTCGCCGACCGCAGTGATCGAAACAAGGCGCTCAACAACAAGATCGGCCCGAACGTGCGGGCGGAGTCGATCGACATCAAGGAAGGCACCACCGGCGGCGAACTGTCCGGCAACACCTTCGACGGCACCGGCCAGACCGGCGAGAACTACGCCGACAGCTGGGTCGATGTGAAGGGCAACGGCTACCTGGTGCAGAACAACCGCGGCAGCAAGGTGTTCGTCCACAACGCGACCTACGGCGGCTTCGAGCTCCACCAGCAGGTGGTCGGCTGGGGCCTCAACAACACGTTCTCCGGTAACACCGCCGACGTCCAGTCGGCTTACGCCTACGGGTTCTACGTGGCGACAACCGGTCTGGGCACCAAGATCTGCGCGAACAACACGGTCACTGGAGCCGGTAAGGGCTTCTCGAACGTGGCCCCATCGAGCACCTGCTGAAGCTGCCTGAGACCGGGGACCCGCTCAGCCCGGCGGCGGGAGCGGGTCCCCACCTTTCTTTTTCCCGCGAATCCGGCAGAGTGTGCACAATGGACGAGCTGTACCCGCCGATCGCACCACACGCCGCGGGCATGCTGGAGGTCGGCGACGGGCACCGGATCTACTGCGAACAAGCCGGGAACCCCGACGGAAAACCGGTGGTGGTCCTGCACGGCGGCCCCGGCGCCGGTGTCGCGCCGCTGACCCGGCAGCACTTCGACCCGGCCGTCTACCGCGTCATCCTGTTCGACCAGCGTGGCGCCGGGAAGAGCACACCGAGCATCATCGACGACGGCGTCGATCTGTCGGCCAACACGTTGTGGCATCTCGTCAGCGACATGGAACAGATCCGGGAAAAACTGGAAATCGAGCGCTGGCAACTGTTCGGCGGCTCGTGGGGCACCACCCTCGCCCTCGCCTACGCGGAGACCCATCCCGAGCGGGTGTCCGAAATCATCCTGCGGGGGGTGTTCACCGCGAGGCAAAGCGAGCTCGACTGGATCTACCGCGGCGGCGGCGCGTCGAACCTGTTTCCTGCCGAGTGGGCCGACTACCTCGCCTCGATTCCGGGCGACCGGCGCGAAAATCCGCTGGCCGCCTATCACGAACTCGTCTACCACCCCGAACGCGCGGTGCGGGAGCACGCGGCCGTCGCGTGGAGTACTTGGGAAGGTTCCATCGTTTCGCTGGTCCCGCAGTCCGGGTTCCGCAAGGGGTACGCCGATCCGGCGTTCGCCCTGTCGTTCGCGAGGATCGCGCTGCACTACTTCATGAACGGCGCCTGGCTCGACGACGGCCAGCTGATCCGGGACGCCGGCAAGCTCGCGAACATCCCGGGCGTGATCGTGCAGGGCCGCTACGACGCGGTGTGCCCGCCGAACACCGCATACGAGCTGCACCGGGCCTGGGTCGGTTCCCGTCTCGAACTCCTTGACACCGCGGGACATGCCGTGAACGAGACCGGGGTGCTGGCGGCGCTCCGGGCGGCCACGGACGGCTTCAGGCGACACTAGCGTTGAGGGCGAGCCAGAGTTCGGCGCGGACGCCGGGGGAAGCGAGCCTGCGGCCGGTCAGTGCTTCGACCTTGTCCATGCGGTTGCGCAGGGTGTGGCGGTGGATGCCGAGGTGGGTGGCGGCGAGGTCCCAGTGGCCGTGGTGTTCCAGCCAGCAATACAGGGACGCGACAAGGTCACCACGGCCGGTCGAATCGTGACGGCGCAGGGGCGCGAGGAGTGCGTCCGCGAAAGCCGAGGCCGCGGCGGGATCGAGGAGTGTCAGCAACCCGCGGCCCACCTGGTCGGCGAAACGGACTACGGGCAGGCGTTCGGCTTGGGCAGCGGCGACGGCTTGTCGCGCCTGCCGGAGCCCGGCCGCGAACTCCACAGTGGACACCGGGGCCGAGATGCCGACCCTGGCACCGGCGCGCACGGCGAGTGTCTCGACCCAGCCGTGGCTGTCGACGGCGCAGACGACCACGACAAGATCACCCGATTCGGCGAAGAACGCCCGCTCGCCGACGCCCTCGAACTCGGTGTCCAGCACGTCGAAGAACGCCGCGCCCCCGGCGACGGCGAGGACCGACCACGGCTCGGCCGGAACCCCGCCCCACAGGGTCGAGATGGACTCGACTGCCAGTTCGGCCTGGCCGTTGACGAGCAGGTCGAACAGCCCCGACCGCAGGCCGCGCACTGCCACCCCCTGTTCACGGTTTTGTTCCAGCGCAAGGGAAAGCAGCGAAGCCGCGGTGTTCACGATGTACTGGTCCGCCGCGTCCATCGACGTCTCGGTGCCGACCACGAGATACCCCCGCGCCCGCGTGTCGAGCGCCTGGATCACCACCTCGTGCTCGCCGAGCCGCAGGCTGCTGGTGGCCAGCCGGGTGCCGCCCCGCAGACGTTCGACCTGGCCACGGAGGTCGAACGACCGGGCGGACGCGGGCGCCGCCTCGGTCACGTTCCCCGCGGCGTCCAGTAAAAGCACCCAACCGCCGGTCAACCTCGCGAGTTTGCGGATCACCGCGGGTGGGCCGCTCTTTCCGACCGCGCTCCGCGTCAGTTCCTGCTGACCGCGGCCGGTGCGCACGAGCGACGCGTATTCGTCCGCCGCGATCGCGCGGGAAACCGCTTTGGTGATGGCGATGAACGGGGTCGGCTTCGGCACTTCGAGCACCGGCAAGCCCACTTCACCGGCGGTATCGACCAGCGCGGCGGGAATCCGGTCATGGCTCATCCCGACGCCGAACCCGATCGCCGCGACCCCGGCGTCCACCAGCCGCCGCACGTAGCCCGCTGCGGTGTCTTCGCCGACTGTCAGCCCGTTCGTAAGCAGCAGTTCCCCACCTTCGAGGAACGGGGTCGGGTCGAGCAGATCGGTGGGGTGCACCCAGCCGATCGGCCGGTCGAGCGCCGATTCACCCGCACGCACGCGGAGCCCGAGCGAGCGCTCGGCGACCAGTTCGCGCAGGGTGAGTGCCATAGTGTCCAAGTCTACTTGTCAATATGGACAGGACGGCCACCTGACGTCCGACGTCGGCGCACTCATCATGAAGTCATGACTACGACAGTTCCGGCCGTCCAGCAGCGCAGGCTGGTCACCGAAATTCCCGGCCCCGCTTCGCGCGCGTTGCAAGCGCGCCGGGCGAGTGTCGTGGCCGCGGGCGTCAGCTCGGTCTTGCCCGTTTACGTGCGCTCCGCCAGCGGAGGCCTGCTGACCGACGTCGACGGCAACACGCTGATCGACTTCGGCTCCGGTATCGCGGTGACCAGCGTCGGGCATGCCGCCCCGGCGGTGGTCGACCGCGTCCGCGAGCAAGCGGGGCTGTTCACCCACACCTGTTTCATGGTCGCGCCCTACGCGGGTTACGTCGAAGTCTGCGAGGCGCTGGCCGAGTTGACGCCCGGCGACCACGAAAAGCGGTCCGCGCTGTTCAATTCCGGCGCCGAGGCGGTGGAGAACGCGGTGAAGATCGCCCGCGTTGCGACCGGGCGCCAGGCCGTCGTCGTCTTCGACCACGCCTACCACGGCCGTACCAACCTGACGATGGCGCTGACCGCGAAATCCGTGCCGTACAAGCACGGTTTCGGCCCGTTCGCCCCCGAGGTCTACCGGGTGCCCGGCTCCTACCCGTTCCGCGACGGGCTGTCCGGCGAAGCCGCCGCTGCCGTGGCGATCGACCGCATCGAGAAGCAGGTCGGTGGCGACCAAGTAGCAGCGGTCGTGCTCGAGCCGATCCAGGGCGAGGGCGGCTTCATCGAGCCCGCGCCCGGCTTCCTGCCCGCGCTTTTCGCATGGTGCAAGGCGAACGGGGTGGTGTTCGTCGCCGATGAGGTGCAGACCGGGTTCTGCCGGACCGGCGACTGGTTCGCGTCCTCGCACGAAAACGTCGTGCCCGACCTGATCGCCACGGCGAAGGGCATCGCCGGTGGGCTTCCGCTCGCCGCGGTGACCGGCCGCGCCGAGCTACTCGACGCCGTGCCGCCGGGCGGTCTCGGCGGCACGTACGGTGGCAACCCGATCGCCTGCGCGGCCGCCTTGGGCTCCATCGCGATCATGCGCGAGGACAACTTGGCCGCGTCTGCGCGCCACATCGAAGAGACCGTGCTCCCCCGGCTCCGCGCACTTGCCGAGCGCACCGGGGTGATCGGGGACGTCCGCGGCCGCGGTGCGATGCTCGCCGCGGAATTCGTCAAACCGTGGACCACCGAGCCCGACGCGGCGCTGACCTCACGTGTCGCCAATGCCTGTCATCAGGCCGGTGTTGTGGTCCTGACCTGCGGAACTTACGGCAACATCGTGCGCCTGCTGCCGCCGCTGTCCCTGTCCGACGAGCTGCTCGACGAGGGCCTCTCGGTTCTGGAGCAGGCTGTCATCGAGGAGTCTTCCCTGTGAGTACCCCGTTCTGGGTGGCCGGTAAGCCCGTCACCAGTGAGCAGACCGCCGTCGTCCGGCATTCCTTCGACGGCAGCGAAGCCGGCTCGCACTACGTACCGTCCACATCGGACATCGAGTGCGCGGTGCAAGCGGCACACGACGTCCGAGAGGAAGCCGCGACACAGCCCGCACATGTCCGCGCCGCAGCGTTGGACCATGTGTCCCAAACCTTGGGTGCGCGGACCGAAGAGTTCGCGCAGCTCATCACCGCGGAGTCCGGCAAGCCGCTGAAGTGGGCGCGCGGCGAGGTCGGGCGCGCGGTGTCGACGTTCCGCTGGGCCGCCGAGGAAGCGCGCCGCTTTTCGGGCGAGCTGCAGCGGCTCGACACCGACCCCGGCGGCACCGGCCGGCTCGCGCTGGTGCGGCGCGTGCCGCGCGGGCCGGTGCTGGGCATCACGCCGTTCAACTTCCCGCTGAACCTGGTGGCGCACAAGGTGGCCCCGGCGATCGCGGTCGGCGCGCCGATCGTGCTCAAGC
>JAVXWP010000074.1:0-12492 GCA_032230695.1 Actinomycetota bacterium | reverse complement strand
CATTCGGTAGTCCCAACCCTCAGCAGGAGTTTCTCTTCGACAGCCGTGAGCGGACGCCCAGCGGTGAGGAGCTCGCCGACCTTCAGCCCACCCGTCTGCAGTGCGACGATCGGGTCGGCGCCGACCGCCGACGGCAGGATCCCCATGTGCCCGGCTACCGGAGCCTCGCGCGGCCACACCTCGATCCCGTTGGCCGCACAGCCTTCACGGTCGATGTCGCCCCAGAACCCGACGATCACCGCGCCGGGATGCTCCCGGCCGAGCTGGCGCAGGTCGTTGACCCCGAGCACCGGTGAAGGCCGCGGCGAGAGTGCGACGAGCACCGCGTCGAGCCGTCCGGGCGGTGGGCCTTCAAGATCCCTGGACACCGTGACCTTCGCACCCAGCGCTGTCAGCCCCTGCTGGATGTCCTCGGCGAACACGTTGTCGCACAACACGAAAATTCGGCTGCCAAGGATCGGGATCCCGGCTTCGAGCAACTGCTTCACTGCCATCACGCCGGAATAGGCGAACACGCCGATGTCCGGGTGATGCTCGTTCGGCCCGGCCACGTGCACCCCGCGCGCGTGGCACGCGTCGAGGTCCACCTCGCCCGGCCGCAGCTCCCAGGGTTCGTACATCAGGCTGATCGCGGACCCGGGCCGCAGCCACGAAACCAGCTCGGCGTCGAGCGGCCGGAGATGCCCGCTGTTCGTGACGATGTCCGCGCCCTTGAAGAGCTCGGCGTTCTTGGTGCGTGTGAACCGCACGGAGACGCCCGCACGCCCCGCGAGTTTGGAGATCGCGGACTCGGCGTCGCGGGCCGTGCCGTACCGGCTGTCCCTCGAAAGCGCTCGAACCTCGGTGGCGCCCGCCATCGCGGCCAATAGGGGGGTGACGGCGTATGCGCCCGTGGCGGCCTCGGTGACGACTGTCCGTCCACTGAGGTCGAGATCGAGCCGGTCGACGGCCTCCGCACACAATGCCAGCAGGCGCGCCGGATTTTCCCCCGCGCTCATCAGACCGGCGCCGGTTCGAGTGCGGCCGTCAGCACGTCGACGATCCGCACCTGGTCGGCGTCGGTCAGTTCGTGGTGCAGCGGCAGGATCAGCGAGCGCTCGGTGAGTTTCTCGGTCACCGGCAATGAAACATGCGGGTGGCCTTCGTAAGCCGGTTCGGTGTGCGAGGCCATGATGCCCCGGCGTGCGGAGATGCCTTCGACGGCCAGCCGCGCGAGGACGTCGTTGCGGCCGGCCGGGACGTCGTCGCCCAGCAGCACCCAGAACGCCTGGTAGTTCGTGGTGCCGTGCGCCGGATCGCGGACCGCGCGCAGCCCCGGGACCCCGGCCAGTAGCTCGTGGTACCGCGCGGCGAGTTCACGCCGTTGCGCGACCAGCTTGTCCAGCCGGGTCAGTTGCACCAGGCCGAGGGCGGCCTGGATGTCGGTCATCCGGAAGTTGAAGCCGGTTTCCAGGTACTGCTCGACAATGGCCTTCCCGGCAGTGTGCCTCTCCGAAGCCGAGACGCTCATACCGTGCTCGCGCAACCGGCGCAGCCGCGCGGCGAGCGCCGGGTCGTCGGTGGTGACCATGCCGCCCTCACCCGTGGTGAGCAGCTTGCGGGGGTGGAACGACCACGCCGACAGCGGGGAGCCCGCGCCGACCGGACGGCCGCGGTAGGTCGAGCCCGCCGCGCAGGCCGCGTCCTCGATCACCGGGATCTTGCCGCAGACCGCGCGGATGGCGTCGACGTCGGCGGGCATCCCGCCCTGGTGCACCGCCATGACGACTTTCGTGCGCGGGGACAGCACTGCGGCGACGGTCTCGGCCGTCACGTTTCCGGTGAGCTCGTCGACGTCGGCGAAGACCGGGGTCGCGCCGCAGTAGCGGACGGCGTTGGCGCTGGCGATGAAGCTGAACGACGGGACGACGACCTCGTCACCGGGGCCGACGTCCAGCACGTAGAGCGCCAGGTGCAGCGCGGTGGTGCAGGAGGAGACCGCGACGCCGTGTCCGGCGCCGGTGTGCGCGGCGAACGCCTGCTCGAATTCGGCCACGCGTGGGCCCTGTGCTACCCAGCCGGACCGCACGACCGCCGCCACGGCCTCGGCCTCTTCCTCGCCCAAGAACGGCCGCATCACCGGAATCAAGGCAGCTCCTCATTTGTTGTTCGAGAGTCGAATCAAGAATCGGCGATCCGGTGTTTCCCGTTACGGATTATCCTTTTATGAGTCGATTCTCTCGGATCCGCCAATCCGATGAGACCCGCGAGTGTCGCCGCCCTTGCCGCCCAGGAATGTTCCCGTGCGACCGCACGCCTCGCCGTGACGGCATCCTGGTCACGCGCCTGTCCGACGGCGCCGACCACGAGCCGCGCGAACTCATCGGCATTCCCGGCCAGCCGGATTTCCGGGGTCTCTTCCCGTAACCGGCGGCTGGCCGGGAGGTCACTGCTGACCACCGGTCTTCCGGCGGCCAGATATTCCAGCGTCTTCAACGGGAAGGACGCGCGGTTGAAAGCAGTATCCGCGTACGGCGTCAGCCCGACATCGAACCGGGCGAGATACGGCAAGAGCTCCTCGAACGGCACCGCGCCCACGTGATGGACGTTCTCCTTGGCCAGCAGGGAGTTCACCCGCTCCGGATACCAGCCGGGATCGCGCGGGCCGACCAGCAGCAGGCCGATCCCCGTCTGCGCGACGGCTTCCAAGAACGCCAAGTCGATCCGGTCCGACAGCTGCCCGGAAAGTCCGGCGACGGCAGCCGGAAATTCGTCCGGCACCACCGCGGGCTCCACGTCGGCGAGGTAGGCGTCCGGGTCGCAGCCGTTGGGGAACAGCACCGGATCGGCGCCGAGCCCGCGCCAGCGTTCGGCGAGCTCGGGGCCGACAGCGAGCACGAGATCGGCCCGGCGCAAGGAATTCCGCTCCTCCGCGGCCACCCGGCCGCGGTCCAGCCGCATCAGTTCCGCACCGGCGACCCAGTCGTCGGTACCGTACAGAACGTCCACAACGGACGGTCCCCAGCGGCCAAGGACGTCATGCGGCGAGCAGGCGAGCACAGCCTGTGGCCGCCTTCCCAAGCGCCGCAACGCCCAGCGCAGCTGGAGCCGCACCAGCGGCCACGTCGTCTCCCGGATGCCGGGCCTGGTCAGGCCCGGCAGCGCGACCGGCGTGAGCCGTTGGACGCCCGGGGCCGCCCGCACCAGCTTCGGCCGCCACGGCCGGCCGGACCGCGCGGAGACCCCGCGGTACCGGTCGGGCGTGGCGGGCGACACCGGCGGGTCGACCCACAGCACGTCAGCGTGTTCGCGAAGGGCTTCGGCCAGTTGCCGCTCCGAGCCCTTCACCCCGTCCCAGGTGACCCCCGAGACGACGACGACCAGGGCACGCCCCGAAGTTTCGGTAGCGGTCACGGGATCGGGGTGAACACGACGTCGACCCAGTAGTTGCCGCCCCGGTACGAGGAGGTCGGGAAGCCCGGCCCCACCTTGTACACGCCGTTCGCCACACCCGAGCCGGTCGCCGGTGCGCTCAGCGGTGCGCTGCTCACCCCGGTCTGCTCGAAGTAGTACGAGTTCGCCGAGTAACGCCCGTTCGGTGCGGTGTACGAGGCCACGTAGGTCTGCCCGGCGGTGATCGCCACCGGCGAGGCGAACGTCAGTGTCTGCCAGCCTGTCGCGGTCTCACCGGTGAACGTGCCCGTCGCGATCAGCGTGCCTTCCGACGTCCACAGTGACCCGGTGTGCGTGCCGGTGTTCCCGGCGCCCTTGTAGAACTTGACCGCAGTGACGTTCCCGTTCACCGACGAGCTGAACTGCACGCCCAGTTCGAGCGAGGTCGTCTCGTCCGAGGACACGATCGTCGGTGTGGTCGCCCCGCTGAACAGCGTGCACGGACACGTCTGTGTCGTGTTCGTGGTGAACGACCAGGTCTCCGGGGCCGGCATCGGATTGCCGTTGACGTCGGCTATCCGCATGCTCGCCGAGTACGTCGTTCCGGCGACCAGCCGGGCCGCGGGGGTCCACGTCACTGTCTTCTGGTCCGCGGACAGGCTCAGCGTGCCGGTCAGCGTGGCCAGACCCGGGTCGGTCAGCGAGAACTGTGCGCTGCCGAGGTCGACCGGTTCGCTGAACGTCGCGGCGACCGTCCCGGCGAGCGCGGTGTTCGTCGCGCCCGGCGCCGGGGTACGGGCCGTGATCGTCGGCGGGGTGGTGTCGCCGTTGAGCCCGTTCTGGAACACGACGTCGACCCAGTAGTTGCTGGCCCGGTACGTCGAGGTCGGGAACCCGCCGCCGGCACCGCCCTTGTAGACCCCGTTCCCGCCGTCGACGCCGTCGGCGAGACCGTGGATCGCCTGGTAGGCGTGCTCCTGGTCGAAGCCGCCGTTGTCACCGGCCGGGTGGCCGTTCGGCGCGTAGTAGGACACCACGTACGTCGTGTTGGCGAGCACGTTGACCGGGGTGGTGAAGTTCAGCGTCTGCCAGCCGATCGAGGACTCCCCGGTGAACGTGCCGGTGGCGAGCCTGGTGCCGCTCGACGACCACAGCGACCCGGTGTGCGTACCGGTGTTGCCCGCGCCCTTGTAGAAGCGGATACCGGTGACCTGGCCCTTGGCGTCGAACCGGACCTTCGTGCCGACCTCCACGGGTGCGGTGTCGTAGGGGTCCGCCGGGGTCAAAGGATGCGTGTACTCGTCCCAGATCGTGCAAGGACAAGCGGCCGGACGCGGTAAGCCCGTCTTGAACGTCCAGGTCACCACGGCCGCGGCGTTACCGGCCGCGTCCGAGCCCCGCATCGTCGCGGTGTACGTCGTGCCCGGGTCCAAAGTGGAGCTCGGGGTGAACGTCACCTTGGTGCCGGAGGTCGAAATCGTTCCGGCTTCCGTGCCGCCGGAGTAGGTGAGCGAGAACTGCACCGAACCGGGCGCGATCGTTTCGTCGTAGGTGACCGAAACCGGCGCGCTGAGCCCGACTGAGCTTTCACCCGCCGCCGGTGTCGTCGACAGCATCACCGGGGCACGCGTGTCGGGGCCTGGATCGAGTGCCCAGACGACGTCGACCCAGTAGTTCGTGTCCCCGTAGCTCTGCAGCGGGAACCCTGGCGAGCCGAACTTGAACACGCCGTTCGGCCCGTCCGTGCCGGTCTGCAGCGCAGTCAGTGGTTCCATGGTCGCGCTCTTGTCCGCGAAATACGAAGCGTCCGAGGCGTAGTGCCCGGTGGGCGCGTAGTACGAAGCGACATACGTCGTGCCCGCGGTGACCTGGACCGACGTCGGCAGCGCGAGTGTCTGCCAGCCGTTCGTCGTTTCCCCGACGAAGGTGCCGGTGCCCAGTAGCGCGCCGCCGGCCGTCCACAGTGAACCCGTGTGGGTACCGGTGTTGTTGGCACCCTTGAAGAACTTGATGCCGCGGACGTACCCGTCGGAGGCGGCGCGGAACTTCACGCCCACTTCGACCGGCCCGTTGTCGTTCGTCGACGTCGTTTCCGGGGTGGCCGCCGAGGTCCAGATGCTGCAGGGGCAGTTCCGCGGGACGACCGTGATGGTGTTCGAAACCGGGACCGACAGGTTCGCCGAGTCGTCCACAGCGCGTGCCTTGAGCGTTGGCGTGCCGGAGACATTCGGGACATAGCTGTAGTTCCACGTCGTGGTCCCGGCCGTCCAGACCGCCGGATGCCAGGTGCTGCCGTTGTCGACCGACACCTCGACGCCCGAGACCTGGCCGCCGCCGTTCTCCGAAACCGTTCCCGAGAAGGCGTAGCTGGTGCCGACCGAGGTCGCCGGAGCGTTGGTGATGTTCACCGTCGGCGCCGCGGTGTCGGTGCTCGCCGACGCCGCCGACAGCCCCGCCTGCAGGGTGGCGGGCTGCGCACCCATGTCGGCCAGGAGGTTGATCGTCGCCTGCTTGATCCGGACGTCCGACGTTGGGGTACCGGTGCTGAACGCGTGGTTGTCGTCGAGCCCCCACGCCCACTGCACGGTTCCGGCGGCGAACACACGGGATCCGCTGGTCTGGTCGCGGTAGTAGGTCAGTGCGTGCGTTTTGATCCCGGTGCCATAGACGTCACCGTAGTTCTTGAGGACGTACTGGCCATCGGCGATGTTGACCGTGGTGCGGGACAGCTGGGCGACACCGGCGGGCTGGAAACCGTTGTCCTCCACGGTGTCCCACTCGTACCCGAGCGTTCCCGGCTGGAAGGTGTAGACGTTGCCGGCCGCCATGGTGGCCAGCGGGGTGTTGCGCCACAACCGCATCTTGCCGTAGGCGGCGGGCACGGTCATCGAGTCGTCACGACGGCCGTTGACGGTGAAGATCTGGCCCAGCAAGGAGTTCTCCGGCCTGCCGCCGTCCGACGGCGGGCTGAACCGTGGGTCACGCCAGGTGCCCGTCCACTGTGGATTCGGGTCGATCTTGCTGTTGGCCTTGGTCTCCTTGTAGCAGACGACCGTGCGCCAGTCGTTGGTCGCCGAGCCCATGCTCGGTTCCCAGCGGGTCTTCCAGAAGATCTCGTTGGCGGTGAAGAATGCCATGTTGACCCCGGCCGCACGCGCCGCTTCGACGTTGTTGCGCTGCTCGTTGGACCAGTACTCGTCGTGGCCGACGGCCATGAAGGTCTGGTGGTTCTTGATCAGGTTGCCGCGCCGCGCGCTGTCGGCATCGGTGGTGTAACTCAGGTCGTAGCCGTTGGCCTCGAGGAACTTCAGCATCGGGACTTCGGCGTTGAAGATGAAGTTCTCGTCACCTTCGCCGCGCAGCGGGCGGTTGTAGCTCACCTTGTACGCGGAGCCCTGTGCGCCGGGGCCGGTGCCGGTGTAGAGGCTGCTGCCACCCTGTCCCGAGTAGACGGTACTGCCGCTCCGGCCGGTCTGACCGCCGTAGCTGTTGTAGGCCTGCCAGGTGGAGTCCGAAGTCTGGAAGAGGATCTTCGAGGTGCTCGTGTCGTCGCGGACGACGAACGCGATTTCGTTCTCGCCGCCGTTGTCGTCACGCCGAAGTACCGCGTAGTAGAGCCCGGAAACCTGGCCTGCCGGGACGACCCAGTTGACCGAGTTGGCCCAGTTGCCGCAATCGACGAGACCGGTGCTGTCGCCAAGGCAGGCAGGCTGCGTCTGGGCGCCGTTGCGGGCGAGCGTGGTGACCAGGCGTGCGCCGGCGTTGTTGTAGTAACCCAGGCGGAAGATGTCGACGTGGTACGCGATCGCGTTGGTATTGATCTTGAAGTTGACCGTGCCGCCAGGTGCGACGCTGATGTCGGTGGTGAAGCCCTGGATGGTGTCGTCGAACGATTCGACCATCCAGTTCGGCGTGCCGGGCTGGGTGTTCTCACACGCGACCTTGTTCGTGACCGGCGCAGTGCAGGGGGCGGCAGCCGCGGCGGGCGCCATGAGAATCGATGTCGGCACCGCTAGCACCAGACCCGCGATGACGGCGACGGTTGCGGAGAGTGCTGTCCCGCGGGAGGACCGACGTCTCAGAAATCTTGGACACCGAATGGCAAACGATCGCATAGCTTTGCTCCAGTCACCGATTCGGCTACCCACGTCAGTCGATTGCCAAATCGATGTCAAGGGTGCGCTTGTTACAGCTTTTCCCAGTTCGGGACATATCTCGGCCGTCGCGATTCGGTAACGCACTATTCCGCAACCGCAACTTCACGGATTGTTCCCGTTGCCGGAAACCGGTGAACACATCAAGCCTGATTCTTGCGAACCAACCGCCAACTAGGTCACGTTCCGTGGCGTGAGCGCCGCTGACGTCGGGTCGAGCACCTCGACCCGGAGATCGATCGACGCCTTGTCCACACAGGAACCGGTGCGGGCGTCCCAAATCCAGTGATGGCGTGGGCATTCGATCTTGCCGTCGCCGATTTCGGCGAACGTCAGGTCCTCGCCGGCGTGTGGGCAGAACCGCTGCAATCGCAGGCCGTCCCGCTCGATCGTCTCGGTGTTCTGGCGCTCGCGCAGGAGTTGCATGGTCTGCGCGGGGTGGTTTCCGTACCGCAGCAGGCTCATAAACGTGAGATCGAAGACGTCGGGCTCGCGGTGAAGACCCAGCCGCATGGAAAGCAGGGCTTCCTCCCAGCCTGTCTTACCGTCGACGATCAGCCGCAGCACCCGCCGTGACACCAGCAGGGTGTACGCCGGGTCGTACGGCTCCTCGCCTTCGATCACGAAATGCTCGGCGAGCTTTCCGAGTCGGACATCCCAATTATCTGTTCCGGCGACAAGCCGGATGTCCTTGCTGTAATCGCCCAAAAATCGCTTATTCCACTGCTGCAGGGTGCCGAAGTACTTTTCGACTTCCGCCATGGCGACCTCGGGCTCGGGACCGTCGTAGAAGGCTTCCCATTCGTCGCGGCGGCGCTCGCGGTACGCGCCGAGCTCCTCCTCGAACTTGCTCCCCGGCTCGATGACGGGCCGCGCGACGCCCGCATCGACCTCGACCCGGTCGCCGGGCCCGAGGCGCACGACGTCGGTCTCCGGGCAGGCCGCGTCGAACCCGTCGGCGACCTGATCCCAGACCGGGAAGATCGTCGCGTCACGGTCGTTGTAGGCCTCGAGCTCGGGGTCGAGAAAGCAGGCCGGCCCGGCGGATGGCAGGTACGCCCTCGCGCCGGTCAGTTTCACCTTGCGGTACAGCGTGTCCATCAGGTCGTCGCGGACCCCGGCCACCTTCGCGGCCATCGTCGGCGCGGGATAGTCGTAGCAGTTCGGGTACCACATCGCGCCGGAGAACTGCGCCGCGAGCAGGTCGATCCGGTCCGGCAACTCGGACAGCGGGGTGTTGCAGTCATTGAGGTCGAGGAAACGGTAACCGTCGAGGTCGAGCAGCAGGCCGCTGTCCTCCTTGTGGCTGGTGTCGAGGTACATCGTCGCGACGAAACCGTCTGCGAGGGTGTAGGACTCCTTGTGTTCCAACGGGATGACGTTGGTGAAGCCGAGCTCACGGAACTGCTTGACCATGATCTTCGACCGGTACTTCGCCACGAGCACCGGGATGTCGCGATCGAGCTGCTCCAGCAGGCGGGTGTCGAAGTGGTCCTCGTGCGCGTGCGAAACGTAGAGATAGTCGAACTTCCCGCCGACCACGTCACCCAGCAACGGCCGGTTGTCCGGATACGGGAACCAGGACTGGAGGAACGCCGGGTAGAACCACGGGTCCATCAGCAGCCGGGTCCCGGCGTGCTCGACGACGAACCCGGCGTGGCCCAGGTATCTGATGCTGGACATGCTTGCTGCTCCCCGGTCGGACTGGTCGGTCATGCGCTCGCGGTGCTTTTGCTCCACCATTCGACGAGGCCCCGCAGGCCGTCGTCGAGGCTGATCTCCGGGCGCCAGCCGAGGTCACTGGCCGCCGCGGAGATGTCGGCGAGGCGCCGGGTGACGCCGCCCATGGCGCGTTCCGGGCCGTGCACGGGAACGAGGTCCGAGTCCATTGCGGACAGCAAACCGACGGCGAGCCCAAGCAGGCTCGTCTCCTGCGCGCTGGCGATGTTGAAGACGGTGTCGGTGGCCGGCGCCCGCGCGGCGAGGATGTTGGCCCGCGCGATGTCGTGGACGTGCACGAAGTCCATGGTCTGCGCGCCGTCGCCGAAGATGAGCGGGGCTTCGCCACCGGCGATGCGCTCCATCCAGCGGATCAGCACCTCGGTGTAGAGCCCGTGGACGTCCATGCGCGGGCCGTAGACGTTGAAGTACCGCAGGGCCACGTAGTCCAGGCCGTACATGGCGTGGAAGCTGCGCAACATGCCTTCGTTGAACGCCTTCGCGGCGCCGTAGAAGGTGTCGTTGTTGTACGGGTGGTGACGCTCGTCCGTCGGGAAGGTTTCGGCAAGGCCGTATACAGACGCCGAAGAGGACGCCACGATCTTCTTGACCCCGTTGGCGGCCGCGGCTTCGAGCACGGTGAACGTACCGTCCACCAAGGACTCGAGTGCCAGCCGCGGCTGCTCGGCGCACTGCGTGATGCGCAGCGCGGCCAGGTGGAACACGACATCCTTGCCCGCCACCAGTTCGTGCACGAGTTTCGGGTCGTTGATGTCGCCCTCGACGATCTTGACTCGGTCGCCACCTGATTCGAACGCCTCGGCCAGGTTTTCCAGGCGTCCGCGCACCAGGTTGTCCAGCACGACGATCTCGGCGGCGCCGGCGGCCACGAGCTGGTCCACCACCGCCGAACCGATCGTGCCGGCGCCGCCGGTGACCAGGAACCTCTGTCCTTCGATGGGCTGCGCCGCGGTCACACTCGCTCCTCTTGTTTGACGTCAACGAAAACTCCGCCTCGATTGAGGCTTTCCGACGCCGCTTCCAACAGGGCGAGCACCCGCAGGCCCGACCGCCCGTCGGTGAGTGGCGCGCGCTTCTGCGCGATCGACTCGGCGAACTCGGCCATCACGCCGCGCAGCGCTTCTTTTTCACCGAGCGCCGGCGCGACCATATCGCCCACGCGGTACGACACCATCGTCTGCGCGCGCTTTTCGGCGGCCAACTCCTCCGGCGCGCAGCGGTCCACGCCTCTGTCGTAAATGGACAGTCGCTGACTCGGGTTCAGGTCGTCCCACACCACGGTTTTGCTCGATCCACCGATCACCATGGTGCGAATCTTGGTGGGCGACAACCAGTTCACGTGCACGTGAGCCATCACACCCTGCGAAAGGCGCAAGGTGAGGTGGGCCACACAGGACCGCCCGGCGCCGATCGGATCGGAACCGTGCGCGGCCACCTCGGTGACGAAGACGTCATCCGGCAGGATTGCGTCGAAAATCGACAGATCGTGCGGCGCCAGGTCCCACAGCACGTCGACGTCCGGCTGTACCAGGCCGAGGTTGATGCGCACCGAGTCGAGGTACTGGATGGTGCCGAGTTCACCGCTCCGGACGAGTTCCCGGAGATGCTGAACAGCCGGGGTGTAGCAGAAAGTGTGGTCGAGCATCAGGGTCAGGCCGCGGTTTTCTGCCATCTCGACCAGCTTGCGCCCGTCTTCGAAATTCGCCGCCAACGGCTTCTCCACCAGTACATGCTTGCCCGCTTCCAGCGCCGCCATGGCGACTGGCAAATGGGTGGCGGCCGGCGTCGCGATGGCGACAGCTTGCACGGCGGGGTCGGCGAGAACGTCTTCGAGCGAGCTCGAAACCCGGACCGTCGAATACTCGCCGAGCACCTTGTGCGCCCGCTCGGCGTCGAGGTCACAGAGATATTCGAGCCGTAGCCCGGGAGTTGCTTGCGCGTTGCGGACCAAGTTGGGTCCCCAGTAACCGGCGCCGATGACCGCGAGACCAATAGTTGTGGACAAGGCGATCCTCGTTCCCGCGGGCTCGGACGGCCACGACTTCGATTGATTCGCTGTTTTAGGGCCCGTCGTTACAGTCGCCCATTTTGGTGACCGTGGCCGAACGGTGTAACGGGAGAGCCCGGACGCGCGAATGATGATTAGCTGCGGCCGCCCTGGACGCCATACGCGAGGACACCTTCATGACAGCGAAGTCCCTCCTCCGTCGCCTCGCCGGCTTGGCCTTGATCACCGGCGCTACGTCGGTGATCGTCGTCGCGCCCGCACGGGCCGAAACACCCGAGGTCGAGCTCGGCTCCTCGGTGTCGACGGTGTCGCCGGGAGGAAATCTAACCGTCACCGAAAAGGTGACGAACGTTAATCCCTTCACTGTGTTGCAACCGAAAGCCCAGTTATTCAGCGCGCCCACCGTGCTGGGGTCCTATGCGACCTTGGTCGGGTGCACCGGCGGCACCTGTTCGGCGATCAACGGGACCGGCGGCCCGCTGGGTTACCAGGTCGCCCTGCCCGAGGCGCTGGACAGCAACGCCAGTGCGACGGTCACCTTCACCCTGAAGATCGCGGCCGCCACCCCGGACCTCACCGAAACGCTGCGGGGACAACTGTTCGGCAGCAATTACGGCTCGGAGCCGGTCACCGGCCCCACTCTCGTCGTGGACGCCAACGCGGACGGCGCCGTCTCCGTTGCCGTCACCCCGAGGCCGGGCCTGCTCGGCGGTCGCTTCGACTTCGTGGTGCGCGTCGCCAACAGAGGCCCCGGCCTGCTGCGGAACTACAAGGTCACCACGACACTCCCCGCCGGCCTGCAAGGCAGTGGCAACTCGGCCTGCGTGCCGGGCGCGGGGCAGGTCGTCTGCACGGTGAACGGAACGGCGGTCGGCCAGACCGCGACGGCGAATTTCTCCGTCCCGTTCGGCCTGCTCACCATTGGCCTGCCGTTCACCTTCAGTTCCACGCGGACGTCTTCGGACTCACGAGACCTGAACCCCGCCAACAACTCGTCCACCACCACCTGCACGGTGGTCACGCCGCTACTTATTAGCTGCGGCTGAGCAGGCACGGCCCGACCCAGCGTGGCTCGTGAGTGTTTCGCGGGATTCTAACCCAATGCCACGTAGCTTAGGTTGATCAGGTTGTGCGGGTGAGTCCGCGCAGTCTGATGGTGGGTGGGCTGGTGTGGTGGGTGCTGGCGGGTTCGGTGCGTTTCTTGGCGCGGTAGGCGTT
>JAVXWP010000075.1:0-22384 GCA_032230695.1 Actinomycetota bacterium | reverse complement strand
CGGGGCCGCGACCAACGGCGCGGCCCCGACGGCCACCGGAGCCTCAGCTGACGTCGCTGTCATGGAGTGACCAGGAATGCAAGCGCCCTCGGTGAATATTCCGGTCAGAGCTCGGAGAAGTCGTCTTATGAAAGGGCTCTCCGAGCGCAGCCTGGATCAGGCCACTGGCGCGTTCCACTTTTGGTTGGCGCCGCCACCGCAGGTCCAGATCTGCAGCCGTGTTCCGTTGGCCGAGCTGTTCCCAGTGGCGTCGAGACACTTGTTGGCGGCGATGTTCACGATGTCTTTGGCCGAGCTGATGGCCCACTTCTGGGCGCCGGTGCCGTTGCAGTCGTAGAGCTGCACGGGTGCGCCGTCCGCGGTGGAGGCGGAGGCGACGTCCAGGCACTTGCCGAGAGCACGGATGGAACCGTCGGTGCCGACGGTCCAGTTCTGCGCGGCGTTGCCGTTGCAGTCGGTGATCTGGATGGGGGTTCCGTTGGCACTACTGGCACCCGCGACGTCGACGCACTTCCCCCCGATACCGGTGATCTGGCCGGTGCCTCCGGTACCACCACCGGTCGCCGAATCGGTGACGTGGACGTAGTCGATGACGAGCTGCTGCGGGAAGACGGTGCTGCTGTTCGGGTCGCCGGGCCAGTAACCCCCGACAGCCAGGTTCAAGATCATGTAGAAGTTGTGGTTGAAGACCCACGTGTTGCCGCCGAGGTCGGCCGGTGTCCGGGTCTGGTAGGTGATTCCGTCGACGGCCCAGGTGATCTTGTTGGGCGACCAGTCGATGGCGTAGGTGTGGAAAGCGTCCGAGAAGTTCGGGCCGCTGTAGCCGGCGCCGATACCGGTGCTACCGGAGTAACCGGGGCCGTGGATCGTGCCGTGCACGGTGTTCGGCTCGTACCCGACGTTCTCCATGATGTCGATCTCGCCGTTGTTGGGCCAGCCACCACCGGTGGTGCCGAGCATCCAGAACGCCGGCCACATCCCCTGTCCGCGGGGGAGCTTCATACGGGCCTCGTAGTGTCCGTAGGCCTGGGTGAACTTGTTGTTCGTCGTCAGCCGCGCCGAGGTGTACTCACATCGGCCGTACCAGCAGTTGTAGTTGCCGGGGTTTTCCTTCTTGGCGGTGATGACCAGGTGGCCCTGGCCGTCCATGGCGGCGTTGTTGGTCCCGGTGGTGTACCACTGGCGTTCGTGGTTGTTGACATTGTCACCACCCTCCAGGTTCCACTTGCCACCGTCGACGCCGCTTCCGGCGGCGCCGTTGAAGTCGTCGGTGAAGGTGGCCGCGGCGGCGGTGAGATCACCCGCTGGGGAGGCTGCGGCGTTGGTCGCGGGGCCGGTGGCGCCGAGCGCGATCAGGGTCGCGGCGGCCAGTACTGCGCCGATGCGGGATCGTCTCAACGAGAGCTTTTTCGACATGGTTGTCACCTCTCGAGCGGGGGCCAGGCGTTTCGCGGGCAGCACGAAGACGCCATGGAGATGGGGGAAACCTCGGCAGGCATCGGAGAGCCGCTTCGCGTCCAGTCCTGGAGGGGGACCGCAGGCGGGTGATGTTCGCCGGTTACAGCAATCGGGGGTTTTGTTGTGACTGGCAACGAAGTATGCATGCCCTTTACCAGGCGAGCAACACTTCTGGGGGAACTTCGTGCGTAAGTCACCAGGATTCCGGACATTATTTTGCACTCGAAATAAGACTTGAACAACCTCTGACCTGCGCGTTCTCATGCGTCTTAGGCCATACGTGTGGTTGTCAGGTCTTGACGGGACTCGGGTACTGGGTGTTTCCTCCGGTTATCCCGCCGGCAGAGCCAACCTGGAGGCTTCACCTCGGTGGACTGAACCACTCGCACAATGGACTGAACCACTGGATCTACTGTGGACCAGCCGTGGAACTCCCGTGGGAGTCAGGCCGCGTCGGTACCTGCCGTCGCGCGTTTGCGTGCTGGGGCGGGATTGGTGCGCGCGTCGACACCCTGTTCGAGCAGCCCCGCCACCGGCAGGGTTGCCGCGCCGATCGCGACCGCGTCCGCGCCCAGCTGGCCGAGTTCGATGGAGGTCTGCCCGAACGGGTGGCGCAAGGAGTGCGCTGCCGCGGCTTCGGTGATGCGTGGGAGCGCCACTTTGCCGATGGTCAGTCCCGCCCAGCCGCCGACCACTATGCGCTCGGGGTTGAAGAGGTTGATCAGGTTCGCCAATCCGGCGCCCAAATAGCCTGCCGTTTCGTCGAGTACGTGCTCGGCCGTCTTCGAACGACTGGCTGACGCGACGAGCGAGTCCAGTTGAGCCTGCTGATCCACGCCAGGGACCGCCCGGCCGCCACGGGCTTTTCTGTATCGCTCAAGGATTCCGCCCGCGCCGACGTACGCCTCGAGGCAGCCGTGCGAACCGCAGCGGCAGACCACGCCGCCGTACATGATCGTGGTGTGACCCCATTCGCCCGCGCTGCTCGTCGAGCCGCGGTACGTGGTGCCGTCGGTGATGACGGCCGCGCCCACACCCGAGCCGATCAGCACTATCACCGCGTGCGTGGCTCCGCGCCCGGCGCCGAACCACATTTCGGCCTGCCCTTGGGTTTTCGCGCCGTTGTCGATGAACAGGGGAGCTTCGATGCCTTCGGTGCGCAGCAGGTTCTCGAGCGCGACCGCATCCCAGCCGACCGTCGGCGCGTGAACAAGCACCGTCTCGCCTTGCTCGACCGTGCCGGGCACACCGATGCCGATGCCGATGATGCTTTCCTCCTTGACCCCGGCGCCGGCGACCACCTCGCGCACCCCGGAAGCGACCTGGGCGACGACACCGGCCGGATCGGGGTGGGGCGACACCAGCGCGTGGTCGGCCGCGGCGAGCCGTGTCATCGCCAGGTCGAACAGTTCGACCTTGACCCCGGTTTCACCGATGTCGATCCCGATGACATGGCCGTATGCTGGATCGACCCGCAGCAGCACCCGCGGGCGGCCGCCGTCGGACTCGACCAGTCCGGCTTCGACGATCAGCCGTTCTTCGGCCAGCTCCGCGGTCACGTTGCTGACAGTCGCCGCACTCAACCCGGTGAGCTGGCTGAGCTCGTGGCGGCTGAGCGGACCGTCGAAGTACAGCTTCGACAGCAGCAACGAGCGGTTGTGGCGCCGTAGGTCACGGACGGTGGTGCGCTTGGTTGCCATGAGGTCCCCCAACTGGCGCGGGCGTATATGAGACAGCATGCCTGATCACTTACGTCTGGGCCATGAATTAACTAGTGAATTAAGGCCTGGCTGAACGGCCATTGTGCCAGGGTCTGGCAGAATGGCCTGTTGTGACTCGCGCGGTGCAGCAGACGACGCGTGGCCTACGCCGGCACAACAGGTCCGCGCTGCTGTCCTACTTGTACTTGCACGGCCCCGGCAGCCGGCTCGAGCTCATGCGTGCCTCCGGGCTCAGCTCGGCCACTGTCAGTAACGTAGTGTCCGATCTCGTCAACGACGGTCTGGTCATGGAAGCGGGCTCGGTCGAGTCCGACGGCGGCCGCCCCAGGACGTTGCTGCAGGTGAAGCCCGACTTCGGTCAGGTCATCGGCGTGGACATCGGTGAGACCCACCTGCAGGTCGGGCTGTTCGACTGCGCGCTGTCCACCATCGCGACGGCGACGTACCCGATCGCCGAAACACGGCTGGATCCCGAGCTGGTGGCCGGGCTGGTGTTCGCCGGTATCGAAGAGGTCACCACGAAAGCGCAGGTCGATCCCGAAACCCTGCTCGGCGTCGGAGTGGGAGTGCCCGGCGCGGTGCAGGGCGACGGGCTGGTGCACGCGCCGACACTCGACTGGTCCGCGGTCGGGTTCGTGGCGATGTTGCGGTCCGGGATCGTGGCGCCGCTCTACGTCGACAACTGTGCCCGCACGCTGGGACAGGCCGAAATGTGGCGGGGAGCCGGGCGGGGTGCCGACCGGGCGATCATCGCGCTGCTCGGGGTCGGTATCGGCGCGGCGATGACCACGGGGTCGAACTCGTACAGCGGCGCGACGAGCACCACGAGCGAGTGGGGTCACACCGTCATCCAGGTGGGTGGGCTGCCGTGCCGCTGTGGTTCCCACGGCTGTCTCGAGGCGTATGTCGGCGCGGAGGCGATTCTCGAGCGCTACCGGGGGTTGCCGGGGTCGGAGCTGTTCGAAGCTTCGGACACGGAGTCCCGGCTCAGTGAGCTGGTGGCGCGTGCCGCCACGCCGGGCGCGGCCGCCGAGGCGCTGGATACGACGGCGGAATACCTCGGCATCGGCATCGCGAACCTCATCAACCTGCTCAGCCCGGATCGCGTGGTCCTCTCCGGCTGGGCCGGTGCGACGCTCGGAACCGCGATCCTGCCTGCCGTCCGCGACGCCGTCCGTCGTCACGCGCTTGCGTACATGTACGGCCACACGCTCATCGAGCTGGGGCAGCTCGGCCAGGAGGCGGTGGCACTCGGCGCCGCGACCCTGCCGATCGTCGAGCTCCTCGCCACCGGCAACCGCCCCTCCGGCGCGCCGACACCGGGTTGACAGCAAGATCATTTCGTTGGTCTGGACAATTTCCGGACCGCTGAGCTCTGCAGTGTCCTGGATCATGGTTCAATCGACGCATCGCTCTACTCACTGGAGATAGTCAGCGCGTTACTGTCAGTCATTGCGGTGCTCGCCCGGTTCCTCACTGCGCAGCGTTACCGGCGGATCGACCTGGCTGCCGAGTCGATCAAATAAGTCCTCGTGGTTTCTTCACGCCTTAAAATTAGGCTAAATTCGTTACATCGGCGTGATTGACGTGAGTCGTGTCACCCAGTTGACTCGCCGTAACACGCGACCAGTTCGCTCATGCCTCTTCACGTTAGAGGTCGACAAAGGAGGATCGATGCGAGTGAAACGCTCCATCGTCGTTGCCCTGGTGGGCCTCATGGCGGTAGCCGGGCTGGCCGCTTGCGGCAGTGGCTCGAAGGCCTCGCAAAGCGGGAACGCGGCGGCCGTGCTCAACGTCGGCATGCCGAACGGGCCGCAGTCGGAGAACAACAACCCGTTCCTGGAGACGTCCGCGGCCGCTTCGCTCGGCTACCGCTGGATGCTCTACGAACCCCTCGTGATGGGGAACAAGGTCAGGCCGACCGACCCTCCGACGCCGTGGCTGGCGACCAAGTGGGACTGGACCGACAACTACACCAAGCTGACGCTCACCATGCGCGACGGCGTCAAGTTCTCCGACGGCCAGCCGATGACAGCCGAAGACGCGGCCTACACGTTCCAGCTGCTCAAGGACAACAAGGCGATCAACGTCGACGCGCTGCCGATCAAGGACATCTCGACCACGGGCAACCAGGTCAACCTGTCCTTCGAGCGCTCGCAGTACGTCAACCAGGTCAAGGTGCTGCGCACGCTCGTCGTGCCGAAGCACATCTGGTCGGAGATCAAGGACCCGGCGACCGACACGGTCAAGAACCCCGTCGGCACCGGCCCGTACGCGCTCAAGTCGTTCACGCCGCAGACGATCACCGTCGCGCTGCGCGACAACTACTGGCAGGAACTCCCGAAGGTCAAGGAGATCCGCTACACCTCGTACAACGACAACAACTCGCAGACCGCCGCGCTCGTCAGCGGTGCCGCCGAGTGGAGCTTCGTCTTCATCCCGAACTACAAGACCGTCTACACCGCCAAGGACCCGGAGCACTACAAGCTCTGGTTCCCGGCCGGTCTCGGCGTGCACGGCCTGTGGTTCAACACCGAGAAGAAGCCGTGGGACAACCCGGTGCTGCGCCAGGCCGTGAACAAAGTCGTCAACCGCGACGACATCTTCAACCAAGGCGAGGCCGGCTACTTCTACCCCAAGGTCGACAGCGTCACCGGTATCCCGACCCCGGTCGGTGATTCGTTCCTCTCGCCCGACTACAAGGGCAAGGTCGTCACCCCGGACGTTCCCGCCGCCAAGGCTCTGCTGACCGGCAACGGCTTCACCTACGCCGGTGACAAGCTGGTTGCCCCGGATGGCAAGCCCGTCACGCTCAAGCTGACCGTCCCGTCCGGCTGGTCCGACTACATCACCGACCTCGAGATCATCAAGGACAACCTGGCCGGCCTTGGCATCGACTCGACCGTCGAGAAGATGAACCAGGACGCGTGGACCAAGTCGATCGACACCGGTGACTACGAAGGCGCGATGCACTGGACCGATGACGGCCCGACGCCTTACGACATCTACAAGTCCATGATGGACGGCGCGCTGTACAAGCCGACCGGCACCGGTGGCATCAACGGCAACTACGGCCGCTTCAAGAACGACGCCGCCGCCCAGGCGCTGGACACCTACGCCAACGCCGCCGACGACGCCAGCCGCACCACGGCGATGAACACGCTGCAGAAGATCATGGTCGAGCAGCAGCCGATGATCCCGACCGGTGCGGCCACCGCCGGCGGCCAGTACAGCACCAAGAACTGGGTCGGCTGGCCCAGCGCCGAAGACCCGTACGCCCCGGTGCAGCCCAGCCAGCGGGAATCGCTCAACGTCGTCCTGCACCTGAAGCCCGCGTCCTGACCGTGACCGAGCAGATCCTTGATGACGAGGCAGCGGTGGTCCTGGAAGCGGTAGGGCTTACCAAGCACTTTCCCGTTCGCAGACGGGGCCGGGAGGCGCTGTCTCGCCGGGTGCGCAGCGTGCAGGCCGTTGACGATGTCAGCCTCACGCTGCGCCGCGGGCGGGTGACCGCGCTGGTCGGCGAGTCGGGTTCCGGCAAGTCGACCGTCGCGCGGTTGCTCGCGCAGCTCTACCCGCGGACGGCCGGTGACATCCGGCTGCACGGCGAGTCGGTGACGGTGAAGGGCGGCCGCAAGTTCCGCGCCTATTGCCGGCAGGTCCAGATGATCTTCCAGGACCCGTTCGCGTCACTGAACCCGGTGCACACGGTGCGGTACCACCTCACCAGGGCGCTGAAGATCCACGGCAACGCCGGCAAGGGCGAGGCCGAGCTCGAGCAGGCGCTGAAAACCCTGCTCGAGCGGGTCCAGCTCACCCCGCCGGACAGGTACGTGGACAAGTTCCCGCACGAGCTGTCCGGTGGCCAGCGGCAGCGCGTCGCCATCGCCAGGGCACTGGGCGCGGATCCTGAAGCCCTCTTGGCGGACGAGCCGGTGTCCATGCTGGACGTCTCCATCCGGCTCGGTGTGCTGAACCTGTTGCGTGACCTCAAGGAACGGCTGCACCTGGCCATCCTGTACATCACGCACGACATCGCGTCGGCACGCTACTTCGCCGACGACACACTGGTGATGTACGCGGGACGCATGGTGGAGGGCGGCGACAGCGAAACCGTCACCCAGCAGCCCGCGCATCCGTACACCCGGCTGCTCATCGACTCCGCTCCCGACCCCGACCGTCTCCTCTCCGACGGGGCCGGGAGCGGCTCCACCCCGAAGGACACCGCGGCCGGCGAGCCGCCGAGCCTGATCGATCCGCCGCCGGGATGCCGGTTCCATCCGCGCTGTCCCAGCGCGATGGAGCGGTGCAAGACCCAGTCCCCGCCGCGGTTCGACGTCGGTGACAACGCGGGGCATTGGGCCGCGTGCTGGCTTTACGACACGGCTGTCACCGCGGACAGCGCCAAAGAGATCGCGGAGGTGAGCCGGTGAAGTACCTGCTTCAACGGCTCGGTTTCTATCTCTTCACCGCATGGGCCGCGGTCACGATCAACTTCTTCATCCCGCGGCTGATCCCGGGTGACCCGGTGCAGTCGCTCATCGCCAAAATGCAGGGTCAGCTGAGCTCGGACGCCATCCAGTCGCTGTATGTCCTTTTCGGACTCAACAAGAACGAGAGCATCTTCCAGCAGTACCTCGACTACTGGGCACAGCTGTTCAGGGGCGATCTCGGGCTGTCGTTCACGTTCTTCCCGACACCGGTCTCCGAACTCATCGGGCAGAGTCTGCCGTGGACGATCATCCTGGTCGGGGTCACCACCGTCGTCGGCTTCCTGATCGGTACCTCCCTCGGGGTGCTGGCGGGGTGGCGGCGCGGTTCCTGGGTGGACGCATTGCTTCCGGTGACCACTTTCCTTTCGTCCGTGCCGTACTTCTGGCTCGGACTGATCGCGATCACCCTGCTCGCCGGTCCGGACAGCTTCTTCCCGGCGTCCGGCGGGTACGACCCCGGCATGGTCCCGGGCTGGGACGGCGAATTCATCGGAAGCGCGATCCAGCACAGCCTGCTGCCCGCGCTGACGATCCTCGTCAGCTCGATGAGCAGCTGGATCCTGGGCATGCGCAACATGATGGTGACCGTCGCTTCCGAGGACTACATCACCGTCGCCCACGCCAAGGGATTGCCGGAACGCCGGGTCATGGTGAGCTACGCGGCCCGCAACGCGCTCCTGCCGAGCGTGTCCGGATTCGCGCTGGCACTCGGGTTCATCGTCGGTGGCACGCTGCTGGTGGAGATCGTGTTCTCCTACCCCGGCGTCGGATTCGCCCTCTTCCAAGCGGTCGGTGCCAAGGACTACCCGCTGATGCAGGGAATCTTCCTGATCATCACCCTTTCGGTGCTGGTGGCCAACTTCTTCGCCGACATCGCGTACCTGGTCCTCGATCCGCGTACCCGCAGGGAGGGCTGAGCCATGACAGTGCCCACGACCGACCTCGCCGTCGTGGCGGACCCGACGGCCGAAAGCCTTGTCGGCCCGCCGGGAAAGCGGCGGCGATTCCGTTTCATCGCCAACGGGAAGGCCGCCGTCGGCCTGATCGTGCTGGGATTCTTCGTCCTCATCGCGATCATCGGCGAGTGGATAGCGCCGTTCGACCCGTCGGCCCGCAGCAACGACCTGCTCGAACCTCCTTCCTCGAAGCACTGGTTCGGCACCACGCACCTCGGCCAGGACATTTTCAGCCAGGTGTTGGTCGGCACCCGCGGGGTCATGCTGGTCGGTCTCACCGCCGGTGTTGTCGCGACCCTGCTGGCGATCCTCGTCGGAGTGACCTCCGGGTACCTCAGTGGCTTCGCCGGGGAAGGCCTTTCCGCGCTGTCCAACGTGTTCCTGGTGATCCCTGCCCTTCCGTTGATCATCATCGTCGGTTCCGCGGTGTCCGGCGGTGGTGACTACGTCGTCGCCGTCATCATCGGGTTGACGTCGTGGGCCTGGGGCGCGCGAATCCTGCGCGCCCAGACACTTTCCCTGCGACGCCGCGACTACGTCGAGGCTTCGCGCGCCAGCGGGGAGTCGACCTGGCGGATCATCATGTTCGAGATCCTGCCGAACCTGAGCGCGGTCATCGCGTCGGGCTTCGTCGGCACCGTGATCTTCGCTGTGATGTCGGAGATCACGTTAGCGTTCGTCGGTGTCTCGAGTTTCTCCAACTGGAACTGGGGCACCATCCTGTTCTGGGCGCAGAGCCAGCAGGCGCTCGCCCAGGGCGCCTGGTGGTGGTTCGTTCCCGCCGGGCTCGCGATCGCGTTCCTCGGCACGGCGTTGTCCCTGCTCAATTTCGGGATCGACGAATTCGTCAGCCCCCGCCTGCGTGGCAACGGCAAGACGAAGATCAAGACCTTCGACGGTCACACGGTCCGGATGCGCGTGGGCTTCACGCCGGTGCTCAGCCAGAAGGAGGACGGGCGATGATCAAAGAGCCGGTTCTGGAGATCAAAGGACTCAACGTCGACTACGGCCTGGGCGACCATGCCGTGCACGCCGTGCGAGACGTCAACCTGACGCTGCATCGCGGCGAGGTGCTCGGCTTGGCGGGGGAGAGCGGCAGCGGAAAGTCGACACTCGCCTACGGCCTCACCCGACTGCTCCCTCCTCCCGGGGTGATCAGTGGCGGCCAGGTCGTCTACCACCAGGACGACGGACCTCCCGTCGACGTGTTGTCCCTGTCCCACAAGGAACTCCGCAAGTTCCGCTGGGCGGAGACGTCGATCGTGTTCCAGGGCGCGATGAACTCGCTCAACCCCGTGCACAAGATCTCCACGCAGCTTCTCGACGTCATCAAGGCCCACGAACCCACGAGCACAAGTGCTTCACGGATGGCGCGCGCACGGGAGATGCTCAGCCTGGTCGGAATTTCGGCCGACCGGCTGGAAAGCTATCCGCACCAGCTTTCCGGCGGGATGCGCCAGCGCGTGATGATCGCGATGGCGCTCGCGCTGGAACCGCGCGTGGTCATCATGGACGAGCCGACCACCGCGCTCGACGTCGTCATGCAGCGCCAGATCCTGGGTCAGCTGATCGAACTGCGGGAACGTCTCGGCTTCTCCGTCCTGTTCATTACTCACGACCTTTCGCTGCTCGTCGAATTCTCGGACCGGATCGCCATCATGTACGGCGGCCGGATCGTCGAAGAGGCTCCGGCGTCGGAGCTTTACCGCGACTCGCTGCATCCGTACAGCGATGGCCTCCTGCACTCGTTCCCCGCCCTGCGCGGGCCGCGCCGCGAGCTGACCGGGATCCCGGGCTCGCCGCCGGATCAGCGTTCCATGCCCACCGGTTGTTCCTTCCATCCCCGCTGCCCCAAGGCTTTCGAGCCCTGTGCCGAAAAGATCCCGGTACTAGGAGTGCCGAATCTGCTCGGTGACCAAGCACGCAGCGTCGCGTGCTGGCTGCATCCCGTCCGCGAGACCGTCGCATAACAGCCAGCCGCTCAAGTGGCTTCGCCCCACAAAGGCACTACTGGAGGAGACACCCTTGGAAACGACCGATAGCGCCACCACGCCCAGTGCCATCACGCCCAGTGCCCAGTCGGAGCTCATCGGCAGTTTGCCCGCTTCGTTCCGCTGGGGCGTGGCGACGGCGTCGTACCAAATCGAAGGCGCGATAGACGAAGACGGCCGCACTCCGTCCATTTGGGACACATTCAGCCGCGTTCCCGGTGCCATTGACAACGGTGACAACGGTGACATCGCCTGTGACCACTACCACCGCATGCCCGACGACGTCGAGCTGATCCACCAGCTCGGGGTCGACACCTACCGATTCTCCGTGGCCTGGCCCCGGATCCAGCCGCACGGCCGCGGCCCGGTCAACGAAGCCGGCATGGCCTTCTATGACCGGCTTGTGGACGAACTGCTCGGCAAGGGCATCGACCCGTGGCTGACGCTTTACCACTGGGACCTCCCGCAGGAGCTCGAAGACGCGGGTGGCTGGCCGGTGCGCGACACCGCGTACCGCTTCGCCGACTTCTCGATGCTTGTCTTCGACAGGTTGAGCGACCGGGTGCGGAACTGGACCACCCTCAACGAGCCGTGGTGCTCGGCGATGCACGGGTACGTGCACGGCGTGATGGCGCCGGGCCGCCGCGACCTCGGCGACGGCATCGCCGCGGTCCACCATCTCCTGCTCGGCCACGGCCTCGCGACGCAGCGGATGCGGGAAGCCGCGCCCGAGGACACCAACTTCGGCATCACGCTGAACATGGGCACCGCCGACCCGGCCACCGACAGCGACGTCGACCGTGACGCCGCCCGCCGCGCCGACGGCCTCGGCGTCCGGATCTACCTCGACCCGCTGGTGAAGGCTCAGTACCCGGCCGACGTCATCGACGACCTCGCCGCACAGAACGTGCGGATCCCCGTGCAGGACGGGGACCTGGCGATCATCTCCGCGCCGCTGGACTTCCTCGGCGTCAACTATTACTTCGGCCAGCAGTACTCCGGCGTCGAGGAAGACGGCCGCACAGAAGACGCCAACGGCAACCCGGCGAACCGCACCGTGCCCTTCGGCAAGCCCACGACCGCGATGGGCTGGGAGATCCTGCCCGAGAAGTTCACCCAGCTCCTGACGCGGCTCAGCGAGGACTACCCGGACCTCCCGATGTACATCACGGAGAACGGTTCGGCGTTCGACGACGTGCCGGACGCGTCCGGTTTCGTCGACGACCAGGACCGCGCCGCGTACTTCTCTTCCCACATCGCGGCTGTCGCGGCGGCGCGGCAGGCGGGCGCGGACGTCCGCGGCTACTTCGCCTGGTCGCTGCTGGACAACTTCGAGTGGGCGTACGGCTATGCCAAGCGTTTCGGTCTCGTCCGGGTCGACTACGAGACGCAGGAACGCACGATCAAGCAGAGCGGGCTGTGGTTCCGCGACACGATCGCGCGCGTCAGGGGCTAGCCGAGTGCCCTCGGACGGTGTTCGCGCCTTCCGGGGGCAATCCCCACGCCTGAGACCGTTGAGCAGCGTGCCGACCAGTGAGATGGCGAACTCCTCAACGCTGGTCCTTTCCTTGGCCGGGTCGACGAAAGTGGCCGAACAACGCGCGTTCGAGGCAGCCGCCGAGAAGTAGGCCCGCGTCCTGGCCGGGCCTGCTCGATCAATGCCATGAGAACCGCCAGACCTCGCGGTCGATCAAGCCTTGGGCGAACTCGCGCAGATTTCCCGGCTGCGTGTTGAACTGCCGCTGACAGAACGACCGGTGCTCGGCGGCGATCTTCATCGCCCGCTCGATCTTGGTCGGCGGCGCGGCGACGGACAGGACCAGGTCTTCGGTCCCGAGCCCGACCAGCCTGGCGCCGAACCGGTCCTCCCAGCTGCGCAACACAGCCGAGATGGCGGCCACGTCGTCGGTCGTGTCCAGCGTTCCGGACCAGCCCAGTAGCGCGGGGATGTCCGCGGATCTGTCTGCGGCCACCAGCCCGAGCCGGCAGGGTTCCAGGTCGGCGACCACCGCACCGACCCTCGCCGCGACGGGAAGCGGATCCCGCTGCGAGGTGGAACGGCGGGCGAGCCCGGGGAAGCCGGCACCGAACGGCTCCAGGCACTTGCCATCGCAGCACGGTTCTCCCCACCAAGCCTCGAGTACCGCTTCGGCGTCCAGCCCGGCTATTTCCCCGCCCGCGGGTGGAAGCCGAGGGCGGTCGTCCAGCCAGTCCCCGCGACCGGCGGTGAACCGCCGATCCGGTGGGATCAACACCGGCCACAATTTTGATTCCTGATGTGCCGCAACGAATTCATAGAACGAACGCGGCTCGTCCATGGGTTTTTCGGAAACCCAGACGCGCTCGTGCCAGCGCCCGGCAGGAACGGGTAATTCGGCCTGCTCGCTTGTCCGGCGGAAAGGAATGACTGTCATGGCGCCTCCTTGAAGGGGAATTCCTTCGTGGGGGAGGACCATAGAACAAGAAACCGACAATTCTCGATTTTCCCGTGCGAACGGTACATCTCGTACGCCTGGGGCGCACGAACGGTGCATGTCGCGAGTTTCCCGCTTTCGCGAATCCGCTTTTTGCGCTAGAAGTGCGTGGAGATGCCGAAAGCTTCGCGGAGCCGGGCCATGTCGTGCAGGTCGCGTTCCCTGGGTTCGTAGCCTTGGTGGAAATAGACCTGTTGCGCGGCAGACAGGCACGGCACCACGGTGCGCAGTACGCGTCCGGTGACGAAACATTCCGCGGGATAGGTGAAAGTGGCACCGAGATCGTCCGCGGCTTGACGCGCCGAGCCGTCTGCCGCGAACACGAGTGGATGGAGGTCGAGTTCGATTCCGGTCGCGCGGGTCATGACAAAACGCACAGGCCGAGCGTCGAATGTTTCGGCGTAACCGTTCTCTTTCAGTACCGAGACAAGGAGGTGTTCGTATTCGAGGTCGTGCATGAGGTCCAGGTCGCGGTGCGGCCGGGTTTGGCGGCCGAGGAGGGCGTCGACACCCCACCCGCCACCGATCCAGACGTCGACGCCGGCGGTGCTCAAGCGGGCAAGGAGTTCCACGACGGTGTGCGCGTCCATCACAAGACTTCTTGTATCTCCGGACGGGAGGCGCGGGCAACCGAATTCAGCGGTAGAGCTCTCTGGCGATGATGGTGCGCTGTACCTCGGAAGCGCCTTCGTAGATCCTCGGGGCGCGTACTTCGCGGTAGAGGTGTTCGAGGAGATGGCCGCGTTGCAGGGCGCGTGCGCCGTGGATCTGCACGGCGGAGTCGACGACGAACTGGGCGGCCTCGGTGGCGAACAGTTTCGCCATCGCCGCACTCCCGGCCAACCGTGTTTCACCCGCGTCGTAGGCCGACGCGGCGGCGTAGACCAGCAGGCGAGCCGCTTCGGTCCGGGTTGCCATCTCGGCGAGGGTGTGCGAGACGGTTTGCTGATCCTTTAACGGGCCGCCGAACGCGATCCGTGTCCCGGCATGCGCCACAGCGGCGTCGAGAGCTGCCTGCGCCATGCCGACAGCGAAGGCGCCGACGCTGGGACGGAACAGGTCCAGTGTGCGCATGGCGACACGGAAACCGCGGTCGAGGTCGCCGAGCAGCTCGTCGTCGTGCACGCGGGCGCCGTCGAAGGTCAGCTTGCCGATGGGATGCGGGCTGACCATGTCGAGGTGCTCGCCGGTGAGGCCCGCGCGGTCGGCGGGCACCAGAAAGGCGCTGACCCCACGTGCACCGGCGCCCGGCGTTGTCCTGGCGAAGACCGTGTAGAAGTCGGCTTCGGGGGCGTTGGAGATCCACATCTTTTCGCCGGTCAGCCGCCATCCGGCGGTGTCGCGCTCGGCGGAGAGCGAGAGCGCCGCGGCGTCCGAACCCGCGCCGGGCTCCGTGAGGGCGAACGCGGCGACGGCGTCGCCGGCGGCGACAGCGGGGACCCAGCGCTGAACCAACTCCTCGCGGCCGGATTGCAGCACCGGGTAGGTGCCGAGCCCTTGCAGCGCCAGCGCTGTCTCGGCTTCGGTGCTTTGGGTGGCGAGGGATTCGCGGAGCAGGCAGAGGTCCATCGCGGCGGCTTCGAGGGTGCCGATGCCGGGGAAGAGCTTTGCCAGCAGGCCCAGTGAGCCCATGGTCTTGACGAGCTCGCGGTTGACGCTGCCGGGTGTGCCCCTTTCCGCGAGCGGGCGCAACTGTTCGGCGCCGAGCGTCCGTATTTCTTGGGTGAACTCGCGCTGCTGTGGGGTCAGAGCGAACGCTGTCATGGTCCTTCCTTCCCCGGTCGCCACCGGGCATGGGCCGTGCCCGTGCCGCCCGAACGAATCAGATCCAGCCGGGGCCTCGGCCCGTCGGTCCGGCCGCCCTGTGGCTTGCGGTTGCCTGCCTCGAACTGGCGTGGCCACGGCGTCGCGTAGCCCTGCTCGGCAGCCGCGTGCAGTGTCCACTGTGGATCGTAGAGATGGGTTCTGCCCAAGGCGCAGAGATCCGCGCGGCCGGCCAGGATGATCGAGTTCACGTCGTCGTACGACGAGATCGCCCCGACGGCGATCACGGCAACGCCGTACTTGCGGCCGACTTCGTTGCGGATCCTGTCGGCGTAAGGAGTCTGGTAGCTCCGGCCGTAAGCCGGGCGTTCTTCGGCGACCACCTGCCCGGTCGACACATCGATCCCGTCGACGCCGTGCTCGGCGAACGCGCGTGCGATCTCCACCGAAGCGTCCGCGTCGATACCGCCTTCGTGCCAGTCGGTCGCCGAGATCCGCACCGTCATCGGCCGTTCGGCGGGCCACACCGCCCGGACGGCGTCGAAGACTTCCAGCGGATACCGCAGCCGGTTCTCGATCGAGCCGCCGTAGGAATCGGTGCGCTGATTCGTCAGCGGTGACAGGAAGGACGACAGCAGATAGCCATGGGCGCAATGCAGTTCGAGCAGATCGAACCCGGCGTTCGCCGCGGCCAGCGTCGAAGCGACGAACTGCGACTTGATCCCGCCGAGTTCTTCGAGCGTCAGTTCCCGGGGGGTCTGGTTCGCCGGCGAGTACGGAATCGGCGACGGTCCGCAGACCTCCCAGTTGTCGTCCGGTAGCGGCTCGTCGATGCCGTCCCACATCAGTTTCGTCGAACCTTTGCGACCGGAATGTCCCAGTTGCACGCCGATCCGCGCGGCGCTGTACTCATGCACGAAATCGACCACGCGCTTCCATGCGGCTTCCTGTTCCGCGGTGTAAAGGCCACCACACCCAGGCGTGATGCGGCCCGTGTCGGAAACGCAGACCATCTCCGTCATCACGAGACCCGCTCCGCCGAGTGCTTTGCCGCCGAGATGCACCAGATGGAAATCCGTGGGCACCCCGTCGCGCGACGAGTACATGTCCATCGGCGAAACGACGACACGGTTGGCCAGTTCGAGTTCGCCGATCCGGAACGGCTGGAACATCGGCGGCCGGACGTCGGCGGGTTCGCATTGTTTCGACGCGAACCACCGGTCGAGTTCGGCGACGAATTCCGGATCCCGCAACCGCAGGTTGTCGTAGGTGACCCGGCGGCTGCGGGTGACGATGTTGAACGCGAACTCGTGTGGATCCTGGTCGGTGTACTGGCCGATGTTCTCGAACCACTCCAAGCTCGCCTGCGCGGCGCGCTGTGTCGACGTCACGACCGGCCGGCGCTCGGTTTCGTAGGCGGCCAGCGCCGCGTCCACAGTGGATTGCTCGTGCAAGCAGGCCGCCAGCGCGAGTGCGTCCTCCATGGCGAGTTTCGTGCCGGAGCCGATCGAGAAGTGCGCTGTGTGTGCGGCGTCCCCGAGCAGGACCACGTTTTCGTGGCGCCAGCTAGCGCAGCGGACCGTGCGGAAGTTCGTCCATTTCGAATTGTTGGCGAAGACCTGGTGCCCGTCGAGCACGTCGGCGCACAACTCGCGGATCACCTCGATCGATCGTTCATCGCTTTGTCCCGGCGCCAGGAACTTTGGCGCGATTTCGGCGAAACCTGCTCGCTGCCAGACGTCCTCGTGCACTTCGAGGATGAACGTGCTCGCCTCGGCGCTGTACGGATAGCCGTGGATCTGCATGACACCGGCCGCAGTGTCGAGGATGTGGAACTTGAAGGCGTCAAAGATGAGATCGGTGCCGAGCCAGATGTACCTGCAGCGCCGGGTTTCGAGCGTCGGGCGGAAGGTCGTCGCGAACCGGGCCCGCGTAGGCGAATTAGCGCCATCGGCGGCGATGACCAGGTCGTATTGCTCGGACAACACGGCGACATCCGGGGCTTCGGTGCGGAATGCGACCTCCACGCCGAGGTCGATGCAGCGCGTCTGCAGGATGTTCAGCAGCCGTTTGCGGCTCATGGCGGCGAATCCGTGGCCGCCCGATGTGAACGTCGTACCGCGGTAATGCACGTCGATGTCGTCCCAGCGGGCGAATTCATGCCGCATGGCGTCGAAGATCCCGGTGTCGGCGTGCTCGATACCGCCGAGTGTCTCGTCGGAGAACACCACGCCGAAGCCGAACGTGTCGTCCGGCGCGTTGCGCTCCCACAGGGTGATCTCGTGCCGCGGGTCCAGTTGCTTGGCCAACGCCGAGAAGTACAGGCCGGCCGGGCCGCCACCGGTCACCGCGATACGCATTCGCCGAATCCTCCTACTGGTGCAGGTCCCTCAGGGTATGGCGCCAGAAGTACGGGCGTCAACAAGACGACACATGGTCTATTCTTGGCGAATGGCCATCGAGCGGATCAATCCCGAGGAGCTGGGCCGTCCGTCCGGCTTCTCCCACGCCGTGTCCAGCTCGGGCGAGAAGATCGTGTTCCTCGCCGGCCAGACGGCGTTGGACAGCACCAACAAGATCGTCGGCGCCGGGGTCGTCGAGCAGTTCGAGCGCGCGCTCGGCAACCTGCTCACGGCATTGCGCGCCGCCGGTGGTGAGCCCGCGGACCTGGTGAGCGTCACGATCTACATCGTGGACATGGACGACTACAAGGCCCACGCGCGCGAGATCGGCGCGGTCTGGAAGCGGCTGGCGGGTGCCGACTACCCGGCGATCGCCGGAATCGGTGTCAGCCGGCTTTGGGACGTCGAAGCGCTGGTCGAGGTGCAGGGGTTCGCGGCGGTCAAAGCCTGATCGTCGCGGCGACATGGGCGCGCGCGGGTTCCTCCAGCTGTGTCTGCAAAGTGAAGAACAGGTCGGCCGCGCGCGTGCCCGCCCACTGTTCGGGCAGCACGTCGGCCGGAAGGCCCGGGTCGAGATACGGCAGCCGCCGCCAATCGGTGAGCACCCCCACGTAGTCGGCGAACGCGGTGGGCTCGTGGGTGGCGTGACGGAAGCGGTCGAGCACCGGCGTGTGCGTTGCCAAAAAATCGCCATAGAGGGCTTCGAGCTGGTCGAGATCCCACCACTGTCGCACTTTTTCGGCAACGTCACCGAAGGCGAGATGTTCGGCTTGGAAGAGGTCCGCGTAGCCATCCAGCTCCAGGCGTCGCAACATTTCTTCGGTCGTCTTCCGTAGGTGAGCCGGGGCGATCCACACCCCGGGCGCCGCTGTGCCGAAGCCGAGCTTCGTCAGCTGCGACCGGAGGACGTGCCGTTTGCGGCGTTCGGACTCGGGCACCGAGAACACCGCCAGCAGCCAGCCTTCGGCCAGTGTCGCCTGTTTGCGCTCGAAGATCCGGTGGTCGCCTTCGCGCAGGATGGCCAGTGCCTGTTCCGAAAGTTCATACCCCGCGGTGCCCTCGCGGCGAACAGCTTCGAGGATCCCGCGGCGCTTGAGCCGCGAAATGGACGACCGCACCGCGGATTCGTCGACGCCGAGGTCGGCGAGTAGGCAAATCAGCGAGGCGATCGACAGCCAGCCGCCTTCGTTGCGTGAGTACAGACCGTAAATAGTCACGATGAGTTGACGAGGCTGAGCGACACGGGTCACCGGCTCGTCGAGCTCAGCTGTCTCCGGTACGGCCGTCATCCGGCCACAATAACAACCGCTACGCTCGCCGGAACCGCCGATCGCGAAGGGAACTCAGGTTGGGTGTGGGGCTGCTCGGCATGCGCCGGGGTCGTCGGGTGAACGCGGAAAAGTGCGTCAAGAACAGACATTTCGTCGCCACCGAGCGACTGTTCTTCCGCACGCCGACCGAATGGGAGATGGCGGCCGCGCAGGCCGCCGCGAGCGACCTCGCCGCGCAACGGTGGATCGGCTGGTCAGCCGGGGCAATCGTCCCGAAGGCGGACCGCGCCCAGTTCCTCTCGGTCGTCCCCGGCACCGGACCGGACTGCGAGTGGCCGGATTCCGCTTGCCTGGTGGCGATCCACCGTAACGCGAACAGATGTGCCGGGATGGTCACCATCACGAGGGATCCCGGCGGATGGCCTGAGCTCGGTGGCTGGCTGGCCCCGGCGTTCCGCGGGAGGCGCCTCGGAGCCGAGCTTTTCCACGCCGGCTTGGTTCTCGGCCACGATCATCTCGGTCTGTCCCGTATCCGGGCCGCCGCCGAGATGACGAACATGGGTAGCAGGCGCGCGCTCCACGCAGCCGGGTTTTCCACAGTGGACGGGCCAGTCACATACGCGTTGCAGAACGGCCGGGTCATGACGCCGTGCTGGTACGAGCACGAGGTGGCGAATGTCCAGCGCTGCTCGGGCCCACGGCCGGTCACGTTCGAGACCGCCGCCCGGCGTCCCTACTCCCGAGCCTGAGGGCGTAGCTGTTTTTCGGCGAAAGTGTCGGCCGGTACCGAAACGTTTCCGTTCTACGGTGCCCTCATGACCACTTCCGACGTCCTCACCGCGCACGCCGACGTACTGGCGGTGCTGACTGACCCTGCTTTTGTCGTCCCGCAGGTACCGAACAACGGCACGCCCGGCGGGATCGTCTGGTTGCGAAACACCGTCTCCCGCTTCAGCGCCGAAACCGACCATCGACGACGGCGTTCGCTGATACTCGACGAGTTGGCGAAAGTCGATTTGGCAGATTTAGGCCAGATGGCGTCCGAGAGGACCACGGTTTCGCTGAAATCCGGCCATGGGCCGGTCGACGTGTTAGCGAAGATCGCGCGAGTCGTGCCCGTAGAGTTACTGGCCGAAGCGCTATCGCTACCAGCCGGGATATCGGAAGACGTGAACATCGTCGCCGCCGCTTACCACCCCCGTAGCGATTTTTCGGCTACGGCCGACCAGTCCGTCGCCCGTCTCGTCAAAGTGTGTGGCGGAATCGCCGACGAAACCGCCGCGGCGCGAATCGGGCTGCTGGTCCAGGCCTGTGACGCCACGGCCGGCTTGATCGGAAACGCGCTCATCGCCATGAAACGGCAAAAGCCCACCGCGTCGGTTTCGGCAATCCTGGCCGAGACGCTTCTCCTAAATCCTCCCGTTCGAGCCACCCGTCGACAGGCGACCACCACCACTCGTGTCGGAAATTCCGACATCATGGCCGGTGAGATCGTCACGCTCGAGCTAGCCGGTTCGCTCGCTTTCGGAGCCGGACCGAGGAAGTGTCCAGGCTCTGAACACGCTTTCGCCATCGCGGGCGGCATCGTCGAAGCGCTCCGCGGATGGCAGCTCGTTGACGACCAAATCGAGTACGAGCCTTCGCCGAATCTGCGGGTGCCGGCCTCACTTCTGGTGCGCTGAACTCAGGGCATCAGGCAAAACTCGTTGCCTTCGGGATCGGCGAGAAGCACGTGCCCGTCGCCGTATTTCGTCAACACCGTCGCCCCGAGGCCGGCGAGTCGTTCGATCTCGGCGTTCATGTCGTCGGTGTGCACATCCAGATGCATGCGGTTTTTCACCACTTTGGTCTCTGGAACAAGTGTGAAGAACAGCCTGGGCCCGCCGTCGGACGGTTCCACGAGGACAGACGGGTCATCCTCCGGATCGTCGATCCGATGCCGCGCAGACGTTCCAGCTCCGCGTCGTCATAGGGAGCGACCGCGTAACCGTCCAAAAGCGACGCCCAGAAGCGGGCGAGTGGAGCGGGTTTCCGGCAGTCGAACACCACATCGCGAAGTCGGGCCATGGTTCATGTTCGCAGTCACGCGCAACCGGATAGCCCCCGGCCGACACGGCGACCAGGGGTTTCTATCCGTGTCGAGTCAGCTCGGCTGCGCCACGCGGTCCCGTGACGAGGTGGCCCCCCTCGTGGTCCGCCTCGCCATCGCGGGAAGTGCGACACACAACGCCACACCGCCGGTCACCATCAGCGCTGTGACGCCGGTGGCGATGCAGAGGCTGCCACCCAGGAAGGCGACGGCGGGCCATGCCGAAACCTGGCGCCGGAAAGCGAGCATCAGGATCAGGATCGCGGTCGCCGTGAGCTGCAACGCCGGTACCGCGCCGTAGAAGAACGTGTCGAATCCCGGAATGTCGTGGAAAGAGCGTGAAATCCCGCCCATGTCGGCGCGGCTGTCCGCCTGAAACCCGACCAGCAGATCGATCACCATCTGCCCGAGCATCGCGATGAGCCCGACCGCCCCCGCCACCGCGAGCACGTCGACCGAGCCACGTTCGACACCATTGCGGGCGCTCGCTCTTGCACGTGTCCACAGCTCGTTGAGCACGATCCCGAAGAAGAGGTAGCCCAGGATGTACATCACGTGCGCGCCGGTCCACAGTGGCAACGCGACACCCCAGTCGAGGTCGTTGTTGCCCTTCCAGCCGAACTTCATCCCGATGACACCGATCAGCAGGAATAGCGGCGCCGCAAGGAAAGCTCTTCTGATTACCGCTGTGCTCATGGTCCGTCCCCATTCTGCCCGGCTTGGCCCATGGCGCCGGTGCGGGATTCACGATGGCAGCCGGAGAACCCCGGGACATCCGGGAAGGCCCGCGTATGTACCCCTAGGGGAGCGGTTCGCTGACAGGAGGTGTCAGTGAACCACCTTTAGCGTCCAGATCATGGAGTTCGCACCTGACATCCCTCAGTTCGTCGCCCGGTACGCCGCGGTGTGGAACGAGCCGGATCCCGAAGTTCGCCACAAGGCCGTCGCGGAACTGTGGGCCGATGACGGCGTCGAGGTCAACGAGTCCGCGGAGTACTGCGGGCACGCCGCCATCGAAACCCGGATCACAAAGGCGTACGAAGAGTTCGTGGAAGCCGCAAAGTTCGCCTTCAAACCGGTGGACGGCGTCGTGGCGCACCACAACGCCGTCACGTTCACCATCGTCATGGTCCCCGCCGCCGGTGGGGACATCGCCTGGACCGGTTCCATCTTCGTTCTGTTCGGCGACGACCGGCGGATCCAGCGTGACTACCAATTCGCAGTGAACACGCCCCCGGATGCGAGTACTCGCACCACAGCCGAAGAGTTCCTCTGCCGGTTGGGTGACGGCGACCCGGACCGGGTCGCCGAGCTGTTCGCGGAGACCGTCGACTGGCGACTGGACTGGCCCGTCGAAGGCCACCCAGCCGTGCCGTGGATCCGCCCCCGTTCCACCCGGGCCGATGTCGCAGACCACTTCCGCACGCTGAACGAGTTCCATGTGCCAGGAAAACAAGGTGGGGCGGCACCCGAGATCGTCGTCGACGGGACGGCCGCGGTGGTGCTGGCGGACATCCGGCAGACAGTGCGGGCCACAGGCAGGTCCTACGTTGCCCGATGTGCCCTGCGGCTGACCGTCGAGGACGGCCTGATCACGCGCTACCACGTCTACGAGGACAGCCTCACCGTCGCGCAAGCGCTCGCCGGGAGCTGAAAAACGGCAAACCGCCCGGCCGAGTACCCGGCCGGGCGGTTTGCCGACGATGCCCTTGTTCACTGTGCCCTGGGTAGGATTCGAACCTACGACCCTTCGCTTAGGAGGCGA
>JAVXWP010000026.1:0-75116 GCA_032230695.1 Actinomycetota bacterium | reverse complement strand
TGAAGGTCCTAGTTTATCCCCACGCGATGGAAATCGGCGGCTCGCAGCTCAACGCGTTGCAGCTGGCCGGTGCGGTACGCGATCTCGGGCACGAGGTGCATGTCATCTCCGAGCCTGGGCCGCTGGTCGGTTACGTGCACGAGCTCGGGCTCCCCCATGTCGAAATCCCGGCGGATCGCCGTCGGCCGTCGGCGGGGGTGGCACAGCGGATCGCCGCGGTGATCGAGGAACGCGGCATCGACGTCGTCCACGGCTACGAGTGGCCGCCGGTACTGGAAGGTCTCGCCGCCACCGGATTCGGGCGCGCCGCGCTGGTCGGGACCGTGCTCTCGATGTCCGTGGTGCCGTTCTTCCCGCGCACAGTGCCGCTGCTGGTCGGCACCGAGCAGATCCGCGAGGCCGCGGCGGCCGCCGGGCACACCCGCGTCTCGCTGCTCGAACCGCCGGTCGACACCGAGGGTGACCACCCCGGCGTCGACGGCACGGCGTTCCGCGCCGAGCATGGCTTCGACCCGGCCGTGCCCCTGATCGCGATGGTGTGCCGGCTGGTACCGGAGCTGAAACTCGAGGGCCTGCTGGCGGCGTGCGACGCTGTCGGGCAGCTCGCCAGCGCGGGCCGGAAGGTACAGCTGGCGATCGTCGGCGACGGACGCAGCCGCGACGAGATCGCCGCACGGGCGGCCCGCATCAACAATTCCGCCGGGTACGAGGTGGTCACGCTGACCGGCGAAGTTTCGGACCCGCGCCCGGCTTACGCGGCCGCGGACATCCTCATCGGGATGGGTGGCTCGGCGCTGCGCGGGATGTCGTTCGGCAAACCGCTGGTGGTCATCGGCGAACGCGGGTACAGCGAGCTGCTGACGCCGGAAAGCGCGCCGACGTTCCTCAAGGCGGGCTGGTACGGCCAGGGACCTGGTTCGATGGGGCTCGGCGTCTCGGCGCTGCGCGAGACGCTGGACACGCTCGTCAACGATCACGCGCGGCGGGAAGAACTCGGTGCTTTCGCCCGGGATCTGGTCGTCGAACGCTTCAGCCTGCGTGGCGCGGCGGTGTTCCTCGAGCGGGTGTACTCCGCCGCGATCGCTCAGCCGACCGCACCGCCCCGGCTGGCCGCGGATAGTGCCCGCAGCGCCGCAGGACTGTTGGGGTACAAGGTTTTGCGGAAGGTCCAGCAACTGCGCGGCACCGCGCGTACCGATGATGCCAATGCCACACCGGTCTTGGCGCAGCCTGAGGGGACGAAATAGATGGCGTCGATTCCGTTGGTGGACTTGGCCGCGCAGCAGGACCAGGTCGCCGAAGAGGTGGCTCTCGGCTGGGCCGAAGTGCTGAAGGCGACGGCTTTTGTCGGCGGGCCACAGGTTTCCGTGTTCGAATCCGAGTTCGCGGCCTATTCGGGAGTGCGCAACTGCGTCGGAGTGGCGAACGGGACCGACGCGATCGAGCTCGCTTTGCGTGCACTCGGTGTCGGTCCGGGTGACGAATGTGTGTTGCCTGCCAACACTTTTATCGCCACCGCGGAGGCTGTCGCCCGGGTCGGCGCGGTTCCGGTGCTGGTCGACTGCGTTGAGGACACCTCCCTGATCGACACCGACGCGATCATGGGGAAGCTGGGCCCGCGGACCAAGGTGATCATCCCGGTGCACCTTTATGGACAGACTGCGCCGATGGAACAGATCGTCGGTATTGCCAACGCCACGGGTGTGGCGGTGCTCGAAGACGCGGCGCAGGCACAGGGTGCCCGGCGCAACGGTGTCACCGCCGGTGGACTCGGCGACATCGCCGCGACAAGCTTCTACCCTGGCAAGAACCTTGGTGCGTATGGAGATGCGGGCGCGGTACTGACCAGCGACGACGACCTCGCCGCGCGCGTCCGGTTGCTCGGCGCGCACGGATCACCGCGTAAGTACGAGCACACCGTAATCGGCTTCAACAGCCGGTTGGACACGCTGCAAGCAGTGGTCCTGTCCGCGAAGCTTCGACGCCTGGAAGGCTGGAACACCGCGCGCCGGGCCGCGGCCGCGCGCTACTCGACGTTGCTCGGGAAGCTGCCGGACGTGCGCCTGCCCGCGGTGCTGTACGGCAACGAGCCGGTGTGGCACCTGTACGTCGTGCGCGTGCCGGATCGCGACCACGTGCTGGGTGAACTACACGCGGCGGGCATCGGCGCCGGCGTCCACTACCCCACGCCGGTGCACCTGACCGGCGCGTTCGCGTCGCTCGGACACGGCCGCGGTGACTTCCCGGTCACCGAGAGGCTCGCGGGCGAGCTGTTGTCACTGCCACTGTTCCCGGAAATCACCCCGGCCCAGCAGGAATTCGTGGCCGAGACCCTGGTGAAAGCACTCCGATGAGCGGCGTCCAGGTGCACGCGAACGGGCTGTGCGAGAGCGAGGACGTCGGTGACGGCACGCGGGTGTGGGCGTTCGCGCACGTGCTGCCGGGCGCGAAGATCGGGCGGGACTGCAACATCTGCGACGGCGCGTTCGTCGAGGACCGCGCGGTGCTGGGCGACCGGGTCACGGTGAAGAACGGCACCTTGGTCTTCGCGGGGGTGACCTGCGAGGACGAGGTGTTCCTCGGGCCCAACGTGTTGTTCACCAACGATCTGCGCCCCCGCGCGCATATCCGCAAGGGGCCGGACGAGCTGGTGTCCACAGTGGTCCGTCGGGGTGCTTCGCTCGGCGCGGGCGTGGTCGTCGTATGTGGTACGGAGATCGGTGAGTACGCCTTTGCCGCCGCCGGCTCGGTCGTCGCGAAAAGCGTGCCGGCACATGCCTTTGTCGCCGGGAACCCGGCACGGCCCAAGGGCTGGGTGTGTTCGTGTGGCTTCCGGCTCGACGCGGACCTCCGCTGCGCCGACTGCGGAAACACCTACGAGCAGCGCGGCGACGGAAGAGGCTTGCGCGAGGCCGTAACCTGAACGGCATGCTCATCAGGGACGCGGTCACGGACGATCTCGACGAGGCTTGGCGGCTCCGCGCCACGGCGTTCGGCGGCAGCCGGGAGCGTCCGGCGAACTGGCTGAGCGGCTCGTCGGCGGACAGGCAGTTCGTCGCGGAGGAGAACGACCGGCTTTCCGGGTTCCTGCGGGTCCGGAGCTATGGACAGTTCTTCGGCGGCAAGGTCGTGCCGATGGGCGGCATCGCGAGCGTCGCTGTGGACCCGTATGCGCGCGGCAAAGGCGTAGCGAGCGGCTTGCTCGACGCCGCGCTGGCGGCGATGCGCACCGATGGGCGGCCGGTGTCCGCGCTGTTCACCGGTGTCCCCCGGCTGTACCGCGGCCGCGGCTGGGAACGCGCCGGCGTCGTCGAGTGGGCCGAGATGCCGATCGACACCCTGCGCTGGGTCGAGAAGACGTGCGGCGAGGTCTCGTTGAGCCCGATCGACAAGTCCTCTTTGGACGACATACATGCGTGCTATCTCGCCGCCGCCTCGGGAATCGACGGCATGCTCGACCGCTCCGGGCCCGCCTTCGCCCTCGACGCGCTGCTGGAGCACGACCTCTTCACCCTCGCGCGTTCCGGCAGCGAACTACGCGGCTACCTCGACGCCGAGCGCCGCTCCGACGGTGTGCTCGACGTCAGCTCGCTGATCGCCCAGGATCACGACACCGCCGCCGAGTTGCTGCGCTCGCTCGGTTCATGGGCGGGGCAGCTGTCGACGGTCCGGTTCAGGCTGGCCGATCCCGAGTTGCTTTCGCTGGTGCTGCCGAGCATGCCCGGCAAGCTGAGCGTCGAGCCCTGGTATCTGCGTGTCGTCGACCTGCCTGCCGCCGTCGCGGCCCGGGGCTGGCCCAACGCCCGCTTCCTGGCCGACGGGACTTCGGCGGAGATCGAGATCCTCGACGAGCACGCCCCTTGGCACTCCGGACGTCACCGGTTGGTCGTCCGCGACGGCTCGGTGCAGTGTGAACCCGGCGGCGTCGGCACACCTGTGCGTCTCCAGGCCCGGGCGCTCGGCCCGTGGTTCTCCGGCTACGCGTCGACGTCGACCCTCCGCCGGGCCAGCCTGCTCGACGGCGACCCGGCGCCCGCCGCCGTCCTCGACGCCCTCACGGCCACCCACGCCACCCCCCACATGCTGGACATGTTCTAACCCGCCTCGACGCACCTGACTGTCCGTGAAGGCCACATTGAGGGACTCTGAGTCCCTCAATGTGGCCTTCACGGACAGCTAACCCAGGTGGCCGAGTTCGTGGCGGAGCGGCCAGACGAAGGGTGCGTAGACGGCAGCGCAGAGCAGGCCGCCGACCGCCAGGAGCAGCGCGGAAGGTTCGAGGAAGGAGCGCAGCCCCAGGATCACGACGACCATCGCCACGCACCCGAGCGCGGGCCGCAGCAGCGGCGCGAGCAGCGAGCCGAGATGCACGCCTGTCCTGCCGACGGCGAACACGAACGTGGGCAGGGCCACCGCGACCGCCACCGCGGCGTGCGCGATCGCCACGCCCTCGATGCCCCCGAAATGCGCACCGAACGGCAGCGTCACCACCAGCGCCAGCAACCAGCCACCCTGCAGCCACATCGTCGTCCGGGACCGGCCGAGCGCGACGAGGTAGTCGTACGCGAGTTCACAGGCCACCCGCACCGCCGCCAGCACCGCGAGCCACTGCAGCGCCGACGCCGAAGCCGCCCACTTCTGACCGTACAAAGTGGACACCAGTGGCAGTGCCAGCAAACCGAGCAGCACACAGGTCGGCAACGTGACCGCGGCCAACACCGAACTGAACCGGCCGAGAGTGGCCTCCCGCGCGGCTTTGTCGTCCTGCACCGCGGCGAAAGCGGGCAGCGAAACGCGACGCACGACCATCGAGAAGGTGTTCACCGGCCAGCTCGACAGGTTGAACGCCTGCAGATACAGCCCGAGCGCGACCGCGCCGAGCATCCGGCCGGTCACGATGTAATGGATGTTCAACATCGCGAAGACCAGCAGGCTGCCCCCGGCGAGCGGCAGGCCGAACGCGAGCAGCTCGCGCGCCAGCGTCCGGTCGAACCCGGGCCGCGGCCACATCCGCACCACGTAACAGAGCATCACGCCGGAGACCACGTTCCCGACCAATTGCCCGACCGCGAGGCTCCACGCGCCATGGCCCGTACTGGCCAGACTGACCGTGATCGCCGTGGTCAGCACCAGGTTCGTCAGGTCGACGACCAGCCGCGCGCCCTGCCGGAACTCACGGTTCGCGAGCTGCACGGCGGCCGCGGTGATGCCGTCGACGATCACCGTGAGGCACAGCAGGCGCACCACACCGGCCGCTTCCGGAGCGCCGAGCGCAGCAGCGAAGGTGGGCGCGGCGAAGAAACAGATGGCGTACAGGATCGAGCTGGACGCGATGGAGATCGTGGTGACCGTCGGCGCGATCCGGCGCGGGTCGCCCGGCCAGCGGACGATCGCGATGCTGACGCCGAGCTCGTTGAGCGAGAGCAACGCCGTCAGCGCCACCAGCGCGACCGCGTAGACGCCGAAGTCCTCCGGTACCAGCAACCGCGCGAGCACGATGCCGGTCAAGAACGTGCCCAGCCTGCCGACCGCGGTGTTGAGCAGGCTCATCCCGAGTGCCCGGCGGACCTTGGAACCCGCAGGCTTGATCGCTTCGGTCGTCACGACGACAGCTCCTTCACACGTGAGCGCAGCAACTGCACGAAAGCCGACGCGGCCAGCAGGATCGTCAAGCCGTCCAGCGGGACACGGAACCGCAAGCGGGTGAAGAAAACGGCCAGTAGCAACAGATTCAGCAAGATCAAGCCCGCCGCGAGTTTCTCCTCGCCGGTCATCGGGCACCTGCGCGAATCGATCAGCCGCCATACCGCGAGCGCGAGCAGCGGGTAGTAGGTCAGTGCCAGCAACAGATCCGCGGTGCGGTTGCCCTGCCCGGCGGTCGCCATCTCACTGGAGTAGGCGAAATTGTTCGCGACCTTCTCAGCGTAGAGCACAGCCGCGTCACCGGGGTTCGCGGTGATCCAGTCGACCGCGCTGTCGCTGAAGAACTTGTTGATACCGACCTCGTCGAGCCGTCGATCCTTGGCTACCTGGTCGTACCGCGAGATGTCCACGCTCGTGCCGCTGCCGGCCGTGGTGTGCTCACTGTTGCCCAGCAGCAGGTTGATGCCGTCGTTTGTGGACACCGGTACGAAAGCATGCAGGCTCACCGCGTTCCGCACGCACCAGAGTCCCGGGATCACCGCCACCACAACAAGAATCGCCGCCGCCATCCGCCAAGCCGCGCGCCGGTTACGCCAGCCGAGCCAGAGCACCACGATGAATACCGACACCGCGAAGTTCGGCACCGTGACCGCCAGCAGACCGCCTGCCAAGCCGGACGCGAGCACCCAGCCGAGGCGCCGCCCGCTCGTCCCGGTCGCGCGCAGGCCGAACTCGATATGGGCCAGCAACAGGAAAAGCGCCGGAATCTGCGGATACAACGCCGTCGCGGTGTAGATCGACAGCGGGTAGCACGCCATGACCACGGCGGCCACCGCGCCGACCGCGGGTGAACCGATCCGGCGCCCGACTCGGTAGCACAGCCAGACACAGCCCGCCAACGCCAGTACGCCCACGAACCGCATCGCCAGGACACTGCCTCCGGTGAGCCAGTGCACCGGCAGCAACAGGAACGGGTAACCGGGCGGGCGGTACGCGGTCGGCTGGATCCCGTCCGCGCTGTATCCGTGGCCGGCCACCATCGACTGCGTGAGCTGCACGTAGACCTGTTCGTCGAGGTACCGCAACGAATCCCCGAGCAGCAGCGCGTAACCGCCGGCGACGACCAGGCTGACCACCACAGCGGCGAGCGCGATCCGCGGTGCACGCGCGTCAAGCCGGCCGAGGAACACTCCCGCCCGGTTCCGGAGCCCTGTCGTGGTCGTCATTTCGGAGCACTCCTAGCTTGCAGGACTCGCGAAAGCACGACCCGCACGGTCGGCGGATCGATCCCGGCCGCGACCTGCTCGGCGCGGACCGAGCGCAACAAGGCGCCGGAAAGCCCGCACAGCAGGAAAGTGAGCCCGGTGGCCATGGAGAATGCAAGCAGATCGAAGGTGGCCGCGCCGAGCGCGAGCACGGCTAGCGATGCGACCAGGGTCAGTCCGAGGTCGCGGATATGCGGGTCGCGGGTCATTGTCCTGGCCCGCAGCGCCGCGTACGCGCCGAGTACGAAAACGCCGATCAGCGCGAACAGCCCGATGAAACCGTTCTGCACCAATGTGCCCAAATACTGGTTGTCGAGCGGCCCGTACTTGTTCGGCAGATAGGTGCCGAGTCCCCTGCCCAGCCACGGATGTTTGGCGATCTCGATACCAGCGACCGCGTAGTCGTCGGTGCGGCCGCTGATGCTGGTGTCGTTGCCGATATCCGCGAACAGGCCGTACAGCGTGCCAAGCAGGCCCGGCACCAGGAAACGCATCACCACCAGGAACCCGAAACCCACGACGACCGCCTGGATGCGACGCTTCCCCGGCCACCCGATCAGCAGGACGAGCGCGGCGAGCGCGAGACCCAGCATCGCCGAACGCGACAGGGAAACCATCGCGCCAGTGGATACGAGCGCGAGGCAGAACCACCAGCGACGGGTCGGCAATCCCTTGTCCCGTGCGGTGAACGCGTAGTGCGCGGCGAGTGGCATGGCGACAGCGCACACCACGCCGAACTCGATCGGATGGCCGGTGGTGCCCGCTGGACGCCGGAAAGCCGCCCGCTCCAGGATGAATCCGTCGGAGGTCACCGCGTGCAGCCCCGGGACCACCAGGTACTCGGTGAGGTCGATGTTGAGCAGGAACTGCAGGATGCCGATTCCCGCCACCACGGTCGTCGCGATCAGCACGCATTTCACGACCATCTCGACCCGCGCGAGCCCACGCACGCCGTCGACTACGGCGAGTCCGGCGACCGCGACTCCCATGATCGTGACGATGGTGCGGTCTGCGCTGTCGAGTTCGTCGACGGGCAGGTAGTTGCGGGTGGCGTAGCCGTAGGTCGCGAGCTGGCTGACGATGAAGAGGAACAGCGCGCTGCGAGCGATGTTGCGGCCCTTGGCGACCCGCAGTGTGGTGACCATCTGCGCGCAGAACCAGGTCAGGCCGAGAAGTAGGCCGAACAGCGTCGCCGGAGTGACCGACATGGAGATCCCGGAGACCACCAGTCGCGCGGGCACCACCAGCGTGATAATCGCGTAGACGCAGACCATGGTGGCGCCGTCGGCTCGATGCGGTGCGGATCCGGGGGGTGCGAGGAATTCAGTGCCGGTAGCCCGGACAGCCATCGGGGTGGCCCTAACGCGCGTCGCGCTGGCGCGGGGTCGACAGCGGTTTCGCCACCGGTTCGAAAATTCGGGTGGGGTCTTCGTTCAGGTTTCCGTTGATCCGCACCGGTTCCTGTGCGGCGAAATGTTGGGAGACCTTATCCGGTCTGACGGTGAACTGAGGGCTGTCCTCTTTATCCGTGCCGCCCTTTTCGGACGTGGTCCCCCTTTTGGCCTTTTTGGCTTTGCCGGGGTGGATCTTGCGGTAATTCTTGTAACTCTCGAAACCGTAAGCGGCGGTGAGCCCGGCGATCAGGCCCAGCAGCAACGCGACCGCCGCATAACGCACCTTGCCGCCGATGAGCGCTTTGCCCTCCGTGGGGTTGACCACCGAGTCGGCGCGAATGTAGGTGGAGGCGGGCGCCTGCAAGGACTCCTGGCGCGCGGTGAGCTCTTTGCGCGCCAGCTCCAGCACACTGCCTGTGGTTCTTGTCGCGCCTTCGGCAGTGGCGGCTGTCACGACGACCACGACGAACGGACCGGCCAGCTGCCCGTTTCCGACCGCGACGTCGGCCGGCGCGCCGTCGACGTTTGCGTACTGCTTCAGTACCGCCGGATCTTTGAGTGTTTCGATAACGATCTGAGCACTGGTGGTCAAACTGCCGTCGAACGCCAGCAGCGGGTTGATCTTGTCTCCCGACTGCAAACCGCTGGCGCTGACGCTGGCACCCGAAGACGGGGATGTCAGCACGATCGTCGCCGTGGACTCGTACTGTGTGGACACCGAGAAGTACACGCCCGCGGCCAGCCCCAGCGACACGGCGAACACCGGCAGCGCGATGTACCACCGCCGCAGGAGGACGCGGATCGTCATCCAGAAATCCATCTGCCATCCCCGATCCCCGGTGACGTGCCGCAGATTGCCCGCACGTCTCTCTCAGCAAAGCAATCGGCATCCAGGCCCGATTGTTACAGCTGGTGACGAGGACGACGCTAACAACTTGACGTCCCAATCCGACTTACCGGCCAGGCGTGCGCTAACCGAGCAATCCGCCAGAGAGGCATGGTGGATGTACCTGACGTCACGCTCCGTATCCGATCCGGAGCTTCTCTCCCAGAAGCGCGGGAAAGTCCCGCCGATGGTCTACGCCCTCGGCACCGTCAGCCTGCTCACCGATATCTCCGCGGAGATGATCACCGCGTTTCTGCCGATCTACCTGCTGTACACATTGCAGCTCGGGTACGTGCAGTTCGGCCTGCTGGACGGGCTCTACAACGGCGCGACCGCGTTGCTGCGGCTGGTCGGCGGATATGTGGCGGACAAGCTGCGCCGGCCCAAACTCGTGGCGCTGGCGGGGTACGGCACGTCGGCGTTGGCCAAACTCGCGTTCCCGCTCGCCGGAGCATCCGGCCTCGGGATCGGCGGCGTGCTCGCGGTGGACCGGGCGGGCAAGGGCCTGCGCACGGCCCCGCGTGACGCGCTGATCTCGCTGTCCACCCCGCCAAACCGGCTCGGGCGGGCGTTCGGCGTGCACCGGTCGATGGACACCGTCGGCGCCCTTTTCGGCCCCCTGGTCACGTTTTGGATTCTGCGCGACCTCGGCAGCGGGTCGTCGCCGGTCTTCATGGTGAGTTTTCTTTTCGCCGTTCTCGGCCTGATCGTGTTGATCACTTTCGTCCGCGAGCCGGCCGAACGCGCGCCGGCAAAGGGAAAGCCCGCGGTTTCGATCCGCGCCTGCCTGAACCTGCTGAAGGATCGCCGGATCCGGCGCATGACGCTGGCCGCGACCGTGCTCGGGCTGGTCACCTTGAGCGATGCCTTCGTCTTCGTGATCCTGCAGAAGTCGACCGGCGTTCCGTTCGACTACCTGCCGTTGCTGCCGCTCGGCACCGCGCTGGTCTTCCTGAGCGCGGCCGTCCCGATCGGCTGGGTGGCCGACAGGTTCGGCCGGTGGCCGGTGTTCTTCGCCGGGCACGTGCTGTTGCTCGGGGTGTACCTGGTGTTGCTGGCCGGAGGCGGCGGGGCGCCGATGCTCGTGGTCGCTTTGCTGCTGCACGGGCTTTTCTACGCCGCGACGGACGGCGTGCTGATGGCCTACGCCGGTCCTCTGGTGCCGGAGGAACTTCGGGCCAGCGGTCTCGCCGTGGTGCAAACGGGTCAGGCTGTCGCCCGGCTGCTTTCGTCGGTCATCTTCGGCGTCCTGCTCACCGTGCTCACCATGCGATCCGCCATGTGGATCGTTTTCCTCGCATTCCTCCTCGCCCTTGTCGGCGCCGCCACGCTCGTCGGGCGAAAGGTCACGGTATGAAGAACTGGCTCCAAAGCCACCGGATAGCGGTTGGAATCGCCGCGATGGTGCTCGTCGTCGCGGGTGGTGGTGTCTATGTGGTGGCGACTGCTGCCAGTATCGACAAGAACTCCGGGCCGGCGACCGCGGCGGTCAGCGGGGACCTGCTTTTCGTCGACCTGAAGGACGGACAGGACCAGGTCGAGAAGGTCAGGATGGACACACCGGGGGGCCCGCGGAGCAACACGTCCCTGCGCTGCCAGCGGGTGTACGCGGCCGCCGGTACGACTGTGTGCCTGCGTCTGGCGGGACCTGGCCCCACCTACGAAGCGGCGGTGCTCGATGCGTCGGGCAACGAACTCCGGGCCATCGGCTTGGCCGGGATCCCCACCCGCGCACGGGTTTCGGCGTCGGGAAAAGTCGTGTCGTGGACCACGTTCGTCTCCGGTGACTCATATTCCGTACCGGGCGGTTTCTCCACCCGCACCGGGATCCTGGATCTGCGTACAGGCCAGGTAGTCGACACACTGGAAGGGTTCACCGCGACCGTCGGTGGCGAACGTTTCACCACGTCGGACCGGAATTTCTGGGGCGTGACGGTCGCCACTGACGACAGGACGTTCTACGCCACCATGGCTTCGCAGAACCGCACCTGGCTGATGAAAGGCGATCTGGTCACCCGGACGCTGCAGGATGTCCGGCAGACGGCCGAATGCCCCTCACTTTCGCCCGATGGGACGAAGGTGGCGTACAAGAAACGGACCAGCCGTCTCGGCCCTTGGGAATTAGCGGTATTGGACTTGCACTCGGACAAGGAAGTCACTTTGTCCGGGACCATCGGTATCGACGATCAGGCCGCGTGGCTCGATGAAAATCGCTTGGCATATGGCAAATCTTCACAGGCTGGACAGAATTCCGCCATCTTCTCGGTATCTGCCGACGGTTCTTCCCCGCCCGTCTTGATGATTCCGGACGCCGCTTCACCGGTACCGCTGCACCAATAATACTTGCGGACCGAAAATTGTTGCCCTGTAACGAATTCTGATCGATAGCCGACTCATCGAACGCGAGCGCCACCTTTCAGGAGTGGCCACCGCCACCGCGCTGGCGCCCCAGTGACTCCGGTGTCCAGTTCTCCCCGGTATATCGAGGTGTCAGAGATGAGTGCGGAAAGACCCGCTTCCCTTCCTCCATTCAGACCAATGCCGGCGACGGTACGAGTCGGCACAGTCCATGTCGTTCCGTTATCGGAAAACGAATTGGTCCAACAGATGGAACAATCCTGGCGTCGCGGCGAAGGTGGCTGGATCGTCACGGCCAACGTGGACATTATCCGGGCCGCCGCCCGCGACGGTGCCTTGTCCGCGCTCGTAGCGGAAGCGGACGTCGTCGTCGCGGACGGGATGCCGGTCGTCTGGGCCGCCAGGATCGCCGGAAAGCAGGTACCGGAGCGGGTCACCGGAGCGTCTCTCGTCTATTCACTGACCGAGGCTGCCGCTCGCGCAGGCAGGTCGGTCTTCCTGCTGGGTGGCGAGCCCGGGGTGCCGGACGCCGCGGCACAGGCGCTTTGCGCCCGGTTCGACGGGCTGATGGTGGCGGGAACGCATTCGCCGCCGTTCGGCTTCGAAAGGACCGAGAAGAGTTTGGAGAGCGTGATCCGGCTGGTGGAGGAGGCCAAACCGGATCTGGTGCTGGTCGGTTTGGGCTTCCCCAAGCAGGAAAAGATCATTCAGCGGCTGCGCGCCGTGCTGCCCGACAGCTGGTACGTCGGTGTCGGCGCCGGTATTCCGATGGCCGCCGGAAAATTCACCCGCGCGCCGGTTGTGGTTCAGCGTTTGGGCGCGGAATGGGTACACCGTCTGGCTCTCGAGCCGCGGCGCTTGGCTCGCCGCTACCTGCTCGAGGACGCCCCGTTCGCGTTGCGGCTCCTCGCGGGCGCCGCACGGCACCGGATGATCCAGCGCAGGAACAGACCTGCGGCCGTTTCACCCACACCACAGATTGTGAACGAGAATGCTTAGGGCGCGTCTGATGGATCTTGTTCGCGGTATTCGCGGGGCACAACCAGGAACCACGTGGATCACGAATCCCATCGAACCGACCCATCAGACACGCCCTAACCCGCTCGCCGTCGTGATCGTGACCTACCACAGCGCGGAGGTCGTCGAGGGTTGCCTGCGTTCGGTGCAAGAGGCGCTCGGCGGCGAAAACTCCGCTCGGATCGTCGTGGTGGACAACGCCTCCACCGACGGCACGCTGGACGTGGCGGCTTCGGTCGCCCCGGAGGCTCATGTCGTCCGACTTCATGCCAACGGCGGATTTGCGGCCGGTGTCAACGCGGGTATCGCGACTTCGCCCGGCTGCGATGTGCTGATCCTCAATCCGGACGTCAGGCTTCGGCCGGGGGCATTGCGGGCCCTGCGCGAGCGGCTGTCCACGCCGGGCACGGGCATCGTCGTCCCGTTGCTGCTCGACGACGCCGGTACGCCACAGCTTTCCCTGCGCCGTCGCCCGACCACGTTGCGCGCGCTCGGTGAAACACTGCTCGGCGGCACCCGTTCGGGCCGGTTCTCCGCACTGGGTGAATTGGTCACCGATTCCGCGCGTTACCAGGAATCCGGCACCGCAGACTGGGCGACCGGCGCGGCGTGGCTCGTGTCGCGCGAATGCGTCGAGGCGATCGGCGCACTGGAGGAGCGGTATTTCCTCTACTCGGAGGAAACCGAATACATGTTGCGCGCCTGGGACCGCGGGTTCGCCGTGCGCAACGAGCCTGCTGCGGTCGCGGTCCATCTCGGCGGCGAGCAGTCGACATCGCCGGAACTCTGGGCGTTGTCGGCCACCAACCGGGTTCGGATGCGTCGTGAGCGTGACGGGCACGTCGCCGCGCTGTCGATGTGGTTCGCCGTGGTGGCCAACGAACTCCTGCGCGCGGTTATCCGTGGCAAGTCCGGCGGCGCACGGCACCGGCTCGCGTTGCGCCGGCTGCTGCCGATGCGCCGATGGCCCGCGCAGGCCGCTGCTTCCGCGAAGTCGTCAGACCGCGGTTACGTGTGCTTTGCCGCGCAGGACTGGTGGTACCACAACCAGGCGCATTCCGATTTCCAGCTGATGCGCTCGATCGCCGAGAAGCGCCGCGTGCTGGTGGTCAACAGCATCGGCATGCGGATGCCGACTCCTGGCCGCAGCACGGATGTGACCCGCCGGATCCTCCGCAAGCTGCGCAGTGTGGCGATGCTCGTCCGGCGCCCACTCGACGAACTACCGAACTTCTTTGTGATGTCCCCACTTCCGCTTCCATTCTACGGCTCGCCGTTTCTCCGGAAAGTCAACGCTGTGCTGATCCGGGCGCAGGTCCGTGCGGTCTGCATGGTGCTGCGACTGGCCGATCCGGTGATCATGGTGACCATCCCGACGGCATGGGACGTCGTCCGCCCGATGCGCCGGCATTCCCTGGTGTTCAACAGGTCCGACCGGCACTCGGACTTCCCCGAAGCCGACCGCGAGCTCATCGAAGGGCTCGAGCGAGGGCTTCTCGAAAACGCCGACCTCGTCACCTACGTCAGCCACGTCCTGCTCGACGAGGAACACGGCCGAACCGGCGACCGCGCACATTTTTTGGACCACGGCGTGGACATCGCCCACTTCGTCCACCGCGCCGAACTACCGGCCGATATCGCCGCGATTCCGGGGCCGCGTATCGGTTTCTTCGGCGCACTGGACGACTTCCTGGTCGATTTCGACCTGCTGGAACAGATCGCCGCGGAACTGCCGGAGGTCTCACTGGTGCTGATCGGCGATTCGACGCATCCGATGGAACGGTTCGATAAATACCCGAACGTGTACTGGCTCGGATTCCGTTCATACGAGACAATTCCGGCATACGGTTCCGGTTTCGACGTGGCGATCATGCCCTGGTTGGACAATCAATGGATACACCATTCCAACCCCATCAAACTCAAGGAATACCTGGCACTGGGTCTTCCGGTGGTCAGCAGCAACTTCGCCGAACTCGCGGCATACACCGACAGAGTGCGCGTCGCGACGGCTCAGGGGCCTTTCGTCGAAGCGATTCGCGCGAGCCTGGCAGAAGGTGGCCTGCGTACGCCGGAACAGTTGCGGGATTCGGTCCGGGGCTTCTCTTGGCGGTCCCGGGCGGCGGAACTCGTGGCACTGGCGGAGGCGCGAGGCGCGAAAGGGGACCGCGACAGCGCATGACCGCATCTGTGGGAATTTGGCGGCGCCAGCGCAAGCACGCCCTGGGCTCACTGTTGATCGTTTTGACGCTCGGCGCCACGATGGTGTTCTACCGAGGGGATTCCTTCGACGAGGAATCGGCGTCGGCGTGGACGACCCCGCCGCCGGCGAGCGGCCTCGCGATGGCGGATCTTCCTCGGGTGCCCTGGGCGGGCGGATCCGGTTACTACAACGGTTTTTCGGCGATGGCGAACGCGGGCTGGGCTGATCCGAAGTTCTTCCCGATCGGCGTCTGGTACGAAGCCGTGACATCTCCGCAGGACACCGCGCTCGACAAGGCGGCAGGCCTGAACACGTACTTCGAGCTGACGTCGTCGACGGATATCTCCTTGGTGCGTGCTGCCGGCATGTTCGCCATGCCCAGCACGCGACTGAACGGGTACGGCCCGGAGACCGTGGGGTGGCTGCTGACCGACGAGGTCGACCTGTGGGGCCACGAAGGCAGTGCACCGTGGACGGGGAACTTCCCGGGGGAAGGCCCGATCTGCGTTCCCGAGGATGCGCTGTGCGGCTACACCGTGCTGCAGACGTTGCGGGACAGACTGCCACAGAACGACGGCCGCGCCAGATACGCCAACTTCGGCTTCGGCATGCATTTCTTCATCAAGGACGGCCCGGCCGCCAAGTTCCTCGACTACACCGACATATCCTCTTTGGACACATACTGGTACACCGATCTCGGGATGTGCGAAAAGTCAGGCACCGCACCGGAGCTGTGCCGGAAGTCGGCGTCCTACGGCGCCACCATGGACCGCATTCGCGGCCTTGACGAGATGGACGGCAAGCTCCAGCCGATCTACGCTTTCGTCGAAGTAGGACTTCCGTTCGCCCAGTTCAACACGCCGATCCAGCCGGACGAGCTTTCGGGCGCGGTGATGAATTCGCTCATCCACGAAGCCAAGGGCATCATCTACTTCAACCACAACTTCGGTGGGGACTGCATCAGCCAGCACGTGCTTCGCGACATCTGTGGCGAGGCCATCCGGCCCGCGGTGACCGAGGTCAACCGGCGCGTCAAGGAACTCGCGCCGGTGCTCAACACCCAGTCGATCCAGTACCGGTTCTCGACCGATCTCGACACGATGTTCAAGGAATACAACGGTTCCTACTACGTGTTCGCGATGACGGCCCGCGGCAGCAACCCCGGCGGTCACACGCTGATCCTGCCGAACGGGCTGACGGCGACCAAGGCGGAAGTGCTGTTTGAGAACCGCTCGGTTCCTATCGAGGGCGGGAAGCTCAGCGATACTTTTGCTGCTGAGTACAGCTATCACGTTTACAAGCTCACCCCCGGCTAAGTGGGTGGCTCGTCCACCCCCAAGCCCAGCCACGCGCGCTTTTCGCCTGAAACTCAGCCACAGCGACTTACGGCCGGCCACGGCCGGAAGTCTTCACCGCGCGCGCTCGCCGAAGGCCAGGTTTGCGGGAGCAGGGCGCCCCCTGGCAAGTCGCAAGCGACCTGCTCATGCCACGCCCTGGTCACGCAAACCTGATCGCGCGCCGCCAATAAACACAGTGAAGGGGGCTTTCCTCCCCCGACGACAGGAAAGTCCCCTTCACGGCACACCGCCGGGACTAGGTCATCCCGGCGAGCTTGACGAGCCGCGCCGCTGTCCGTGTCGCCGAGCGATACAGACCGGGCGCGCCGGCGAGCGTGTCGTCGATCCACCGTGGATCGAGGTCGTGGCGCAGGCTGTTGCGTGGCTGCAGCCAGTGGGACTCGCGAGCCGGGCCGCCGCCATTGGCGTACACCCGGCTCATCCCGGCCTTGCGCAGCCGGTCGAGCACGTGGCGGTCGTAGGCGCCGAACGGCACGGCGGCGCGCCGAACCGGGCGACCGGCGAGCTTTGAGAGCAGCTTCGGCGCTTCCGCTATTTCCTGCGTTGCGCGTCGGTCGTCGAGCCGCCGCCAGTCGCAGTGCGACCAGCCGTGCGTGCCGATCGTCATGCCCGCTTCGACCAGCTCGCGGACGCCGTCGCGGCCGATCCTCCCCCGCTCGCCGAGTTCACCGGCGAGCAAGAAGAACTCGGCCGTGAGCCGGCGTTCGAGCAGCCGTGGGAGCGCGATCTCGACGTCGGAGGCGTTGCCGTCGTCGAAGGTGAGGCGGACGTTGTCGATCCCGACGACGGCGTCGAGCACCAGCTCGAACTGCTCCACGGTCACCCACGACTCGTCCTCGCCCGGGTCGAGCGCGCGACGAGGTTTGCCTATTCCGTGGACGGTGAGGTTGACGACTGTCAGCGGCATCAAACACCTCGCACGCTCGGGAACGGACTCTTGCCCGATTAATCGCACGCGCGAATGGAGTAGTTACATTATCTACTAAAAATTATTTCCGTATCTCCAAAGTGCAGCACTTCGGGCCGCCGCCCGCTTTGCGCAATTCGGAGATATCGACCAGCCATGGCTCGTACCCACGCGCCGTGAGCCGGTCCGCCAAATCGGTCGCTTCGAGCGGCAGCACGACGTTGCGGCCGTCCGAAACCCCGTTCAGCCCGAAGCACGCCGCGTCCGCCCCGGTGGCCAGTACGGCGTCCGGAAACAGCTTCGCGAGTACGCGCCGGGAGCCGGCCGAGAACGCGCCCGGGTAGTAGGCGACCTGCGCAGGAGTGGTGTCGGTGGCTTCCGAGAGGACAAAGAGCGCGGTGTCGAGGTGGTAGTAGCGCGGATCGATCAGCCGGAGTGAAACGACCGGCACGCCGAGGGCTTCCTGCGCCTCGGCGTGCGCGGCCGGGTCGGTGCGGAAACCGGCGCCCGCGAGCAGCAGCTTCCCCGTCCACGCGAAGTCACCTTCGGCCTCGTTGATCTTCTCGGGCATCGTGATGTCGCGGTAGCCGTGCTCAAGGAACCAGCGGCGGAAGTATTCGGCCTCGGCGGTGCGCTGGGGCGCGCGGAACCGCGAGCCGAGCACGCGGCCGTCGACGACCGTGCCGGAGTTCGCGGCGAAGACCATGTCGGGCAGGCCCGGCTGCGCGTCGATCTCCTCGACGGTGTGCCCGAGCTTGCGGTAGGTGTCCCGAAGTTCCGTCCATTGCGCCATCGCAAGCTCGACGCTCACCGGCTGGGTGGGGTCCATCCAGGGGTTGATCACGTACTCGACCGCGAAGAACCGCGGCGCGCACATCAGGTATCGGCGGGTCGTGGGTACTCGCGAGTCCAACATGATTCAAGGGTATGGCTCGATACAGATGCAATCAATCGCTGTTTGATGCGTAGATTCCTGCTAAACATTGCGTATGAACACCATCGACCAGCGAATCGTTTCGCAGCTTGTCGCCAACGCGCGCTCCAGCTACGCCGACATCGGCAAAGTCGTCGGCCTGTCCGCGCCCGCGGTGAAGCGGCGGGTGGACAGGCTGCTTGATTCCGGGGTCCTGCGCGGTTTCACCGCGGTCGTCGACCCGGAGGCGCTGGGCTGGGGCACCGAGGCGTTCGTCGAGGTCCACTGCCAGGGCAACATCGCTCCGGCCCGCATCCGGGCGCGGCTCGAACCGCTGCCCGAGGTCGTGGCGGCCTACACGGTGTCGGGTGCCGCCGACGCGATCGTGCACCTGCGGGCGGCGGACATCCACCACCTGGAGACGGCGTTGGAGCGGTTGCGTGGCCTGGAGATCATCGACCGCACGGTGTCCACCGTGGTCCTCTCCCGCCTACTGGAGCGCCCGCCGAACCCCGATGTCTGACCCCGGCGAACTGGGAGCGCGCTTAGGGTCACGTCATGACCGACAGCATTCTGGCCGAACGTATCGGCCGCGTCGCGGTGATCACCGTGGACGCCCCCGGCAGCCGCAACGCCCTCACCCTCGATCTGTCCGCGCAGCTCGCCAACGCCGTCACCGACGCCGAGCGCGACGAAGACGTCCACGCCGTGGTCATCACCGGCACCCCACCCGCGTTCTGCGCCGGCGCGGACCTTTCCGCGCTCGGCGAAGCCAAAGAAGAAGGTCTGCGCGCCATCTACGACGGCTTCCTCGCCGTCGCGCGCTGCACGTTGCCGACGATCGCGGCCGTAGGCGGCGCGGCCGTCGGCGCCGGGCTGAACCTCGCGCTCGCCGCGGACGTCCGGCTGGCCGGACCGCGCGCCAAGTTCATCGCGCGCTTCCTCGAACTCGGCCTGCATCCCGGCGGCGGGATGACGTGGATGATCCAGCACGCCGTGGGACGCCAGCGGGCCGCCGCGATGACCCTGTTCGGCGAAGTCCTCGACGCCGAAGCAGCGGTGCGAGCCGGGCTCGCCCTGCGCTTGGTCGACGGCGGCCACGACGAACTCCTGGAAGCAGCGCTCGCCATGGCGAAGCCCGCCACCGAGGCGCCGCGAGGACTCGTTTTGGCCACGAAACTCTCCATGCGCCGCACTCGCACGCTGGCCGAGCACGCCGACGCGGTCGACGTCGAGATCGTGCCCCAGCTCGCGTCGCTCGATTCTCCGGAATTCGCCGCACGACTGGCGGGCATACGAGCCCGGATCGGCGGAAAATAAGGAAAGAAGCGAGGTCGAAGGAGACGGGGGTCACAGCGTCAGACCACTTTAGCCGTTACCATGAGTTACACATAATCGGGCGTTCGCCGATGCCGCATGGCAAGGGGTCTCATCAGGTGGGCCAGGGGTCACACCCTGCAGCCATCCGCAACCCCCGCGAGCTAACCTCGAAGTGTGTGCGCTGATCTAGCCGACATCGCCGCACACGAACATGCGCAACGCCGCCAGTCGGGAGAGAGGGGATTCCCTGACCCATGAGCACCAGTGCGAACGGCAACGGCTCGTTGTCCGCTACCCGCCACACCGAGATCAGCAAGCTGGACCGGGTGGTCATCCGGTTCGCCGGCGACTCCGGTGACGGTATGCAGCTGACCGGCGACAGGTTCACGTCGGAGGCCGCGGCCTTCGGCAACGACCTGTCCACGATGCCGAACTTCCCCGCCGAAATCCGCGCACCACAAGGCACCATCCCGGGCGTCTCGTCGTTCCAGGTGCATTTCGCCGACTACGACATCCTGACCCCGGGCGACCGTCCTGACGTACTGGTCGCCATGAATCCTGCCGCATTGAAGGCCAATCTCGCCGACGTCCCAAAAGGCGGGACGATCATCCTCAACACGGATGACTTCTCCAAGCGCAACATTACGAAGGTCGGCTTCGCGGGCGATCCGCTGACCGACGAAACCCTCGCTTCTTTCCAGGTGCACCAGGTCGCCATGTCGACGCTGACCCGTGGCGCACTGGAAGAAACCGGCCTGTCCAAGAAGGACGCCGAGCGCGCGAAGAACATGTTCGCGCTCGGCCTGCTGTCGTGGATGTACCACCGCCCGACCGAGGGCACCGAACGGTTCCTGCGGGAGAAGTTCGCGAAGAACGCCGACATCGCCGAAGCGAACATCCTGGCCTTCCGCGCCGGCTGGAACTACGGCGAGACAACGGAATCATTCGCCACGACGTTCCAGGTCGCCCCGGCGAAACTGAGCCAGGGCACCTACCGGCAGATCACCGGCAACACCGCGCTCGCCTACGGCCTCATCGCCGCCGGTCAGCAGGCCAAGTTGCCGATCCTGCTGGGCACGTACCCGATCACCCCGGCTTCGGACGTGCTGCACGAGCTGTCCAAACACAAGAACTTCGGCATCCTGACGTTCCAGGCCGAGGACGAGATCGCAGGGATCGGCGCCGCGCTCGGCGCTTCCTACGGCGGCGCGCTGGGCGTCACCTCGACGTCCGGGCCGGGTATCGCGCTGAAGTCCGAAACGGTCGGGCTCGGCGTGATGACCGAACTGCCGCTCGTGGTCATCGACGTCCAGCGCGGTGGCCCGTCCACCGGTCTCCCGACCAAGACCGAGCAGGCCGACCTGCTGCAGGCCATGTTCGGCCGCAACGGTGAAAGCCCGGTCCCGATCATCGCGCCACTGTCCCCCGCGGACTGCTTCGACGCGGCGATCGAAGCCACCCGTATCGCGCTGACGTACCGCACGCCGGTGCTGCTGCTCTCGGATGGTGCGATCGCCAACGGCAGCGAGCCATGGCTGGTGCCGAACGTCGAGGATCTGCCCGACCTTCGGGTGGAGTTCGCCAGCGAACCGAACGCGGAAGACGGTTCCGGCGAGTTCTGGCCGTATGTCCGCGATCCAGAGACTCTCGCGCGGGCATGGGCCGTTCCGGGCACTCCGGGGCTGCAGCACCGCATCGGCGGGTTGGAGAAGGCCGACAAGACCGGGCACATCTCCTACGAGCCCGACAACCACGAGAAGATGGTCCGCCTGCGGCAGGCCAAGGTCGACGGCATCGACGTCCCGGATCTGGTCGTCGACGACCCCAGCGGCAAGGCACGGGTGCTTGCGCTGGGCTGGGGCTCGACGTACGGGCCGATCGGCGCCGCGTGCCGCCGGGTGCGCAAGGACGGCCTGCCCATCGCGCAGGCGCACCTGAGGCACCTCAACCCGATGCCCGCGAACCTCGGCGACGTACTGCGGTCTTACGACAAAGTGGTACTGCCTGAAATGAATCTCGGTCAGCTCGCGATGTTGTTAAGGGCAAAGTTCCTGATCGACATCGCGAGCTACACCAAGGTCGCCGGGCTGCCCTTCAAGGCCGAAGAACTGCAAGGCGTCTTCACCACCATCGTCACGGAGGCCACGGCATGACCGCCATCGACCTGGGACTGCCCGAGCCGGGCGGTCTAGACCTTGTGCCCACCACCGAGGAGGCGCAGAAGGCCAAGGACTACAAGTCGAACCAGGAGGTCCGCTGGTGTCCGGGGTGCGGTGACTACATCGTCCTCAACGCGGTGCAGTCGTTCCTCCCGACACTGGGCCTCAAGCGCGAGAACATCGTGTTCATCTCGGGCATCGGCTGCTCGTCGCGGTTCCCGTACTACCTGAACACCTACGGCATGCACTCGATCCACGGCCGCGCGCCGTCGATCGCGACCGGCCTGGCGACGTCCCGCCCGGACCTGAGCGTGTGGGTGGTGACCGGTGACGGCGACGCACTGTCCATCGGCGGCAACCACCTGATCCATGCTTTGCGCCGCAACGTGAACCTCAAGATCCTGCTGTTCAACAACCGCGTCTACGGCCTCACCAAGGGCCAGTACTCGCCGACGTCGGGCCAGGGCATGGTCACGAAGTCCACGCCGATGGGCTCGATCGACACCCCGTTCAACCCGCTGTCCCTCGCGATCGGCGCGGAAGCGTCGTTCGTCGGGCGCGCGCTGGACTCCGACAAAGCCGGGCTGACGCAGGTGCTGCAGGCCGCCGCCGAGCATCGCGGGTCGGCGCTGGTGGAGATCTACCAGAACTGCCCGATCTTCAACGACGGCGCGTTCGACGTCCTGAAGGACTCCGACGAAGCCGCGCAGAGGCTGATTCCGCTGAAGGCAGGCGAGCCGATCGTCTTCGGCCCGCAGGGGGAATACGGCGTCACCCGCAGCCAGTGGGGCGGGCTGGAAGTCGGGAAGATGTCGGACATCGGCGAGCAGAACGTCGTCGTGCACGATCCGGCGATCACCGACCCGGCGTACTCGTTCGCGCTGTCGCGGCTCGGGGACCAGAACCTCACGCACACGCCCATCGGCATCCTGCGTCAGGTCAGCAGGCCGACCTATGACGACCAGGCGCGTGCCCAGGTCGCCGAGGCACAGGCCGCGCGCAAGCCCGACCTGCAGGCGCTGCTCCGCGGTCAGGACACCTGGACCGTCGCTTAGGCCCGCACCTTCCGAATCTGTCGACATCTTCCGTTTGCCACGCTAACGGAAGATGTCGACATATTCGGGGGTTCAGGTCAGGGGGCGGAAGCCGACGCGCTCGGCGTCGGCCGTGGTGCGGAACCACACCTCGGCGACCATGCGCGGGAACTGCGGCGACTCCTCGGTGCAGTAGCGCAACGCCGTGACGCTCGCCTTGACACCGAATTCGTCGGCCGGACGGCCACCACCGGGCCGCGGCATGGCCGAACCAGGTCCGAACGGACCAGGCGGCACGGAATCGGCCGGGATCGGATCCCGGGCCGGCGGAGGCTCCGGGGCCGCGGCGGGCATTCCGTACTGCCCGGGCTGCACGGCAGGCTCAAAGAGCGAGCCGCTGTGGGTGCCGGTGAGGTCGGAGTTCGGCTCACGACGTTCGATGGCGCGCATCGACGGCTGGATCGGCTGGGGCGGATCGAACCCGCCCCGCGGCGACTCACGGCGCTGGCGCTTCGGCAGGACCTGCGTGGAGTCGACGGGAGCCATCTCGTCGGACGACTCCTCCCGCTCCTCTGAGGCGAAGGCGTACGCCGGTTCTGTCTCGGTGACTTCGGGCTCCTCGAAAAAGTCGGGACCCGCCGGCTCCTGGAAAGGGGAGCGCTCAGGCACCAGCTCACGCTCGAACCAGTTCGTGTCCGGCTGGTAGCCGGCGGGCAACGGCTCCGGCTGGAACAGCGAGGCCGGCTCGTGGGCCACCGGCTCGGGTTCCGGGTCGAACTCGGGTTCGGGTTCGGGTTCGGGCTCGACTTCCGGCTCGGCCTCGATCTGCCGGATGTATTCGGTCGCGGGAAAGTCCACCGCTTGCGGCGCCGGGTCGCCGTCGATGCGGTCTTCCGTCCACGCCTCGATCTCGCGGTCCTCGACGTCCTGCGGGACGTACTCCTGCTCGAGGTACTCGTGGTCGGACCGCGCCTCGGCCTGGACGTACGGCTCCGGGTCGCCGTACTCCTGCCTCATCGGCGGAAGGTAGCTCGTCGTCTCGGCCTGGGAGGCCATGACCGGCTCCGACTCGACGTACGGCTCGCGCTCGACGTACGGCTGGACAATGGGCTCGATGCTCGTCACCTGATCGAGGTACGACGTATTCGTCGCTTCCCGTGGCTTGGCAGCGGGCCGTGCGGCCTCGGCGTGCGCTGCGGCCAGCTGGCTTTCCAGACTCCGGACGCGCTTATGCGCGGGAAGCACCAGGACCAGCCAGGTGAGCAGTGCTCCGATCACGAATGCCAGCAGGCTCCACAGCCACACCTGCCCGAAAATGGACATACCCGCCGTCTCCTGTGTCTAATGCGTGCGCTCGACCAAGTAGTCGGCGACCGACTCGCACGCGTCCCGTGCGGGGGACGCGGGCAGCGACGCAAGCTCCGCTCGCGCTCGCCGAGCGTAGTCGGAAAGAGTAACCCTCGCTCGTTCGAGTCCGTCAGAAGTTCGCAAAAGCTCGAGAGCCTCGGTGACCAGGGCATCGTCCGAGATGGGTCCCGAAAGCAGTTCGACCAATCGGGGATGGGTGGTCTCGTCCGCGAGCGCGTAGAGCATCGGAAGGGTGCGCACACCCTCACGGAGGTCGGTCCCCTGGGCCTTGCCGAGCTCGTCGGACGGCGACGCGATGTCGATGATGTCGTCGGAGATCTGGAACGCCGTTCCGATGATGTCGCCGAACCGGCGCAACGCGTCGACGTACTCGGCGGGCGCGCCCGACATCATCCCGCCGAACCGGCCGGAGGTGGCGATGAGCGAGCCGGTCTTCTGCGCGATCACGGTGAGGTAATGCTCCACCGGGTCTTCGCCGTCGGTCGGGCCGACGGTTTCCCGCATCTGCCCGGTCACGAGCTCACCGAAGGTCTCCGCGATGATCCGCGCCGCGTCGGTGCCGAGGTCGGCCACCAGCCGCGAGGCGTGCGCGAACAGGAAGTCGCCGGTCAGGATCGCGATGGTGTTGTCCCAGCGCGCGTTGACGCTCTCCGCGCCACGACGCATCGTGGCCTCGTCCATCACGTCGTCGTGGTAGAGCGTGGCGAGGTGCACCAGCTCGACGGCGGCCGCGGCGATGATCACGTGATCGTCGTCCTTCGCCTTGTCCCCGAACTGGGCGGACAGCAGCGTGAACATCGGACGGAAACGTTTGCCCCCGGCTTCCACCAGGTGCGTTGCGGGGTCGTGGACGGCTTTGACGTCGCTGCGCACCGTCTCGCGGAGCAAGTTCTCGACGTCACCCAGGCCGCGCGCGAGGGTGCGCAACAACTGCTCGTCGGCAATCTGCAAGCCGACGGATGCGCGCAGATTCGCGATGGCGCCACCCTGAACTGACACGTCGGCTCCGCTCTCTCAACACTGGGTCGGGGTCGACCACCAGCGTAATGGCAAGCCTTGTGCGCCCGTTGACCCGCTATCCAGCGGAAACGGTGACAAACGTGACACCTGGGCTTGTGCGAGGTCCCTGAAGGCCACCTCCAGGACCAGAACGCCCTCATGGTGGCCTTCAGGGACTCCGGCGACTGCGCCGGCGGCTGTAAAAGCGTGACCAGGTCGGCGCACCACTTGACTACGATGAGCGTAGGCTTGAAGCCGACGGAGGTGGTAATGGTGGCAAGAACAGCGATAGGTGTTCCGCCCGAGTTGACCAGGCGCACGCACCGGATCTTCCGCCCGCGCGACCTCGCCGGTATCTATGCGCACCCCCGCGCGGAAGTCGCCCGGCTCGCTCGCACCGGCGCGGTGCGCCGTCTCGCGACCGGTTACTACGCCCTTGTTCCGCAGCATCGGCTGGGAGATCCCACCTGGGTACCGGATCTGAACGCGGTGGCCATGGGCATCGGCCAGGCCGACTACGGAACCGACGCGGTCACCTTGATGGGTGTCAGCGCCGCGCGGATACACGGCGCGATACCGCGAGGCTTGGCCGTGGCCGTTATTGCCGTCCCGAAACAACGGCCCACGCTCCGGACGGGAGACGCCCTGATCGTGTTCACGGAACGCGACGTGTCGCGGCTCGACGTGGAGCGGACCGAAACCGAGCTCGGCTCAGGATGGGTCACCACACCGGAACAAACCGCGCTGGATCTCGCGGTTCGGCCGACGTTGGGCGGTATCGACGCCTCGGACGCGGAGGAAGCCGTGCGGGCACTCGCACAGCGGATGGACTGGACCGTTTTCGAGGCCCTCGCCGCCGCTCAGCACCGTCCCGGCGCCCTCGCGGCGACGAGGGCTACCGCGGGGGTCGATCCCCTTGCTTGATCCAGCGGAACTGGCCACCACCACAGCTGCCTTCCGGGTTGCCGAAGAACAGGTGAAACGGGATCACCTGATCAGCCACGTCCTCGCCGCCTTGGCTCGCTTGGACCAGCCGGTTGTGTTCTTCGGCGGCACCGCACTGGCTCGAACCTGGCTGACCGATCCCGCCGCGGGAGGACGACTGTCGGAAGACATCGACCTGTACACCGCCGAACGACGCGCAGTCGGAGGCGCGCTCGAACGCGAGCTTCCCAGGCTGCTACGCCGCGAGTTTCCCGGCACCAGCTGGGATCCCGCACCGACGGTCGTGCGCCTGATCGATCCAGCCCGTCTGATCACCCGAGCCGGCTCGCAGATCCGGATTCAGCTACTGAGTACGGCCGAACATCGCGAACTCGCCGACTGGCCTACGGAGGTCAAGCAGCTTTGGATGCGCTACGGCGACGCCCCCGCGTCCTCGCTCCGCGTGCCAACGCTCGCATCCTTCGCCGGGATGAAAACCGCGGCGTGGATGGATGAAGGGCCTCCTCCTCTCATTTTCTGAGAGGAAGAGGCCCATCACAGCACTTGAGATCTAGCTGGCGAAGCCGCCGGCGCCTGCCCACGTCAGGGCGAACGAAGGGGCGACGCCGAGCACCAGGGTCACGATGGTGCCGAGCCCGATGGCGATGCTGGTGAACGGGCCGGGCAGGGTCACGGTGGGGCCGTCGGCTGCCGGTTCCGAGAAGTACATCAGCACGATCACGCGCAGGTAGAAGAACGCGGCGATGGCGCTGGCCACCAATGCGATGACCACCAGCGGCGCCATCCCGTCGGACAGTGCCGCCGAGAAGACGACGAACTTCCCGACGAAACCACTCGTCAGCGGGATGCCGGCCAGTGCGAGCAGCAGGAACGTGAAGACTCCCGCCAAGAGGGGCGAGCGTTTCGCCAGGCCCGCCCACGAGGAGAGGTGCAGCGCCTCGCCCCTGGAGTCGCGCACCAGACTGACCACACCGAACGCCGCCAACGTGGTGAAGCCGTACGCCAGCAGGTAGAACAGGGTGCCTTCGAGTCCCTTGCCGGTCATCGCGATGGCACCGATGAGCAGGAATCCGGCGTGCGCGATGGACGAGTAGGCGATCATGCGCTTGACGTCGGTCTGGGTGAGGCCGAGGATCGCGCCGATCGCCATGGAGATGATCGCGACGCCCCAGAGGACACCGCGCCACTCCCAGCTGGTCGACCCGAAACCGACGGTCAGGACGCGCAGGATGCCGCCGAACGCGGCGACCTTGGTGCAGGCGGCCATGAACGCGGTGACCGGGGTCGGCGCGCCTTGGTAGACGTCGGGAGTCCAGGTGTGGAACGGGCCGACGGAACCCTTGAACAACAGGCCGACCACGAGCAGGCCCATCCCGGCGAACAGCAGCGTGTCGGAGCGGTCGCTACCGGCGGCGGCGTTCGCGATGTCGGACAGCTTCACCGAGTTGGCGTAGCCATAGAGCAGCGCGAGGCCGTACAGGAAGAACGCCGACGAGAACGCCCCGAGCAGGAAGTACTTGACGGCCGATTCCTGCGACAGCAGGCGACGGCGACGGGCGAGGCCGCACATCAGGTACAGCGGCAGGCTCAGCACTTCCAGCGCGATGAACATCGTGAGCAGGTCGTTGGCCGCGCAGAACGCCATCATCCCGCCGAGCGCGAACAGCGTGAGCGGGAAGACCTCGGTCTGCATCGCCGTCGCCGAAGCCTGTGCCCGGTCCTGCACGGTGCCCGGCCGGATCCCGGCCTGCGCGACGAAAGCGCCGCCCGGCTCGACCGACCTGTCCGCGATCAGCAGCACCGCACCGACGGCGAGCGCCAGCAAAGTGCCCCAGAGGAACAAGGCGGGCTGGTCGACGGAGATCGCCCGGTTGAACGTCGTCGTGCCTGCCTTGGTGGCGGTGTCACCCGTGGCGTACTTGAAGAGGAAGTAACCCGCGACCACGATGCCCGCCAGGCTGAGGAGCACCTGCGTGCCCCACCGTGCGTGGCGCGGCACGAACGCCTCGACCAGCACGCTCACACAAGCGGCACCGAAAATGATCAGCATCGGCAGCACCGCCGCGTAGTTGATCTGCGGGATCGCTATCTGGTCCGGTTGCTGCGCAAGAAAAGCAGAGAGCGCCGGCATTTCAAGAAACACAGTTACTTGCCTCCCTGTGAGGTGACCGAGCTGAGGGTCGCCTGCACCGACGGGGTGATCGTGTCCAACACCGGCTTCGGGTAGAAGCCCAGCCCGATGATCAGTACGACCATCGGCGCCAGAAGCGCGATTTCCTTGCGGTCAAGGTCCTTGATGGCCTTCTTCGCACCGAGTTCCGGCGCGATGGCTGTGCCAGGTCCTCCCCCGACGCCCACGAGGGCGTCTCCGCGAACCGGGCCCTGCATGACGCGCTGGTACAGCCAGAGCACGTACGCAGCCGCGAGCACCATGCCGACGGTCGCGATGGTCGTGGCCACCGGATGGGTGGTGAAGGAACCCAGCAGCACCAGCAGTTCACTGACGAACGAGTTCGTCCCCGGCAGGGACAAGGTGGACAATCCGGCGATCAGCAGCATGCCGCCGAGCAACGGGGTCACCTTCGCCATTCCGCCGTAGTCCGAGATCCGCGTCGACCCGCCGCGCGCGATGATCAGTCCGATCGCGACGATCAGCATGCCTGTCGCGAGGCTGTGGTTCAGCATGTACGACACCGAGCCGACCATCGCCTGCTCGTTGAAGCTGAAGATGCCCAGTGCGATGAACCCGAAGTGCGCGATCGACACGTACGCGATGAACCGCTTCATGTCGGTCTGCCCGGCGGCGAGGATCGAGCCGTAGACCACGCCGAGCACGGCGAGCACGATCACCAAGGGCGCCAAGGCTTTGCTGGCTTCGGGGAACATCGGGATGCAGTAGCGCAGGAACCCGAATGTGCCGACCTTGTCCAGCACGCCGACGAGCAGCACGGCGACGCCGATCGGCGCCTGCCCCGCCGCGTCCGGCAGCCAGGTGTGGAACGGCACCAGCGGCGCCTTGATCGCGAAAGCCAGGAAGAACCCGAGGAACAGCCAGATCTGCGTGCTCGTCGGCGCTTCGCGCACCACGGTCACCAGTGTCTGCCAGTCGAACGTGCCCACGCCGAACTTGTCGACCGACAGCGAGTACGCGCCGATCGCCGACGCCAGCATGATCAGGCCGCCGAGGAACGAGTAGAGGAAGAACTTCACGGCCGCGTACTGCCGGTTCTGGCCGCCGTAGCCACCGATCAGGAAGTACATCGGGATCAGCATGATCTCGAACAACACGTAGAACAGGAAGACGTCCGTGGCGGCGAAAACGCCGATGGTCAGTGCTTCCTGCAGCAGGATCAGCGACAGGAAACCACCGGCGGTGCGGCCCGCCGGCAGCTTGTCGAACCGGCCGAGCCCGCCGACGACGATCGGCACCAGCAGCGCGATCACCGCGATCATGACCAGCGCGATGCCGTCCATGCCGAACGAGATGTGGATACCGAAGCTCGGGATCCAGTCCATCGTGGTCGCCTGCTGGATCCTCGCGCCGCTGGGTGAGTAGTTCGCCCAGAGCGGGATGATCAGCGCGAGTTCGAGCAGCGACACGCCCAGCGCGGTGGCGATCGCGAGCTTGTCGTTGTTCTTCAACGCCGCGACTACCAGCGCGCCTACGAGCGGCAGCAGGATGACTGCGAGCAACCAAGTCATGAGAACCTCACCAGCAGGAGTGCTGCCACGATCAGGAATGTGCCGCCCAGCATGGACAGCGCGTAAGAACGGACGAACCCGGTTTGCAACCGGCGCAGGCGCCCCGAGGCACCGCCGAGCAACGCGGACAGCCCGTTGACGGCGCCGTCGACGCCGCGGTTGTCGACGTAGACCAGCGCCCGGGAGAGCCAGGTGCCCGGGCGGGCGACCAGCGTCTCGTTGAGAGTGTTGCCGTAGAGGTCGTTGCGGGCCGCGCGGACGAGCACCGAAACGCGCTCGGGCCGCTCGACCGGAACTTCCTTGCGACCGACGAAGAGCCATGCCGCGCCGACACCGAGCAGCGAGATCACCACTGTCAGCACCGAAACCATCCAAGGATCGAGCGCACCGTGCTCGACCTGGAGTTCGCCCAGCGTCGGGGCGAGCCACTCGGCGAACCGGTCACCCAGCTTGAAGAACGCGCCGGCGGCGACCGAGCCGACCGCCAGGATGATCATCGGGACCTTCATGGACATCGGCGACTCGTGCGGATGGAAGTCCCTGCCGTCGGCCGACTTGATGTCCTTCCAGCGGGCCTTGCCGAAGAAGGTCATGAGCACCAGCCGGGTCATGTAGAACGCGGTGAGCCCGGCGCCGAGCAGAGCCGCGCCGCCGAACACCCAGCCGTGCCAGCCTTCTTCGGCCAGCGCGGCCTCGATGATCGCGTCCTTCGTGAAGAAGCCCGAGAACGGCGGGACGCCGATCAGCGCCAGGTAACCAAGCCCAAAAGTAATGAAGGTGACCGGCATGGCCTTGCGCAGCCCGCCGAACTTCCGCATGTCGACTTCGTCGTTCATGGCGTGCATGACCGAACCGGCCCCGAGGAAGAGCCCCGCCTTGAAGAAACCATGCGCCACCAGGTGCATGATGCCGAGCGCGTACCCGAACGGGCCGAGCCCCACGGCCAGCATCATGTAGCCGATCTGGCTGACCGTGGAGTACGCGAGCACCTTCTTGATGTCGTCGTACGCGCAGCCGATGATGCACCCGATGAGCAGCGTGACCGCACCGACGATGGTGACGACCAGCCTGCCGTCCTCGGTCATGTTGTAGATCGGGTTGGAGCGGGCGACGAGGTACACACCCGCGGTGACCATGGTCGCGGCGTGGATGAGGGCGGAGACCGGGGTCGGGCCCTCCATCGCGTCCGGGAGCCACGACTGCAGCGGGAACTGGCCCGACTTACCGCAGGCACCGAGCAGGAGCAGCAGGGCGATCGCGGTGATCGCGCCCGGCGGGATCTTGTCCAGTCCGGCGAACACCTCGGCGTAGCCGGTGCTGCCGACGTACTTGAACATGAGGAAGATCGCCAGCGCGAGGCCGATGTCACCGACGCGGTTCATCAGGAACGCCTTCTTCGCCGCGGTGGCGGCCGAAGGACGGTCCTGGTACCAGCCGATGAGCAGGTACGACGCGAGGCCGACACCTTCCCAGCCGAGGTAGAGCGTCAGGAAGCTGTTGCCCAGCACCAGAACCAGCATGGAGGCGACGAAGAGGTTCAGGTAGGCGAAGAACCTCCGCCTGCCCTCGTCGTCGGCCATGTAGCCGATCGAGTAGAAGTGGATCAGCGAGCCGACACCGGTGATCAGGAGCACGAACGTCAGTGAAAGCGCGTCGATCCGGATACCGAAGTCGACCTGCAGTGCGCCGACCGGGATCCAGGAGAACAGCTTGGTGTCGACGGTCGCTTTACCGTCAGCGGCGAAGAAGAGCACCACGGCGTACACAAAGGACAGTACGACGGCCGCCGTGCCGATCAGGTGGCCACGCGAGTTCAATCGCTTGCCGCCGAGGAGAAGAACGAGGGCGCCGAGGGCAGGGAAAGCCACCAACAGCCACGATGATGCGGTCACTCAAGGTCCTTCCAGCGGCGCGAAGCGCCTCATTGAGGGTGGTGGTCGGGTGGCGGGTGGGACCCTAGTACTTCAGCAGGTTGGTGTCGTCGACCGAGGCCGAGCGCCGGGTGCGGAAGATCGCCATGATGATCGCCAGTCCGACGACGACTTCGGCGGCCGCGACGACCATCACGAAGAACGCCATGACCTGGCCGTCGAGCGAGCCGTTGATCCGCGAGAACGTCACCAGGGTGAGGTTCACCGCGTTGAGCATCAGCTCGATGCACATGAACACGACGATCGCGTTGCGCCGCACCAGTACTCCGATGGCGCCGATGGAGAACAGCAGCGCCGAGAGCAGCAGGTAATAGGTGGGAGTCACTTGTTCTCCTCCTCGTCTTTGCCGCCCACGAGCGCGTGTGCGTCAGGCTTCGGGCCGGAGTCCGCGACCTGCTTGCGTTCGGCTTCGAGCCTCGCGGCCGAAGTGGACTCGATGAGCGCCGACAGCGATTCCGGTGCCACCGAACCGTCCGGCAGCAGTGCGGGCGTCGCGACCGAGTTGGCCGTGGCGAACACACCCGGGCCGGGAAGCGGTGAAGGCCGCTCGTATTCGCCGCGGAACCGCGCCACGACGAGTTCCTTCTGCGACCGCTTGCCGCCCTTGGCGTGCCTGTCGGTGAAGGCCAGCACCATTGCGCCGAGCGCGGCGGTGATGAGCAGCGCCGAGGTGAGCTCGAACGGGAAGAGGTAGTCGGTGAAGATCAGCCTGCCGAGTCCGCCCGGGCCGCCGCCCGCGTTGGTCGACGGGTCCAGCAGGGGCGCCGGGGTGACGTTGGACAGCGCCCGGGTCAGTCCGCCCGCGAGAAGGCCCGCGAGACCGATACCGAGCAGCGTCGCCCAGAGTCGTTGCCCGCGCAGCACTTCGACCACCGAGTCGGAACTCTCGCGGCCGACGAGCATCAGCACGAACAGGAACAGCATCATGATCGCGCCGGTGTAGACGATGATCTGGGTGAAGCCGAGGAACGGCGCCTGCTGGATCATGTACAGCGCACCAAGCGAAAGCATGGTCAGCACCAGCCACAACGCCGAGTGGACGGCGCCCCGCGAGAAGATCATGCCGAGCGCGCCGAGCAGCGAGAGCGGGCCGAGGACCCAGAACGCGATCGCCTCACCCGTGGAGACCGTGACCGCGGCGGGGGCCTGGGCCAGGAAGGCCGTAATCACTGCTTCGCCTCCTGCTGACGCGCGAGCTGCGGGCCGTTCACGTAGTAGTCCTGCTCGTTTTCGCCGAGCCGCATCGGGTGCGGCGGCTGCTCCATGCCGGAAAGCAGCGGAGCGAGCAGGTCTTCCTTCGTGAAGATCAAGCGCTGACGGTCGTCGTCGGCCAGCTCGTAGAAGTTGATCATCGTCAGTGACCTGGTCGGGCAGGCCTCGACACAGAGGCCACAGCCGATGCAGCGCAGGTAGTTGATCTGGTAGTCCGCGCCGTACCGCTCACCGGGTGAGTAGCGAGCCTCTTCGGTGTTGTCGCCGCCTTCGACGAAAATCGCGTCGGCGGGGCAGGCCCAGGCGCACAGCTCGCACCCGACGCACTTCTCGAGCCCGTCCGGGTGGCGGTTGAGCTGGTGACGGCCGTGGTACCGCGGCGCGGCCCGCGCGCCGGCCTCCGGGTACTCCTCGGTGGCCACCTTCTTGAACATGGTCGAGAAGGTGACTCCGAAGCCCTTGATGGGATCAAACATCCCCATCTTGTGCACTCCCCTTCAAAACGCCGTTTGACCGGTCTTGCCTTGAGACTTGAGATCGAGCGCAAGATTTAGTCATCCGCTTCATCCTTCGGCTTGCCCGCGCCGACGACGGCTGGCTTGCGTTTTGCCGCCCTCGCCTCGGCCTTGGCCAGCGCCTTCTGACGCGGCGTGGCCTCGGGGACCTTCAAATCCAGCGGTGGCAACGGATAGCCACCGCCGGTGATCGGCACGTAGTCCTCGCTCGGCATCGGCTTCTGGGGCAGCAGGTTCGCCAGCCCCATGATCAGCAGGACCAGGACACCGCCGCCGACGAGGTACTGCCACGTGCTCCAGCCGCCGCTGTTCTTGATCGCGCGGAGGGACACGATGAGCACGATCCACACCAGGTTCAGCGGGACGAGGACCTTCCAGCCCAGCTGCATGAACTGGTCGTACCGCAGCCGCGGGAGCGTGCCGCGCAGCCAGATGAATCCGAACAGCAGCACAAAGAGCTTCGCGAAGAACCAGATGACCGGCAGCCAGCCCTGGTTCAGTGCGCTGTCCGCCCCGACGAACGGGAACAGCCAGCCGCCGAGGAACAACGTCGTCGCGAGCGCCGAAACGATCACCATGTTGACGTACTCGGCGAGGAAGAACATCGCGAACTTCATCGAGCTGTACTCGGTGTGGAAGCCACCGACCAGCTCGGATTCGGCCTCGGGAAGGTCGAAGGGCGCGCGGTTCGTCTCGCCGACCATCGAGATCAGGTAGATGACGAAGCTGACCGGAAGCAGGTAGAAGAACCAGCCGTGTTCCTGCGCGGCCACGATGTCGCTGGTCCCGAGCGAGCTCGCGTACAGGACGACACCGACGATCGAGAGGCCCATCGCGATCTCGTAGGAGATCACCTGCGCGGCCGAGCGAAGGCCACCGAGCAGTGGATACGGCGAGCCGGAAGACCAGCCGGCGAGCACGATGCCGTACACCCCGATCGCGGAACAGGCCAGGATCACCAGCACGCCGACCGGCAGGTCGACCAGCTGGAGCGTGGTCCGCTCACCGAAGATCGACACCTCGGGACCGAACGGGATCGCGGCGAGCGCGATCAGCGCGGGGACCGCGGAGATGACCGGGGCGAGGAAATACACCTTGCGGTCGGCGGTGTCCGGGATGATCTGCTCTTTAAACGGCAGCTTGATCGCGTCCGCGAGGGACTGCAGGTAGCCGTTCGGCCCGACCCGGTTGGGACCGGGACGGTTCTGCATCCGGCCGACGGCCTTGCGCTCCCAGACGATCAACAGGATCGTCAGGATCGGGCCGATCAGCAGGATGACGATCGCCTTGAGCAGGATCAACCACAGTGGGTCGTCCGCCAGCAGCGCCGCCCGGGTCGCGTGATCCGGGAATTGGGCGAGGAGACCGGTCATTGTTCACCTCCGGAGATGGAGACGACCGCGCCGTGCCCGGCGCCGAGAGCGGCGCGGACAGTGGAGCCATCGGAGTTGGCCGGGAGCCAGACGACGCCGTCGGGCAGGTCCGAGATCTCGACCGGGAGCGTGATCGAGCCGCGCTCGGTGGCGACGGTCACCGCCTGGTAGCCGTTGGCCGTCGCCGCCGAAAGCCGCGCGACCACGGGCCGTGCCGTTCCGGCGAGGTGCGGTTCGTCGACCTGGAGCGAGCCCTTGTCCAGCAGTTGACGCCAGGTGGCGAGCACGACCTGCCCGTTGGTGAGGGTGGGTCGCGGCGCCAGCGCGGTGTCGGGAGCCAGTGCCTCACCCCGACCCTCGCCCACGCGGACGCCGCCTTGCAGGCGGGCCAGGTCGGCGGCCGCGGCGGCTGGGGTCTGGGTGAAGATGTCGGCGTCCATCTCGACGGCGAGGGTGTCGAGCACCCGGCAGTCCGACAGGGCGCCGGTGCCTTCGAGAGTGACATTGAAGTCGCGGTGGCGGCCCTCCCAGTTGAGGTAGCTGCCCGCCTTCTCGACCGAAGGTGCGATCGGGAGGACGACGTCGGCGTGGTCGGTGACCAGGCTGGGCCGCATCTCGAGGCTGACGACGAATCCGGCGGCGGCAAGGGCTTCGAGTGCCAGTGCCGGGTCGGGCAGGTCGTTCGGGTCGATGCCACCGATGAGCAGGCCGTCGAGCCCGCCCGCCGCGGCGGCCGCGACGATACCGTTGGTGTCCCGGCCGACCTCGGCGGGAAGCGTGACTCCCCAAGCCTTTTCGATCTCGGCGCGAGCCGCGTCGTCGGTGACCGAGCGGCCACCGGGTAGCAGCGTCGGCGCGGCACCCGCTTCGAGCGCGCCACGCTCGCCCGCCCGGCGCGGGATCCATGCCAGCCGTGCGCCGGTACGCAGCGAAAGCCGGTGCAGCGCGGAGAACAGGCCGGGCACCTCGGCGGCACGCTCGCCGACGAGGATCACCGCGCCCTCGGCGCTGAGCCGCTCGTCGAGGTCCTGCGCGTGCTGGGCGATGCCGTCGATCGCGGCGGCTTCGGTACCGGGGACGCAAGCGAGCAGCTCACCGAACGTCTTGGTGACCGAGGGGGTCGTCCACTGTCCCAAGTGGACAACCTTGGTCCGGTTGGTCCTGGCGGCCTTGCGCAGTCGCAGGAAAACGATCGGAGCCTCTTCTTCCGGCTCGAACGCGACGCACAGGACCGTGGGCGCGGCTTCGATACCGGCGAAGGTGACACCGCCGTTCTCGGGCGAGGTACCGATGATCCGCGACGACAGGAACTCCAGCTCCTCGGCCGAGTGGGCCCGGGCGCGGAAGTCGATGTCGTTGGTACGCAAGGTGATCCGGGCGAACTTCGAGTACGCGTACGCGTCCTCGGTGGTCAACCGGCCACCGGCGAGGACGCCGACGCCCTTGCCGTCACGGGCCTTGGCGAGTCCGGCGGCGGCGATCTGCAGTGCGTCGGTCCAGGAGGTCTCTTCCAGCTCCCCCTTGGCGCCCCGGACCAGCGGACGCCGGATCCGGTCCGCGGCCTGGGCGTACCGGAACGCGAAACGGCCCTTGTCGCAGAGCCACTCTTCGTTGACCTCGGGGTCATCACCGGCGAGCTTGCGGGTGACCTTGCCCCGCCGGAAGTCCGTGCGCTCCGCGCAGCCCGACGAGCAGTGCTCGCAGACGCTCGGCGCCGAGACCAGGTCGAACGGCCGCGACCGGAACCGGTAGGCCGCGCTGGTCAGCGCGCCGACCGGGCAGATCTGGATGACGTTGCCGGAGAAGTAGGACTGGAACGGCTGGCCGCCCGACGAGGTGAGCATTCCCTCCGAAGAGGCATCGGACACAGTCGTGCGGGAAGCCAAGGTAAGTACGTCCGCGGTCTCCGCGGTACCGATCTGCTGGTGCGCACCGCGCTCGATGAGCTCGATGAACGGGTCACCGGCGATCTGGGCGGAGAACCGCGTGCAGCGCTGGCACAACACGCACCGCTCGCGGTCGAGCAGCACCTGTGTGGAGATCGGGAGCGGCTTCGCGAAGGTCCGCTTGGTGTCGACGAACCGCGATTCCGTGCGGCCGTGCGCCATCGCCTGGTTCTGCAGCGGGCACTCACCGCCCTTGTCGCAGATCGGGCAGTCCAGCGGGTGGTTGATCAGGAGCAGCTCCATGACCCCGGACTGCGCCTTGTCGGCGACCGGGGAGGTGAGCTGCGTCTTCACGACCATGCCATCGGCGACCGTCATCGTGCAGGACGCCTGCGGCTTCGGCATCGGCCTGCCGCCCATCTCGACCTCGACCAGGCACTGGCGGCAGGCGCCTGCCGGGTCGAGGAGCGGGTGGTCGCAGAACCGCGGGATGACCGTGCCGAGGCGCTCGGCGGTGCGGATCAGCAGCTCGCCCTTGGGCGCGATGACCTCTTCACCGTCGATGACCAGCTTCACGTGGCCTTCGGGGACGGGCGTCTCCGTCTTGGTCTCTTCTGGGGCCATCGTCATGCCTGCGCTCCAACCAGTTCCGGCTTGGAAGCCTTGTTCGTGTTGCAGAGAGCCAGGAACTCGTCCCGGAAGTACTTGATCCCGCTGACGATCGGCGAGACCGCGCCGTCGCCCAGCGCGCAGAACGAGCGGCCGAAGATGTTGTCGCAGACGTCGAGCAGGGTGTCGATGTCTTCCTCGGTGCCGTTCCCGGCGACCATGCGCTCCAGGATCTGCGCCAGCCAATACGTGCCCTCACGGCACGGCGTGCACTTGCCACAGGACTCGTGCTCGTAGAACTGGGTCCACTTCATCACGGCCCACGGCACGGAAACGGTCTCGTTGAAGACCTGCACGGCCGTCGTGCCGAGCATCGAGCCGGCCTCGGCCGCACCTTCGAAGTCCAGCGGGGTGTCGAGGTGCTCAACGGTGAACATCGGCGTCGACGAACCACCCGGCGTCCAGAACTTCAGCGGGATGCCGTCCTTCATGCCACCGGCCATGTCGAGCAACTCGCGCAGCGTGGTGCCGAGCGGGCATTCGTACTGGCCGGGAAGCTCGACGTGGCCCGAGATCGAGAAGATCTTGGGCCCAGGCGACTTCTCGCGCCCCATCTTGCGGAACCAGTCGGCACCGCCGTTGACGATGAACGGCGCGCTCGCGATGGTCTCGACGTTGTTCACCGTCGTCGGCGCCGCGTAGAGCCCGGCGGCCGCGGGGAACGGCGGCTTGAGCCGCGGCTGACCACGACGGCCTTCCAGCGAGTCCAGCAGCGCGGTTTCCTCGCCGCAGATGTATGCCCCGGCACCCGCGTGGACCGTGATGTCCAGCGCGAACCCGGAACCGAGGATGTCGATGCCCAGGTAACCGGCGTCATACGCCTCGCGCACGGCCGCGTTGAGCCGGCGGATGCAGTGCAGGGCCTCGCCGCGCACGTAGATGAAGCAGTGGTGCGACCGCATCGCGTACGAGGCGATGATGCAGCCCTCGATGAGCGAGTGCGGGTCCGCCATCATCAGCGGGATGTCCTTGCAGGTGCCCGGCTCGCCCTCGTCGGCGTTGATGACGAGGTAGTGCGGCTTGTCCTCGTTCGGGGGCATGAAGGACCACTTGATGCCGGCCGGGAAGCCGGCGCCGCCACGGCCGCGCAGGCCCGCGTCCTTGATGAGCTGGACGAGCTGCTCGGGGGTGCCCTTGAGCGCCTTGCGCAGCGCTGTGTAGCCCTCGAGCCGTTCGTACGTCTTCAGCTGCCACGAGTTCGGGGACAGCCAACGCTTGGTCAAGACCGGGGTAATCGGATCTGTGGTCACTTCTTCTGCACCTCCGGCAGCGGAACATCCTCGATCACCGGCGCGGTCCAGCCGCGGTCCTGAGCAATTTGTGCGCCTCGCAGGGTTTCGACGGCCTGTGACGGGCCGTCCACGTCCGCTTGGTACTGGATCGGGTCCTCCGGGAAGAACCCGGCGAGCTGCAGTTCGGCGCCCTTGAAGTCGGTCAGCGGCGCGCCGCGCGTGGGCGCGGGCTTCTTGCCGGCGCGCAAGGCGTCGACGAGCGCGATCGTCTTCTCGGGCGTCTGGTTGTCGAAGTACTCGTAGTTGACCTGCAGCACCGGGCCGAGATCGCAGGCCGCGAGGCACTCGGCGTGCTCCAGGGTGATCGAGCCCTTCGAGCCCGGCTCACCGACAGTCTCGTTGTGCCCCAACGGCTTGCCGTCGGTACCCAGGTGTTCCTGCACGGCCTTGTAGATCGCGTCGCCACCGAGAGCGGCGCAGAGCGTGTTGGTGCAGATGCTCACCAGGTGCTCACCGCACGGACGCCGCTTGTACATCGTGTAGAAGGTGGCGACCGCGGTGACCTCGGCGTCGGACAGGCCGAGTTGCCTGCCGCAGAAGGCGATCCCCTCCTGGCTGACGTACCCCTGCACCGACTGCACCAGGTGCAGCATCGGCAGCAGCGCGGACCGCGTCTGCGGGTAACGCGCCATGAGGTTCTCGGCCTTGGCGACGATGTCGGCGTCGAAGATGTCGTCGTCATGGATATCGCGCTCTGTGTTCTTCAACGGTCCACTCCCCCCATCACCGGGTCGATCGAAGCGATCGCGGCGATCACGTCGGCGATCAGGCCGCCTTCGGCCATCGCCGGCATCGACTGCAGGTTCACGAAGCTCGGTTCCCGCATGTGCACGCGCAGCGGCCGCGTGCCGCCGTCGGACACCAGGTGCGCGCCGAGCTCGCCGCGCGGCGACTCGATCGGCACGTAGACCTGACCGGCTGGCACCTTGAAGCCTTCGGTGACCAGCTTGAAGTGGTGGATCAGTGATTCCATCGACTGGCCCATGATCTTGCGGACGTGCTCGAGCGAGTTGCCCGTGCCGTCGGCGCCCACGGAAAGCTGCGCGGGCCAGGCGACCTTCTTGTCCTCGACCATGACCGGTCCGGGCTCCAGCATCTGGAGGGCCTGCCGGATGATCCGCAGCGACTGGTGCATCTCCTCGACGCGGATCAGGTAGCGGCCCCAGCAGTCGGCGTCGTTCGACGTCGGGATGTCGAACTCGAACTCGTCGTAGCGCGAGTACGGCTCGGTCTTGCGGAGGTCCCACGGCAGACCGGCCGAGCGCAGCACCGGGCCGGTGACACCGAGCGCGAGGCAGGCGTCCACTGGCAGGTAACCGACGCCCTTGAGCCGGTTGCGCCAGATCGGCTGACCGGTGAAGAGCTTGTCGTACAAGGGAAGGCGCTGGTCCATCACCTTGACGAACGAGGAAACCTTCTCCTCGAAGTCGTCCGGCATGTCCTGCGCGAGCCCGCCGGGCCGGATGAACGCGTGGTTCATCCGCAGGCCGGTGAGGTGCTCCAGCAGGTGGAGGACCTCTTCGCGCTCGCGGAAGCCGATCGTCATCGCGGTGGTGGCGCCGAGTTCCATCCCGCCGGTGGCGATGTAGACCAGGTGCGAACCGATCCGGTTGATCTCCAGCAGCATCACGCGGAGCAGCTCGGCCCGGCGCGGGGCCTGGATGCCGAGCAGCTTCTCCACGCCGAGGCAGTACGTCATCTCGTTCGACAGCGGCGCGAGGTAGTCCATGCGCGTGACGAACGTGACGCCCTGGGTCCAGGTGCGGTATTCGCAGTTCTTCTCGATACCGGTGTGCAGGTAGCCGATGACCGAGCGGAGCTGGGTGACGGTTTCGCCCTCCATCTCCAGCACGAGCCGGAGCACGCCGTGCGTCGAGGGGTGCTGCGGGCCCATGTTGATGACCATGCGCTCGTCGTGCGCCGCGTCGGCGACGATGTCGTCCCAGTCACCGCCGGAGACCGAGTAGACCCGGCCTTCGGTGGTTTCCCGCGAGTCCGCGTAGTTGGTGTCTCCGGTGCTGTCGGAGCCTTCGGCAGTGGTGTCCGTGCCGGTGCTGACGTCTGAGGGTGTCGTCACGAGTAAGACCTCCGCTGGTCCGGCGGCGGGATCTCCGCGCCCTTGTATTCGACCGGGATCCCGCCGAGCGGGTAGTCCTTGCGCTGGGGGTGGCCGTCCCAGTCGTCCGGCATGAGGATGCGGGTGAGCGCCGGGTGTCCGTCGTAGATGATCCCGAACATGTCCCAGGCTTCCCGTTCCTGCCAGTCGGCGGTCGGGTACACCTCCACGATCGACGGCAGGTGTGCGTCTTCGATGTCGAGGGTGACCTCGAGCCGGATGCGGCGCCGGTAGGTCATCGACGTCAGGTGGTACACCGAGTGCAACCGCTGCGGCACGTCGACGCCGTAGTCCACACCGGACACCGAGCTGCAGAGCTCGAACCGCAGGCCGGTGTCGTCACGAAGGACGCGGCAGATGTTCAGGATCTGCTCACGGGCGACGTAGAAGGTGATCTCGCCGCGGTCGACCGTGGTCTGGAGGATGGACTCCGGCGGGATGCCGTTGTCCGACAGCGCCGCGTAGAACTCGTCGGCGAACTCGTCGAACCAGCCGCCGTAGGGCCGCTCGGCCGGGGCCGGGGCGAACGCCGGGAGCCGCACGCCGCCGTAGCCGGAGGTGTCGCCGGTGCCGTGGACACCGAACATGCCCTGGCGCTTCGAGCCGGTGACAACGGGTTCGGCCGCGGCGGGACGCGAGCCGGTGGGCTCAAGGGCGTCTCCACCGGCGACGTCACCTGTGCGCTCGGCGCTGGACTGCGCGCCGCCGGGTTCGGGAGTTTCTGGGGTCTCAGACATCGCCGATCACTTCTTCGCGTACTTGATGGAGGACGCGATCAGCTCGGTCCGGGCGCCACTGGCCTCGCGGATCGCGGCCCGGCGGGCGTTGATCGGCTCGTCCTGGATCTTGGCGTGGAGCTTGAGGATCGCGTCGAGCAGCATTTCGGGGCGCGGCGGGCAGCCGGGGAGGTACATGTCGACCGGGACGATGTGGTCGACACCCTGCACCACGGCGTAGTTGTTGAACATCCCGCCAGAGGAGGCGCAGACACCCATCGCGAGCACCCAGCGCGGCTCGGCCATCTGGTCGTAGATCTGGCGCAGAACCGGCGCCATCTTCTGGGTGACCCGGCCGGCGACGATCATCAGGTCCGCCTGGCGCGGGGTGGCGCTGAAGCGCTCCATGCCGAAGCGGGCGATGTCGTAGCGCGAACCACCGGTGGTCATCATCTCGATGGCGCAGCAGGCGAGGCCGAACGTGGCAGGCCAGAGGGAGTTCTTACGCGCCCAGTTGACCAGCCCTTCCAGACTGGCCAGCAGGATGCCGTTCGGCAGCTTCTCTTCGAGACCCATCTTTAAACCCCTAGTTCCAGTCCAGCCCACCGCGACGCCAGACATAGGCGTACGCGAAGCCGACCGTCGCGATGAACAGGACGATCTCCACCAGGCCGAACATGCCCAGGGCGTCCGCTGAGACCGCGAACGGGTAGAGGAAGACCATCTCGATGTCGAACAGGATGAACAGCATCGCGGTGATGTAGTAGGCGACCGGCATGCGGCCACCTCCGACGACCGGCTGCGGGGAAGGTTCGATCCCGCATTCGTAGGCCGAGAGCTTCGCCTTGTTGTACCGGCTCGGCCCGACGAGCGGCCCGAGCAGCACCGAAAGCACCGCGAATCCCAGGGCCAGCACGAATAACAGGACCAGTGGGAGGTACATCTGGAGACCAGGCTCGGAAGCCTGCGCCACCTGTTCGATGCGCTCTTGCATCGACACCGGCAACATCAGCACGGTTTTCGCCATCCTTTCCGCGCCGCTGCGGTTCGAGTTGGGCTTGTTTTCTGCCTCGGCGGCACCCTAAGGGAGCTAGGTCACACCCCTGAGTGTTAGGGCACCCTTACGGGTATGGCTCCACTCGCGAACCCTCGCTTGTGAAAAAGTTCACAAGCGACCACCCGAGGTTGTGAAGCGATTCACAAAGCATGGGGTGAGTGTAGGACGCGACTCACATTGTTGTCCCTACACCCCGTGGTATAAGGGTTACCTAACTTCCCGTGGCTCACCAGGACGGCCGTACGGCTGCGCAAGCCGGAGACCTGCGCGAAGGCGACAAGGATCCACGACACGGCCCGGACAAACCGGGCGGCGCTGTGACCTAACACACGTGCGAAAAAGCTACCGGGGAGACGGCGTGGCGCGGGCCAGCGCGGCGATCAGGCGGTCGACCCCGTCCCCGCCCTTGGCGTCGTAGCAGCCGGAGAGACCCTTGTAGACCAACGGAAGCAGGCTGTTGACGCGCAGGCCGTACTTCGTGGCGGCCCGCATGATCTTCGGCTTGCCGATGATCTTCGCGAACACGTTGCCGAGCCGGTAGTAGCCGCCCATGAGTTCGGCGACGGCCAAGGGATAGCCCTCCAGCGCACGTTCCCGTGACGGGCCTTCCGGCCGCGCGAGCGCCTGGATGACCGACTCCGCCGCGAGCTGCGCCGACTCCATCGCGGCCGAGATGCCCTCGCCGTTGAACGGGCTGACCATACCGCCGGCATCGCCGAGCAGTAGCAAACCGTTGCGGTAGTGCGGTGTGCGGTTGAACCCCATCGGTAGCCCGGCGCCGCCGACCTTGCCCACGGCGTTCTCCTCGCGGTAGCCCCATTCCTCCGGGGTCCCGTCGAGCCACTGGCGCAGCAGTGCGCGGTAGTCGGTGCTCCGGAAGGCCTTCGACGTCGACAGCATGCCGAGGCCGACATTGACCGTGCCGTCGCCGAGCGGGAACGCCCAGCCGTAGCCCGGGAGCAGCTTGGGGTGGCGCGGGTCGGTCCGGTCCCACAGTTCGAGGTGGCCCTCGATGAACGGGTCGTTGTGGCGCGGGCTCTTGTAGTACCGGCGCACCGCGACACCCATCGGGCGCTTGTCGGTCTTTTCGATGCCGACGCTCAGTGCGAGGCGCGCGGACACGCCGTCGCACGCCAGCACGAGCGGCGCGCGGTAGCTGACCGGTGTCTTCTCGGGACCCGTCTTCGCCTCGACGCCGATGACCCGGCCCGAGCGCTCGTCGGTGATGGCGCCGGTGACCGTGGTGCGCTCCTGCAACCGGGCACCCGCCTTGACGGCCAGCTTCGCCAGCAGGTCGTCGAAGTCGTGGCGGGTGCGGGAAACGCCGTACGGCGGGTAGCTGGCGAGATCCGGCCAGTCGAATTCGAGGGTTAGCTCGCTGGTCAGGATCCGCAGCCCGCGGCTGCGCACCCAACCCGCTTCCTCGCTCGTGTCGATGCCGAGGTCGATCAACTGCTTGACACCTCGCGGGGTCAAGCCGTCTCCGCAGACCTTCTCGCGGGGGAACTCGGTCTTCTCCAGCAGCAGCACGTCGACGCCGGCGCGCGCCAGGTAAGTGGCGACCGTCGAGCCCGCGGGCCCTGCTCCGACGACGATCACTTCGGCGTCGTGGTCAGTACCCCGGCGGCTCGACGTTGTCATGCTCCGGAGTCTAGACGGGCTCCTGTCGGGGCGTCGGCGGTGCAAGTCACAAGCGACAGTCCGCTCATACCGCCTCGGGCTTGGTCGCGCGGTGGATGGCAACGACGCCGAAGGTGAGGTCCATCCACTCGACGTCCTTCCAGCCCGCGCTGGAGATGATCTCGCCGAAGCCGCGCTGGTCGGGCCAGGTGAGCATCGACTCCGCGAGATAGGCGTACGCATCCGGGTTCGTCGATGAGCGGCGGCCGATCCACGTCATCGCGCGCAGGATGAACCTGCGGTAGACGAACCGGATCGGCGGGAACGTCGGCGTCGAGACCTCGCAGATCACGAGCCTGCCGCCGGGGCGGACCACGCGGGCGATCTCGGTCAACGCGGCCTTGGTGTCCACGAAGTTGCGGATGCCGAGGGTGACCGTCGCGACGTCGAAGCTCTCGTCGGCGAACGGCAGGTGCAGCGCGTCGGCGGCGACCATGGGCACCTTGCGGTGCAGGCCCGCCTTGAGCATGCCGAGGGAGAAGTCGGCTGCGATGGCCCAGGCACCCGCGCGGATGTACTCGGTCGTGGACACGCCGGTGCCGGCGGCCAGGTCGAGCACCTTTTCGCCGGGGCGGGCGTCCAGCACCCGCGCGGTCGTGTTTCGCCAGCGCCGGTCGAACCCGAACGTCATGAATGAGTTCGCCCGGTCGTAGCCGGACGCGACGCCGTCGAACATGGCGGCGACTTCGTGTGGATCCTTGTCGAGGCTGGCTCGGGACATGCCACGAATCTAAACAGCCGGGCGCAGCCCGTCCGTTGAGGGTGGTGGTGGGCGACGGTGTGGGGCTAAACAGCCGGGCGCAGCCCGTCCGTTGAGGGTGGTGGTGGGCGACGGTGTGGGGTAAACAGCCGGGCGGCCCCGAGCTGCCCTGGGCTGACGATCGGTCGGCAAAGAGAGAACAAAGTGTGTCCGGACAGTCTCTTCGTATGGGCGGACGCCGACCGGTGGACGCCCCGAGAGAAGGGCACAACGAAATGCGCGTTGCGAAGAAGGCTGCGGTTGCCGTCGCACTGGCCGGTGCGGTCGTCAGCGGTGCACTCCTGGGCGCCACTCCCTCGGTGGCCGCCCCCACCGCACCCGACGGCGTGGTCATCATCCAGGGCACCTGTGGGCAGACGTTCAACCCGTCGGTCGGCGGTGGCGCAGCAGGCTGGACGCTCACCTGCGCCGGCGGGAAGATCCGGGCACAGGGCTGGGTGAAGGACACCGACGCGGACGGCAAAGCGGCCGAGGTCTACGGCACCTGGGGCGATGGGGCGAGCTTCGGCACGGTGCGGGCAGGTGGCGAGGGCACGATTGTGAAGTTCGACAAGTCCCACGCCGGTTCGACCGTCTACCTCTACCTGCGGGTCATCTGACCCCGCCCGAGCAGGCCAGGGGCCGGTCGTGGTTCACGCGGCCGGCCCCACGGCCTCGCCGGCCAAAATCAGTCGCTCGAGTGCGCGGAGTTCGGGACCCGGTTCGAGCCCGAGTTGGCCGATCGATGCTCTGCGCGCACTGCGATAAACCTCGAGCGCCTCGGCCTGGCGACCGCCGCGATACAGCGCGACCATCAGCAGGTAGCGCGGGCGCTCTCGCAGTGGATGCCTCCGCACCAGGTCGGCGAGCTCGACCGCCGCGGTCGCGTGACGCCCACAGCGCAGCTCCGCCTGATACAGCTCTTCGAGGAGCAGGAGCCTGCGCTCGGACAGCCGCAACGCCTCGTCGGCCAGTACCGGAACGTCCAGGCCTTGATAGGGCGTGCCCTGCCAGAGCGCCAACGCCTGGCGGATGAGCTCCGCGCGCCGGGCCGGGTCACGGTCTTCCATGGCCCGCACGCCCAGCGACTCGAACTGTTCCGCGTCCAGCTCGCCGGGCAGTACCCGGAGGCGGTACCCCCCGGGGTCGAAGGACAGCCGATCACGGTCGGCCAGCAGATGCCGCAGCTTGTGCACGTGCCAGTGCAGTTTCGGGGTGGCTCGCGGGTCCACCTGCTTTTCCCACAGCGCGTCGGTGAGGACGTCGGCTCGAACCGTGTTGTTGGCACGAACCAGGAGCACCGCGAGCAGGGTGCGCCGCAACCTGCCGAGCAACGGCACCGACCGCTGACCGAAGCCGATGTCGATCGAACCCAGTACCTTGAATTTCACCCGTCCCGCTCCTTCTCTCAATGACCGAAGGCGAGGATTCCGAGGCCGGATACAAATTCGGTACATGGTGAGCTACTTTCCCACTGCTTACCCGAGAGCTGCGAGCATCCCGCGCACGGAGATAGGCCACGCGAACTGTTCGGCGCGGGCCCTGGCGGCGGCGCGCCGGGTGTCTTCGGGCCGTTCCAGCAGGCCAGTGACGGCCGTCGCGAACGCGGGCGCGTCGTCGTCGACGGCCTCCCCGCAGCCGGGGCCGACAATCTCGCGCAGTGCGGACGACGCCGACACCACCACCGGTGTCCCGGACGCCAGAGCCTCCAGCGCGGCCAGGCCGAACGTCTCGTGTGGACCGGGCGCGAGCGAGATATCCGCGGTCGCAAGCAGCCTGGCGACGTCGTCGCGGTCGGAGAGGAAGCCGAGGAAGGTCACCGGCAGCCCCCGTGCCCGGCGTTCCAGCGCACGTCGTCGTGGGCCGTCACCTGCCACGACGAGCCGCACACGCGCGCCGGACTCGATCAACTCGGCGACCGTGTCGACACTGCGCTCCACGTGTTTCTCCGTCGAGAGGCGTCCACAGTGGACAATCAATGCGTCGGCGTCACCGGCGAGGGTGTGCCGCCAGCCGTCGTCCCGGTTGCGCGGGGCGAAGGTCGCCAAGTCGACACCGAGGGGGACGCGCTGGACGTTCGGCGCCTCGATCCGGTCGAATTCGGCTCTGGCGAAGGAAGTCGTGCAGACCACGGTGTCGTAGGTCCCGGCCATCCGGCGGTTGGCCGCGTCCGCAACCCGGCGCGCGACCGGACCCGGGAACAGGAATTGCTCCAGCAGCCTGTCCAGTCGCTCGTGGGAAATCACCACGCTCGGCACGCCGTTTCGCCGCGCCCAGGTGCCCATTCCCCGCAGGGTCAACCGATCCGACACCTCCAGCCGGTCCGGCTCGAGCTTGCGCAACACCGCGCGCACGCGAAGCGGGTCCACCGCGCGGTAGCCGCCGGTGCCGGGGATCCGAGGCGCGGGCAGGGAAAACCGCCGGACTCCGCCCGGCAGGAGTTCGTCGGCGTAACGCTGCCCAGGCACGACGAGCGTCACCTGGTGTCCCCTTGCGACATATCCGGCACCCAGGTGGTGCAGCGCGGTGCGCAGTCCACCCGAACGAGGTCCGTAAAAGTTCGCCAGCTGGACGATGTGCATCAGGCCGCTTTCGCCACGCGCCCGGTCACGGCTTCGTAATGGCCCATCAGCTCGTCGCAGACCGCGGGCCACGTCCGCCCGAGCACGACCTTGCGTGCCTTCTCCCCCAGTCTCGCCCGCAACGCGGCGTCGCGCAGGTCGTTGACCCTGTCGACCAGCTCGGTCGCGAATGCCGCGCGGTCCGCGGAGAGCAGGTACCCGGTGCGGCCCGGCAACACCAGGTCCTTCGGGCCGCCCGCGTCCGGCGCCAGCACCGGCAACCCGGACGCCATCGCCTCCTGGACGGCCTGACAGAACGTCTCGTGTGGCCCGGTGTGCACGAAGACGTCGAGGCTCGCGTAGGCCGCGGACAGCTCGTCGCCGTAGCGGGCGCCGAGGAAGGCCGCCCCGGGGATCCGGTCCCGCAAGCCCTGGAGCTCGGGCCCGGCACCGACGACGACCACCCGGATGCCGGGCACGCCGGCCAACGCCGTCAGCCGGTCGACCTCCTTTTCGGGTGCCAGCCTCCCGACGAAACCGACCAGGAGCTCGCCGTTCGGCGACAGCCGTGCGCGCAACTGCGGATCCGTGTGCGCGGGCGAGAACCGCTCGATGTCGACGCCTCGCGCCCACCGGTGCACCCGAGGCACACCGTGCAGGCGCAGCTGATCGACGGAATCCGTCGACGGTGCGAGCGTCCGATCGGCCCGCGAATGCACCCGCCGGACCCAGCGCCAAGCCGCGCGGTTCGCCAGGCCGAAGCCGTACGCGGACGCGAAACCCGCGATGTCGGTCTGGTAGACCGCGATCGACGGCACCCGCAGCCGGCGAGCAGCCGCCAGCCCGCGTGCGCCGACCACGAACGGCGAGGCGAGATGCACGACGTCCGGGCCGAATTTGGCCATCGCGGTGAGCACCGTCCTGGTCGGCACGCCGATCGGCAGGGAGTTCACGCCGGGGAAGTCGAGCGCGGGGATCCGCACCACGGGCGCGCCGCGGTATTCGGACGGCCCGGGGCCGGGGGCGATGATCAGCACCTCGTGCGCACGGTCGCGAAGGTGCTCCACCACGCGCAGAACGGAGTTGGTCACGCCGTTCACCTGGGGCAGGAAACTTTCGGTGACAATGGCGACTCGCACCGCCCCACCGTGTCACGACGGCCGGAGGACCCGGCGAAGCTCGCGTAACGACCGGGCCAACGGTGCCGGAACACTTCGGCCGCCCGCACCCGACGGCGACATGTCATCTCAGTGTTGCGTTGCGGACACCCGCCGTGGCCAGACTAGGTCGGCGTGACCCTATTGTCTTCGCGCCTCCCCCAGCACGTTGAACCTTGGCTGGTGTCCAGAGCGCTCGAAGTCGCCGGACGACTGGCCAATGACGCCACCGACGTCATCATGGCGACCACCGGCCGCGGCGCCCATCCTGATACCAAGGAATCGCCGTTCGACTGGGTCACCGACACCGACCGCATCCTCGAGCGGCACACCAGACGGGTGCTGGCCACGGAGTTTCCCGGTATCCCTGTCGTCGGCGAGGAGTTCGGCGCCGACCACGGCGCCGAAGAAGCCGAGTACCGCTGGGTGGTCGACCCCGTCGACGGCACGGCCAACTACGTCGCCGGGGTGCCGTGGTGCGCCTACAGCCTCGCGCTGATCGACGCGTCCGGGCCGGTCGTGGGTGTGGTCGCCGACCCGTACCGCGCGCAGATCTACGCCGCCGCCCGCGGGCGTGGTGCGCGCGCCAACGGCAAGCAGATCAAGCTCATCGACCGCGACTGCACGGCGGGCGCCATCGTCTGCACCGAACTGACCCGTACCGGCCCGTGGCCGGGCATGGGCGGTTTCATCGAACGGGCCGCCGCGGCGCACGCCGGGGTGCGGGTGCTCGGCTCGGCCGCGCTGTCGATCGCGCAGGTGGCACTCGGCCACGCGACGGCGGCGGTGCTGCACAGCTACCACGAATGGGACGTGGCCGGCTCGGTCGCGATGGCCATCGAGGTCGGCGCCGTGGTCCTGGACCGGCGCGGCGAAGGCACCGCTCTGCCCGCCGACGGTCTGCTCGTGGCCGCTCCCAGCGTCGCCGACGAGGTGCTTTCCTGGTGGCAAGAAACCGCCGTCGGCCCCTGAGCCCCTGAACCCCTGAGCCCCCGAGTCCCTCAAGGTGGCCTTCAGAGACATGCCGGAAGGCACCAACGGACGTTGCTAAGAGGTCACGTCGGCATCTTGCGGCGCGTCCGCGTCTTGGGGGGCGTCGGCGCGGGTGAGGCGTTTGTTCTGTCGCCGGATCCACCACAGCAGCGGACCGATGACCAGCCAGGTGAACAGGATCGTGGTGCCCAGTGGCAGCACGGACAGGGCCGCGGACCGCCCGGCGACCCTGGCCAGGTCGGGGTTGCTCATGTCGTACTCGATCCGCACGAGCTGGCCCGCGACGAGGCCGGCGGGGTAGAGCACGCCGTTGGACGGGCTGTGCACGATGCCGTCGGGGGTCTGGAAGTTGATGATCGTGCGGTCGAACGAGACCGAGTCGACTTGGGCGTTGGCCGCGCCCATCCGGCTCTCGATCGCGTTGTCGTTGCGGATCGCGGCGAACAGCAGGGTGATGCAGAGAACTGTGATGAGCGAGGCGACACCGAGGGCGGCACGCCACCCGATGTGCCTCGCCCGCTCACCTTTTGCCGTCACGCCGCGAGCATAGAGCTTTGAAACTTTAGCGACGCGAAGCGTCTCCGTTGAGGGTGGTGGTGGGCGACCGGCGGGCTTACTTCCCAGGGTTCGCGGCGAGCGATTGGTGGTTCGCCTCGATCTGGGTGAAGGACTTCGGCCGCACGAGCGCCTGCGCCGTGAACGTCTGCGCGGACGGTCCGTTCGGGCTCACCGCGGGCTTGCCCTTGGTGTAGAACCAGGTCTGGAACAGGTCGTGCAGCGGCTTGCCCGAGATCTTCTCCGACAACGCGATGAACTCGGGGATGACGCCTGTGCCACCCTTTTTCGTCGTCAGCCAGGTCTTCAGGATCTCGAAGAACTTGTCGTCGCCGACGGCCTTGCGCAGCGCCTGCAACGTCAGTGCGCCACGGTCGTACACCGCACCGTCGAACTGGTTGGCCGCGCCGGGATCGGCTGGCAGGACCTGCCAGAACGCGTTGTCCGCGGCGTAGTACTGGTAGGTGTACTCGGCCAGCTCATCGACCGTGCCTTCGCCTTCGTGCTCGGACCACAGGTACTCGGCGTAGCTCGCGAAGCCCTCGTTCAGCCAGATGTCGCTCCATTTGCCCAGCGCCACCGAGTCACCGAACCACTGGTGGGCGTTCTCGTGCGCGATGAGCGTGGTGTTCGAGCCGGAACGGAAGTTCGCGCCGCCATAGACCGGGCGGGTCTGGTTTTCCAGCGAGAAGCCGATGCCGGGCGTCACAACGCCGCCCTGCGCCTCGAACGGGTAGGGCCCGAACTGCGACGCGAGGAACTCGTTGATCTCCGGCGTGCGCTCGACGCTGGCCTTGGCCGCTTCCAGTGAGTCGCCCAGTGCCGGGTCGTACGCCGTGACGAACGGCTTGCCGTCCGGTGTCGTCGACTGGTTGACTTGGAACGCGCCGACTTCGAGCGAGGTCAGATACGTGGCCTGCGGCTGTGTGCTGCGCCAGTTCCACCTCGTCCAGCCGGCGCGCTGCTTGGTCTTGCGCACCAGTGTGCCGTTGGACAGCGCGGAGACGTTGTCCGGCACCTCGACGGACACGTCGAAGGTGGCCTTGTCCGTCGGGTGATCGTTCGATGGATACCACCATTCGGCGATCTGCGGCTCGTCGACGGCCAGCGCGCCGTCGGGCGTCTTCTTCCAGCCGGTGAAACCGTCGATGACGACCTTCGACGGCGTGTCGGCGTAGTTCACGACCACGGTGATCGCCTGGTTCTTGGCCAGCGCCTTAGCCGGAGTCACGACCAGTTCGCTGTGATCTTTGGGATCGTTCGCGAACTTCGCCGGCGCATTGTTCACCCGGACGGAATTGACCTGGAGTCCGAAATCCAGGTTGAAACTGGACAATTCCTGCGTGGTCGTCGCCGAAATGGTCGTGGTGCCGGAAAGCAGATCGGTGGCCGGCTGGTAGGTGAGCCGAAGGTCGTAGTGCCCGACGTCGTAGCCACCGTTTCCGGCGCCTGCGTAGTAGGGATCGCCGACACCGGGCGCACCTGGTCCGGGTGCCGCACTGGCCGTCGTCGACAGCAGGACCACGGCAACACCGCCCGCCACCGCCCCCAGCCCTGCTCGTGTACGTGAACGCATTTGGCCTCCCAGGAAGTACTGAACGCCGCTGAACGTAGTCCGGCATTTCCACCCGAGGAACAGCCAAAGGAAGGTTCTTGCTTACTGAGAATGCGCCCGAAAACTCATTGACTGTGCTGACCTGCGGAATTGACCGCGACGGAAACCGCGGAACGAACACGAGCATGCAGGTCGCGATGCCGCGAACGGTCCACTCGCACCTCGACGACTCGCAGACCCGGTGCCGGACGCAGCGCCGCGCGGAACTCGGTGAGCGTGCCGGCGACCTGATGTGGCACCCGGTAACCAGCGCACAGCGCGCCCAGATCGGCGCCGTGCGGCGTGCCGAACACGCGCTCGAAGCTTTCGGCGTGCTCGGGTGCACCCTGCTCCAGCAGGGAGAAGATCCCGCCACCGTCGTCGTTGAGCACCACGATGGTGAGGTCCGGCCGCTGCTCGGCCGGACCGGTGAGAAGACCGTTCGAGTCGTGCAAGAAAGTGAGATCACCGATCAGCGCATAGGAGTAGCCGCGGTGGACGGTCGCCGCGCCGATAGCCGTCGAAACCGTTCCGTCGATACCCGCCACCCCGCGATTACGGTGCACGAGCACGTCCGGCCGCAGTCCCCCGGCGAGCGCGACGTCCCGCGTCGGGTTCGACGAGCCGACGACGAGCAGCGAGTCCGGGGGGAGTGCTTCGACGAGCTCAGCGGCGAGCCGGAGCCCACTCGGCCACGGTTCGTCGGCCAAGGCCTCGGTCAGAGCCGCCTTCGCCGACGCGTCGGCCCGCTGCCAGCTCGCCAGCCACTCGGGATCCGCGGGCTTCGACGGCTCGTCGAACCACTGGCCGACCTGCCGGACATTGTGCGCGGGAGCAGGCCAGTCCGAATCGGGCCGCACCAGCAGGACCTCGATTTCCGGGTCCGAAATAAGGCCCTGGACCTGCCGGAACACCGTCGGACGGCCGATGCAGAGCACCTGTTCGGGTTTGTGGGTGGCGATGAACTCCTCGATGCCCAGCAGCCATGCGCCGGACGAGATCGCCGTCGAGCCGTAGAGCCCGATGCCGCCGGTTTCGGAAACCACCGGCCAGCCGTGCTGCTCGGCCCACTCACTGGCGGCCCTGATACCGGTGTCGCAAGCGATGACCAAGCCACATCTCGCCGACGGCACCACGAACGACGGCAGCGCGCCGAAGTCCGGCAACTCCGTCCAGCGAGCGCCGCCGGGGCGGCCTTCGAGCGACTCGTACCAGTCTTCGGCGGTTTCGCCCAGCTCCGGCACCAGCGGCTCGCGGAACGGCAGGTTCAGATGGACCGGGCCGGAGCGCCACTCGCCATACGCGGCGTTCCAGGCACGGCAGATCTGGCTCCGCCAGTAGGAGTTCTGGCCCGTGCGACGCTCCGCGACGGCGAACTCGTCGAAATACCGCACCGCACCGCCGTACAGGTGATGCTGATCGATCACCTGACTGGCGCCCGCCGCCCGCAGCTCGGGTGGCCTGTCCGCGGTCATCACGATCAGGGGGACCCCGGCGCGGTCGGCTTCGAGCACCGCGGGATGGAAGTTGGCGGCCGCCGTCCCGGAGGTGCAGAGCACCGCGACCGGACGGCCGGTGCGCGCGGCGATCCCGAGCGCGAGGAACGCGGCACCTCGCTCGTCGATGCGGACATGCAGGCGAAGCTTGCCGGTGGAGGCGGCTGCGTAGAGAGCCAGCGAGAGCGCGGCGTTGCGTGACCCCGGGCAGAGCACCACGTGCGAGACCGTGTTGCGGACGAGTTCGTCGACGATGACCCTGGCCTCGGCGGTGGATGGGTTCACCGGCGAGCTCCAGGTGCGTCTACATCGATCATTTTCATCCAGCCTATTCTCCCAAACGTGCATGACGCCCAGGTTTCCGAGCTGTTCGACCCGACCTTGTGGACCGAGATCGATGGTTTCGACTTCACCGACATCACCTACCACCGTTCGTCCGAAACACGTTCAGGCAAACGGGTCGTGCGCATCGCGTTCGACCGCCCGGAGGTTCGCAACGCCTTCCGGCCGCACACCGTCGACGAGCTCTACCGCGCGCTCGACCACGCGCGGATGAGCTCGGACGTCGGGTGTGTCCTGCTCACCGGAAACGGCCCATCGCCGAAAGACGGCGGCTGGGCATTTTGCTCCGGTGGTGACCAGCGTATTCGCGGACGCACGGGCTATCAGTACGCGGCCGGGGAGACCTCGGACACGGTGGACCCCGCGCGGGCCGGTCGACTGCACATTCTCGAGGTCCAGCGCCTGATCAGGTTCATGCCAAAGGTGGTCATCGCGGTCGTCCCTGGATGGGCCGCCGGCGGTGGTCACTCCCTGCACGTGGTGTGTGATCTCACCCTGGCCTCGGCCGAGCACGCGCGGTTCAAGCAGACAGATGCGGACGTCGGCTCGTTCGACGGCGGCTACGGATCGGCGTACCTGGCGAAGCAGGTGGGGCAGAAGTTCGCGCGGGAGATCTTCTTCCTCGGGAAGGCGTACACGGCTGAGCAGATGCAGGCTATGGGGGCGGTCAACGCTGCCGTACCGCATGCCGAGCTGGAAACCGAGGCGTTGGAGTGGGCTTGGGCGGTCAACGGGAAGTCACCGACCGCTCAGCGGATGCTGAAGTACGCGTTCAACCTGACGGATGACGGGTTGCCCGGCCAGCAGCTGTTTGCCGGGGAGGCTACAAGGCTGGCGTACATGCAGGATGAGGCTGTTGAGGGGCGGGACGCGTTTTTGGAGAAGCGGGATCCTGACTGGACGAACTTCCCTTACTACTACTGAGGTGAGATCCGTAGACCCAGACACAGCGACTCACGTCCGCCCAACGGGCGGGAGTCTTCACCGCGCGCGCTCGCCGAAGGCCAGGTTTGCGGGAGCAGGGCGCCCCCGGGGCCAGTCTTGCCGTACCTCGCCATGCCACGCCCTGGTCACGCAAACCTGATGGCGCGCCTGCCAATAAACACAGGCTTCTAGCCGTGCCTCTGACCGTAACCAAGCAGCTTTGAGCCGTACAAGCCAGAGGCCGGCCACTCACCTCCAGCGGGCTGAGGGCGGCGACTAATTTTGGAGGTGGAGCGTGCGTGAGGTTTGGCTGGATGGTGGGGTCGGGGCCGTTCGGGAGCTGAGTCGCGCGTTGGGGGACGCGTTGGAGGGCGGGGCGGCGGTGTTGCCCCTGGTTGAGGGCTCGGAGGCATTGCGGGAGGCGATGAGGCCTGACGAGCCTGTCGAGGCTGGGACGGCGGTGGTGGTGGCGACGTCCGGGTCTTCGGGGGAGCCGAAGGGGGTGTTGCTGTCGGCGGGGGCGTTGGTGGCGTCCGCCGAGGCGACGCATCGGCGGCTCGGCGGGGCTGGGCGGTGGTTGTTGGCGACGCCGGCGCAGTACATCGGTGGGTTGCAGGTGCTGGTGCGGTCGTTGGTGGCAGGAACCGAGCCTGCGGTGATGGTTGAGGGTGGGTTTCGGGCGGCGGATTTCGCGGCGGCGGCGAAGCCTGTTTTAGCTGGCGAGGGGCCGTTTTACACGGCGTTGGTGCCTACGCAGTTGGCTCGGTTGCTGGACGCTGGTGGGGACGGGCTGTCGGCGGCGAAGGCGTTTGACGCGATTGTGGTGGGGGCGGCGGCGACGTCTGCGACGTTGCGCGAACGGGCCGCTGACGCGGGCGTGTCGATCGTTCCCGCGTACGGCATGAGCGAGACGGCCAGCGGGTGTGTGTACGACGGGGTTCCGCTGGACGGGGTGCGCATTGAGCTCGGGGACGACGGGCGGATCGCGGTGGCCGGGAGTGTGCTGGCGCAGGGGTATCGGTTGCAGCCTGAGCTGACCGCGGAGTCGTTCGTCGACGGGCGCTTTTTGACCTCCGATCGGGGGCAGCTCCACTCTGACGGGCGACTTGAGGTGCTGGGACGCATCGACGACATGATCAACACCGGCGGGGTGAAGGTGGCCGCGGCGGCGATCGAACGGGTGCTGACCAGCCAATCCGGAGTTCGGGAAGCCTGTGTCGTGGGGTTGCCGGATCCGCAGTGGGGCGAGGCCGTCGTCGCCTTGGTGGTCGCAGGAGAGACGCCGCCTGACGCCGAAAGTTTGCGAGCGGCGGTCCGTGAAGAGCTGGGAGCCGCGTCGACGCCGAAGCGGATCGAGTTCGCGTCGGCGTTGCCACTTCGGGGACCAGGCAAAATCGACCGCGCCGGGGTCAAATATCTACTACTAACGTCGGAAATTTCCCACTGATCGGTAGTGGTTGGTTGACAGATCACCAAGGGTGACTTTGGCTCGTCCCATGTCACGCTCGATGAGCAGGGGAATCGCTTTCGCCGCGGTCACGATCGGCCTGTCCGTAGTGGCCCCGGCCATGTGGGCCGACCCATCGGCAATGCCCGACAGCGGCACGCTGACGTGGTCCATCAACGCCGACGCCGGCGCGCTGCGGATCGGGACACCGGCAGACGTGAGCACCGGCCGAACGGCGATCACCGAGTTCGACGCCTACCCGCTCCCGTCCGCGGTCAACACCGTCTACGCGACGCTGGACGCCACGATCCCGGATGGCACGCTAGCCGCCGCCGATGTCCGTGGCCTGCGCGCTGACGGCACCTGGTCGGAATGGTTCGAAATCACGCCGGGCACCTTCGCGGTGCTGCCGGAAAGCACGCGCTCGGTGCAGACGCGCCTGGTCCGGACGGCAGGCCCGATCGTGCGCTCGATCGACCTCACCGCGTGGAACGTCGACCGTCCGGACTCGTCCAGGAGCATGAGTTTCGAAGCGGGCAACACCTATACCGTCTTCGCGACCAGGGAAGGCCTCGTCGGCGGCACCACCGCGAACGGGCATGTCATCACCCCGCGAGACCACTTCGTCGCTCTGCCGTCGCGCCGAGGCCTCTCGAAGGCCGGTGGCGGCGATTACACCGCGCGGGTCTGCACGCTGAGCGGCTCACGCTGCGAATGGGCACCCGTGTGGGACGTCGGCCCCTGGAACACCAAGGACGACTACTGGAACGCCGACCGCCAGTCGTGGACGGACCTCCCGCAGGGCAAGCCACAGGCCCAGGCCGCCTACTCCGAGGGCTACAACGGCGGGCTCGACCAGTTCGGCCGCAAGGTGCGCAACCCCGCCGCGATCGACCTCGCCGACGGCGCCTTCTGGGACGGCCTGCAGTTGACCGGCAACGCCTACGTCAACGTGACCTTCCAGTGGAGCGGCTCGGGGGCCTGGGGCACGGTCGGCACGACAGGCCAGGTCTTGAACGTCCGCACCGGCCCCGAACTCTCGGCCGCGCAGGCCGGAATGGCCGCGCAGGGCGCGCAGGTCCGCATCGAATGCGAACTGACCGGCGAGCAGGCCGACGGCCCACGCGGCAGCTCCGACCGCTGGTACCGCCTCGCGCCCGGCAAATACGCGCCCGCCGCCCACGTCGCGATCGGTTTTGCCCCGACCGCCTGCTGAGCCGTCGGGACGGTCCACAACAATGATCGTCATGGCGACAGTGAGTCAGTGGATCGAGGGGGCCCGCCCGCGGACGTTGCCCAACGCCGTGGCCCCGGTACTGGCCGGAGTGGGTGCGGCGGCCGCACTCGACGCGTTCTCGTGGTGGCGGTCCCTGCTGGCGCTGCTGGTCGCGCTGGCCCTGATCATCGGCGTGAACTACGCCAACGACTACTCCGACGGCATCCGCGGCACCGACGAAAACCGCGTCGGCCCGCTGCGCCTGGTCGGCTCCGGCACCGCGAAGCCGAAGGCCGTCCTCGCCGCCGCGCTGACCTCGCTGGGGATCGCCGGAGTCGTCGGGCTGGTGCTCGTCGCTGTCACCGGCTACTGGTGGCTGCTCGCGATGGGCGCCGTTTGCATCCTCGGCGCGTGGTTCTACACCGGCGGTAAAAAGCCTTACGGCTACTACGGTTTCGGCGAGATCGCGGTGTTCGTCTTCTTCGGCCTCGCGAGCGTGCTCGGGACGGTCTACGTCCAGGCCGGGCGCATCAGCGGGGAAGCCCTCGGCTGCGCGATCGCCGTCGGCTGCTTCTCGACCGGGGTGCTCACCGCCAACAACCTGCGCGACATCCCGACCGACGTCGAATCGGGCAAGCGCACCCTGGCGACCCGGCTCGGCGACTCCGGCACGCGGCGGCTTTACCTGGCGCTGGTGACGGTCCCGTTCGCGGTGAGCGTGCTGCTGGGCATCCGGCACCCGATCCTGCTGGTCGGCCTGCTGTGCGCGCCGCTGCTGATCAACTCGGTGAAGGCCGTCGCGGGCAAGAAGGTCGGCCGCGAGCTCATCCCGGCACTGCGTGACACGGGTCTTGCGATGCTCGCCTGGGCCGTGCTGACGGGAGTGGGTCTCGCGCTCTGAAAAGCGTCACTCCGGGAGGATCTCCGGGGCGAACTTGCCGGTGGTGAGGAACTCCTCGAACTTGGCCGTGTAGGGCTCGAGGTCGAGGTTGTGTTCCGCGAGCCACGAGTCGTTGTAGTAGGTGTTGGCGTAGCGCTCGCCGCCGTCGCACAGCAGGGTGACGACGCTGCCGGCCTGGCCTTCTTCGAGCATGCGGGCGATCAGCTGGAAAGCGCCGTAGAGGTTCGTGCCGGTCGAGCCGCCCGCCCAGTGGCCGGTCCGCTCGCGCAGCAGCCGGATGGCCGCCAGGGAGCCCGCGTCGGGCACCTGGAGCACCTCGTCGATCACGCCGGGCACGAACGACGGCTCGACGCGCGGGCGGCCGATACCTTCGATCCGCGACGACATGCCCGTCGCGTAGTCGAGCGCGCCGGTCTGCCACGCGCCGTAGAACGACGAGTTCTCCGGGTCGACGACGGCGACCTTCGTGGTGTGCCGCTTGTAGCGCACGTATCGGCCGAAGGTGGCGCTGGTTCCGCCGGTGCCCGCGCCGACCACGATCCAAGTGGGGATCGGGTGACGTTCGGCACGCATCTGGGCGTAGACCGACTTGGCGATGTTGTTGTTGCCGCGCCAGTCCGTCGCCCGCTCGGCGTAGGTGAACTGGTCAAGGTAGTGCCCGTTGCACTCCGCCGCGAGCCGCTCGGCTTCGGTGTACATCGCGGGCGGCGCGTCGACGAAGTAGCAGGTGCCGCCGTAGAACTCGATGAGCGCGATCTTCTCCGGACTGGTCCGGCGCGGCACGACTGTGACGAACTTCAAACCGAGCATGCGCGCGAAGTACGCCTCGGAGACCGCGGTGGACCCACTGGACGCCTCGATGAGCACGGTGTCCGGGCCAATCTGGCCGTTCACCAGGCCGTACAGCAGCAGAGAGCGCGCCAGGCGGTGCTTGAGCGAGCCTGTCGGGTGGACCGACTCGTCCTTCAGGTAAAGATCGATACCCCAGTCGAGCGGTAGCGGGAAGACATGAAGATGAGTGTCGGCGCTGCGGTTGGCATCGGCTTCGAGCAGCCGGACGGCCTCGCGTACCCAGGCACGGCTGTGCAGGCGGCTCACGAGTCGCCGCGCAGCTGGGCCCGCAGCTTCGCGCGCTCTGTCGCCCGGCTCTTGTTCCGCTCGGCCAGACCGGCGGTCACGCGGACGTTCAACGGGCGCAGCGCGAGAAGGCCCACCGGCAGGCCCACGACCAGCCCCACGGCGAGCGCGACCAGCAGCGGGACGTTGAAGAGCACCAGCACAACGGCGACAGCGGCGACGATGACGAACCGCGCCAGCACATAGATCACCAAGTCGCGGGCCAGATGTCCGGAACGTTCAGAGCTCACACCAACGCAGGTTACGCGCCACCTTGGAGCCCGTCGCCCAGCCCCGCATTGTTGGCGCGACCTTCGAATCTGGTCGAAAGGACGACCGTGGTGTGGGTCCGGGCCACGCCTGGGATCCGCCGGAGTCGTCCCAGGGAGCGCTCAAGGTCGTCGACCGTGGCGACGCGCACCTTGACGACGAACGCTTCATCACCTGCGACGGCGTAGCAACTCTCGACTTCGTCGAGCTCACCCAAAGCTGCGGCGACGTCTTCGTCTGTCGCCGTGTCAGTGGGCTGGATGCCGACGAGGGCGGTTACGCCCAGACCGACGGCGCTCGCGTTCACGACGGCGTGGTAGCCGGTGATGACGCCGTTGGTCTCGAGTTTGCCAACGCGTTCGTGCACTGAGGACGCGGAAAGGCCTACCACGCGGCCGAGTTCGGCGTAGGAGGCTCGGCCGTTGACTCGTAGCGCGGCGATGATCTTTCTGTCGAGCTGGTCCACGTGCTCAATCTAAAGGCGCTCCGTCCAGTTCGCGTGGTCAGGGGGCGCCCTGCTCCCGCGAACTCGGCCTTCGGCGGGCGCGCGCAGGTAAAGACTTCCGGCCGTGGCGGGCCGTAAGTCACGGTGACGGCTTTTACGGACTAAGGGCCCGCGTGACCGGGTTTCGGCGGTTTCGCTGGCTGGAGCAGGGGATTAACGACTATGGGGTGGCGTTTTGGCGGGTGAGGACGACGCCGCTATGTACCTTTTGCCCTTTAAGGGCTCTTTACTCTAAGACAACCGTTCGAGTACCTGGCGGGTGAGATGCAACGATTGTGAGAGTTCGCTACCCGACGCGTCAGGCAACAGGGCCTGTCTGCCTTCCGGTATAGCAGCGAAGTCGTGAAGGAGGCGGAAAAGTGACCGCGACCATGGGAGGGCGACTTCTCACCCCAGGTGAGGTCGCCGCGTTGTTCCGAGTCGACCCGAAGACGGTGACCCGGTGGGCAACTGCAGGCCGAATCGGCTCGATCCGGACACCGGGCGGGCATCGCCGGTTCCGCGAGTCCGAGGTCAACGAGCTCCTCGCGGAGCTCACAACCGACGCAAGTGAGCCCACCCGGAAGTAACGTCCACAACCGAACTACGGGGTCGGGAGTGTCACGACCGGTTCTCACCGGCCGCGATGCTTCCGACCCTTAGTCGTCACGATCGGAAGTTCGCCGAACTTCCGATCGCAATCACCAAGTCGTCCGGCGACTGCCTCGGCCCCCGTGACCCCAAATACCGACAAAAGGGCTAACCTCGGGGGACGCAATCGGCCTGCACACGGAAGGGAGCGAGCATGATCTACCTGCTCGCGGCGATCGGTGGCCTCACCATCGCCGTACTGTTGTGGCGGGCTTTCGGCGCCGAAAGAGTAGGCGTGGCATCACACCCACCCCAGATCGCGCCCGATGACGACCCCGATTTCCTGCGCAAATTGGGTGAGCAGCAGCGCAAGCACCGCGACGAGACCGACCCCAAGTAGGTCTTTACCTAGCGAACCCATCGGCCACGGTCGCGGCGAGTTCGAGCAGGCCGAGCCTGGTGTCCGGGTTCAGCCTGTCGAGCTCGATCTCGGCGCCCTCTTCGAGGTGCGGGTCGAACGGGATCCGGCACACCGCGCGCACCCGCGCGCCGAAGTGGGCCGTGAGCTTGTCCAGGTCGACCGAGCCGCCCTTGGGCCGCACCGAGTTGATCACCGCGACAGAGCGCTTGACCAGGTCGCCATAACCGTGCGCCTCGAGCCAGTCGAGCGTCGCCGAGGCGCTGCGAGCGCCGTCGACAGAGCCTGAAGACACAATGACCAGCGCGTCGGCGACGTCCAGGACGCCCTTCATCGCGGAGTGCATCAGGCCGGTTCCGCAGTCGGTGAGCACGATGTTGTAGAAGTGCTCCAGCAGGTTGACCGCGCGCCGGTAATCGTCCTCGGAAAACGCCTCGGACACGGCCGGGTCCTGCTCGCTGGCGAGGATTTCCAGCCGGCTCGAGCCCTGTGAGGTGTACGAGCGGACGTCGCTGTAGCGCGTGATCTTGTCCGCGTCGCGCAGCAGGTGACGCACAGTGGCGGTGGTCTCGATCGGGATCTTCTGCGACAGCGTGCCGCGGTCCGGGTTCGCGTCGACGGCGACGACCCTGTCCCCTCGCAGCGACGCGAACGTCGAGCCCAGCGTGGTCGTCGTTGTGGTCTTGCCCACACCACCCTTGAGGCTCAGCATCGCGATCTTGTAGCACCCGCGCAGTGGCTGGTTGACCCGCGCGATCAGCTCGCGGCGCTGAGTGTCGGCCGGGCTCTCACCCGGATTGACCAGCTTTCCGCTCGCGAGGTAGACGGCTTTGCGCCAGCCGGACTGCGGGCGCCGCTTGATCTGCTTCACCAGGTGTGCGGTGGACAGGTCGCCGACGCCACCGCCGTGCGTGTGCCGCGCGTGCTGCGGCTGCGGCAGCGGAATTTGGCCCTGCTGCGGGTATTGCTGCGGGTACTGCGGTTGCAGCGGCGGCAGGTTCTGGTCGTACTGCTGGGCATACTGCTGCTGCGAGGGCTGCTGCGGGCCCGAAGGCGCGCCCTCGGAGTAGTACGCCTGCTGCTGCGCTCCCGGGATCGGGTACGGGCCCGAAACGGCCGGGTTCACCGGCACCTGGTGCGGCCCGGAGGTAGTGGGGTTGGTCGGAACCTGGTAAGTGCCCGAGTTCGGATGCGGCGTCGAGTCCGTGCGATCGTCGGAATACGCCGCAGGATTCTGCTCGGCGGCGGGCTCAGCTCCGGTGGGCTCGGGGTGCTCTGGAGCCTTTTCGTCGTTGGGTCCGGTCACCGCTGGGGTCCTCCTGGAACGTCGTAACAACTCCCGCCTGTGATGGGGACGGTAGTCGGGGAGACCGCTCGGTGTCAGCCGACCCCGGCGTATGAGTGCAAGCCTGTGGTGACGAGGTTGATGAAGAACAAGTTGAACACCGTCGCGGAGAGGCCGACGACATTGATCACCGCGGCCCGGGTACCACGCCAGCCGGCCGTCGCGCGCGAATGCAGGAACGCGGCGTAGATGACCCAGGCGATGAACGCGACGGTTTCCTTCGGATCCCAGCCCCAGAACCGGCCCCAGGCGGCTTCCGCCCAGATCGCGCCGCACAGCACGCCGAAGGTGAAGATCGGGAACGCGATGATCGTGGTGCGGTAGGCGATGCGGTCGAGGACGTCCGCGCTCGGCAGTTTGGCGGCGAACCGCGGGAACTTCGCCGAGTCACGCTCGTGCGCCGAGCGGAACAGGTAGAGCACGCTCGCGACGCCGGGCACGAGGAACAGACCGGCGGAGGTCGCGGCCGCGGAGACGTGGATGACCAGCCAGTACGACTGCAACGCGGGCTGGACCGGCGCCGCGATCGTGTACAACAGCGTGCCGTTGATGAACATCAGGATCACGACGGGCAGCAGCATGAACCCCGACAGGTGCCGGACCTCGAACTTCTTGATCACCACGAGCCAGGTGGCCATCGCGACAAAGGTCACAGCCATGCCGTACTCGTACATGTTGCCCCACGGCACACGACTGGTCGCGAGACCGCGAAGCACCAGCGCGGCGAGGTGCATGAGCACACCGAGCACGAGCAGCGCGGCACCCATCTTGCCGATCCGCTCCGCACGGCCGCCCGGCGACGGCGTGACCGGAGTGCCGTAAGTGTGCGGCGTGCCGTATTCGGTGACCGGCGGGCCACCGGCGCCGGCGAGCTCACGGACGCGCTGCTTCTGCCGCTCCGCGGCTTGCCGCCCCTTGGCCCCGAAGGACTGCTCGATCAGGAAGAACACCAGCGCCAGCACGTAAATCGCCGTCGCCGTCGTGTAGGACCAGTCGCTGAACCGTGACAGCGACTCGTTGATGATCGGCATGAATCAAGTCCCTTTCTTGCCGGAGACCAGCTGTTCGGCGATACGGCCGAACTCCTCGCCGTAGCCCGCCTGATCGGTGCGCGCCAGCCCGCCGACCTCGATCACGGTACCGCCTGCCTCGCCGTCGGCCGGAGTCACCCGAACCCACACCCGGCGGCGCTTGACCAGCAGCGATCCCGAGAGGCCCACAAACATCGCGATTGCGAAACCGAGCACGAAAACCTGGGTCGGATCGTGGGAAATCTGCAACGACACCCACTGCTGGACGCCGTCGAAGCGGATCTTGGTGCCGTCGTCGAGCGTCAGGTCCTGCCCGACGTCGAGGTTCTGCCGCGCGACCTTCTTCAGCGCGCCCTTGTCGACCTGTGACTGGTCGATCTCGAAGATCGACTGCCCGCGCCCGGAATCGGTGCCGATGTCGCCGCGCAGGACGTCGATCGCGACACCGGGCTTGGTCAGCTCCGGGCCGGACGAGGTGAGCACGTTGCCGTGCAGGAACGACGTCGGCGCGAAGAGACCGGTGATGGCGAGTTGTTTGGTGCGACGGGTCGCCTCGTCGGTGATCCCCGGTGGGTCGGGGAACTTCGTCGCACCCTCGGACAGCAGCGTCGCCTGGTCGACCGGACGCCACTGGGTGGCCAAGCTGCGGCTGGTGCCGTCCGGGTAGGTCACGGTGAATATCGGCGAGTAGCCGTGGCCGAGCAGGTAGATACGGTCACCCGCGGTTCGCAGCGGCGAGTTGACTTCCAAGTGATACGGCCGCCAAGTGCCGGTCTGGAGGTCTGCGCCGGACTGGTACTCGATCGACGATTCGTACTTCTGCGGCTGGCCGAGGGCGGAGTACTGCGCCTTGAAGTCGTCGACCTTGACGCACCACGGGCTCAGTTCCGTGCCGTCGATCTGCAAACCGGCGTCGAACGAGTCGTAGTTGTAGATGCCGCCGTTGCAGAATTGACCGCCGTTGGCCTGGACGATGACCTGGCCTTCATAGCTGAACATCGCGCCGAGGGCGAAGAAGACGATCAGGCCGAGCATGCCGAAGTGGAAGATCAGGTTGCCGGTCTCACGCAGGTAGCCGCGCTCGGCGCTGATGCTGGTGCCGTGCTCCGTGCGGCGCCACCCGGAAAGCCGGGCGTGTGCGGCCTTGAGGACGTCCTCGGGCGGGGTGTCGACGACCGCCCGGCGGTAATGCGGCATGCGGGACAGGTTTCGCGGGGTCAGCACGGGTTTGGCGCGCATCGACTTGACGTATTCGAAGCTGCGCGGCGCCAGGCAGCCGACGAGCGACACCATCAGCAGCAGGTAGATCGCGGAGAACCAGACGCTGGAATAGACCTCGAAGAACTGCAGCCTGTCGAGCAGGTCGCCCCACCAGCCGTGGGTGGCGATGAAGTCGTCGGTCTTCGGGGCGTTCAGTTTGCGCTGCGGCAGCAGCGCGCCGGGCAACGCGGCGAGCGCCAGCAGGAACAGCAGGACGAGCGCGGTGCGCATCGATGTCAGGCCGCGCCAGGTGTTGCGGGCGAACGCCAGCGCACGCCTGAGCGGCGAGTTCCGGTACGGCTTCTTGGGCTCGGGAGGCGCTGCGGTAGTCGTCATATCGGCAACCTGACGTCGGAGATGAACGCGTCGCGCAGCCAGCCGACCAACTCGGTCCAGAGGCCCGTGACGAGCAGGATGCCGACCACCATGAGGAGCGCGCCGCCGAAGATCTGCACGCGACGGCCGTTGCGGCGTAGCCAGTCGGTCGCGCGCACGGCCCAGCGCGCGCCCACCGCGATGAGAAGGAACGGCAGGCCGAGGCCGAGGCAGTAGATGAGGATGAGGACATATCCGCGGACGGCGTCGCCGCCGGTCGCGGTGGCCATCGCCGTGACGCCGGACAGCGTCGGGCCGATGCACGGCGTCCAGCCGAGGCCGAACACCGCGCCGAGCACCGGTGCGCCCCAGAGCCCGCCGCGGGGGACCCGGTGTGACCGGAATTCCCGCTGCAGGCCGGGAATCCAGCCGAGGAAGACCAGCGCCATGCCGATGGTCAGCACGCCGCCGATGCGCTGGAGCAGTTCCTGGTTGAGCAGCAGCGTGTCGGCGAGCCAGACCAGGGTGCCCAGTCCCGCGACGAACACCACGGTGAAGCCGAGGACGAACAGGCCCGCGGCCCCGACAACGGCGAAACGGCCCTTCTTACGTTCTTCGTCGGCGCTGACCGCTGGGGCGTCCGATCCGACCAAGGCGGCGAGGTACGCGAGATAGCCGGGGACCAGCGGAACCACACACGGCGAGGCGAACGAGATCGCGCCGGCCAGCAGGGCGACCGCCGCCGCCAGCACCAGTGGACCAGAGGTCGCCAGTGCCATCACGGAGTTCACCCTGGCCAGGGTAGGCAGTGAGCTCCTTGTGAGGCGGACCGACCCACGCTCAAGTGCAGTCTGTGCGCGCAGATCACGGCTCCGCGGACAGGCGCTGGACTGTCGGCAGCAGGTCGGTCGCGAGTAGTTCGCGCAGGAAGACCGCGGCGACGCGGTGCTGCTTGTCGAGCACGAGCGTCGACGGGATGATGTTGCGCGGGTAGCCGGAAAGCTGCAGAAGGACACGGCCGGACGGGTCCCAGATCGACGGGTACGTGAGGCCGCGGTTGCGCATGAAGTCCTGCGGCGCGGCGCGGGAGTCGTCACGGACGTCGAGGCCGAGCACCTGCACCCCGGACGCGGCTGTCTGCTGGTAAACCTTCTCCATCTCCGGCGCCTCGGTACGGCACGGACCACACCACTGGCCCCAGAGATTGAGCACGACGACCTTGCCGGGGAAGTCCTCGAGCCCGATCTTCTTGCCCTCGTTCATCAGGTCGTCGCCCGACATCGTGGGCGCGGGCTGGCGATTGGGAAGGTCGTAGGTGATGTCGACCTTGCCGCCGGGTGCCACGAACGAGAAGCTGCTGCCCTGCGAAACGGCGTCCTTGCCGGTGGAGCAGCCCGTGACGGCCAACATCGCCGCCAACGCGAGGGCCAGCGTTCGCCTCACGCGCCCGTCACCTTCGGATCCGTCGAGCCCGCGGGCTCGCTGTAGACGATGTCCACGAGCTCTTCGCCCTCGAAAACGAGACTTGTCAGCGACGCGAGTGAGCATTGCCGCTTGCGCGGGTCGTGCCACAGTCGCTTCGCCTCCAGGAACCGCCGGAGAGTCCAGATCGGCAGCTGGTGTGAGACGCACAACGCCTCGTGGCCGTCGGCCGCCGCGCGCGCCCGGTACACCGCGCCGAGCATGCGGTGCGCGATCTCGACGTACGGCTCACCCCACGACGGCGTGAACGGGTCGCGCATCTTCGCCCAGTGCTTCGGCTGCCGCAGCGCGCCGTCGCCGACCGCGACGCGGAGGCCCTCGAACTGGTTACCGGCCTCGATGAGCCTGTCGTCGGTGGTGATGTCGAGGCGGTGGGCCCCGGCGATCGGCGCCGCTGTCTCCTGCGCCCGCTGCAGCGGGGAGGCGACGACGTGCACGATGTCGTGCCCGGCAACGGCCTCCGCAACGGTCAGCGCCTGCCGCTGCCCGCGCTCGGAGAGCCGGTAGCCCTCCAGCCGGCCGTACAGGATCTTGCCGGGGTTGTGAACTTCGCCATGCCGCAGCATATGCACGATCGTGGTCACGGCTTGACCGCCGCGGCCGCCGAGCGAGCAGCTTCGGGCAGTGCCTTTTCGATGACGTCGAACGCGGCGTCATCCATGGCCGCGTTGACGAACCACGCTTCGTACGCGCTCGGCGGCGGGTAGACGCCGGCGTCGAGCAGTGCATGGAAGAACCGCGGGAACCGCCAGGTCTCGGCGGCCTGTGCACCCGGATAGTCGGTCACCGGGTCCTCGCTGAAGAACACGCTGACCAGGTTGCCCGCGAACTGCACGGTGTGCGCGACCCCGGCCGCGGTGAGCGACTCGCGGAAGAGCGCGCCCAGTCGCTGGGAGTTGACGTCCAGCTGGCGATACACGCCCTCGTCGGCAGCCTTGAGCGTCGCGAGCCCAGCGGCCACGGCGACGGGGTTCCCCGACAGCGTCCCGGCCTGGTAAACCGGCCCGCCCGGCGCCAGCCGCGCCATGACGTCCGCACGGCCGCCGAACGCCGCCGCCGGCAGCCCGCCGGACATGACCTTGCCGAAGGTGTAGAGGTCGCCGGCGACCCCTTCGAGTCCGTACCAACCGGACCGCGACACGCGGAACCCGGTCATCACCTCGTCCATGATCAGCAATGCGCCGTCGGCTCGCGCGATGTCGCGGAGCCCGGCGTTGAATCCCTCGACCGGTGCCACCGCGCCCATGTTGCCCGGCGCGGCCTCGGTGATGATCGCCGCGATCGAGCCCGGATTGTCCACAAAGGACCTCCGGACGGCTTCGAGGTCGTTGTACGGCAGGACGATCGTGTCGGCAGCCTGCGCGCCCGTGACCCCTGGCGACGTCGGCAGCCCCAGCGTCGCCAGCCCGGACCCCGCCTCGGCGAGCAACGCGTCGACGTGACCGTGGTAACACCCGGCGAACTTGATGATCTTCGTCCGGCCGGTGAACCCGCGCGCGAGCCGGATGGCACTCATCGTCGCCTCGGTGCCGGAGTTGACCAGCCGCACCTGCTGAACCGGGTCGACCCGCCCGATGATCTCCTCGGCGAGCTCGACCTCACCCCGCGTCGGCGTCCCGAAGGAGAGGCCCGACACAGCGGCCTCCTGCACGGCCCGCACGACGTCCGGATGCGCGTGGCCGAGGATCATCGGCCCCCACGACGACACCAGGTCGACGTACCGGTTGTCATCGGCGTCCCACAGATAGGGGCCCTCGCCCCTCACCATGAACCGTGGGGTCCCACCGACCGAGTTGAACGCCCTGACCGGCGAGTTCACCCCGCCCGGAGTGGCCGCCTTCGCCCGCTCGAACCATGCCTTGGAATGTTCGACTCCAGATGTCACAGGCCCCAGTCTCGCAAATCGCGCCCCCACCATGCCTTCCGCATGCCGTGAAGGCTCCCTTGAGGGACGCTGAGTCCCTCGCGTGGGGACGCCATCGAAGGGGCCTTCACGGCACAGCGATCAGCCGGCGGGGGGTGCCGACTGGGTGATGGCCTGGGCGGTGACCTTGCCGTCAGTGCCGGTGGCGCCTTGGACGACGACGGTGGCGCCGGGCTTGAGGTCGGCTACCGCGCCGGGGGTGGCGACGCTGACCGTCGTCGTGTCCGAGGTGGTCACCGCGACTTCGGTCCCCTGCTGGGTCTTCACGTAGACCGTGGAGCCCTCGACACGGTCGATGGTGCCGGTCGTGCCGCGGCCGGCGGCGCCGCCCGCGCCTTGCTGACGTCCGGCTCCGGCTTGCCCCGTCGCCTGGGCCGGCTGACCGCCGGCGCGGGCCGGGGCCGCGGTGCTGGTGCCCGCGACCGCGGCGTGGGTCCAGACGCCGCCGCCGAAAGCAACGGCGAGGACCACGATCGCGCCGAGCCAGAGGGTGAGTTTCCCGAACGGCTGGGCAACCTGTTTCATCTCTTTTTCCAGGTCACCAGCGTTGGCCGGGCTGGCCACGATCTGTTCGGCGGTGGGCGTGGGTTCGGACATGGGAAAAGCTCCTATTCGTGGCGGAGTGCTTCGATCGGGCGAAGCGCGGCGGCCCGGTTCGCCGGGTAGCTGCCGAAGAACAAGCCGATCAGCGCGGAAACCGCGAAGGCGAGGACGATCGACGACGGGACGATGACCGGCACGATCCCGGCAATGGTGAATCGGCTGCCGACGACGCCGATCAGTACACCCAGCAGCCCGCCGAACAAACTCAGCATGGTCGCTTCAGCGAGGAACTGCCCGAGGATCGCCGCGCGTGGCGCGCCGATGGCCTTGCGGATACCGATTTCGCGGATCCGCTCGGTCACCGTCACCAGCATGATGTTGGTGACACCGATTCCGCCCACCAGCAGGGAAATCGCGGCCACCGCACCGAGCAGTACGGTGAACGTGTCCGTGGCAGCGGTGCGCGTCGCCAGGAGTTGTTCCGAGTTCTGGATCTGGTAGTCGGCGGTGCCGCCGGCCTTGATCCCGTGGCGGGCGTTGAGGATCGCGGTAACTTCTGCCTGCGCCAAGGAAACCGAATCGGCCGTGGTGGCTTGGACGGCGATCTGGTTCAGGTTTCCGTAGCCGGTAAGGGAGTTCTGCACCGCGGTGAGTGGCGCGATGGCGACATCGTCGGCGTTCTGCGTGCCGGTCGCGCCCTTGGCCTCCAGCACGCCGACGACGGTGAACTGGATGCTGTTGAGCAGCACATTCTTCCCGACGGGCTCGGCGGTGCCGAAGATCGACTGTGCCGTGGTCGGTCCGAGAACGACCACTTTCCGCGCCGCCGTCACGTCATCGGTGGTGAAGAGCGAACCGTCGGCGACCGCGCGGTTCGTGGTCTCGAAGTAGGCGGGCTCGGTGCCGGTGACCGAGGAGATGTCATAGCTGGTCTGCCCATAGGTCGCCGTCGCCGTGGTGGTCACCACCGGGGACGCTGCCTTGACGTCCGGCGCGCCGACCGGATCGACGAGCGAATGCGCATCCTGAGTGGTGAGCGGACGGGTCACCGCGCCCTGGCCGCCGCCGCGCGCAGCGGAAACGTTGAGCACGTTGGTACCCAGGCCCTGGATCGACGCCGCGATGGACGCCGACGCGCCGTTCCCGACCGCCACCAGCAGGATCACCGCGGCCACGCCGATCGTGATGCCGAGTGTGGTCAACGCCGAGCGCAGTTTGTTCGCGGTCAGTCCACGAACGGCGAACCGCATGATTTCCAGGAAGTTCACGCCACTCCCACCCAGCGCCGGTCGTCGGCCACGATGAGCCCGTCGTCGACCCGGATCACGCGGTGCGCGTGCGCGGCCACCTCGTCCTCATGGGTGATCATCACGACCGTGCGGCCGAGTGCGTTGAGCCGGTCGAAGACGCCGAGCACGTCGGCCGTGCTTGCCCTGTCCAGGTTCCCGGTCGGTTCGTCGGCAAGCAGCATCGCCGGGCCGGTGACCAATGCGCGGGCCACCGCGACGCGTTGCTGCTGGCCGCCGGAGAGTTCGTTCGGCAAATGCTTCGCACGCTCGGAAAGGCCGACCATTTCGAGCGCGGCTAGCGCGCGAGTACGACGAGGAGTCCGGGACAGTCCGGAGTAGACCAAAGGGAGCTCCACATTGGACAGCGCGGATGTACGCGGCACGAGATTGAACGACTGGAAGATGAAACCGATCTTCCTGTTACGCAGCAAGGAAAGTTGACGCTCGTTGAGTTCACTGACCGGGAAGCCGTCAAGCTCGTACTCCCCCGAGGTAGGCACGTCCAGGCAGCCGAGCATGTTCAGCAGCGTCGACTTCCCGGAGCCGGACGCACCCATGATCGCGACATACTCCCCGGGCAACACCGTGAGATTCACCCCGCGCAACGCATGCACCGCGGTGTCACCGAAACCGTAGGTCTTCGTCAGGCCGGTGACCTTGATGACCGGCTTCATCCGCGGCCACCGCCCCCGCCTGCCGGACGCTGACCACCGGCGCCACCCGTGCCGGTACCGGTGCCGGTAAGTCCGGTCGTGCCACCGAGGCCACCGGCCGCGCCGGTTCCGGTACGCCCGGTGGTCGCACCGGGCGAAGCGGCGGTGAGCACTACACGCTGCCCTTCGGTCAGCCCGGAGGTGATCTCGACGGTCGACTCTCCGCGGATACCGACCTGCACCGGGCGCGTCACGTTCTGCCCGTTCTCCTCCACCACGACCGAGCTGGTGTTCCCGGTCGTCTGCACGGCGGCCGCTGGCACGCTCAGCACGTTGGCGGCTTCGGCGACGGTGATGACCACGCTGGCCGACTGGCCCGGCCGCAACCCCGCCGGCGGACTGGTCAGCGCGAGCTTGGTGCCGTAAGAAACCACGCTCCCACTGGTCGTCGGGGTCAGGTCCACGCTGCTGACGGTCGCCTGTACCGGCGCGTTCGGCAGGGCGTTGATGGTCACCGTGGCCTTCTGGCCCGTCTTGATCTTACTGACGTCGATCTCCGCGACCGAAGTGTTCACCACGAGGTCGGTCATGTTCGTGAGCACGATGAACCCTGTGCTCGTGGACGTCGAAGACGACGTCGACGAAGAAGTCGAACCGGAAGACTGCCCACTGGCCGCGGACGCGGACTGGCCGGAGGAGCCACTCCCCGTGGACTGCCCCACCGCGCCGTTGATCGCGGTGACCGTGCCCGCGCCCGGCGCGGTCAGCACCGTGGCCGACAACGCCGTCTTTGCGTTCTCGACATCGAGTTCGGCCTGGTCCACTTTCGCCTGCAACGACGCGATGCTGGTCGTCTGCGTGCTCGACGAATTCCCGGACGTGCTGGTGGTGGTCGGTGCGGCTTCGCCGGCGGTCAAGTTCTCTTCCGCCACAGTCAGATTGGCGTTGGCCACCTCGAGCTGCTTGGTGGCGACGGTATTGTCCTGCGTAGCCAGTTTCTGTCCAGCAGTAACCACATCGCCGACGGCAACGTTAATTGCTGTCACCTTTCCGGAGCCACTGAAGTCGGCGCTGCCGGAATAGCTACTCGAAACGGTTCCTGCCGCGGAAACCGTTTCAGTCACCGTACTTCGCGTCACCGCCGAACTACGTGACTGCGCCTGCGCGGTACTCGCCGCAGGCGAAAAAGCTTGGTAAATACCGAAACCCGCGCCGCCAAGCAGCACGACCAGCACACCGTTTATTACCCATGTCCGACGCCGCATCATGCGGCAACATTTATCCGGCTGGTTAGCAGTCAGCTAGCAGTTTGCTGTGAGCGCCCTGTGGATCGCCGTTTTGCTTTCTTCGGCCGGACGCGGGTCGCGAGCAGGAGTTGGCGGACGGCGTCGACGATCAGTAGCGCGGCCAGCACACCGAGCCCGATGGCGCCGGCGATCCGCCCGCCGAAATCACGGGTGGAGATCAGCCGGGTACCGTCGGTCAGAGTGGTCGTGAGTGTGACGCTGCTCGCTTTCCAGCAGAGGAACGCCAGCCAGACGATCACCGCGGCAACCACGACTTCGGCGAGCGCGACGAATGCGCGCCGCGGGCGGTGCAGCGGCGCAAGATCGCCCGGGTCTTCGGTCGGCCAAAGATGCGAACCGGTGGGCTGTGGTAGGTCGATCACGTAGAGCAGCCTCTCATGACTAAGGGCGTATCTGGTGGATCTGCTCGAGGGATTCGTGATACGCCCTAATAGGGCCTCGGTGGCGTGACGACGCGGGCCAACGCGGCCTGCAACGCCTGGACATCCCGTGCCCAAGCGAGCACCACGGTGCCGTCGTCGAGTTTCAGCGGCAGTTCGTCGTACTTCCTCGGCACGGACCAGCCGCCACCGAGCACGCGGGCGCCGACGGGAGCACCGACGCCGGTCACCTCCGCGATCCGCTTGACCTCCAGCGCCTCGCGGCCCTGCCAAAGCGCGGCGCGGGTGAGCTTGACGGACATGAACCTCCGGCGCGCCTGGACCCAGGGCGCGGTGATCGCGAACAGCCCGATACCCACCAGGAACCAGCCGACGCCGTGTCGCGGGCCCGCGGTGAGCAACTCCGTCAGGTACCCGATGAGCGCGAACAGCGGCCCCCACAGCACCGCGGCCCAGCGAACTCCCGGTTCGCGGTAGACCGTGGAGGCTTCGAGCTCGGGCTGTTCGGTCATGGCAGCTTGCGGCCGACCTTCGGGAAGTAGTCCCGCACACTCGGCCAGAAGAGCAAGGCGAGCGCGAAGAACGCGATGAGCACACCGAACAGCGTGACCAGGCTGAACAGCTGCAACAGGAACTGGAACAGCACGACCAGGACGACCAGCACGGCGAGGATCGTGCGCGCCGAACGCGTGCCTTCCCTGGCCTTGTACGCGAACAGCGCGAACAGGATCGCGAACACGACAGCGCCGATGACCAGCATCCAGAGCAGCGTGGTGACACTCGACGAGATCGTCTCGCGGGTGATCTTCGGGTCGGTGTTGCCCTTGACGAGCGTGTCGATGATCTCCTGCTTGTTCATCAGGAAGATGACGTAGCCCACGACGTAGACGACCCCGGCGGTGATCCACAGCCAGAACGAAACCTTCACCTCTAGCGGCGCGAAGGAACCAGGGCTGGGCTCACCCGGCGGGAGCGCGTTGGGCGAAAGACCCGCCGCGCGGCGCTCGTCGTCCGTCTGATCTGCGTCGTTGCTCTCCTCGGTCACCGCAGGAACTCTAGCCCACCCGTCTCCCACCATCGGCCTCAACGGAAACGCTTCGCGCTGCGGCTAAATCCGCTGCGCTGCTTTAGTCCAGCCACGCGGTGGCTTCCGCCGCCCAATAAGTGAGGATCATGTCGGCGCCCGCGCGGCGGATCGAGGTGAGAACCTCGAGAATCGTGCGCTCGCGCTCGAGCCAGCCGTTCGCCGCGGCGGCCTCGACCATCGCGTACTCGCCGGAGATGTTGTACGCCGCCACCGGGACCGGGGAGACGTCCGCCGCGGCGCGCAGCACGTCCAGATAGGACAGTGCGGGCTTGATCATGATCATGTCCGCGCCCTCGGCGACGTCCAGTTCGATCTCTCGCAACGCTTCGCGCGCATTGCCCGGATCCTGCTGATACGTCTTGCGATCGCCCTTGAGCTGCGAATCGACGGCCTCACGGAACGGTCCGTAGAATGCGCTGGCGTACTTCGCGGAGTAGGCGAGGATTCCCGTGTCGACGAGACCTGCCACGTCGAGTGCCTGACGGATAGCGGCGACCTGGCCGTCCATCATGCCGCTCGGCCCGAGCAGGTGCGCGCCGGATTCCGCCTGCGCCACGGCCATCTCGGCGTAGACGCGCAGGGTGGCGTCGTTGTCCACGCCGCCGTCGGCGTCGAGCACACCGCAGTGGCCGTGGTCGGTGAACTCGTCGAGGCACGTGTCCGCCATCAAGACGGTCTCGTCGCCGAGCTCGGCCTTCAGATCTCGCAAGGCGACGTTGAGGATGCCGTTCTCGTCGGTGGCCCCGGAACCGACCGCGTCCCTGGTCTCCGGGACGCCGAAGAGCATCAGGCCGCCGACACCCGAGCGCACCGCGTCGACAGCGGCCTTACGCAGCGAGTCACGCGTGTGCTGGACGACACCCGGCATGCTCTTGATCGGACGCGGCGCGTCGGCGCCCTCCGCGACGAACATGGGGAGGACCAGCTGGCGCGGCCGCAGCGTTGTCTCACCTACCAGCCGGCGCATGGCCGGGGTGGTGCGGAGCCTGCGAGGACGATGCTCAGGAAACACTCTTACGAAGGTACTCCTGCGCGCCCAAACGCCGTGAAGGCCTCCTTCCCTGCGCCAGACGCTGGGAAGGAGGCCTTCACGGACCGTTGGAGCTACGAGCGGCGGGCTCGTTTTGCTTTTCGGGGCGGGGGCAGGGTGCCCTCGGCGCGAAGCCGGGCGGCGTGCTCGGCGAGCGCGTCGACCAGGTGCGGGACGTCGGCCGTTTCGGGCTGGACGTCGACCCGGAGCCCGAATTCCACGGCGGTTTCCGCGGTCTTCGGGCCGATGCACGCGACCAGCGTGCGGGTGTGCGGCTTGCCGGCGATGCCGACGAGGTTCCGCACGGTCGAGGACGAGGTGAAACAGACCGCGTCGAAGCCACCGGTCTTGATCATCTCGCGGGTGTCGGCGGGCGGCGGGGCGGCCCGGACGGTGCGGTAGGCCGTGACGTCGTCGATTTCCCAGCCGCGATCACGCAGGCCTGCCGACAGGGTCTCGGTGGCGATGTCGGCGCGCGGCAGGAGCACGCGGTCGACCGGGTCGAGCACGTCGTCGTACGGCGGGAACTCGGCCAGCAGGCCCTCGCTCGACTGCTCACCCTCGGGCACGAGCTCGGGGATGATGCCGAACGAGCGAACCTTGGCCGCGGTCGACTCGCCGACACAGGCGATCTTCACGCCCGAGAACGCGCGGGCGTCGAGCCCGAACTCCTCGAACTTCTCCCACACCGCGCGGACCGCGTTGGTGGAGGTGAAGACGATCCACTGGTAGCGGCCGTCGACGAGGCCCT
>JAVXWP010000012.1:0-47719 GCA_032230695.1 Actinomycetota bacterium | reverse complement strand
TTCCTCATCGGGGGTAGTCAGTGCACTCGAAGGTGTGATTTCTGCCAGATCGATACGGGTAAGCCGGATGCGCTGGATCGCGCCGAGCCGCGCAAGGTCGCGGAGTCGGTGCAGGCGATGGGTCTGCGCTACTCGACTGTCACCGGTGTTGCCCGTGACGATTTGGATGACGGCGGCGCGTGGCTCTACGCCGAGACCGTTCGCCAGATTCATGAGTTGAACCCGGGTACCGGTGTTGAGCTGCTGATCCCGGACTTCAACGCGGACCCCGAGCAGATGGCGGAAGTCTTCTCGTCTAGGCCCGAGGTGCTGGCGCACAACGTCGAGACGGTTCCGCGGATCTTCAAGCGGATCCGGCCCGGTTTCCGCTACGCGCGGTCGTTGTCGGTGATCACCGCGGCGCGTGAGGCGGGGCTCGTGACGAAGTCGAACCTGATCCTGGGTATGGGGGAGACTCCGGATGAGGTCGCTCCGGCGATGCAGGATCTGGTCGACGCGGGCTGCGAAATCCTGACGATCACGCAGTACCTGCGGCCCTCTCCCCGGCACCACCCGGTGGACCGCTGGGTCAAGCCGGAGGAGTTCGTGGAGCACTCGAAGGCCGCAGAGGCGATGGGCTTCGCGGGTGTCATGGCGGGGCCGTTGGTCCGCTCATCCTACCGCGCGGGACGCCTGTACGCGCAGACGAAGGCTCACCGCGGCGAGACGCTGCCCGACAACCTGTCGCACTTGGTCGTCGAGGGCGCCGCCGCTCAAGAAGCCAGCTCCGTACTCGCCAGGCTCGCGAAGTAGAGCGTCATGGCCATCAGCGTCTTCGACCTGTTTTCCATCGGCATCGGCCCGTCCAGTTCGCACACCGTCGGCCCCATGCGGGCGGCGCGAACCTTCGTCGACGGGTTGGCTGACGAAGGCGCTTTGGCCACGACAACCCGGGTTCGCGCCGAGCTTTTCGGCTCGCTCGGCGCGACCGGGCACGGCCACGGCAGCAACAAAGCGGTGCTGCTCGGCCTGTCCGGCGAACGCCCGGAGCTGATCGACACCGAGACAGTGGCCGACAAGGTCGCGGCGATTCGGGAATCGGGCCGGCTGAAACTGCGCGGTGAGCACGAAATCGGCTTCGACGAGGACAGCGACCTCAAGATGCACCGGCGGAAGTCGTTGCCCGCGCACCCGAACGGCATGACGTTCTGCGCGTACGACGCCGACGGCGCGATCGTGCGGGAGCGCACGTACTACTCGGTCGGTGGTGGGTTCGTCAGGGACGAGACCTACGAGAACGAACCGGTTATCGTCGAAGACAGCACGCCGCTGCCGTACCCGTTCCGGACCGGCGGTGACCTACTCGCGCACTGCGCGGCGACAGGGCTGCCGGTCAGCGAGATCATGATGCTCAACGAGCTTTCGTGGCGTACTCGCGACGAGGTCCATTCTGGGCTGCTGGATATCTGGCAGGTCATGGTCGAGTGCGTGCACAACGGCTGCGAACACTCCGGTGTGCTGCCCGGCGGACTGAAGGTGCCGCGGCGGGCGCGGGCGCTGCACAGGAAGCTGCTGGCCGAAGACGGCATCGGCGACCCGCTGTACGCGATGGACTGGGTGAGCCTCTACGCGCTCGCCGTCAACGAGGAAAACGCCGCGGGTGGGCGAGTGGTCACCGCGCCCACCAACGGCGCCGCCGGGATCATCCCCGCGGTCCTGCACTACTACCAGCGGTTCATCCGCGGCGCGAACGACGATGGCATCGTGACTTTCCTGCTCACGGCCGGCGCCCTGGGCTCGATCCTGAAGCAGACCGGGTCGATCTCGGGCGCCGAAGTGGGCTGCCAGGGCGAGGTCGGCTCTGCCTGCGCGATGGCTGCCGCCGGACTCACCGAAATCCTCGGCGGCTCACCTGAACAGGTGGAAAATGCCGCGGAAATCGGCGTCGAACACCACCTGGGCCTCACCTGTGACCCTGTCGGCGGCTTGGTGCAGATTCCCTGCATCGAACGCAACGCCGTCGGCGCGTCCAAGGCGATTCACGCCGCCCGGATGGCGATGCGCGGCGACGGCAGCCACATCGTCACCCTGGACAAGGCCATCAAGACCATGCGGGAAACCGGCGCCGACATGAGCGTCAAGTACAAGGAAACCTCACGCGGCGGCCTAGCCGTCAACGTCATCGAATGCTGACCCGCTTCCGAATATGTCCACAACTTTTCCAGCTCCTCGCTTCCGAAGATGTCGACATATTCGGAAGAAACTCGCCTCACTAGTCGTCCTGAGACAAGCTTGAGGTTCGGCCGACCGCCTCCAGAGGTGCGGGCTGGATCGTCGTGCCTGTCAGCGCCGCATGCAGCGGGGTTACTGCAGGTGAGGAGCAAGATCATGGTAGGTATCCGGCCCCAGGGGCGTCGCAGGTCCGTACGTCGCCCGCTCGCGTTGGCCGCGATCGGTGGTGCTGTTCTCGTCATGGTAGGAGCGGGTGTGTGGGCGATCCTGTCGGCCACGGCATTCAACACCACCCCGCAACAAGTAACCACAGGCACACTCGAACTCACGATGGCCGACAACGGCGTGGGGTTCAGCCAGCCCATTACGAACATCGCTCCCGGCGATGTGGTCAACCGCTACGTCAACCTGACCAACGGGGGCACGCTGGACGCCCAGGCGCTGACCCTTCAGGTCGCCGCGACTGGGTCACCGGCTCTGATCACCGATGGTAGCGGTGGCGTGACGACGAAGGCACTGCATGTCACTATCACGAGTTGCTCAGGCAGTTGGGCGCCGACGACAGGGGTGTGCACGGGCACACCGGCGGTCGTGATGGCCTCCACCGTGCTCAGCGCCCTGAGCACCACTCCGGTCGCTGTCGGTTCCGGCGTGTTCACGGCGAGTGCCGTGCAGCACCTGCAGGTCTCCGTGCAACTGCCCGACCAGGCCGAGGTCGCGATCAACGGCACGCTGCCGACCAACACGATCCAGGGCCTGAGCGCCTTCCTCACCTACACCTTCGCCGAGGCACAGCGCACGGCGACACTCACCAACTCCTGACGTCACGTGTCAGGGTCGGCAGTCGAGCCGGCCCTGGCCTCTTTCCTGGAGGACTGCCATGTTCCATCCCGCCGGGCGCACCGGGGCGGTCGCCGCCACGCTGGTGGCGCTGCTGGTTGTGGCGCCGGTGGCGTGGGCCGGCAGCAACGCCAAAGCCCCCGGCCCTGCGATCTCGACCTCGTCTGGACGATGGGGTGGCACGGGAGCGGTCAACCCCAACGCGCCGGTCACGGGTGGAATGCTGTCGGGATCGTGGGGAGCCGTCGACGGCACACCGAGATTCGGCACCGTCACCAACACCGGCACGCTTGTGCTGGGTACGGCGAGCTACACGGTGACGGCCACTGGATTGTCGGTCGGCAGCCTGGTGGCCGAGGCGTGTTCCGGCGCGACCTGGACGACAGCGGGCGCGGGCACCTGCGCCGGTAGCACAGTGGTGCTGGACAGCACCGCCACAGCGGGCGCCACGGCCGCCATCGCGCCGGCCCAACCCAATGCCGTGCTGAGCGTGCGGCTCAAGCCGACCGGCCTGAGCGTCGCCTTCACCGGCAGCTTGTCGATCTCCGTGGCCCGGACCAATGTCCGCGCCGCCACAACGACGTTCGCGTAGGAGCATCCCGATGAGCACCGCCACCGTCCCACCAGCGCACAGCAGGCACCGGCAGAGTCGCGGGCGGCTCCATCGCGCGCTGCACGTGGTCACCAATGTGGTCCTCGGTGTCGCCGTCCTGGTGATGGTCGCGCTGGCCGTGTCGGTCGTGGCATTGAAGATCGGGTTCGCGCCCGTGCTGTCACCGAGTATGCAACCAGCGTTCGCGCCGGGCGAATTGCTGCTGACCCGTGAGGTGCCGGTGACGGACATCAAGGTCGGCGACGTTGTGGTGCTGCCCCGCCCGGACACACCGGGCGAGCGGTACGCCCACCGTGTCATATCCGTGCGAACAGACCAGGACCAGCTGGTGGTGCGTACCAAGGGCGATGCGAACCAGGCGGCCGAACCGGCGGAACTACGCATCACCTCCGAAGTCGTTCCGAAGGTCACCGGCAGCATCCCCTGGGTCGGTGAAGCAGTCCTGGCCGCCCGTCTGCTCCCAGTGCGTATCGCCGTGATCGTGCTCATCGGCGGCGCCTTGCTGGTCGCGACCAAGCGGGCGTTGTGGCGAACGGCGAGGTGAGCGCGGTGCTCGCGGTGGCGCTCCGTAGCCAGACGCGCACAATTCGAGGTATGAGCAAACCAGTGAAGGTCCTCGTAGTCGAGGACAACCCGGAAATCAGGTACGTGATCGAGCTGGCGCTCGGAGACGCAGGGCTGGAGGTTCTCGCGGTGGACGATGGCGACCGTGCCCTGGCCGAAGCACGGGAGTGGGCGCCCGACGTCGTGCTGCTCGACCTGAACATCCCCGGGCCGGACGGACTGGAAGTTTGCCGGCGGCTGCGGCAGTTCTCGAGCGCGTACGTGATCATGCTGACCGGCCGCGCGGAGGAGGTGGACAAGCTCGTCGGGCTATCGGTCGGCGCCGACGACTACCTGACCAAACCCTTTTCGCCACGTGAGCTGGTCGCTCGGATCCAAGCGATGCTGCGCAGACCCCCTGACCTGGCGTCCGACGGCCGTCGCAGCGGCCTGGCCGACGACGAGCAGCGAACCCTGGGCCCGCTCGACATCGACATGAAAGCCCGCGAGGTGCGCGTCGACGGTGCGCCGATCGAGCTGACGAAGATCGAGTTCGAACTACTGGCCGCCCTGACGGAAAACGTGCGTCACGTGCGGACCCGCGATCAGTTGCGGGAGCGGGCCTGGGGTGGCTCCTGGCTGGCCGACGACCATGCCGTCGACGTTCACATGTCCAACCTGCGGCACAAACTCAGCGCGGCGGGGCAGGCGGAGATGATCACCACGGTCCGCGGCATCGGCTATCGGATCACCCCACGGAACAGGTCATGAGGGTGCTGGTCGTCGACGACGACCCGGACATCGTGGAAGTGCTGGCATTGAGCCTGACCGCCTGCAACGGCTGGGACGTGCGCGCGGTCACGACGGGCGTTCAGGCGCTGGAGATCTGCCGGTCCGCTGAGCTCGATGCCGTGCTGCTCGACGTCGAGATGCCGATGATGGACGGCTGGGAGGTGCTCGCCGCGATCCGAGCCGATCCACGCACTGCGGCGCTGCCCGTCGTCTTCGTGACCGCGTCCGCCGACCCAGCGATCAGCGCCCGGCTGTGTGCCGTCGGCGCGACCGCGGTGCTGCTCAAGCCGTTCGACCCGCTGAACATCGGCCACCAGCTCGCCGGTTTCCTGGGGTGGTAGCGGCTACCACCAGGGTCGCTCGACCACCGGGCCGTCGACCGGCAGCGACAGCTCGAAAATGCTGCCCCCACCCTCAGCCGGTCGAGCGCCGATGCCGCCACCGTGCGCTTCAACGATCCCCCGTGCGATAGCGAGGCCAAGCCCAGCGCTCCCGGTCCGGCGCTGATCAGGCAGGTCGAACTGGACGAACGGCTCGAATATCTCGTCCAACTGGCCCTGCGGGACGCCGGGTCCGCGATCGCGGACCGCGATCTGCGCCCTGGCGCCGGTCACCCCGCACGTCACGACGACCGACTCGCCCCGCGCTGATACCCGCACCGCGTTGGCGAGCAGGTTGGTCACCACCTGGACCAGCCGGTCGGCGTCGCCGAGCACACGGGCCACATCCGAACAGCACACCTTGACCGGCACACCTGCGCGCGCGGCGACATCGTCAACGGCATTCACCGCCTGTTCAACGACCTCCGGCAACGCGACCTCACCGAGGCGCAGATGTAGTTGACCGCGCTGCATCTGGTGCAGGTCCACCACATCCTGGGCCAGCCGGACCAGCCGGTCGGTGTTCGTCGCCGCGATACCAACCAGCCGGCCCACCTGCGGCGGCAGGTCACCGAACCGCCCGGACATGATCAACTCCAGCGATCCGCGGATCGAGGTCAGCGGAGTCCGCAATTCGTGGCTGACCACCGACACGAAATCACGGCGAGCACGGTCGGTCTCCTGCTCCCATGTGGTGGCCTGCAGGACCGTGTACTCAAGCCCGACCCAGGTGGCCAGGTCGCGAAGCTCGTCCCGTTGCCGGTCGGTCAACCGCCGCGGCACCTGATCCATGACGCACAGCGTGCCGACCAGGTGCCCAGACGGTGCCGCAACCGGATAACCCGCGTAGAAGCGGACATGCGGGTTGTCGATCACCATCGGATTCCGCGCGAACCGCGGGTCGGCTGCCGCGTCCGGCACCTCGAAGAACCCACCGGCGGCCACTGCGTGCGCACTGAACGACACACTGCGCGGGATCTCGTGCGAGATCTGCCCGATATGGGACTTGAACCACACGCGATCGAGGTCAACCAGCGACACCAGCACAATCGGCACGTGGAGCAGGTGCTGAGCGATCCTGGTTATCCGATCGAAGCGGTCCTCGTCCGGCGTGTCCAGTAGCCGCAGCGCACGCACTGCGGCTACTCGCTCGACCTCCGTCACCCAACATCACACCCTCCGCGAACGTGCCCGCGCCCGCCCGACAACGAGAATCAGAGCAGCCAGCCGGCTGGCAACTGGCTCGCCTAAAGTCGCAACCGAACAATCGCGAAGCACGGGCAGTGGCACGAATTGCGAGCAAGCCCATAAGCCCCCGCGGCGGTGAACCGGGGTGACGTAGACGTACCTGGCCGCCAATTTTGCACACTCGCCTTGATCGGTACCGTACACCGCAATCCACGGTCTGCCGTGATTGTCGCTTCGTCAACGTAAATCGTCATGGGAAGTACACCGCAACAGTTCGGGACACCCGGCGTGTATTCGAGTCGAATTTTCGTAGTCGCACCAGTTCTCGAGCCATACCGGCGGAATCACAATTTCGCTGGCTGGAGGCGAAACCTCGCCTGACCTTACCGGGCACTGCTGTTCAGAAGGGTTGCGGAACAGGTGCAGTCCCGTCGCGAAGGGTGGTGAGGAGGGCGGACCAGGTGGGGGCGGGGAGGGTTAGGTGGCCCGCCTCGGGGGACTTGGAGTCTCGGACGGCGGTGACCTGGGGAGTTAGCTGGACCTCGACGCAGTCGCTGTGCTCGTTGGTGCCGCTGTAGCTGCTCCTGGTCCAGGCCGTCATCGCGGTTACTCCTCCATGCGGTCGTACTCATTCGCCAGTTGGGCGAGCCATTGCCTCGATTGGCCCTCGTTCAAGGCACTCTGTTGCAATTGTGCACTGAGTGAGTAGTAGGCCTCCACCGCCATTCGGTCGTCAATGAAGAGACCGGCAGCGTACGTATCGGTGTAGACCACGGCGGGATGGTCGGCGAACTCCATGATCCTGAACGGGTTGTTGAGCATGAGGAGAGTTGCTGCCGAATCGGGGACGACTCGGATCGAGCAGTGCCGCAGATTGCTCGACAGAACCAGGTGGAGCAGTTGTTCCTGCATCACCTTCCTGCCGCCGAGTTGCGATCGCAGCGCTCGTTCGTGGATGAAGTACGTGCAGTGCGGGGGAATCCGGCGGTCCAGCAGTTTTTGGCGTTCCACTCGCGCTTTGACCAGAATGTCGGCCCGTTCGCGGGCGTAGCGGCCGTCCAACTCGAAGGCGGCGCGCATGTAGGCCTCGGTTTGCTGGAGGCCGGGAATGAAGGTGGATTCGAAGACGAGGATCGATTCGGCCAGGCTTTCCTGGATGATCAGGGACTTCAGTGGGTCGGTCAGGGCGTCGAAGTACGGGCGGACCCAGTAGCTGTCATCGCTGGCTTCGGCGAGCTTGAGCAGGCGTTTGCGGTCGGCGGCGTTCGCGCCGCAGGTCCCCAGGAAAGTCGCCACATCCACCACCGGCAACGGTCGGACGCCGGTTTCCAGACGGGAGATGTTGCTGGGCGGCCATTCCAGCCGCCGTCCCAGTTGATGGCCGCTCATCCGCTGTCGTTTGCGAATGTTTCTCAGCTCGCCGCCCAGCTCACGGCGTCGCGCTGTCGATTCCTCAGTCATTCCGCGACCCTAGAATGTCTGCATTGGTTAGTGGCATAAGCCACGCGCGGGTTCACCTCAAGGGAGGCACCGGTGCAGGACCGCACGGTCCGGGTGGTCCTACACTCGCCGAGTGACCGTCCAGCCTGATGCCTCGACCGTGGCCAGCGCCGGTGACGCGCTGTTCCGGCCGGTGCGCGCGGGTAACGCGTTCGAAGAGACCGTCGAGCGGCTGCTGCAATCGATCCGGCTGGGTGTCGTCGGCGCAGGTCAGCGGCTTCCGCCCGAGCGTGAACTGTCCGAGCGCCTTGGGATCAGCCGGGTGACGCTGCGGGAGGCGATCCGCGCGCTGGCCGACGCCGGGTACGTCGAGTCGCGGCGCGGCCGGTACGGCGGCACGTTCGTCAACGAGCGCCTGCCCGAGCCGCCCGAGCACGTCGGCGACGGACGTCGGATGGACGCCGCCGCCCTCGAAGACGCGCTGTGCCTGCGCTACGTCCTGGAGACCGGTGCGGCCGAAATGGCGGCCGCCCGATCGCTGGCCCCCGCCGACAGGCAGCACCTGACGAGCACGCTCGCCGAGGCGTCCGCCACCGATCTCACCGACTACCGGCGCAAGGATTCGCGGCTGCATCTGGCGATCGCCGAGGTCACCGCGTCCGGCTCGCTCACCACGGCGATGGCCGACGTGCGGATGCGCGTCAACCAGCTGCTCGACGAGATCCCGCTGCTGGAGCCGAACATCGAGCACTCGAACGCCCAGCACGAGGCCATCGTCGACGCCATCCTCGCCGGTGACCCGGCAGCAGCGCGGCGTGCGATGGCCGAGCACATCGAGGGCACGGCGTCTCTGTTGCGCGCGTTTTTGAGCTAGAAACTTTCCCACTAGATCAACCTTTTACCCGGCCCGCACGTCTGAGCAGTCGTGGATGAAACCGCGGAAGCCACGACAGACACCCGGAAGCAAAAGATCTGGCGCCGAGTCAGACTCACGTTGTATGTCCTGGTCACGGTGGCCGTCGTCGGCCCGCTCACGGCGTTCGCCGTCGCGTATTTCGTGCTTGACGTGCGCAGCCCGCAGGATGTGCTGGCGGGGCTGGACAAGACAGTGGTTTTCGAATACTCCGACGGTTCCGAGATGATGAAGGTCGTACCGACCGACGGCGACCGCGTGTACGTGCGCTACGCCGACGTCCCGCAGAAGCTCCGTGACGCGATCATCGCCGTGGAGGATCCGACGTTCTGGGACAACGAGGGCTTCGATCCGATGGGGATAGCCAGGGCCGCGATCACCGGTGTCGGTGGCGGATCCGGGCTCACGCAGCAGTACATCAAGAACTCCACCGGCGAGGACGACGCCAGCGTGTTCCGGAAGTTCAAGGAACTCGTGCTGTCGACGAAGATCACCCAGCAGCAAAGCAAGGAACAGATCTTCGAGAGTTACGTCAACATCATCTCGTTCGGTCGCACCACTTCCGGCCCGGCGTCGGCGATGAACGCGTACTTCGGCAAGAAGCTCGACAACAACATCACCTGGAGCGAAGCCGCTTTCCTCGCCGGGATGATCCAATCGCCTTCGGTGCACGACCCGGCGGCGTCGAGCCCCGAACACGCCACGAAGCGGTGGAAGTACGTGGCCGACAAACTGATCTCGCGCGGCTATGTCTCGAACGCCGACGTCGGGCAGCTCGCCTATCCGGGCCAAGCGATCCTCGCGCCTTCGGAGACCAGGGCCGGCCGCGTCACCTACGGCGAATTCCACGTCAAGCAACAGGTGCTGGGGGAACTGGAGCGGCTGGGCTTCGCGCTGAGCCGGTTGCGGCAAGGTGAGATGCGGGTCCGGACGACCATCGACCGTCCCGCGCAGGAAGCCGCCGGAAAAGCCGTGACCGAGCGCCTCGCGCGCGAACCCGACTACTTCCGCGCCGCACTGGTCGCTGTCGAACCGGAGACCGGCGCCGTCCGTGCCTACCAAGGCGGCCGGTGGAGCGTCCACGACTACGCCGGGACGCAGTACGCGACCGGTTCAGCGTTCCACCCCTTCACCCTCGCCGCCGGTCTGCGCGTCGGCGCGGGCGTCGACCAGGCTTATCCCGCGCCGTTCAAGATCGACTACGGTGGCGAGACCTTCAAGAACCAGATCGACTGCGTCAGTGAAGAACGCTGCTCCCCGCGCGAAGCCATCCGCGGCCCGGTGGACTCACCCTTCGTCGAAATGACCAAGAAATTCGGGCCCGACGCCGTCAGCGCCGCCGCCCGCGACGCCGGGATCCCGGCTGAAATCGATGGCAAACCCACCTTGCGCGAACCCGACGGCGTCACTATCGGCCCAGGTATCGCGATCGGCCGCTATCCCTTACGCCCCATGGACATGGCCGCCGCCTACTCGACTTTCGCGGCCGACGGCATGCGCGTCACGCCGTACTTCGTGGCCGGCATCCGGACCGGAAAGGGCGACGTCGTCTGGGAACATCCGCCGTTGCGCGTGCCGGCCTTCGACAGCGGAGTCACCTCCGCCGTGACGGAGGTCCTGAGCACGAAGCTCGCCGACGGCCGCCCCGCCGCGGTGATGGAAGGCTCGTTCCGCTTCACCGAAACCGGCGACAACGCCAACGGCTGGACCGTCGGCTACACCCCGCAACTCTCCACAGCCGTCTGGGTCGGCGCCGACGAGGAACGCCGTATGCGCGACTCCGCCAACGAGAAGCTCACCGGCAAAACCGTGCCCGCCGACATCTGGCGCACCTTCATGACCGCCGCCCACTCCGGCGTCCCCCTCCCGGCCTTCCCACCCGCCCCGCCCGTCGCGACCAGCCCGCCCCGCTGACTTCCGCCATCTGTCGCCATCTGTCGACAGCTGTCGACAGATGGCGACAGATGGCGATAGAAACTAGCCGACCACTAGAGCGATCGTGAGGCCGTCGTGGCCCTTCGCGCCGACGGTTTGCAGCGACGTCGCGTCCACGCGGGGTTCGGCGGCGATGAGCTCGTTGAGCGCGCGCACGCCGATCACCGCGGGGTCGGTGCTCGACGGGTCGACCACGGCACCCTTGCGGATCACGTTGTCGATCACGATCAGGCTGCCGGGCTTCGTCAGCCGCAACGCCCACTCGAAGTAATGTGGGATGTTGACCTTGTCCGCGTCGATGAACACCATCTCGAACGGCCCCTCGACCGACGGCAGCGTGTCCAGCGCGGCACCGACCCGCACCTCGACGACGTCGCCGAGCCCGGCGGCCGCGATGTTTCCCCGGGCGACTTCGGCGTGCCTCGGGTCGAATTCCAGCGTGATCAGGCGTCCGTCGGCGGGCAGTGCGCGGGCGAGCCAGATCGTGCTGTAGCCGCCAAGGGTGCCGATTTCGAGAATCGAGCGTGCGCCGGCGAGCCGGGCCAGCAGGTTGAGCAGCTTGCCCTGGTTCGGCGCGACGGCGATTTCCGGCAGCCCGGCGGCCTGTGACGCCTTCAATGCCGCGTCGAGCGCCGGGTCGGCCGGGATGAATACTTCCCCGAGGTAGGCGTCTACCTGGGACCAAAGTTCCTGTGTCATGGCACCTCCGAAACCAACTTACCCATCCGAAGCCGCCCCCGCGAAACACTCACGAGCCACGCTGGGTCGGGAGGGCCGGGCTTTCGGGATCACCAAAGGGGTTCCGGTCTCGGGGCAGGGCATCACGCGGCACGGGAGCTCGAAGATCTCCGCGACGTTCTCCGCGGTGACGACCTCCTCCGGTGGGCCGGTCGCGATGATTTTCCCGTCGCGCATGGCGATCATGTGCGTGGCGTACCGGGCGGCGTGGTTCAGGTCGTGCAGCACGGCCACGAGCGTGCGCCCTTGGCGCGCGTGCAGCTGGGCGCAGAGGTCCAGAATGTCCATCTGGTGGGCGATGTCCAGATACGTCGTCGGCTCGTCGAGCAGCAAAAGATCGGTTTCCTGCGCGAGCGCCATGGCCATCCACACGCGCTGCCGCTGCCCGCCGGACAGTTCGTCGACGAGCCGCTCAGCCAGATCCGAGATTCCGGTGGCGCGCATGGACTCCGACACGACAGCGGCGTCCTCTTTGGACCATTGCCGCAGCAGGCGCTGATGCGGATACCGGCCACGGGCGACCAGGTCGGCGACGGTGATGCCGTCCGGCGCGATCGAGCTCTGCGGAAGCAGCCCGAGGCGCCGCGCGACCTCTTTCGCCGGGTAGCTCGTGATGACCCGGCCGTCCAGGAACACCGAACCGTGACGGGGCTTGAGCATCCTCGCCAGCGCGCGCAGCAGCGTGGTCTTGCCACAGGCGTTCGGCCCGACGATGACCGTGAACGACTGGTCCGGAATGGACACCGTGAGGTCCTCGGCGACCGTCCGGCCGTCGTAGGCGAGCGTGAGTTCGTCGGCGTGCAGCCGGGTCTCGGTGCTCGTCACGGCCTCGGCGATCGACTGCGGCTTCATGCAGGTAAGGCTAACCTATCGACCAGCCTGCTCGAGCACCTCGTCCATGGTCTCCATAATGGAAATGGTCTCGTCGAGCGGCATCAGCGGACTCTCGAGCAGGCCTTCACTCAAGCACCGCGCGACCTCGTCGGCTTCGTGACGGATGCCATGCCCGACCCGTGGCTGCTCGAACCGCGTCGGTTCGCCGCCGCGAGGGATGAGCGTGAACGACGTCGGCGCGTAGAAGTCGCCGTCGATCTCGATGCGGGCGTCGGTTCCGACGATCGCCGCGCGCACCGGGCTCGCCGCCGACGAAGTGCAGCTCAGGATGGCCTGCGCGCCACTCGCGTAGCCCAGCAGCATCGACGTCTGGCCGTCGACGCCGGTGAACGCCGCGTCGGACATCGTCAGGATCCGATCCGGCGTGCCGAGGATCATCGAAGCGAACGACACGGGGTAGACGCCCAGGTCGAGCAGTGCGCCGCCGCCGAGGTCGGGGGCGAACAGCCGGAATTCCGGGTCCTTCTCGAACCACTGGCCGTGGTCGGCGCTGACGCTGACGATGTCGCCGAGCACACCGTCGGCGATCAGGCGGCGGACCTCCGCGATATGCGGCAGGAACCGCGTCCACATCGCTTCCATCAGGAACAGGCCCGCGGCGCGTGCGGTGGTGACGAGGTCGCGTGCCTCGCCCGCGTTCATCGTGAACGCCTTCTCGACGAGCACCGGCTTGCCGGCTTCGAGCGCGAGCATGGCGTTGGCGTGATGCATCGGGTGTGGTGTGGCGACGTAGACGACGTCGACCTCGGGATCGGCCACCAGTGCTTCGTAGCTGCCATGGCGGTTCGGGATGCCGAAACTGTCGGCGAACTTGGCGGCGCTCTTTGGCGAGCGCGAGCCGATCGCCACGACGGTGCCGGAATCGGTGAGTTCGAGGTCCCGGGCGAAGGTCTCGGCGATGAAGCCCGAGCCGATCACCCCCCAGCGCAAGGGTTCGGTCATGCCGTCAAAGTACCCAACAGCGCGGTGAGCAGGGTGACCGCGGGGAGCACGGCGTTGTCGGCCAGATTGCCGTAGCCGACGACCAGTGTGCGGCCCGCGGCAGGCGAGACCTGGTAGGCGGCGAGGTCCGTCAGCCGCAGGCCGGCGTCAGCGGCGCGGCGCACGAGGTCTTCGGTGGCGCCGTCGAGATGCAGGAGGAGGTGGAGACCGGCCGCGACCCCGGAGATCCGGGCGCTCGGCAGGTGCTCGGCAAGCGCGCTCACCAATGCGTCCCGCCGGGCGCGGTAGCGCAGCCGCACCGCGCGCAGATGTCGGTCATAGCCGCCTTTTTCGATGAACGAAGCGAGCGCGAGCTGGTCGGCCACCGGCGGCGCGGCGGTGGCCGGGTTCGCGGCGCGGACGCGTTCGGTCCAGGCAGGCGGCAGGACGTACCAGCCGATGCCCAGCGCGGGGCTCAGGGTTTTGCTCACCGACCCGAACAGCACGGCGTGCGCCCGGTCCATGCCCTGGATCGTGCCGACCGGGCGGCGATCGTAGCGGAACTCGGCGTCGTAATCGTCTTCCAGGATCAGCCCGTCGACGTCACGGGCCCATTCGACGAGCGCCGCGCGCCGGGCCGGGGCGAGCACCGTGCCGGTGGGGAACTGGTGCGCGGGCGTCACGATCACCGCGCGGACGTCCCGCAGCTGGTCGACGCGCAGCCCGTCGTCGTCGACAGGGACGGGGATCACGGTCAATCCCGCCGACGCCGCGGCCTGGCGGGTGCGGCCCCAGCTCGGATCCTCCGCCGCGGCGGAGGTGATGCCCGCGGCCCGCAAAGCGCGGCAGACCTGCGTTAAGCCGTCGGTGACGCCGGAGCAGATCGTGATGTCCTCCGGCGTGGTCAGCGCGCCGCGGCAGCGCCGGAGGTACTCCGCCAGCACCACGCGCAACCGGGGATGGCCGCCGCGTGGTGGAACGCCGAACTCGGTGTGCGGCATGGTGGCGAGGACGTCGCGTAGTGCCTCGGCCCACCGGCGCCGCGGAAACGCTCGTAGGTCGGGCAGGCCGGGTGTGAGGTCGTAGCGCGGCGCGGGCGCGGCCGGGCGGGACACCGAGGGTCGCCGTCCGTCCCGATCCGGCGACCACACCACGCGGGTGGCCGACCCGGTCCGTGCCGCCAGATACCCCTCGGCGACGAGCTGCGTGTACGCCTGCGTCACCAGCCAGCGGGAACAGTCCAGGTCGGCAGCCAGCTTGCGGCTTGGCGGCAACGCGGTGCCGACCGGCAGCACCTCGTCCCGGATCGCCGACCGCAGCGCCATGGCAAGCCGCTCGTGCTGCGGTCCGGTTCCTGGACCAGCGAGGTCGAGAAGCACGTCCCAGGCGAGATTGGTCTGTGATTCCGGCATGGAAAAGGACCGTAGCACCGAGCCGATCGGGGCTTAGCGTTGTCGTCGTGATGAAGAGAGTTGAACTGGGGCGGACCGGGACCACCGTCAGCCGGGTGGCGCTGGGGTGCATGGGGATGGGCACGCAGACCGACGACGAGACCTCGTACCGGATGCTCGACGCGTTCGTGGAAGCCGGAGGCGACTTCCTCGACACCGCGAACTGCTACGCGTGGTGGCACAACGGCACTTCCGGTGGGGAGAGCGAAGAGCTGCTGGGCCGTTGGATGGCCAGTCGCGGCAAGCGGGACGACGTCTTCCTGGCCACCAAATTCAGTGCGGCGATGACTGACGTGTCGGCGGTGTGGCTGGGGGACAAGCACGATCCCGCACTGGTGGAGAAGTACTACGAGGGCGCCGGCGCGGACGTCGTGCGCAGCGCCGTCGACCTGAGCCTTCGCCGGCTGGGTACCGACCACCTGGACCTGTACTACGTCCACATCGACGACCGCGCGACACCGTTGGAAGAGACGCTCGAAGCGCTCGACGGTCTCGTCAAGTCGGGCAAGGTCCGGTACATCGGGTGGAGCAATGTACGGACCTGGCGACTGGAACGGATCCGGCAGCTCGCCGACAAGCACGGGTGGGCGGCGCCGGTCGCCGTCCAGCAGCAGCACACGTACTTGCGTCCGGCGCCGGCCACGAACCGGGCGGGCATCGTCGGGCACGAGCAGCTGGACTACCTCGCCGAGCGCGAAGACCTGTCGCTGGTCGCGTATTCGCCGATCCTGCAAGGGATCTACGAGCCGGACCGCCGGGCGGGCCACTGGATGTGGCCGGTCTACGCCGGGCCGGATTCGGAGGCACGGCTGGCGGCGGTCGACAAGGTTGCCGGTGAGCTGGGGGTCACCGGCAGCCAGGTCGCCCTCGCGTGGCTGCTGCACCAGCGGTCACCGAGCGCGATCCCGATAGTCGGGACCCGGACCTGGGAACAGTTCGAGTCGTTCCTGCCCGCGCTCGACGTCGTCCTCACCGACGACCACCTCACCTTCCTCGGCGAGGCCGGCGCCTGAGCTTCTGGAATTTTCAGGCCGGGTAGGCGCGGACCTCGGAGAGCTGGCCGGCGGGCCAGCCGGTGTTCGCGGTGATGGTGACGCGGAGGTAGCGGGTGGAGGCCGCGGTGGGGAGGGTGATCGTGGCCTGGTTTCCCGAGGACGGGTTGAAGGTGTAGGCCGCGGCCGCGGCAAGTGTGGTGAAGGTGGAGCCGTTCGTGCTGCCCTGGACGGCGACGGTTTGGGAGCGGGTGGCCCAGGCCGTCGCCGGGGGCAGCGCGAGCACGACGCGTTTGACGGTGGCCGCCGCGCCGAGGTCGATCTGGACCCACTGCGGGAAGGCGTTGTTCACACTTTCCCAGTAGCTGTCGGCGTTCCCGTCGGTCACGTTGCCGCTGCCGTAGCTCTGCGTGTGGCCGCTCTCCGACGTCGGCTTGCCGAGCGCGAGGTTAGTGTTGGCCGACGGCGCGCTCGTGGTCGCGTTCACCGTGTTCGATGCGCCGGAGCTGTTGCCCGCCGCGTCGAACGCGGTGACTGTGAAGGCGTAGGCGGTCGACGCCGTCAGCCCGGTGACGGTGTAGGTCGTTCCGGAAGTGGTGCCGCCGCTGCTCACGCGGTAGCCGGTGACACCGACGTTGTCCGCCGACGCGTTCCACGCCAGCGAAACCGTCGTGTCGGTCTGGCCGGTCACGCGGAGGTTGCCGGGCACACCTGGCGCCTGAGTGTCCCCGCCGCCGGTCGGCTTCGGCTGTGTCGGGCGGACGGCTGTCAGGGCGAGCTGCCCTTTCAGCATCCGCCCGCCGTCCGCGGTCAGCCGGAGGTAGTAGTCGGACGAACAGGGCGTACCGTCCTCGTCGAGCGCCAGCATCCCCGAGCCGACGGGCACGCTCGCCAGCGTTTCGGCCGTCTTGGCGATCTGGTTGCCCTCGTTGTATTCGTCGAACATGGAAATGTAGATGCCCTGCGCCCCGGCGCGGATCACGTTGTAGAACTGCCGCCACATGAAATCGCCGTGCGCCCGATGATGCCCTTTCACATCACCCGGCATCACGCATGGTTGATAGTCGACGCCACGCGCGTTGCAGTCGGCTTGATCCGGCACGGTCAGCCGATTGTAGAAATCGTCGGAACCGGCGACCGTGCTGATTCGCCCGACCATCCACGGCGACACCATGTCGAAGGCCCGGTAGACGTCCTCGAAGCCCGGACGCGAGTCGTTGACGCCGGTGCGCCAGTAGGTGGGCACTCCTCCGATCACGTAGCAACCCTGGGCCTTGAACCAGTTGATCACCTCGAGACACGGCGGCGGGGTGAACGGACGGCTCGGCTCGCTGAAGCCGAAACCCCAGAGGCAGACCACCGGTTTGCCGTTCTGCTTGGCATACGCAGGTGACGCCGTCATGGCCTTCATCTTGTTCAGCCAGTCGGTTTTGATCTCCGGCTGGAAGTTCAGCCAGTCCGTGACGTCGTACATGATGTAGAACTTGCGGTCGTGCGACTCCGCCGCCGCGCGAACCTTGACGGCCATCGCGTCCCGCGTCGGACCTTCGCCGCCGGTCGGGTTGAATCGCTGCAGAGCCGCGGTGTCACAGCCGTTTTGTTGCATCCACAGGAAATGCGTGTCGACGGTCTGCTGGTCGTAGGACGAGAACAGCGTCGCGGGCTGGCCGTTTCCGAGGTTCTGGTATGCCGTCTGATAGGTGCGGGTGTACTCACGCATGTCCGGCCAGGCAACGATATTCGTGTTGCTCGGGGACGGCGGCTGCCCCCAGTTCTGGCTCCAGTGCCACCAGCCGTTGATCGGTGCGCCGTCGCCGGGCGCGGCGAACCAGCCCTGGTAGCCGACGGTGATCTTGCCGACGACGTCCCCCGGCGGGCTCGCCGCCACGGCTCTGGTGAATTCCGGGAAGCCCAATACTCCGAGCGCGGTTCCGGCCACTGCCGAAGACATGAAAGCACGACGTGAAACCGCCATGGGGGAGTCCCTTCGATCAGCATTGACCGGGAGCATGGGGATGATTCCGGATGGGATTTCCGGAAATTTCTGCCTGAAGCGTAACCAGACAGAGATAAACATGCAATAAAGCCGGTCGTCGAAAGTTTTTGCGCCGTATTTTGCGCGACCGGGCAATCTTTTCTTCTTTTGCGACGGAAACACCCGGCAGGCACACCGATGGTCTGACATACAGTCTTGTTGGTATGTTTCTGCCCCCGCAGACTCGGCAGGTTGACCGTTCGGGAAGCGCGATGCAACATAGAGCACTCTATGTTGCGGTGCCCGAAGGGAATCAGCCCATGCCTGACAACGACGTCCGGTTGCTCGGAGATATTCTCGGCCGCTGGGCCGGGGAGAAGCCGGACACCAACGCGATGACCTACCAGCACCGCGCGTGGAGCTGGCTGGAGCTGCGGGATCACGTCGCGAAACTGGCGGGCGCACTGTCGGCGGAGGGGATCGGCAAGGGGGACAGGGTCGCGTTCTTGGACAAGAACCACCCGGCGTGCCTGCAGACGACGTTCGCGGCGGCGGCGGTCGGTGCGGCGAACGCGGTGGTGAACTGGCGGCTCTCGCCGGAAGAGCTGAGCTACGTCCTCAACGACAGCGGCGCGCGCATCCTGTTCGCCGGCGCGGAACTGCTGCCCACCATCGAGACGATCCGCGGTGAGCTGTCCACTGTGGAGAAAGTGATCGTGGTCGGCGGTGAGGCCGACGAGTTCGACGCCTGGGTGGCGCGGGCCGAGCCGTTCGCTGGTACGGCCCAGGTCGAGCCGCGTGACGGCGTGCTGATCCTGTACACCTCCGGCACCACCGGGTTTCCCAAGGGCGCGGTGCTGACCCATCACGCGCTGCTCGCGCACAGCGAGGCCGCGCTGTCCGCGTTCCCGAGCACGCCGGCTACGCGGCTGCTCGTCGCGATGCCACTGTTCCACGTCGGCGGCAGCTGTTACGCCATCTCCGGCATGTTCGGGGGTCTCCCCATGACGATGACCCGCGAGCCGGACCCGGCGTCGCTGTTCGGCGCGCTGGCGGCCGGTGCCACCCACGCGTTCGTGGTGCCCGCGGTGGTCGCGGGCATCTTGCAGGGTGGCGAGAAGGCGATCAAGGCGTTCTCCGGGCTGCATTATCTGGGTTATGGGGCGTCGCCGATGCCGCTGCCCGTGCTGCGGCGCGCGCTCGAAGTGTGGCCGGACACGAAATTCGTGCAGGTGTACGGCATGACGGAGATGTCGGGCATGGTCAGCGCGCTCTCGCCGGAGGCGCATCTCGACACCGAGCACCCCGAGCGGCTGGCGTCGGCCGGGGTTCCGCTGCAGGGGATCGACATGCGGGTGGTCGACCCGGTGAGCGGCGAAGACGTCGAGCCGGGTGAGGCGGGCGAACTGTGGTTCCGCACCGAGCAACGGATGTCGGGCTACCTCGGCAAGCCCGAAGCCACCGCGGAGACCATCACGCCCGAGGGCTGGCTGCGGACCGGCGACGTCGGCCGGGTCGACGGCGGCGGCTTCATCTTCATCGAGGACCGGGTGAAGGACATGATCATCACCGGCGGCGAGAACGTCTATTCGCCCGAGGTGGAGCGCGTCATCGCCGAGTACCCGGGCGTCGGCGAGGTCGCGGTGATCGGGGTGCCGGACGACAAGTGGGGCGAGTCGGTGAAGGCCGTCGTGTCCCCGGCGCCCGGCGAGACCATCGACGTCGACAAACTGATCGAGTACTGCCGCGGGCGGCTGGCGCACTACAAGTGCCCGCGGACTGTCGACGTCGTCGAAGCGTTGCCGCGCAATGCGACCGGCAAGATCCTTAAGCGTAATCTGCGCAAGGGGTACTGGCAGGAGTAGTGAGGTTCAGGTGCCGACGATCGTCAGCAGGGAGCAGTACTTCGACGCGGCGCTCGTCCTGCTCGCCGAGTCCGGGTTCAAGGGCCTCAACATCGGCCGGATGTGCACGAGCCTCGGTGTGACGAGCGGGTCGTTCTACCACTATTTCGGGAGCTGGCCCGCGTTCGTCCACGCGCTGCTGGAGTTCTGGGAGAACCGGCAGGTGGTGAACCTGCGGGACCTGGCTTGGGGCACAAGCGGGCCGGAGGCCGACTTCGAGGCGCTGATGAAGCTCACCCTCGGGCTGCGCCACGGCGCCGAGGCGGCGATCCGGGCGTGGGGCATGAACGACGAAATCGTGCGGGTAGCGCAAAAACGCGTCGACGCCGCGCGCACGAAAACAGTTGGGAAAGCGGTCCTCGGCATCGTCGGCGACCGCTCCACCGCGAAAGTCGTCACTTCCCTCGGCCTCGCCATGCTCATCGGCTACCAGCAGCTCGCCGCCTCCGGCGATGCCGTCGACCTCGGCAAACTCCTCGACCAGTTCACTCGCCTGGTGTACTCCCACACCTGACGCAAGTGCGGTCTGCGCGCGCTCGCGTGCAGACACACCGCGAGATTCAACTTCGGCGACGCCAGGCCAGTCGTGTAACTGCTGCGGCTACTGAGGCCAGCGGGGCCTTTCGAGGGAGCCCGCGTGTTTCCGGCGCCGACTCCGGCATCGCCCGGTAAGCCAGGTGAGCGACGAGCCGGGACAGGCGCGGGGCGGCGAGGGTGGCGAGTTCGGCGGCGGTGCCTTCGGGGAGATTGAGGATTTCGGGCCGCTTTTCGAGCGCCTTGATAACCAGCGCCGCCGCGCGTTCGGGGCTGCTGGAGGGGATTCCCTCGTACGAACTGGGCGTGATCATGTCGGTGCGCACCAGTGGCATCCGCAGCGACGTGAAGGTGATGCCGTCCGACAGCGTTTCCCGCCCTGCCGTGCGGCCGAACTCCTCCAGCGCGGCCTTCGACGCGAGGTACGCGGTGAAGCGCGGGGTGTCGGTCTGCAGGCCCTGGGTCGTGACGTTGACGATGTGGCCGAAGCGCCGCTCGGTCATGGATGGCAGCAGGCCGAGAATCAGCCGGACCGGGCCGAAGTAGTTGATGGCCATCGTGCGCTCGTAGTCGTGGAACCGTTCGGTCGACAGCTGTACGGATCGGCGGATCGAACGCCCGGCGTTGTTGACGAGCATGTCGACTGCGCCGCGCTCGGCGAGGACGTCCTTGACCAGCGCGTCGATCGCGTCGCCGTCGGTCAGGTCGCACGGGTACGAGTAGGCCTTGCCGCCGGCGTCGGCGATCTCCTGCCGGACCAGTTCGAGCTGGTTCGCGCGGCGGGCCACGATGACGACCTCGGCGCCCCGGCGGGCGGCGGCCAGCGCGGAGGCCTTGCCGATGCCGGAGGACGCGCCGGTGATCAGGACGACCTTGCCGTGCAACGGTCCTCGTGGGCTTTGCCGACGGTGGCGGTCGACGTCGAGGTGTTCGAGCCAGTAGCGGTAGATCGGGCCCGCGTATTCGCGCAGCGCGGGAAGCTCGATGCCGCTCCCGGCGAGCGCCGCGGTGGTGACGGTGGTGTCGAAGTCCACTGGCATGCTCAGATGTGGGAGTACCTCCAGCGGGATGCCGAGTTCGGCGAGCACGCTCGCCCGCGCGGACCGGCCGCCCGGCACGCGGTCCACTCCGGCGGCGGCGAGTTTCGCGACGGCGCTTCCGGCACTTTTCAGTGCCGTGGACACGCCCGCGGGCAGTGTCGCGCCGATACGCGGGGCACCGGCGGCGCGGGCGAAGGCGTTGTAGACCTCGTTCAACGGCTGGGGCCTCGGCGAAGCGAGGTGGTACGTGCTGCCCGACGGCGACTCGGTGTGCATCAGGTGGTCCATCGCCTCGACGACGTAGTCCACCGGGACGAGGTTGGTCGCGCCGAGATCCGGCCCGGCGAGGGGGAGCCGGGCCGGGAGCGCCGCGAGGCGGGAGATCGCGGGGAGGAAGTAGTAGGGGCCGTCGATCTTGTCCATTTGGCCGGTCCGCGAGTCACCGACCACGGCCGAGGGGCGATAAACCTTGTACGGCACGGCCGTCTGCGCACGGACGAGCTCTTCCGCTTCGAATTTCGTTGCGTGGTAAGGCGAGGCGAAGTTCTGGCTGAGGTCGAAGTCGGCTTCGGTGAATTTCCCCGCGTAGGTTCCCGCGACGGCGATGGAGGACACGTGGTGCAGCCAGCCTGCCTTGGCGGCCGCGGCGAAGGTGATCGTGTTGCGGGTGCCGTCGACGTTGGCGGCGCGGTTGGCGGCGTCGCCTGCTGTCAGGTCGTAGATCGCGGCGAGGTGGACGACGTGGTCCACCCGGGCGAGGGCGGAGAGGTCGACGCCGAGTGCGTCTTCGGTGAGGTCGCCGGTGACGGGGACCAGGCGTTCGCGGTTCGGCCAGTGCTCGGCGAGCGCGGCCAGCTTGCCCCGGGAGGTCTCCCGGATCAGCGCGTAGACGGTTTCCGTGTCGCGCCGTTCCAGTAGGCGCGCGACCAGGCGTTTTCCGAGGAAACCGGTCGCGCCTGTCACGAAGTATGTCGTTACCATGTGCTCGATGATGCCACTACCTACCCGTCAGTAGGAAGGGGTGTCCTCTTCGTCTCCCGGGGTTCGCGCCACCACGACCACCGCGTCCCGCAAAGCCGCGCGCAACCGTCCCACGTCCAGCGGACCCAGCACGGCGGCCTCTCCCGGTGGCACGACGAGCACGACCTTGTCACTGCTGACGAACACGGTTACGTCTCTCCGCCTGCCTGCCAGGTCGCGGCAAGAGATCGACCATTCGTCCCGAGTCGGCACGGCCTTCGCCCTCCTCATTTGCCCAGTTCTTCCGGTACTTGTACGGCTGTGACGAGCGGGCCACGTCGTCGTGACGCGGAACTCCGCAAATTACTACCGACGAGTTTTGAGCAGTAATCGCTGGGGGTGCCCGCCGGCGCCGACAGCGGTAGCGTCCGGGTGAAGACACTTGCAATACCCCGGGAGGCCCGATGTCTGATCCCAAGAGAATCGTGATCGTCGGCGCAGGTCTGGCCGGTGCGTCCGCCGCGTCGGGGTTGCGAGAACATGGCTACGCGGGCGAAATACTCCTTCTGGGTAACGAAAAGCATCGCCCGTACGAGTTGCCCCCGCTGTCCAAAGGTGTACTTCTCGGCGACGCCGATGAACCCGATTGGGTGCGCGAAGAGTCGTTCTACGAAGACCACGACATCAAACACGAACGAGGGATCACCGCGACGCGCCTCGAACTCGGCGCGCGGCTGGTGCTCGACGACGCGGGCGGCGAACACCGCTTCGACAGGCTGCTGCTCGCGACCGGTTCGCGGCCACGCTCGGTGCCGGTGCCCGGGGCGGACCTTCCCGGGCTGAGGACCCTGCGCACCATCGACGACTCGCTCGAGCTGCGGTCGGCGTTCATCGACGCCGAACGGGTGGTGATCGTCGGTTCCGGGTGGATCGGCACCGAAGCCGCCGCCGCGGCCCGCAAACACGGCGCCGAAGTGACCGTCGTCGACCGGATTTCGTCGCCGCTCGCTTCGGTCCTCGGCGACCAGGTGGCCGCGGTCTTCCGCGACCTCCACACCGAGCACGGCGTCAACTGGCGCCTCGGCGCGACGGTCGCCGAGTTCACCGGCAGCGCGGACGGTGTCCGCGGTGTCCGGCTGGGCGACGGCGAAGAACTCACCGCCGACGTCATCCTGGTCGCGGTCGGCGCTGCGCCCCGCGTCGAACTCGCGCACGCCGCGGGGCTGGAGCTCGCCGACGACGGCGGTGTCTGTGTGGACGCGGGCCTGCGCACGGCCGCGCCGGACGTCTATGCCGCCGGTGACATCGCGGCGCATTTCCATCCGCGGTACGGCAAACGGGTCCGGGTGGAGCACTGGGCGAACGCGAAGAACCAGGGCGCGCATGTGGCGGGCAACCTCATCGGTGAGAACGACCCCTATCTGAACTCGCCCTATTTCTTCTCGGACCAATACGATCTTGGTTGTGAGTATCGAGGGCTCGCGGACCTCGACAACGACGAGCTGGTCGTCCGGGGAGATCTGGCGTCCCGTGAGTTCACCGCGTTCTGGCTTCGGGGCGGCGAGGTCAGCGCCGCGATGAATGTCAACATGTGGGACGACGGCGACGCACTCAAGTCCCTTGTGGACGGTCGCATTTCGGTGACCGCAGCCCAGTTGCGCGACGACGACCTCGGGAAGCTCGCCAGATCACGAGACTAGGCGGTGACGGCGACGACGGGGAGGGGTGTCGTCGGGCGGGCGAGGGCGAAGAAGGCGATCAGCGCCAAGGCGCTGAACCCGACCATGACAACGCTCATCGGCACCGCCGTGCCCGACCCGCCCAGGCTGACCAGCGGTATCGCGATCCCGCCGATGACGAACTGCAGCACCCCCAGCAGCGCGGACGCGGAGCCCGCGTTGCCTGACTGGTCGGCGAGCGCCAGTGAACTCGAGTTCGGCATCACCAGCCCGATGCTGGACACGAGCACGAACAGTGGCACGAGGAGGGCGACGAGCCCGAGATGGAGCGAGGTGGCGAGCAGCACGCCCATGCCGCCGGCGAACGACGCCAGCAGCCCGACGGTCAGCAGTGTGCGTTCCGGGACCCGTCCCACGATCAGGCCGTTGAGCTGCCCGACGGCGACGATCCCGACGCCGTTCAACCCGAACGCCAAACTGAATGCCTGGGGGCTCAGGCCGTAGATGTCCTGGAGCACGAACGACGACCCGGAGATGTAGGCGAACAGCCCGGCGAACATCAGCCCCGATGCGAGCGCGTAGCCGATGAACGACTTGTCGCGCAGAATCCGCGCGTAGGTGCGCAGGATGCTCCTCGGCCGGGCCGGTTTGCGCAGTTCGGCGGGCAGGGGTTCCGGGAGCGCGATGGTGACCACGGCGAGGAGGACCGCACCGAACACGGTCAGCACGACGAATACGCCACGCCACGACGCCCAGGTGAGGATCTGGCCGCCGATGATCGGGGCGAGGATCGGCGCCAGCCCGTTGACCAGCATCAACGTCGAGAAGAACTTCGTCATCGCGGTGCCGGAGAACAGGTCGCGGACGGTGGCCCTGGAGATCACGATGCCGGCCGCGGCGCCGAACGCCTGGATCACGCGCGCCGCGATGAGCAGTTCCGCGTTCGGGCTGACCACGCACAGGATCGAGCCGATTACGTAGAGCGCGAGGCCTGCCAGTAGCGGCTTGCGGCGTCCCATCGCGTCGGACAGTGGGCCGATGATGATCTGGCCCAGTGCGATGCCGATGATGAACGCGGTCAGTGTGAGTTGGAGGATCGTCTCGGAGCTGTGGAGATCGTTGGTCATCGTAGGGAGCGCCGGCAGGTACATGTCGATGGACAGCGGCCCGAACGCCGACAGTCCTCCCAGTACCAGCGCGTACCGCGCCTTGCTGTGTTTTCTGATGTCCTGGTCCTGGACGCGCTCAGCAATACCCGCGCTCATCGATCTCCTGCCCGCGTTGTGTTAAACCACCGCGAGAAAGAACTTGCTTTGGGTAGGTAAATATTCCGGGAGCCGATCCATCCGATGAATATGTGACACAAATCCATCTCAGGTCTAGCCGTGCTCACCAGACATGCGGTATACATCCGATGTCTGATCGTCCCGGTGGAAGGGAACATCCGTGCAGTTGCTGCGTCTCGGGGAACCGGGGAGTGAACGTCCCTTCGTGCGTGCCGCCGACGGTACGCTTCATGACCTCACGTCGCTCACCTTTGATATCGATGGCGACTTCCTCGCCGCCGACGGGCTCGCCAGAACCGCGGCGGCGCTCGAAAGCGGTGAGCTTCCCGTGGTCGAGGAGTCGTCCGACATCCGTGTCGGGTCGCCGATCGCGCAGCCGGGCAAGGTCGTCTGCATCGGGCTGAACTACCGCCGCCACGCCGAGGAGACCGGCGCCGCCATCCCCAGCGAGCCCGTCGTCTTCATGAAGGCGCCCGACGTCGTCGTCGGCGCGGCCGACCCGCTGCTCATCCCGCGTAACTCGACGGCCACCGACTGGGAGGTGGAGCTCGGCGTGGTCATCGGCCGCACCGCGCGCTACCTCGACAGCCCGGCCGACGCGCTCGCGCATGTCGCCGGGTACGTGCTGTCCCACGACGTCTCCGAGCGGGACTTCCAGATCGGCCGCGTCGGCGGCCAGTGGGACAAGGGCAAGTCGTGCGAGAACTTCAACCCGCTCGGCCCGTGGCTGCTCCCGGCGAGCGAGGTCGCCGATCCGCAGGACCTTGGCCTGCGGCTGTGGGTCAACGGTAAGCAGTGGCAGGACTCGTCGACGAGCGACATGATCTTCACCGTCGCCGAGATCATCCACCACCTCAGCCAGTTCATGGTCCTGCGCCCGGGTGACCTGATCAACACCGGCACCCCCGAGGGCGTCGCGCTCGGGCAGCCCGAGCCCAAGCCGTACCTCCGCGACGGCGACGTCGTCGAACTGGAGATCGACGGACTCGGCCGGCAGAAGCAGACGGCGAGGCAGGCCTGACATGGCGAAGATCGTGGGCATGGAAGTCCTCGACGTCCGGTTCCCCACGTCGCGAGAGCTGGACGGCTCGGACGCGATGAACCCGGACCCCGACTATTCGGCGGCGTACGTCGTCCTGCACACCGACGGCGGCCCGGACGGTTACGGCCTCACCTTCACCATCGGGCGCGGCAACGACGTGCAGGCGGCCGCGATCAAGGCGCTTGAACACCATGTGATCGGCAAAGCGGTGCCGGAGGACGCGGCCGCATTGGCCAAGCTGTCCGCCGAGCTGATCGGTGACTCGCAGTTTCGCTGGCTGGGCCCCGAAAAGGGCGTCGCGCACATGGCGATCGGGGCTGTGGTCAACGCGGCCTGGGACCTCGCCGCCCGCCGGGCGGACCGTCCACTGTGGAGGTTCCTGGCGGAGATGACGCCCGAAGAACTCGTCGGGCTGGTCGATTTCCGCCACATCAGCGACGCGCTCACCGAGCAGGAAGCGCTGGACATCCTGCGCGCGGCTGTGCCGGGGCGTCAGGAGCGCACGGAAAAGCTGCTGCGCGACGGCTATCGCGCCTACAGCACGTCAGCGGGCTGGCTGGGTTACTCCGACGCGAAGCTCGCACGGCTGGCCGAGCAGGCCGTCGCCGATGGCTTCGACATGATCAAGCTGAAGGTCGGCGGTGACCTCGACGACGACGTCCGCCGGATGAAACTCGCCAGGGAAACCGTCGGCGCCGAAATCCGCATCGCGGTGGACGCCAACCAGCGCTGGGACGTCGCTCCCGCGATCCGGTGGATCGAGGCGCTCGCGCCGTACGATCCGTACTGGATCGAGGAGCCGACCTCACCCGACGACATCCTCGGGCACGCGGCCATCGCCAAGGCGGTCAGCCCGATCAAGGTCGCCACCGGCGAGCATGTCCAGAACCGCGTGATCTTCAAGCAGATGCTGCAGGCCGGCGCGCTTTCGGTGCTGCAGCTGGATGCCTGTCGCGTCGGCGGGATCAACGAGAACGTGGCAATCCTGTTGCTGGCGGCCAAGTTCGGCGTCCCGGTGTGTCCGCACGCCGGTGGGGTCGGGCTGTGTGAGATGGTGCGACACCTGTCGATGTTCGACTTCGTGGCGGTGTCCGGGACCGACACCGACCGCTCGATCGAATGGGTCGACAACCTGCACGAGCACTTCACCGACCCGGCGGTGGTGCGCGACGGCCGGTACCTGGCGCCGACCAGCCCCGGGTTTTCCGCCCGCATGCATGACGCCACGCTGCGGCGTTTCCTGTTCCCGAACGGTCCTGAATGGACGGAGAGCCCATCGTGACAGACTTCCAAGGCATGGTCGCCGTGGTGACCGGCGGGGCGTCCGGAATCGGCCTGGCCACCGCCGAACTGCTGGCCTCCCGTGGTGCGACGGTGGCCGTGCTGGACCTGAAGCCCGACAGCCTGCCGGGCAAGCTCACCGGGTTCCGCGCCGACGTCAGCTCGAACGACGAGGTCGTGGCCGCGATCGATGCCGTGATCGAACAGTTCGGCCGGATCGACGTCGTCGTGAACAACGCCGGAATCGGCGCGCAGGGTGATGTTTCGGCCAATGACGACGACGAATGGCACCGGGTGCTCGACATCAACGTCCTCGGCATGGTGCGGGTCAGCCGGGCGGCGCTCCCACATCTGCGGAAGTCTCCTTCGGCTGCGATCATCAACACCTGCTCGATCGCGGCTTGGGCCGGGTTGCAGGCGCGGGCGCTGTACTCGGCGAGCAAGGGTGCGGTGCTGTCGCTGACCCTGGCGATGGCCACGGACCATCTCGCCGACCGCATCCGCGTCAACTGCGTGTGCCCGGGAACGGCCGACACACCGTGGGTCGGCAGGCTGCTCGACACCGCGCCGGACCCGCAGGCCGAGCGTGCCGCGCTCGCGGCACGTCAGCCGATGGGGCGGTTGGTCTCGGCGGACGAGGTCGCGAACGCGATCGTCTACCTGGCGAGCCCGCTTTCGGCTTCCACCACCGGTACGGCTCTGGCTGTGGACGGGGGGATGTACGGTTTGCGTCCTCGTGGGCCGGTTCAAAGTTAATTTCAGGCTCCAATCTCTTGATCTTAAGAAGTCAGACAGCTAGGAAATGACACAGTTTCGCCTGTCATCAAGGAGGATGCGGTGCGTAATTCGCTGATCAAGGTGGTCGCTGCGACCGCCGTGCTCGGGCTCGCCCTGAGTGCCTGCGGGTCCACAAAAGACGCGGGACCCACGCCGGGAGGGCAGGCACAGGGTGGCAAGGTCGGGGCGACCGTGCCGCTGCTGACCTCGCCGTTCTGGCAGGCCTACAACAACTACGTGCCGACCATGGCACAGCAGTACGGTGTCGACACGCTGCCGACGGTCAACGCCGACAGCGACCCGACCAAGCTCATCACCGATATCAACAACCTGCTCAACCAGGGCATCAAGGGTCTGGTGGTGACCCCGCTCGACTCGGCCGCGATCGTCGCCGGGCTGAAGCAGGCGGAGAACAAGGGCGTCCCGGTGGTCGCCGTCGACGTCGCGCCGGAGAGCGGCAAGGTGGCCATGGTCGTCCGCGCCGACAACAAGGCGTATGGCACCAAGGCCTGCGACGCGATCGGCGCGCGGGTTCCGCAGGGCAAGGTCGTGCAGATCATGGGTGACCTGGCCTCGGTCAATGGCCGTGAGCGATCGGAAGCGTTCCGCGAGTGCGTCAAGACCAAGTTCCCAGGACTTCAGGTGCTGGAGATCCCGGCGGAGTGGAAGGCCGACAAGGCCGCGTCGGGACTTGAAGGCCTGCTGACGGCGAACCCGGACATCAAGGCCGTCTACATGCAGGCCGGTGGTGTCTACCTGGCGCCGACACTGGCCGCGTTGAAGCGTAAGAACATGTCGTTCCCGGTCGGCGACCCGAAGCATGTCGTGCTGGTGAGCAACGACGGCATCCCCCAGGAGCTCGACGCGATCCGCAAGGGTGAGCTCGACGCCACGGTTTCGCAGCCCGCCGACGACTACGCGAAGTACGGTATGTACTGGATCAAGAAGGCCATGGCCGGGGAGACCTTCAAGCCCGGCCCGACCGATCACGGCAGCACCGTCGTCGAGACCGCCCCCGGGATCCTCGAGGACCAGCTGCCGGCGCCGGTCGTGACCAAGGACAACGTGGACGACAAAGCCTTGTGGGGCAACAACCTATGAGCGAGTTGCTGCCCACCGGGGCCACCGCTTCGGTGGTCAGCGCACACGGTGTCGGCAGGCGCTACGGCCCGACCGTGGCCCTGGACGACGTCAGTTTGACCGTCCGGCCCGGCGAGTCGCACGCGCTCGTCGGCCGGAACGGCGCCGGGAAGTCGACGCTGGTCTCGCTCATCACCGGACTGTCCAAACCGGACACCGGGACGATCGAGTTCGGCGGTGAGCCGGCGCCGCCGATCAGCCAGCGTGAGGCTTGGCGGAGCCGGGTCGCCTGTGTCTACCAGTACTCCACGGTGATCCCGCACTTGACGGTCGCGGAGAACCTGTTCCTCAACCGGCAGTCCGGTGGGAAGTTCGCGATCAGCTGGAAGAAGTTGCGCACCCAGTCGCGGGAGCTGCTGGACTCCTGGGGTGTCGAGGTCGACGTCGACACCCCCGCCGGGGAACTTTCGGTGGAGGACCGGCAGTTCGTCGAGATCGCGCGTGCGTTGTCCTATGGCGCGAGGTTCATCGTGCTCGACGAGCCCACCGCGCAGCTGGACCGGCAAGCGATCGAGCGGCTGTTCGTCCGCATGCGGGACCTGCAAGCCGCCGGGGTCACGTTCCTGTTCATCTCCCATCACCTGCATGAGGTCTACGACGTCTGCCAGGCCGTCACGGTGTTGCGGGACGCCAGGCACGTGCTCACCGCGCCGGTCACGGAGCTGAGCCGCGCCGAGCTCGTGGACGCGATGACCGGTGAGCAGGGCGGGCTGATCGTGGCCGACGCCGCCTCGCGGGAGAAACTCGCCGAGGATTCCGTCGCCTCGGTGACGGTGGATTCGCTGTCGGGAGACTCGTTCGAGAACGTGTCGTTCCAGCTTCGCCGGGGCGAGGTGCTCGGGTTCGCGGGCAGTAACGCGAGCGGGAAGCATCAGCTGGCCGAAACGGTGTACGGACTGCGAAAGCCGTCCGCTGGCCGTGTTTCGGTTGCGGGCAAGGCGCTGGAGCCAGGTGATGTGCTGGCCGCGATGCGGGCCGGGATCGGTTGTGTGCCGCGAGATCGGCACCACCAGGGGCTCGTTTTAGGACTGTCCATCGCGGACAATGCGACGATGTCGATCCTGGATCGGCTCGGCCCGGGGGGCATCGCGTCCCCGGCCGCGCGGACCAAGGTCGCCACCAAGGCCGTCGCGGACTACGACATCGTCGCCGCGGGCCCCGACGAGCCGGTTTCCTCGCTGTCCGGAGGAAACCAGCAGAAGGTCGTCCTCGCGCGGTCGCTGGCCAGTGACCCGAACGTGCTGGTGCTGATCAACCCGACCGCGGGGGTGGACGTCAAGTCGAAGCAGGCGCTGCTCGCTGTTGTCGATCGCGTGCGCGCCGAGGGCAAAGCGGTGCTGATAGTCAGCGACGAACTGGACGACTTGCGCCTCAGTGACCGGGTACTGGTCATGCGGGCTGGCGAAGTCGTCGCGGAACACCAGGCCGGATGGTCGGACGGCGACCTCGTGGCCGACATCGAAGGGGTAGAGCTCCATGACTGACGTGCTCGTGGCTTCGCCGATCAGGGCAAAGCGGACCGGGTGGCTGCGGGAGCTCGCGCTGCTGCCCGCCCTCGTCGTGCTGATCCTGATCGGCGGACTGGTCAACGACAGCTTCCTGAGCTTCGACAACCTCATCAGCGTGCTCGGCGCGTCCGCCGCGCTCGCGCTGGTCGTGCTCGGCGAGTCGCTGGTTCTGATCACCGGCAAGTTCGACCTGTCGCTGGAATCCACGGTCGGCATCGCGCCGGCGCTCGGGGCGATGCTGGTGATCCCGGCGCTGTCCGCGGGATTCGGCACCGAACTGCCGACTTTCGTCGGGCTGGTAGCGATTCTGGTCGTCGGCGCGGTGGTCGGGGTGGTCAACGCGTTCCTGATCATCAAGCTGCAGCTCAACGCTTTCATCGTCACCCTGGCGATGCAGATCGTGCTGCGCGGGCTGCTTGTCGGCGCCACCAACGGAAAGACGCTGTTCGACCTGCCCGAGTCGTTCACCAACCTGAGCACCGCGACGTTCCTGTCGCTGCCGATGTCGGTCTGGCTGGCGGGCATCGCGTTCGCCATCGCCGGGTGGGTCCTGCGGTACCACCGCGTCGGCCGGGCGCTGTACGCGATCGGTGGAAACCGGGAAGCAGCCAGGGCAGCGGGTATCCGCGTCGACCGGATTTCGATGATGGTGTTCGTCGTCGCAGGCGTGCTCGCCGCACTCGGCGGGCTGGTACTGACGGGGTACGTCGGGGCGCTCAACGCCGGGCAGGGCAGCGGGATGGTCTTCACCGTCTTCGCTGCCGCGGTCATCGGAGGGATTTCGCTCGACGGTGGGCGCGGCACGATGTTCGGTGCGCTCACCGGCGTGCTGCTCATCGGCGTGGTGCAGAACCTGCTGACGCTTTCGCAGGTGCCGGCGTTCTGGATCCAGTCGGTCTACGGTGGCATCATCCTGGTGGCGCTGATCATTTCCCGGTTCGCGAGTGGGAAGTCGCAGCTCTGACGGGTTGGTGGCAATCAGGAGGCTGGACCGTTGTCAGGTTCGGGAGTCTCGGCATCGGCCGAGCCGAGTGTGTTGCGCAGCCACTGCTCGACGCCCGCGACATGCACCGTCGCCCAGGAACGCGCCAGCTCCGGCTCGCGCGCAGCGATCGCCTCGTAGATGGCGGAATGCTGCTCGCGAGTCTTCGCCACGGCGCCTTCCTGGGTGAGGCCACGCCAGATCCTGGCGCGGGCTGTCGGTCCGGAAAGGCTGTCCAGCAACGAACACAGCACCGCGTTGCCGGAGCCGTCGGCGATCTTGCGGTGGAACTCGAGGTCGTTGGCGACCAGCGCTTCGACCGTAGGATCGTCGGCGAGCGTGTCGAGATGCTCGCCGAGTTCGGCGATATCGGCCTCGCTCATGTGCATCGCGGCGAGCGCTGTCGCGGCGGGCTCCAGAATCCGGCGGACCGCAAGGAAGTCGAGCACGGTGTCGTCGCGGTGGAAGTCGATGACGAAGGTCATGGCGTCGAGCAGCAGATGCGGTTCGAGGCTGGTCACATACGTGCCGTCGCCCTGGCGGACGTCGAGCACGCGGATCAGGCACAGCGCTTTGACCGCTTCACGCAGGGAACTGCGGGACAGTCCGAGGCGCTGGGCGAGCTCGGCTTCCTTGGGCAGCCTGTCGCCAGGGGCAAGCTCGCCGGTAATGATCATGTCTTTGATCTTGTCGATTGCGATATCGGTGACCGGCATGGTGACCGCCCTCCCCGAAGACCTCGGATGTTTACCTGATTCTGGACAGAGTGCCACGTGTTGGCCCAAGGAGGAGCAGTGACCCAGCGTGTCGCGTTACACACGAGGCTGAAGCCCGGCAAGGAATCCGCGTACGAGAGCACCCACGCGACGATTCCACCGGAGCTCGACACCGCCATGCGGGAGGCGGGTCTGCAGTCGTGGCGGATCTGGCGTGACGGTTTGGATCTGTTCCACGTCGTCGAAGTGGACGACTATGCGGCAATGCGGGATGCGCTGCGTGACCATCCGGCCAATATCACCTGGCAGGCACGAATGGCCGAGCTGCTGGAAGTCGAAGACGATTACTCGGGCAAGGACTCGGGGCTATCACAGGTTTGGGAGCTACCTTGAACGTCACCGTCACCCCGCTCGGCCTCGGTTGTGCGCCACTTGGGAACCTGTACCACGCGATCTCCGACGAGACAGCGACCGCGACCGTCGAGGCGGCCTGGGCCGAGGGGATCCGGTACTTCGACACCGCGCCGCACTACGGCCTCGGCCTGTCCGAGCGACGGCTCGGCGCCGCGCTCGCGGTGCATCCGCGGGACGAGTACGTGCTGTCCACGAAGGTCGGGCGCATCCTGGAGCCGGACCCTTCGGGCGCCTCACGACTCGACGACCAAGGTTTCGAGGTCCCGGCGGCCTACAAGCGGCGATGGGACTTCAGCCGCGACGGCGTGTTGCGCTCACTCGAGGAGAGCCTGGAACGGCTCGGGCTCGACCGCATCGACATCGCCTACGTCCACGACCCTGACGAGCATTTCGAAGAAGTGGTCCTTGGCGCGCTGCCCGCGCTGATCGAGCTGCGGCGGCAGGGCGTGCTCAAAGCCGTCGGGGTCGGCATGAACCAGGCGCCGATGCTGACGGAGTTCATCCGCAGGTGTGATGTCGACGTGATCATGGTGGCTGGTCGTTACACCTTGCTCGATCAGCCGGCGCTCGACGAACTGCTGCCGCTGTGCCAGGAGCGCGGAGTGTCGGTGATGGCGGCAGGGGTGTTCAACGGCGGCATCCTCGCCACAGCCACGCCAGGCACGAAGTACGACTATTCGGATGCGCCCGCAGAGTTGATCGCCAAGGCGGAACGCATCGCCGAGGTGTGCGCGCGGCACGGGGTGGAAATGCCGGAGGCCGCGCTGGCGCTGCCCGCGGCCCATCCGGCCGTCGCGACCGTGGTCGTCGGCGCGCACAACGCCGAGCAGGTCGTGACGAATGTCGCCCGCGCCCGCACCAAGGTTCCGGCGGCGCTGTGGGCCGACTTGATCGCGGAAGGCTTGCTGCGATCGGACGCCGTGGTGGAGGCTTCCGTCTCATGATCGACGCGCACCACCACCTCTGGGACCCCAGCCGCCGCGAGTATCCGTGGATGGCGGGCGAGGCACTCGACCCGATCCGGCGTCCGTACACAGTGGACGATCTGCGCAAGGTGACGGAGGCGGCCGGAGTGCGGGCGACCGTGCTCGTCCAGACGGTGTCGTCTCGTGAGGAGACCGAAGAGTTCCTGGACACGGCGGCGGCCGAGCCGGTGATCGCCGGGGTGGTCGGGTGGGTGGACCTGGCCGCGGTGGATGTCGCCGATCAGCTCGCCGCGCTGGCCGAACGCGGACCCCTGGTGGGGATCCGGCACCAGGTCGAAGGTGAAACCGATGTCGATTGGCTCGTTCGGCCGGATATCCTGCGTGGGCTTGCCGCTGTCGGCGCCGCGGGGCTGAGCTACGACCTGCTCGTCCGGCTCGATCAGTTCGATGCGGCTCGTGCCGCGGTGGACGCACTGCCGGAGGTTTCGTTCGTTCTGGACCACGCCGGCAAGCCGCCCATCTCGCAGGGGCCTTGGGAGCCGTGGGCATCCGAGTCGGCCTCACTCGCCGAGCGGCCGAATGTCTACTGCAAGCTCTCCGGGATGGTGACCGAGGCCGATTGGACACAGTGGCGTGTCGGCCACCTCCGCCGGTACGCCGAGCACGTGCTGGACAGTTTCGGACCCGAGCGCCTGATGTTCGGCTCGGACTGGCCCGTTTGCGAGCTGGCCGCGTCCTACCAGGTCGTCCGCGACGCCGCCATGTCCCTCACCGGCCCTCTTTCCGACGCCGAGCGCCTCGAGGTTTTTCAGTTGACCGCCGCCCGCGCCTACCCCCTCGACCTGGGCTGATTGAGACATCGACCCCGCCCAGATGGTGTCGCCGCTGGAAGCGGACCCGGCCGACGCCGTCGAACAGCGTGATGAAGTCGCCGAAGAGGTGTAGATCCGGCGGAAACGGGGTATCAGACGCTCGTCGGAACGAGCGGCTGGGAGATCCACCATGTCGGATACATCGAGGTTGCCCACTCCCGTGGCGGAGGCGTGGGACTGGCAGGTCGAGGGCAATTGCCGGAATCTCGACAGCGCGGTGTTCTTTCACCCGGACGGCGAGCGGGGATTCGCGCGTGCCGACCGCATCGCCAACGCCAAGCGGATCTGCCAGTCGTGCCCGGTGATCGTCCAGTGCCGCCATCACGCCCTGACGGTCGAGGAGCCCTTCGGCGTGTGGGGCGGCCTCGACGAGACAGAGCGCCGCGAGGCCATCGCGCATCGCCGGACGAGCTCAGCGGCTTAGCGGTCATGACCGTCCGCTCGCAGCCACTTAAAGGATCTGTCCCAGAGCGATCATGAGCAAGGAACAGCGCGACGCTGTCGACCAGATGATCCGGCAGGCACCCCGGGGCCAGGATCTCGCGGAGCAGCGCGCCGCTTACGAGCAGGTGCTCCGGGCGACGCCGCTGGCCGACGACGTCGAGACAACCCCCTTGACGCTCGGCGGCATCTCCGTGGTCAACGTCGATCTGACGGGTGTCAAGTCCGACGACGTGATCCTGTACCTCCACGGCGGCGCGTACGCCATGGGCAGCGCTGCGAGTTCGGTGGGCCTGGCGTCCGAGGTCGGCCGGAGGGCTGGGGCCCGGGTCGTCACGGTCGACTACCGGCTGGCGCCGGAGAACCCGTATCCCGCCGCACTCGAAGACGCGGTGGCCGCGTACCGGGGGCTGCTCGACAGCGGCGTTCCCGCCTCCCGGATCGCGGTCACCGGTGAGTCCGCGGGCGGGGGCCTGGCACTGGCCACCCTCATGCGACTGAGGAGCGAAGGACTTCCGCAGCCGTCCTCGGCCGTCCTGATCTCCCCGTGGACCGACCTGACCTTGAGCGGGGCGAGCATGACGTCCAAGCGCGCCGCCGACGCCGTGTTCGGCCCGGAGGACCTGCAGGGCTGGGCCGCCGGCTACACCGGTGCCCGTGACGCGGCCGACCCGCTGATCAGCCCCGTCTTCGCGGACCTGACCGGCCTGCCGCCGCTGCTGATCCAGGTCGGGTCGAGCGAGATCCTGCTGGACGACGCCACGAGGCTCGCCGCCAGAGCCGCCACGGCCGACGTCGCGGTGACCCTCGAGGTGACGCCGGGCGTGCCCCACGTCTTCCACCTGCTCTCGGCGATGCTCGAGGAAGCGGACGCCGCCCTGACAAGAGCGGGCGGCTTCCTGCGCTCCCACCTCGATGCCTGAAAGACACCGCGCAGAAGCACGCTGTACCGCTGAGGCACCATCCAGTTCACCGACGGGCACTCAGTCAGGGGCGGAGCCGAAGCGTTCTTCGTGGATCGCGGCGGCGAGGGGGCGACGTCGGCGCCAGCCGTGCCGTTCCAGATCCGGTACTTCCGCCAGTTCGCCGACCGCGCCGACGCAAAGCCACGCGACTGGGCGGACGCCGTCCGGGACGCCGACAAGATCGGCGAGGAACTGCTCACGGTAGAAGCTCACCCAGCCGACGCCGAGCCCTTCCGCCGTCGCCGCCAGCCACAGGTTTTGGATCGCGAGGCAGACCGAGTAAAGGCCGGCGTCGGCGATCGCGTGGCGGCCGAGGACGTCGGGTGAACCCCGTTTCGGGTCGTAGGTGACCACGATGCCGAGGCCCGACTCCATGATCCCCTCGATCTTGATCCGCGAGAACGTATCGGAACGCTTGCCCTGCAACGAATCCGCGAACACCGCGCGTTCACTGTGGACATGCTCGGCGAACGCGCTCCTGGTCGCGGTGTCGCGCACCAGCACGAAATCCCACGGCTGTGTCAGTCCGACACTCGGCGCGGCGTGCGCGGCGGCGAGCACCCGGTGCAGGACCTCGGGATCGAGTGGTTCGCCGGTGAATTCGCCGCGGACGTCCCGGCGCCGGTTCAGCACTTCGTAGAATTCTTGGCTCATCGGGCGAATACCCATCGCGCTGCTTCCTCCACGGTGTCGACGGTCGGCGCTTCCGGCCGCCGCGGCCGTCGCACGACCACCACGGGCAGGCCGAGGGTGCGGGCGGCGGCGAGCTTGGCGGACGTCATCGTCCCGCCACTGTCCTTTGTGACCAGTACGTCGACGCGGTGGGTCCGCATGAGTGCGGTTTCGGCGCCGGGCAGGTACGGCCCGCGATCGAGCAGCACCTCGAATTTCGCGGGCAGTGGCGGCTCCGGCGGGTCGACACAGCGGATCAGGAACCACAGCCCGTCGAGGTGCGCAAACGCGGACAGCCCCTGGCGGCCGCTGGTGAGGAAGACACGTTCGCCGAGCGAGGGCAGCATTCCGGCGGCTTCGGTCAGTGAATCCGCCCAGTGCCAGTCGTCGCCGGGTTCGGGCTGCCAACCGGGCCTTTGCAGACGGAGCATGGGTACTCCGGCGAGCTTCGCGCCCGCCACCGCGGAAGCGCCGATGAACTTGGCGAAGGGATGCGTGGCGTCCACGACGGCCGAGACCCGGTTTTCGATCAGCCAGGCGGCGAGGCCTTCCGGCCCCCCGAAGCCGCCGATCCGTACTTCGCCGACGGGGAGCCGTGGGTTGGCGACTCGGCCGGCCAGCGAGGAAACCACCGGCACGCCGTGTTCGACCAGTGCCGCGGCGAGCGCGCGGGCTTCCGACGTGCCTCCGAGTACCAATACGACGCTCACCCGGCCATCCTGCCCCGGCCGAGTGTGAGATACGACAGGGGGCTTGCCAGCGCGAAGGTTCAAGTAGCACGATCATGCTTTGGCTGCCGGTAGCGAGGAGCAACAGTGGATGTTGTCGAGTTCAGTCCCCGGCCCGAGCAGTACGCGTGGACATTCGGCGGTGCCGAACCGATCATGCGGGTCGCGCCAGGCACGCTGATGAAGCTGTGGACCGAGGACGCTTTCAGCGGTCGCCTGCAGAGCGCTTCCGACAAGCCCAGCGAAAAGCTCAACATCCGTGAGGTGAACCCGCAGACCGGCCCGTTCTACGTCGAAGGCGCGGAACCCGGCGACACACTGGCACTGCACTTCGTCGACCTGGAACCGGCCAGGGACTGGGCGGCGTCGGCGACGATCCCGTTCTTCGGCGGGCTGACCGGGACCGACCGCACCGCGCTGCTGCACGAGCCGCTGCCGGAGCTCACCTGGATCTATCAGCTCGATCGTGAGCGGCGGGTCGTGGTGTTCGAAGCCCAGCGCAGCGACATGCGGCTGGAGCTGCCCGTCGAGCCGATGCTCGGCACGGTCGGCGTCGCGCCGGCCGGCCGCGAGGTGCGTACCTCGCTGGTGCCCGACATGTTCGGCGGCAACATGGACACACCGGAAATGCGGGCCGGTGCCACCTGCTACCTGGGCGTCAACGTCGAAGGCGCGCTGTTCTCCGTCGGCGACGGGCATTACCGCCAGGGCGAGGGCGAATCCTGCGGCACCGCAGTGGAAGGCGCCATGAACGTGACGCTCATCGTCGAGCTGATCAAGGGACACGCGCCGGTGTGGCCGCGGATCGAGCAGGACAGCCACTACGTCGTCGTCGGGTCGTCGCGGCCGCTGGAGGACGCGTGGCGGGCGAGCCAGGTCGGCATGATCACCTGGCTCGGTGAGCTGTACGGCCTCGACCGGCTGGACGCCTACCAGCTGCTCACCCAGATCAGCGAGTCCCCGCTCGCGAACGTCGTCGACGCCAACTACAGCGCGGTCACCAAGGTGGCCAAGCGGTTGCTGCCTCCCCGCGACGCCTACGACGGCATGCACCGCTACCTGCGCCAGCAGGCCGCCGGCGTCCGCTGAACAACAAACGAGGAGACACACACATGGACCTTCAACTCGCGGGCCTGCGGGCCCTGGTCACCGGCGGCACCAAGGGCATCGGCCGCGCGATCGTCGAAGGACTGCTGGCCGAGGGCGCCGACGTGGCCTTCTGCGCACGGACGGAATCCGACGTGAAGGCGACAGTCGAAGCCCTCACGGATTCCGGCCCGCGCGTGCTCGGCGAGGCACTGGACGTCGCGGACGGCCCGGCGCTGACCGCCTGGGTCGGCCGGGTCGCCGAAGAACTCGGCGGGCTCGACATCGTGGTGTGCAATGTCAGCGCCATCGCCATCGGGTCCGACGAGGACACCTGGCGGACGAACTTCGACGTCGACCTGATGCACACCGTCCGGGTCGTCAACGCCGCGCTCCCGCACCTGGAACGCAGCGACTCCGGGAACGTGGTCGTGGTGTCGAGCGTCTCCGCCCGTGAGATCGACTTCGCCGCCGCTGCGTACGGCGCGACCAAGGCGGCGCTGGTCCACTACACGCAGGGACTCGCGTTCGAGTTCGCGTCGAAGGGGATCCGTGCCAACAGCGTCTCGCCGGGGAACACCTCGTTTCCGGGCGGGGTCTGGGACCAGCTCAAGGAAAGCGATCCGGCGTTCTACGAAACCGCGCTGGCGCTCAACCCGAGCGGGCGGCTGGGCAAGCCGGAGGAGATGGCCTACGCGGTGACCATGCTGGCGAGCCCGCGCGCTTCCTTCATCTCCGGCACCAACGTCGTCGTCGACGGCGCCCTGACCCGAGGCGTGCAGCTCTAGCGCTGGGACGCCGTGGCCGGGCGTGGTTGGCTCGTGAGTGGCGCGGCGAGGTCACGGGGCACGGACGGCGTCCCGCCACAGGTCCAGGGTGCGCATGTTCGCCAGCGACTCCGCCCAGCTGATCCCCGGCGCCTGCCGGTCCGCGATATGCGCGGCGACGTAGTCCGCCTCACGGGCGAAAAGTCCTTTCTTCGCCTCGACTTCGAGCACCTCGGGCTCGCCTCCCGTAGGCGTGACGACGATCTCCGAGACGCCCGGTTGCCGCATGGTGTGCAGCCACGGCGGATTCGCGATGTACAGCTGCCCTTCGGTGCCGTAGACGCGGATGTGGTCGTCCTGCTGAAGCCGGAAGCCGCACGAGACCTGCGCGACGATGCCCCCGGGCAGCCGGAGCAGGCCCATCGCGAACTCGTCGACACCGGTCGCGGGATCGAGCCTGGCCATGCCCGTGACCTCGGTCGGAACCACGGCCTTCTCGCCTGTCGCGGCCTCGGAAACCAGCCGTGCCACCGAGGTGCAGTACCCGCCGACGTCCAGTATCCCGCCACCACCGAGCGCGGGATCGGCCAGCCGCGCGGCTCCCGAGCCGCCCGAGTCGTAGCTGAACGTCACGTCGACGGCCCGTATTTCGCCGAGCGCGCCGGACTCGATCAGCTCGGTCATCAGCCGGATCTGCGGATGGATGCGGTACATGTACGCCTCCATCAGGAAGACGTCGTTGCGCCGCGCCACTTCGATCACCGACTCGGCTTCGGCGGCCGTGAGGGTCAGCGGTTTTTCGCACAGCACATGCTTTCCCGCTTCGGCCGCCTTGATCGCCCACGCGGCATGCAGCGGATGCGGGGTCGAGACGTACACGACGTCGATGTGGTCGTCGGCGAGCAGTTCGTCGTAGGAGCCGTAGCTTTTCGGAACGCCGAACCGGGTCGCGAACTCGACTGCTCGCTCACCCGACCTGGCGGCGACGGCGGCCAGTTCGCCGGTTTCGCTCGCCTTGATGCCCCCGGCGAATTCGGCGGCGATCGAGCCGGCCGCGAGCAGGCCCCAGCGCAGGTTCATGACAGTGACTCCGGTTGGGTAGCTCGATCGCGGGTGGCCGAATAGAGGAAACTGTCCGGAAAGCGTTCCGCGGCAAGCACCTCGCCGACGAAGATCATCGCCGCGCGCGTGATCCCCGCCTCGCGGACCTGGCCGACGATGTCTGCCAGCGTCCCGCGTAATACCTTTTCCGAAGGCTGACTCGCTTGGGCGACAACGGCAACCGGGCACGTGGAGCCGTAGAGGGGGAGCAGTTCGTCGACGACCTGCTCGATCCGGTTGATCGCCAGATGCAGCGCGAGCGTCGCGCCGCTCTTGGCGAATGTCGTGAGATTTTCGCCGTCCGGCATGGCCGTGGACCGCGCCTGCGCCCGCGTGATGACCAGGCTCTGCCCGACCTCCGGCACGGTGAGTTCGCGCTTGAGCACCGCGGCCGCGGCGGCGAACGCGGGGACGCCCGGCGTCACCTCGTACGGCACGCCCGCCGCGTCCAGCCTGCGCATCTGTTCCGCGACCGCGCTGTAGAGCGACGGGTCGCCGGAGCAGAGCCGCGCGATGTCGTGCCCGGCTTCGTGCGCCTCGACGAGCCGCTCGATGATCTCGTCGAGGTTCAGGTTCGCCGTGTCGATCAGCCGCGCCCGCGGTGAACAGAATGCGAGCAGCTCGGTCGGGGTCATGCTGCCCGGGTACAGGCAGACCTCGCACCGGGCAAGGAGATCGCGCCCGCGGAGGGTGATCAGGTCGGCGGCGCCGGGCCCGGCGCCGATGAAGTGCACGGTCATGGCGCAATACTCCACTGTGTGACGGTCCTCGCCGGGGTCCAGCCGGTGAAACCGCCGAGCGGCGCGGCCTGCTCGACCGACAGCCGGACCAGCTCGCCACCGTGGTCGTTGTACGCGCGAGCCAGTGCCTGCTCCGATTCCAGCGTCACGCCGTGGGCCACGACCCGTGCGCCGGTGGCGAGGCAAGCGGCCAGCACTCCGGGCACAGTCAGGCCGCCGCCGATGAAGATCGCGTCGGGTTTCGGGAGGTCAACGAGTGCTTCCGGGGCCGAACCGAGTACGACTCGCAGCTCGGGCACGCCGAGCGTGTCGGCGTTGCGGCCGATGCGGGCGGCACGCTCCGGGTCCCGCTCGACGGCGATCGCGCGGTTCGACGGATGTGTGCGCGACCACTCGATCGCGAGGCTGCCCGCTCCCGCGCCGACGTCCCACAACAGCTCGCCGGGAGTGGGGGCGAGCCTGGCGAGCGCGCTGGCGCGGAGGTCACGCTTGGTGAGCTGGCCGTCGTGCTCGAAGACGTCGTCCGGCAGCCCGCCGACCAGCGACAACGGTGGCCCGACGCACTCGATGGCGAGGACGTTGAGCGCCGTCGTGTCGGAGTGGTGCACGCGCTCGCCCGGGCCACCGAGCTCCTCCAGCACGGTCAAGCGGCTGCCCTCGTAGCCGCGCGCCTTGAGCAGATCGGCGACGGCGGCGGGTGTCGAGCCGAGCACGAGAATCCGCCCACCGGGCGCGAGTACACGGTTCACCCGGTGAAGGTCCCGCCCGACCACGGTGACGACCTCGGTTTCCTCCGCCGACCAGCCGAGCCGCGCCCGCGCCAGCGTCACCGAGGACAGCGCGGGCAGAATGCGGACTTTGTCGATCCCGAGGCGCTTGACCAGCGTCGTCCCGATCCCGGACAGCAGGGGATCCCCACTGGCCAGGACGCAGATCTGCCGCCCGGCGTGCTCGGCCAGCAGGCCGTCGAGCGCGGGCAGCAGCGGGCTCGGCCACTGCACCTGGGGCGCGCTCGAGGGCAGGAAGGCCAGCTGCCGGGGGCCGCCGAACACGACATCGGCGTCGGCGATGGCGGCTTTGGCCTGCTCACTCAGCCCGGCCCAGCCGTCCGCCCCGATGCCTACGACGGTGAGGGGTGATTCTTCGCGCACTCTCGGCACGGTACCGACTGTGCGATGATCCCAGCGACGGACGTCGAGGAACCCGGTGTGATTCCGGGGCGGTCCCGCCACTGTGACCAGCGCGTGCGCTGGAAGTCAGAGCTTGGACGTCCGCCGGCGCGGCAGGGTTTCCGTCCTGTCGCGGGCCACCACCAGTGGGCGCGGACACCCACCCCGGCACGAGGAGTCAGGCTTGAAGCCGTACCCGTTCAGCGCTGTCGTCGGTATGCAGGATCTCCGGCTGGCGCTGGTACTTTCCTCCATTTCGCCCGCGATCGGCGGCGTACTGGTGCGGGGTGAGAAGGGCACCGCGAAGTCGACGATGGTCCGTGCGCTCGCCGGGCTGCTCCCAGCCCTCGACGTCGTCGAAGGCTGCCGGTTTTCGTGCGACCCAGCGAGCCCGGACCCCGGGTGTCCCGATGGTCCGCACGCTCGTGATGCGACCGCGTCCAAGCGGCCCGCGAAGCTGGTCGAACTGCCCGTCGGAGCGGCCGAGGACAGGGTCATCGGCTCGCTGAACCTCGAACGCGCGCTCGGCGAAGGCGTCACGGATTACCAGCCCGGCCTGCTCGCCGCCGCGCATCGCGGGCTGCTGTACGTCGACGAGGTGAACCTGCTGCACGACCACCTGGTCGACACGCTGCTCGACGCCGCCGCGATGGGCCGCGCGACCGTGGAACGCGAGGGTGTTTCCGTGTCGCACGCGGCGCGGTTCGTGCTGATCGGCACGATGAACCCCGAGGAGGGCGAGCTCAGGCCACAGCTGCTCGACCGGTTCGGGCTGACCGTCGAGGTCGCCTCCAGCCGTGATCCCGAGCAGCGCGTCCAGGTCGTTCGCCGCCGGCTCGCCTACGAAGCCGATCCGGAGTCGTTCGCGGCTCAGTACGCGGGAGCGGATGCCACACTGGCGTCGGAAATCGAAGCTGCCCAAGGACTTCTGCCGTCGGTGAAGCTGCCCGACGACGCTTTGCGGCAGATCGCGGAGATCTGCGCGTCCTTCGAGGTCGACGGCATGCGCGCGGATATCGTCACCGCGCGGACGGCTGTCGCGCACGCCGCGTGGTCCGGACGTGACGAGGTGACTACCGACGACATCCGGGTCGCGGCGCGGCTCGCACTGCCGCATCGGCGACGGCGCAACCCCTTCGACGCGCCCGGTATCGAGGAGGAGCAGCTCGAACAGGCGTTGCGGAACGCCCAGCCACCGGAGGACCAGGGCCCGGACGACGACGGCCCGGGTTCGGGTGCTCCTTCCGAGCCTAGCGAGCCTTCGGGGGAGAGTAAGCAGCCTGAATCGCCCGAAGGTCCCGCCGGTGGGAACCAGAAGACCGTGGGCGCGGGAACTCCTTACCGCGCAAAGCTTTTCACCGTGGATGGCACCGGCGAAGGCGCGCACGGACGACGGTCACGCGCGATCACCGACAACGGGCGCACGATCGGCGTCCAGCCGCCGAGTGTCCACACGGGACGGCCGCATCTGGTCGCGACCGTCCGTGCCGCCGCGGTACACCAGCGTTCGCGGGGACGCTCCGGTGCGGGGCTCGAGTTGCGGCCGCAGGATCTGCGCTTCGCACTTCGTGAAGGCCGTGAGGGCAACCTGATCCTGTTCTGCGTCGACGCGTCCGGGTCTATGGGCGCACGAGCACGGATGCGCGAGGTCAAGTCGGCCGTGCTTTCGTTGCTGCTGGACGCTTATCAACGCCGCGACAAGGTCGGCCTGGTGACGTTCCGCGCCGCTGAAGCCGACCTCGCGCTGCCACCGACGATCAGTGTCGACGCCGCCGCGTCCCGCTTGGAAGCGTTGCCGACGGGTGGGCGCACGCCATTGGCGGAAGGACTTTTGAAGGCCGCGCAGGTGCTTCGGGTCGAGTCGATTCGCGATCCGCGTCGACGTCCGCTGCTCGTGATCGTCACCGACGGCCGCGCTACCAGTGGTGCCGACGCCGTCGCCCGATCGCACACCGCGGCGGCGATTCTGGCCGGTACCGGCGTCGCCTCGGTCGTGATGGACTGTGAGGCCGGCAAAATGCGGCTCGGGTTGGCCGCCGAACTCGCGGCACGCCTTGGAGCGGAACATGTTCTGCTCGGGGAAGTCGGAGCCAGTTCTTCGATGGGCGCTGCGTTGACGCGCGCCGTGCGCGCGCGGACTTCGGGGAGGGCTGCCTGATGCCGCAGGGGAAACCGGACGTCGTCCCGCAGGACGGGCTGACCACCCGCCAGCGCCGCAACCGGCCGCTGCTCGTCGTCCACACCGGGGACATGAAGGGCAAGTCCACCGCCGCGTTCGGCATGGCGTTGCGTGCGTGGAACCAGGGCTGGTCGATCGGCGTGTTCCAGTTCGTCAAGTCGGCCAAGTGGAAGGTCGGCGAGGAGTCGGCGTTCCGCGCGCTGGGCACGCTGCACGAGGAAACCGGGCAGGGCGGGCCGGTGGTGTGGCACAAGATGGGCGAGGGCTGGAGCTGGGCGCGCAAGTCCGGCACCGAGGAGGACCACGCGGCGAACGCGCGCGAGGGCTGGGCCGAGATCAAGCGGCAGCTCGCCGGCGAGCGGCACGACTTCTACGTCCTCGACGAGTTCAGCTACCTGCTGAAATGGGGCTGGCTCGACGTCGACGACGTGGTCGAGGCGCTGACGAACCGGCCGGGGCATCAGCACGTCGTCATTACCGGCCGGAGTGCTCCGCCCGCGTTGATCGAGGCGGCGGATCTTGTGGTGGAGATGACCAAGGTCAAGCACCCGATGGATGCGGGGCAAAAGGGTCAGCGAGGCATTGAATGGTGACGCGGTGGTAGCGCGGGTCGTGATCGCCGCGCCCGGTTCGGGGCACGGCAAGACGACGATCGCCGCCGGGGTGATGGCGGCGCTGCGGGCGCGCGGGCTCAAGGTGTCGGGCCACAAAGTCGGCCCGGACTTCATCGACCCGAGTTACCACGCGCTCGCCACCGGCCGCCCCGCTCGCAACCTCGACCCGTTCCTGCAGGGCGAGGAGCGGCTCGTTCCCCTGCTGCTGCACGGTTCCGCGGGCGCGGACATCGCCGTCATCGAGGGTGTCATGGGCCTGTTCGACGGCGCTCTCGGCACCGAGGGCTATGCCTCCACCGCGCATGTGGCTCGTCTGCTCGACGCGCCGGTGGTGCTCGTGGTCGACGCGAGCGCCGCCAGCCGCAGTGTCGCCGCGGTCGTACTCGGCTTCGCGAACTACGACCCGCGCGTCCGGCTTGCGGGCGTGATCCTCAACAAACTGGGCTCGCAGCGGCACGAGGACGAGATCGTCACCGCTTTGGAGGCAACCGGTGTTCCGCTGCTCGGCGCGCTCCGGCGCTCCGACGACATCCACGCCCCCAGCCGTCACCTCGGTCTGGTCCCCGTCGGGGAGCGCGACGCCGACGCGCAGCGCATCCTGCCGACGCTCGCCGCGTGGATCTCCGACGGCGTCGACCTGGACGCCGTCGTCCGCGTCGCCCGGAACACGTCGACACTTTCCGGGAGCGCGTGGGACCCGCACGCCGAAGTCACCTACGAGGGTCCTCGTTCGGTGATCGCGGCTGCCGCCGGGCAGGCGTTCACCTTCCGCTACACCGAAACCGTCGAATTGCTCGCGGCGGCCGGAGTCGACGTCGTCGACGTGGATCCGTTGCGGCAACAGGACTTGCCGGAGGACTGTGCGGGCCTGTACTTCGGCGGCGGCTTTCCCGAAGTCCACGCCGCCGAACTGTCCGGGAACGCGGCATTGCGAGCCGAGGTCGCCGGTGCGATCGAGCGCGGCATGCCCGTGGTCGCCGAGTGCGCCGGGCTCTTGTATCTGTGCCGGGAACTGGACGGACTGCCGATGGTCGGCGCGGTGAACGCCACCGCGGCGATGACCAAACGCGGCAAACTCGGCTACCGCAAGGCGGTGTCCCTTTCGGACAACGTGCTCGCCGCGAACGGCCAGCGTGTCACCGGTCACGAGTTCCATCGCACGGAAATCGTGCCGGGACAAGGGGATTCCCCGGCCTGGGGCTGGGACAGGGTACCCGAAGGCTTCGCGTCGGCGTCCCTGCATGCGTCCTACCTGCATGTGCACTGGGCAGGCTATCCCGAGCTGGCCGGCAGGTTCGCCGCTGCGGCACATGCGCACACGGCCGGCTTGGTACGCGACCGTGTCTGACTTCGATCTGCACCACCATGGTGATCGTGAGGTCGGCGACGGACTGGTGGACCTGGCCGTCAACGTCCGCCTCCCGGCCCCTCCGGCGTGGTTACGTGCCGAGTTGGCGGCGGCTTTGGATGACCTCGCCGCATATCCCGATCCGGCGGCCGCTGCCGCGGCTGTCGCCGTGCGGCACCGGCGCGACGTCGATTCTGTGCTGGTCACCGCCGGTGCGGCCGAGGCGTTCACCCTGCTGGCGACCGCCTTGAAACCGCGCTTCGCCGCCGTAGTGCACCCGCAGTTCACCGAACCCGAAGCGGCCCTGCGTGCCGCCGGCCATCCGGTGCACCGAGTGCTGCTGTCCGGCGATTTCGTGCTGCGCCCCGAATTGGTACCCGCAGAGGCGGATCTGGTTTTCGTCGGCAACCCCACGAACCCGACTTCTGTCATGCATCCCGCGACGGCGCTCCGTGCGTTGATCCGTCCCGGCCGCCTGCTGGTCGTGGACGAAGCTTTTCTGGATGCCGTGCCTGGTGAGCCGGAAAGCCTTGCCGGAGAAGCGCTTCCGGGGGTGATCGTGATCCGCAGCCTCACCAAGACCTGGGGTATCGCGGGCCTGCGGGCGGGCTACGTCCTGGCCGAGCCTGCCGTCATCGCCTGCCTTCGTGCTGTCCAGCCGCCGTGGTCCGTCTCGACCCTTGCCGCTGTCGCGGTCGTCGCGTGCAGCCGTCCAGCGGCGTTGGCCGAAGCCGAGGTCCTCGCGTCAGCCGCCGAGGACGACCGCGCCTACCTGGTCTCCGGCTTGCGGGCTCTCGGCGTCGACGTCCTCGGCGAGCCTCGCGGTCCGTTCGTCCTCATCCGCCTCCCAGGGGCGGACAAGGTCCGCTTACGACTGCGTGAGGCGGGCTTCGCCGTGCGTCGCGGCGACACCTTCCCCGGCCTCGACACCACCCACCTGCGCCTCGCCGTGCGCGACCGAGCCACCACCGACGCGTTCCTGGCGGCGCTGGCCGGCGTGCTCTGACCCAGCGTGGCTCGTG
>JAVXWP010000006.1:0-36157 GCA_032230695.1 Actinomycetota bacterium | reverse complement strand
GGTCCAGACGGCCGGCCAGTCGGCGCGGGCCTGGGTGCGTTTGCGTAGCTCCAGCTCGGCGATGCGGCCCGCGATGAAGCCGGTGTGTCCGTCGAGCGAGTCCAGCACGGACCGCATCCGGTCGGCGGCGATGACCGCGTCCTGGTGATCGCCGAGCACGGTCTGCAGGTCCTTGGTCGCCTTGATCAGCTCGCGGATCTGCTTGGCCTGTTTCTTCTTCGCCGCGGTCTGCGCCAGCTCAGCGGCATAACGCAAACGCTTGCCATGGATGCGCAAGGCGTGGATGTCGTCGTCGGGCGGGTCCGACGGCAGGGCCGAGACGGCCTTCGCCAGCTTCCGGTACGGCTTCCGCAGACCACTGATCAGGTCGGCCGACGCCGAAGACTCCACAGTGGATTCCTCGGAGACCGGGATTTCCCGCTCCGGCCTGCGGACGACCTGCGCGATGGTCTGCAGCATCGTCGCGTACCGGGGACTCGAAAGTGCCCTGGTCAGCCGCCGTTTGGCCACGGCCCGGTCCGACACGAACCTGCCGACGAGTTCCCGTGCGGCGTTCTGGTCGCGGGCTTCGAACTCCGCGACCAGCTCACGCAGGTGACCGATCAGCACGTCGTAATCCCGCACTTCGCCGAGTGACTGCCCCAGCCAGCCGAGTTCCGCGCGCACCGGTTCAGTGACATGAGGGCCGATCAGCCCACCGGACATCTTCAGCACGCTGCGCATCCGCCGGAGCGTGACCCGCATCTGGTGCAGGTCCTCCGGGTCCGTGCCCGAGCGCGTCCCGGGTTCCCGCGCGAGCAGCTCACGAACCTGCACATCCAGCTGTGCACGGACGTGGGTTGCCGCTGGGTCCCCGGGGCGCGCCTGTGCCGGTTTCTCCCCCAGCCCCAGCGCCGATGGTGTCGTCGAAGGGCCGCGGCGGACTTTGGCTTTCTTTGGCAACGTTTCGGCTGTCATCACATGAATACTAGGTGAATCGGACAGCCATGGTGATCAGTCGTTGGCGTGCAGAACCGAGTTCAGTTCGATGCCGACGCCCACGCGCGGCACGACCTCCACCGCGCCGGTGGCCGAATTGCGCCGGAAAACCGCGCCCGAGATGCCCGAAAGCTCCCGTGCCTTGACGGTCTTACCGTCCACGACGACCTTGGTGCCCGCGGTGATGTACAGCCCGGCTTCGACCACCGAGTCGTCGCCGAGCGAGATACCGATCCCGCCGTTGGCGCCGATGAGGCAGCGCTCGCCGATCGAGATGATTTCCTTGCCACCACCGGACAGCGTGCCCATGATCGACGCGCCGCCGCCGACATCCGTGCCGTCGCCCACCACGACACCCGCGGAGATCCGGCCCTCGACCATCGACGCGCCGAGCGTGCCGGCGTTGAAGTTCACGAAGCCCTCGTGCATCACGGTGGTGCCGGGGGCCAGGTGCGCGCCGAGCCGCGCGCGGTCGGCGTCGGCGATGCGGACGCCGCTCGGCATGACGTAGTCGACCATGCGCGGGAACTTGTCGACGCTGTAGACCGTCACGGTGCCGCGGGCGCGCAGCCGCAGGCGGGTCGCCTCGAAGCCCTCGACCTGGCACGGGCCGAAGTTCGTCCAGACGACGTTGGCCAGCAGGCCGAACTGGCCGTCCAGGTTCAGCCCGTGGGGCTGGACCAGCCGGTGGGACAGTAGGTGAAGGCGCAGGTAGACGTCATGCGCGTCGACGGGTGTGTCGGCGAGTTCGCCGATCGTGACCCGGACAGCGATGACCTCGACGTCCCGGTCGGCGTCCTTCTTCAGCAGCGTTGCGGCCGCTTCGCCGAGGACTTCGGCGGCTTCCTCGTGCGTCAGCCGCTCGGTGCGGCCGGGGCCGTCGGCGCCGGTCAGCTTGGGCTGCGGGAACCAGGTGTCCAGCACGGTCCCGTCGCTGGTGACAGTGGCCAGTCCGACGCCGCGGGCGCCGGTCGTTTCGGGGTTTGGGCTCTGCTCGCTCACAGCTCAGACGGTAGCCGAGGCTCGCCGATCAGCCCGTCGTGGCCTGTCCGTTGACCCGGGTCTTGATGGCCTGCAGCGCGGTCGCGATATCCGAAATCGACTGCGTGCACGGGCCGTTGCCGGGGGTGTCCACGGTGATGCAGTTGTTGGAACGGAACGCCTTGACCGCGGTGTCGAGCTGGTCGGCCAAGTTCGACAGCGGCTGATCCTTGGCGCCCGCTCGCTGCCGTACCTGGGCGGCGGTGTTGCCGAGCTCGGTGACGTACTTCTCACATGTCTTCGGTCGCTGCTGCGCCGGCGCGAGGAAGCACTGGTCGGCGGTCAGCGCTTTCAGCTTCAGCGGCAGCGCGTCCGGCCCTTCGTCCCTCGTCGGCCCCGTGGGCGTGGGACCGGCTCCGTTGCTTCCGCAGCCGGACAGAACGAGCACCAGCACACCGCCGATCGCGGCTATGACCCTTCGAGTGCGCACGCTGTCACCGTACGCACCTCCGGGTACCGTGCCGGTATGACGTCCCTCGAGCTGCACGCCGACCCCGTCGACATCACCGCCGCGCTGGTCGACATCTTCAGCGTCTCCGGGGAAGAAACGGCACTGGCCACGCTCGTGCAGGCGACGCTCGAGAAGCAGGCGCCGCATCTGGAGGTCATCCGCAACGGCGACGCGGTACTCGCCAGGACGAACCTGGGCCGGGCGAGCCGCGTGATCCTCGCCGGGCACCTCGACACCGTGCCGCTGAACGAAAACCTGCCGGTCCGTCGCGAGGGCTCCGGCGACGACGAGATCCTGCACGGCCTCGGCACGGCGGACATGAAGGGCGGCGACGCCGTCTTCCTGCACCTGGCGGCGACCCTGACCGAGCCACGGCACGACCTGACGTTCATCTTCTACGACAACGAAGAGGTCGAAGCCACCCGCAACGGGCTCGGCCGGATCGAGCGTGAGCTGCCCGAGTGGCTGCGGGGCGATCTCGCGATCGTCGGCGAACCGTCGAACGCGGACATCGAAGCCGGTTGCCAGGGCACCATGCGGATCGAGCTGAGCTGCTCCGGCACGCGGGCGCACACCGCGCGGGCGTGGATGGGGGAGAACGCCGTCCACGCGCTGGGCGAGCCGCTGCGCAGGCTGGCGGCGTACGAGCCGCGGATCGTCGACATCGACGGGCTGACCTACCGTGAAGGCCTGCAGGCCACCAAGATCGCCGGCGGGGTCGCCGGCAACGTGGTGCCGGATGCGGCGGTGCTGACGATCAACCACCGGTTCGCCCCGGATCGCAGCGCCGAAGAGGCGGAGAAGCATCTCCGCGAAGTGTTCGACGGGTATGAAGTGTCCATTGTGGACATGTCGCCGGGGGCGCTCCCCGGCCTGAGCGCGCCCGCCGCGGCCGAGCTGGTGAAGGCCGCGGGTGGCAGGGCGGTGGCGAAACTGGGCTGGACCGACGTGGCCCGGTTCTCCGCGCTCGGCATGGCTGCCGTCAACTTCGGGCCCGGTGACCCGACCCTGGCGCACACCCAGCAGGAGCACGTGGCCGCGTCGGAGATCCGCCAGGTGGCGAAGGTCCTGCGTGACTTCCTGAGCTGAACCACTCCCGGGAAATAGGGCGACAGCTTCCCCGGGAGCACTAGTCGGTGGCGGCGCCGAGGGCCAGGAGGCCGGAGCGCAGAAGTGTGGCGGCTTCCTCGAGCCGGCCTTGGTCGCTGAGCAGGGCACCGGCGCGGTCCAGGGAGCGGACGAGCGGGTCGCGGGCGTCCAGGCGGATCGCCAACGTGATGGCGGCGCGGAAATGTGACTCGGCACCGGAAAGATCGTCGCGCGCGAGGGCGAGGGCGCCGAGCTGGTAGCGGACGGCGGCGGTCAGGGGATCGTCGTCGGACACCTCGCGCAGGACGTCGTCCAGCAGCGACTCGGCGACGTCGAGGTGGCCGAGCTCGCGGTTGACCTCGGCGAGTTCGATGGCGATCGCGAGGGTGTCGCCGGACGTCGTCATCTCCCGCGCCGCAACGAGGTCTGCGAGCGCGGCCCGGTGGTCTCCGGCGAGGCGGCGGACGCGGCCACGGGCCAGCAGGCAGCGCGCGATCGCGGGCCGGAGCGCCTGTTCGTGCAGCAGGTCGTGGGCATGCGCGACGGCGACGGCCGCGTCGGCGTACCGCTCAGCGGCCAGGTGCGTCCGGCACAGGACGGTGTAGTGCGTCGTCAGTTCGGTGAGGACACTTCTGCCGCCGAGGTCGAGCCGCGCAAGCCGGAGCGCGTCGTCCGCGTAGGCGCCCGCGCGCTCGATGTTGCCGAGCCGCAGATGCCCGTCGGCGAGATGCGCCCGGAGTGTCAGCAGGACCATCGGCTGCGGATAGCCCTCGCGCACCAGTTCGTCGTGGCTGGTTTGCAGCAGGTACAACGCGTAGTGCGGCTCGCCCCATTCGGTGAGGATTTTGGCGCGGAGGTGCGCGAGCAGCGCGCGGTACGGAAGGGTATCCCCGGCCAAGGCGCCTTCGGCGGCGGCCGCGTGCCGCGTGCGGGCTTCGTTGTCACCACGGGCGCTCTCTGTCGTGGCGAGCCACAACAGGGCCAGCCCGGCTTGACGGGACTGCCCGAGCGCCTCGGCTCGACGCACGATCTGCTGAAGCCGCGTCGCGGCTGGTCCGAGCCTGCCCGCCATGAATTCCTGCGCCGCCTCGACCAGGCTCAGGTCCAGCTGGACGACGTCACGCGGCGAGTGACCGCCGAGCAGTTCGTCGACGTCGACACCGAGCCGCTGGGCGAAATGCCGCAGCGCGTCGCCCGACGGTGTGCGCGTACCGCTCTCGACCGAGGACACGTACGCGGCGGTGTAATGGGGCTGGGCCAATGTGCGCTGAGTAAGGCCACGTTCCGACCGCAGCCGCCGCAGTCGCCTGCCGACGGACTCTCGTGAGTGGCGCACGCCCGGAGCCTAAGGGCTCGCTGGTGTCGCGGCTGAACATTGCCGCAACACCAGCGAGCCCCGGATCAGACAGGCAGTCAGACGGTGATGCTCCAGCTGCCGAGCGTGCCGGTGTCCTGTGCGTAGGCGTCATAGACGACGAGCGTCCAGGTGCCGCCCGCGGTTTCCGCCGTCACGGGGACGGAGTAGGTGCGGGTGCCGAACTGGGTGCAGGCCGAGGTGCCGGTGGCCTTGACCGAGTACGTCTTGGCGCTCGGCGACTTCAGCTGGATCCGCAGGTCCTCGGCGCAGGTGTGCGTCGCGGTGACGGACAGCTTGACCGGCGTGACCGCGGAACCCGTTGCGGTGGAAGAGATCGGGCTCTGCAGCGTGGCGTAGTCGTTGATCGGGAAGTCCGTGTCGTTGGTGAACGTCCGCGTGCTGGACGTGCCGACGGTCAGGGCGTACTGCGCGGAGTGGTCCGCGCTGACGCCGTCACCGTTGACGGTGATCTGGCTGGTGCCGTTCGGCGTGGTGCTCGACGTGGTGATGGTCAGCGTCGAGGACGCGCCGGACTGGATCGATGCGGGGCTGAACGTAGCCGTGGCGCCGGCGGGGAGGCCGACGGCGGTCAGTGCGACGGTCTGCGCGGAACCGGAGGTGACGGTCGTGCCGACGGTGATCGTGGCGGACTGTCCTGGCTGGACAGTGCCCGAGGCCGGGTTCACGGCGAGGGAGTAGTCGTTGGTGCCCTGGCCGGTGCAGCTGGCCGGCTCACCGGTGGCCGCGGGGACGCTGACCGCGTTCCAAGCCGCCTTGACGGTGTTGAACTCAGTGCAGCTGCCAGGGTAGAGGGCGAGCGCGGCTTCGAGCGTCGCCTTGCGGGCCGCCGCGTGGTTCCAGCCGGAGGTCTTCTTCAGCAGGGCGTTGTAGAAGATCTTGCCGGCCTTCTGGATGCCGATACCGGTGACCGAGCTGCCGTTGCAGGTCGGGCTCGCCGGCTTCCCGGCACCCGCGCTGCCTTCGGCGAGCAGGTAGAACCAGTGGTTCTGCGGACCGGCGCCGGCGTGCACCTCGGGGGCGGGCAGGCTGAAGCAGTTCGGGTCGCCCGCCTTCGACGGGTCGTACATGTAGCGGATCGGGCCCGCGCCGACCAGGTTGACGCCCTCGCCAACCTCGTAGTCGGGGACGTCCTTCGGGTTGTTGACATAGGCCTCGGTCAGCGCGCCGAAGATGTCACCGACGGACTCGTTCAGCCCGCCGTTCTCGTTGCCGGAACCCGCGCCACCAGGAGTGGTCTGGAAGATGGCGTGGCCGAACTCGTGGCCGACGACGTCCATGGTGCTCGCCTGGCGCAAATTGTCCTGTGAGTGCCCGAAGTGGGTCGACGAGCCGTTCCAGTAGGCGTTGACGTCGGCCAGGCCGACCGAGGCGGGGAAGCCGCCGCCGGAACCGTTGATGCCGTTGCGGCCCAGCCAGTCGCGGAGCATGTCCCACTCCTGCTGCACGCTGAAAAGCGTGTCGACACAGGCGGTTTCGAGGTTCGTGCCGGTTCCGTTGCCCCAGGCGTCGTCGGGGCCGGAGAAGACGGCACCGCCTTCAGTGCCACAGCTCAGGCCGGTGCGGGTGGGGTCCTTCATCGTGAACGTGCCACCCGACGACGTCGTCGCGACGGTGACGTTCCCGACGTAGTAGCTGTTTCCGGTGCCCTGCACGGTGACTTCGCCCTGTGGCGCGACGGCGTGGGCGGCACTCGGGGCTTCGCTCTTGACGTCGTCACGGGTCTGGAGCACGGCGCCGGTGGTGCCGTCCACGAAGACGTGCAGCTTGCTCGGTGCCTTGTCGGTACGCCCAGTGACGAGCACCTCGTAGGCCAGCTTCGGGGAATCCCCGGCCAGTACCACCAGTTTCGGCGCGTCCACGCTGTCCACTTCGGACAGTTGGCCGCGGGCGATGGCCGCCGCCTTGTCCGCGGGCACGGCCGCGTGGGTGTCCACGGTGATCGGTGCCGTGGCAGCCGCGGCGGTGTCCCGCACCCGGCCGGCGCTGTCCGCGACGACGACGGCGTCCCCGCCGACGACGGTGAGGCCGCGGTAGGACCGTTCGTAGGAGGCGTAGAACAGCCCGCCGCCACCGGGGGTGACCCCGAGCCGGTGGAACGCCTCATCGGCGCCCTTGCTCAATTCGTCGACGCCGTTCGCGGCCGCCTGGTCCGCGGCGGCTGCCGCGAGTGCTTCCGGGATCGCCGGCTGCGCGGCGGGGGCCGCGGTGGCCGGGGCCATCGGGACTGCGAACGTCAAGGCGAGGCCGGCGATCGCCGCCACACCTGAGCGGAACCCTCGGGGGGTTGTCATGGATGTTTCCCTTCCATGGGACGAGCAGGCAGGGCCGTCCGGGCAGCACGAAACAGACCGGGCGTTGGGTGTTGTCGCGAAGAGCACGAGCCGAAATGTGTCCGCGTGGATAACTGGAGTTATCGCGCTGGACACGTCTGAGTAAAGGGCTGAGGCGAAAAGCCGTCAATGGGCCATTCGGCCTAGCCGCACGGTGATCGAGTGCTTACGCAGAGGCAGAAAGCGTTGATACGTAAGGCTTTTACCTCTACTTCACGTCTTGTGCAGACTTTCGTATGGTTCTTACCGAACTGGATCGGTATCGGCGTCCGCGGCGGCCCGGACGCCACTGCGGTAGGCGCTGATGGCCTCGGGGAGCCTGCCTTGTTCGCGCAGGACGTCTCCTAAGTGGAGTGACGTCGCGACCAGTCCGGTGCGCAGCGCGGCCCGCTCCTGATCGTCGGCGGCCTTGCGCAGCAACACGGTCGCACTCGGCAGATCGCCCTTCGTGCGCGCGATCAGTCCCAGCAGTCGGTTCACTTCGGCTCGCGCTTCGACGTCCTGCCGACCTTCGAGTAGCGGGCTTATGTCGTGAATGAGAGCTTCTGCTTCGTCCAGCGCGCCCTGCAGGCGCCGGACTTCGGCGAGTTCGATCGTCGCACCGAGGATGCCCTCCTTCGAGTCGACCTCGGTGAGGAGATCCCGGGCGCGCGTGAGTTCGGCGCGGGATTCCGGCAGCCTGCCCAGGCGCCGCAACACGAATCCGCGCGCCCAGTGGCAACGCGCGACATCCCGGTCGTAGCCCAGCGAACCGAACAGCGCGGCGGCCTCGGTGAGATCGGCGTCCGCGCGATCGGGGAGGCCGACCGCCTGCCAAAGCTGCGCGGACTGGCGGTGAAACCGCGCCACGAAGTCGACCCGCGTCGCCAGCGCGGCGGCCCGTTGCCCGTCCTCGGCCGCGCGCCGGGCGCGGTGCAGCGCCCCCATTTCGACCAGTGGATGGATCAGCGCCGTCAGCAGCGCGAGCTCGGCGTCCGGGTCGACCGGCTCTCCCGCGCGCAGTTCGCCGAGCGCGCTCTCGACCCGCGCCACCGCGGTGGTGGCGAAGCCCGAGACGTATTGGCAGGCCGACCATCGGTGCACGATCAACGCGCGCAGCCACGCCGGTGCGCCGGCGGCGACGCGCTCGGCGTGCTCGAAGCCGGTCGTCGCGCCGGCGACGTCGAACCCCTGCCACTTGCTTTCGGCGAGACAAAATCGGGCGTAACACTCGACGTCGGGCAGGTGGTAGGCGGCGGCGCGCGACTCGGCCTCGGCGAAGACCGTCTCGGCCTCGGCGACCCTGCCCTGTTCGAGCGCTTGGTAGGCGTCCCGGAGCTCGGTCCACAGCGTCTCGGCCAGGCCCGGCGGACGGCCGAAGCGGAGCTCGTCCACGGTCATCCCGAGCCGTTGTGCCAGGTAGGCGAGTACTTCGTCCGACGGTGGCCGCCGCCCGGCTTCGACCTTCGCGAGGAACCCGCGGTTGTACTGCGGCTCGGCCAGCTCCCGCTGGGTCCAGCCACGTGCGGTACGGAGCCGCCGGATCCTGGCCCCGAGTGTTTCGTCGCCCTGCTGCCCGAGCGTCACCCGCCACACCGTAGACGTATCCCCCTGGCCCACCCGTCTCCCACCGCCACCCTCAACGGAAACACTGCGTGTTCGCACTAGTCTTTTGCACGTGAGCGATCAAGCAGAGTTCCCCAACGGCCAGTACCCCGAACGCCCACCGGAGCGGCACAAGGGTCCCGTGGTCATGCGCCGGGACCAGCGCGACGACTCGGACAGCACCACCGACCAGCGGCTGCTGGACTCGCGCGGCCCCAGCGACTGGGTGCACACCGACCCGTGGCGTGTGCTGCGCATTCAGGCCGAATTCGTCGAAGGCTTCGGCGCGCTCGCCGAGGTGCCGCGTGCGGTGACCGTGTTCGGCTCCGCGCGCACCAAGCGGGACTCCGAGGAGTACGAGCTCGGCCGCGCCATCGGCGGCGCGCTGGCCAAGGCCGGTTTCGCCACGATGACCGGCGGCGGCCCCGGCGCGATGGAGGCGGTCAACCGCGGCGCCTCGGAAGCCGGCGGGTTCTCCGTCGGCCTCGGCATCGAGTTGCCGTTCGAGCAGGGCCTGAACCCGTGGGTCGACCTCGGCGTCAATTTCCGGTACTTCTTCGCCCGCAAGACGATGTTCATCAAGTACTCGCAGGCCTTCATCTGCCTGCCCGGTGGGTTCGGCACCCTCGACGAACTGTTCGAGGCGCTGACCCTGGTGCAGACAAAGAAGGTCACCAAGTTCCCGGTCGTGCTGTTCGGCAGCAAGTACTGGGGTGGGCTGTACCAATGGATCGCCGACACGCTGCTCGCCGAGGGCAAGATCGGCGAGAAGGACCTCGAACTGCTGCACGTCACCGACGACATCGACGACGCTGTGCGGGTGGTCCAGGACTCCTACCAAGCTTGGGAAGACACGCACTGAGTCTGAGAAAGAAGGAAAGAAGATCAAACAAAAAGCTGTGATGAAGCGCATCTGCGTGTTCTGCGGTTCGTCCATGGGTTCCGACCCGGCCTACGCCGAGCAGGCGCGGGCGCTCGGCGCGCTGCTCGCCGGGCGGGGGATCGGGCTGGTCTACGGCGGCGCCGCCGTCGGCACCATGGGCGCGGTCGCCGACGGCGCGCTCGCCGCGGGCGGTGAGGTGATCGGGGTGATTCCCGAGTACCTGAGCGGCGTCGAGATCGCGCACGCCGGGTTGACCGAGCTGCATGTGGTCGCCGACATGCACCAGCGCAAGGCAAAGATGGCCGCGCTGTCCGACGGTTTCCTCGCTCTCCCCGGCGGCGCGGGGACGCTGGAGGAGCTCTTCGAGGTGTGGACGTGGAGCCAGCTCGGGCTGCACACCAAACCGATCGGGCTGGTCGACGTCGGCGGCTTCTACGCGCCGCTGTGGGGGTTCGTCGAGCACATGGTGAGCGAGGGATTCCTGCGGGCCGAGCATCGAGACGTCATCGCGATGGACGCCGACCCGGCCGTGCTGCTCGACAGGTTCGCCGACTACACCCCGCCCGCGGCCCCGAAATGGGCCACCTAGCTAGGCCGCGTCCTGGTCGGGGCGTTTGTGGTACTTGTCCACGTACTCCTGCTCGGAGAGCTCCGAGATGGCGTACATGATCTCGTCGGTCACCGCGCGCCGGATGGCCGGTGACGCGTCCATACCGTCGTAGCGCGCGAAGTCCAGTGGCTCACCGAAGCGCACGATGACCTTCACAAGCCGTGGGATGCGCTTGCCGGCCGGCTGGAGGTTTTCGGTGCCCGACACCGCGACCGGGACAACGATCGCACCTGTCGCGAGCGCCAGCGCCCCGACACCGGTATGGCCGCGGTGCAACCGGCCGTCGAGCGAGCGGGTGCCTTCGGGGTAGATGGCGAACGCGCCGCGGGCTTCGAGTACTTTGCGGGCGGCTTCGAGTGCGGCCAGCCCGGCCTGGGCATTGCCGCGTTGGACGGGCACGTAGCCGAGCGCCGAGAGGAAACCGGCGATGAACCGGCCTTTGAGCCCGGTGCCGACGAAGTACTCCGCCTTGCCGAGGAACTTGACCTGCCGTGGCGTCACGAACGTGATGACACCGGTGTCCAGCGCCGCCCGGTGGTTCGAGGCGAAGATCACCGGCCCGTGCTGCGGCACGCGTTCCACCCCGTGCACGGTCGGCCGGTACACCAGGCGAGCCAGGGGTGCCAGCACGAAACGGACGAACAGCTGTATCAAAACTCCTCCAGGGACAGGTGTCTCCCCCCAGCATGGCACGATCACTGACCATGAGTTGGTTCGAGCGGCGCACTTGGCAGAATCCCGCATGGACGCTCGATGAAATCCTCGCGGCCAAAGGGGATCGCACGGTTTCGGTCGTGCTTCCCGCCCTCGACGAGGAGGAGACGGTCGGCGAGGTGGTCGCCTCGGTGCGGCCGCTACTCGGGTCCATTGTGGACGAACTGATCGTCGTCGACTCCGGGTCGGCCGACGCGACGGTGGCGCGCGCCGAGCGGGCCGGCGCGCGCGTGGTGCGCCGCGAAGACGTGCTGCCCGAGCTGGAACCGTTGCCGGGCAAGGGAGAAGTCCTCTGGCGCTCGCTCGCGGCGACGAGCGGGGACCTGATGGTGTTCCTCGACTCGGACCTGGTGGAGCCCGATCCGGCGTTCGTGCCGACGCTGCTCGGCCCCTTGCTCTGCGATACCGGCGTGCGGCTGGTGAAAGGGTTCTACCGGCGGCCGCTACGGCTGGAAAGCACCGGCGGCGGCCGGGTCACCGAGCTGCTCGCGCGCCCGGTGCTCTCGGCGTTGCGGCCTTCACTTTCGGGGCTGATCCAGCCGCTGGGCGGCGAGTACGCGGCGACCCGCGAGTTCCTCGAATCGGTACCGTTCGCGGCAGGCTACGGCGTCGAAATCGGCCTGCTGCTCGACGCCGAAGCGCGCTACGGGCTCGACGCGCTCGCCCAGGTCAATCTGGGTGTCCGCAAGCACCGGAACCGGTCGCTGCTGCAGCTGGGCGTGATGTCCCGGCAGATTCTCGGCACCGCGCTCGGCCGCTGCGGGGTTTCCTCCGACGACCCGGCGCGGCTCACGCAGTTCGTCCAGGCCTCCGGTGAATGGCTGCCCGATGTCACCGACGTCCTTGTCGCGGATCGCCCGGCGATGCGCGAAGTACTCGCCGCGCGAGACACCGTTTGACAGGGCACAGCGGAGGCGGCTAGCCGTGCTTGCGCGACGCGCCCGGAGTCGGTGTGTAACGATCGTCGGGTGACGACCGCCTTGATCTACCTCGTAGTCATGCTGCTGGTGGCTGCCGTGGTGTTCCTGCTGGCCGCCGTGGTGTTCGGGCGCGGAGAGGAGCTCGCCCCGCTGCCGCCGGGCAGCTCGCCGACCAGGCTGCCCGCCGAGGACATCACCGGCGAAGACATCGGGAGCGTCCGCTACCAGCTCGTTCTCCGCGGGTACAAGATGTCCGAAGTGGACTGGGTGATGCGGCGGCTCGGCGTCGAGATCGACGGCCTGCGCGCGAAGGTCGCCGAACTGGAAGCCGAACGCGAGGCCGCCAAGTGACCGACGTGGTGCTGTCGGTCGAGGTCGGCGCGTCCGCCGGGACGACCTGGCTCGCGTTGACCGACTGGACCCGGCAGGGCGAGTGGATGCTCGGCACCGACGTGAAGGTCGTCGAGGGCAACGGGCGCAGCGTCGGCTCGAAGCTCGCCGCGTTCACAGGGCTGGCCGGGATCGGCTTCACCGACACGATGGAGATCACCACCTGGGAGCCGCCCGTGCGATGCGGGGTGCTGCACGTCGGCAAGGTGGTCAAGGGGACGGGCACGTTCCAGGTGCTCGACAAGGGCGCGAACCGGTCGGTGTTCGTCTGGGCCGAGCACCTGACGCTGCCGTTCGGCCCGCTCGGGAAGCTCAGCTGGCCGGTGGTCAAGCCGGCGTTCACCCTCGGCCTGCGCCTTTCGCTGCAGAAGTTCGCCCGGTTCGCGGAGAACTACTCGGTGGGTGCGCTATGAGTGGTTTGAAGGGCACCGACGGTGTTTCGCGCTGTTCGTGGGGAAATTCCGCGCCCGACTACACCGAGTACCACGATAAGGAATGGGGCTTTCCCGTCCACGGCCAGGACGCGCTGTATGAGCGGCTGTGCCTCGAGTCGTTCCAGTCCGGGCTGTCGTGGATCACGATCCTGCGCAAGCGCCCCGCGTTCCGGCGGGTGTTCCTGGACTTCAAGCCGGAGAAGGTGGCTCACTTCGGCGACGATGACGTCGAGCGGCTGATGCAAGACGTCTCGATCGTGCGCAACGGCGCGAAGATCCGCGCCGCGATCACCAACGCCAAAGCCATCGCCGAACTGGACACACCGTTGGACGACCTGCTCTGGTCGTTCGCGCCCGCCAAGCACCGCAGGCCCGCGACGATGGCCCACGTACCCGCCATCACCGACGAGTCGAAGGCCATGGCGAAGGAGCTCAAGAAGCGCGGCTTCATCTTTCTCGGCCCCACCACCTGCTATGCCCTGATGCAGGCCGCGGGCATGGTCGACGACCACGTCCGCGGCTGCTTCCGGGCCACAGACTAGGTCTACTTCCCCTGGAAAACCGGCTTCCGCTTGGTGACGAATGCCTCGACGGCTTCGGCGTGGTCCGCGGTGGCGCCGAGCGCGCGCTGGGCGGCGTCCTCGGCCGCGAGCGCCTCTTCCAGCGTGCTCTCGGCGGCGGCCGTCAGAACACCCTTGATCTTCGCGTAAGCCACTGTCGGTCCGTTCGCCAGTTTCGCCGCGACCTTCTGCGCGCGCGCTGCCAGCTCCTCGTCGGGGACGACCTCACCGATCAGCCCGAGCCGCAACGCCTCCTCGGCGTCGACGGTCCGCGCCAGCAGCATCAGCTCGGCCGCGCGGCCGTACCCGATCAGGCGCTGCAACGTCCACGACGCGCCCGAGTCCGGACCGAGTCCGACGTTCGCGAACGCCATCAGGAAGTTGGCCGAGCCCGCCGCGATCCGGAGGTCGCTCGCGTAGGCGAAGGCGGCACCCGCGCCGGCCGCGGGCCCGTTCACCGCGGCGATGACCGGTTTCGGCATCTCGACGATCGTGCGCACGATCGGGTTGTAATGCTCCGAGACCGTGTGCAGCGGCGCCGGGTCGCCCGCCTGCAGGAGCCCGACGTGCTCTTTCAGGTCTTGGCCCGCGCAGAACGCTTTGCCCGACCCGGTGAGAACCACCGCCCGCACGCTGTCGTCGGACGCCGCCGCCCGCAGGGCCGCCAGTAGCCGTTCCTTCAGTTCGACGGTCATCGAGTTGTACGCCTTCGGCCGGTTGAGCGTCAGGGTGCGCACGCCCTCGGCGTCGGCGCTCAGCAATACGTCCTCTGTGGTCACTGAAACTCCTCCTGGGAAACGGGCTTACGACTAAGCTTCCCTCGAACAGTAGTTGAGGGTTGTGGCCAGTTTCCGCGTTCCCGGGCGAGCTACGGGGGACGCGCGCTGCGACGCGCCCGCGAGCCGCATACCAGCAACGATGCAATACGAAAAGATCGGTCCGCGTTCGCGCTCCCGCGCTGATGAGGGACAATGAGACACAACCCGGCTGGCTTTGACGAGCGCGACCCGGGCGCGCCGGTTAAGACGGAGGGAGCACGCTATGGCGGCCATGAAGCCCCGGACCGGAGATGGTCCCCTCGAAGTGACTAAGGAGGGGCGGGGCCTCGTGATGCGCGTACCGCTCGAGGGTGGCGGGCGACTCGTCGTCGAGCTTTCGGCCGAAGAGGCGAAGGATCTTGGTGTTGCCCTGCAGGAGGTCACCGGCTGAGCTGATCCCATCCGCTTTGGTCAACCCCGCACCCCGGTTTCCTTTTGGAGACCGGGGTTGCGGTTCATCTATCTGGAGATAGTCCACAGTGCGCATTCCGGTCCCCCCTGTCCCCAGCAAGCTGCTCGACGTCGAGGTCTCCGAAACGACCCGGCGCGGCGCGTTGCTCGCAATACTCGCCCCGCTCGCCGAAGACCCGGAGGACGGCTCCGAAGCCGAGCTACTGGAGATCGACGGCGTTCGCGCGTCGGGTAAGGCGGGGGATGTCCAGGACGTGCCCGGGTCCCGGACCCGGTGGCTTGTCGGCGTCGGCCGCGGCGAGCCGAAGAACTACCGGACCGCCGGTGCGGCGCTCATCCGCGCCGCCAACGCCCATTTCGCAGCCGAGGCGGATGCCGGCGTGAAGTCGTCCCGTGCGGTTCAGGTGGCGTTGCCGGAGGAGATCACCGCCGACGGCATCGCGGCGCTGGCGACGGGCCTGTTGCTCGGCGGCTACCGCTTCACCGTGTCCGCCGATGCCCCCAAGGCCGCGACTCGTGCCGTTCGCCTGCTCACCGGGCGCGAACGGGCCGTTCCCGCCTACCTCGAGGCGGTGAGCCGAGCCCGGATACTGGCCGAGTCCGCCGCACTGGCACGTGATCTTGCCAACACTCCGTCGAACGTCAAGGACCCGGACTGGCTCGCGACGGTCGCCGAGCGCGTGGCGCTGACCGTCTCCGGACTGCACGCCACCGTTCGCGACGAGAGCTGGCTGACCGAACAGGGCTTCGGCGGCGTGCTGGCCGTCGGCGGCGGTTCGGCGAGCCCGCCGCGGCTGATCGAGCTGGACTATCGGCCGCGCGGGGCCGCCAAACACCTGCTGTTCGTCGGCAAGGGCATCACGTTCGACACCGGCGGCTTGTCGATCAAGCCTGCCGACGGCATGCACATGATGCGTACCGACATGGCCGGTGGCGGTGCCGTCATCGCCGCCATGCGCGCGATTGCCGCGCTCGGTCTGCCGGTGCGGGTCACTGCGCTGGTGCCTGCCGCCGAGAACCACGTGTCCGGCTCGTCGTACCGTCCCGGCGACATCGTCCGCCACTACGGCGGCAAGACCGCCGAGATCGGCAACACCGACGCCGAAGGACGGCTCGTCCTCGCCGACGCGCTGGTCTACGGGATCAAGAAGTTCAAGCCGGACGCCGTGATCGACGTCGCCACCTTGACCGGCGCCATGAAGGTGTCGCTGGGGCTGCGCACCGGCGGCCTCTTCGCCACCGACGACGAGCTCGCGGGCCGCGTCCGTGCGGCGGGGGAGCGCGCCGGGGAATCCTGGTGGCGGATGCCGCTGACCGAGGACTACACCGATGCCATCCGCGGCGAGCTCGGCGATGTGCGTCAAGCCGTTTCGGGCCCCGGCGGCATCATGGCCGCGCTCTTCCTGCGCGAGTTCGTCGACGGTCTGCCTTGGGCGCACCTGGACATTGCGGGTCCGGCCCGCGCGGACCGCAACTACGACGACGTCGTCCCCGGCGCCTCCGGCTTCGCTGCGCGGACTCTGGTCGAACTCGCCGCCTCCTACACCTGACGGTCTACACCTGACGGTGACCACCTTTGGCCGCTGGGCCGGGTCCTCTCCAGAAAGCTCGCCACGGCAGGGGTGAGCGGGTCGTCCTTCCGCCAGGTGAGGCCGATCGTCCGGGTGACCTTGGGCACCAGCGGGACTTCGACGACCCCGGCCGGGGAGCCGGGTTCGAAGCCGGGGAGCAGGGCGACGCCGAGCCCGGCTGCGACCAACCCGCGCACGGTGTCGGATTCCTGGCCCTCGAAGGCGATCTTCGGGGAGAACCCGGCCGCTGCGCAGAGCTCGTCGGTCATCTGACGCAGGCCGTAGCCGTGTTCCAGCTGGATGAAGCTCTCTTCGGCGAGGTCGGCGATCCGAGCGCTCCGGTGCCCGGCGAGCCGATGTTCCCGGGGCACGGACAGCAGGATTTCCTGGCGCCCGAGCACCACGGCGTCCAGGGCCGGGTCGTCGGTGGCGACCGGGGCGATCAGCGCGAGGTCGAGCTCGCCCGCGGAGAGCCTGTCGATCATGTCGCGGCGGGAACCCTGTACCAGGGTGAATCGGACTTGCGGGTGTGCGGCGCGGTAGTCCCGGAGCAGCTCGGGGACGAGCGAACGGCCCAGCAGGTGCAGAAACCCGAGTACGACATGACCGCTCGCGGGTTCGATCTCTTCGATGGCGCGTCGTGCTCCTGCCTCCACGGCGGCCATCGCCCGTTCGGCCGACTCGGCGAGCAGCTCACCCGCCCGGGTCAGCCTGATGCCTCGGCCGACCGGCGCTGTCAGCGGTGCGCCGAGGGCTTCGCCCAGTGCGGCGAGCCTGCGGCTGACGGTGGGCTGCGGGACACCGACGAGTTCGGCCGCACGGGTGATGTTCCCCGTTTCGCGCAGGGCCGCGAGCAGGGCGAGGTCGGGTGCCAGCCGACGACTCAGGCTCTCATACGTCACCGTATCGATACTGCCAGATTCGCGTATTGGACGTATTGATTAGCGGAGCTTAGTTTCAGGTTGTGCTGCTGACCAGGGAACCCGTCCGAGTCACTTCGCGCCGTGTCACGCTCGCCGTTGCGGCAGCCGGGATCTCGTCGTTCGCGCTGCTCTACGCCCCTCAGGCGGTGCTCCCGCAGCTGGCGGCGGAGTTCCGGCTCGACCCCGGGAGCGCGTCACTGACGGTGAGCGTGGCGACCGGCGCGTTGGCGCTCGCCGTCCTGCCGATCGCGGTGCTCTCGGAGGTGATCGGCAGGCGGCCGGTGATCCTGGCATCGGTCACCGGGTCCGTGGTGCTCGGGCTGTTGCTGCCGCTGGCGCACACTTATCAGGTGCTGCTGGTGCTTCGCGCTATCCAAGGGGTGGCGATCGCGGGCTTTCCCGGGGTGGCGGCGGCTTACCTGGTGGAGCAGCTCGGCCGCAGGGGCGTTGCCGCGGCTGTCGGGGCGATGATCGCCGGGAACACCGTCGGAGGCATGGCGGGCCGGCTGGTGAGTGGGTTCACGGCCGGTCCGCTGGGCTGGCATGGGGCGCTGGCCGCGGTCGCCGGGGTAGCGCTGGTGTGCGCGGTGATCACCGTGGTCACCTTGCCCATTTCGCCGGTTCGCCCGGCCTCCCGCGTGCGGCTGGGGGAGGTGTTCGCCGGACTCAAAGCGGCAGTGGGAAGCCGGGTGCTGCTGGCGCAGTACGTCGTCGCGACACTGGCGATGGGGTCGTTCGTGGCGTTGTACAACGCGGCCGGCTTCCGGTTCACCGGGGAACCGCTCGACCTGTCTCCGGCGATCGCGTCGCTGGTCTTCTTCGCGTACGCGGTGGGTTCGGTTTCTTCGTCGATGGCAGGGAAGCTGGTCGCACGTTTCGGCCGGATGGGGACGGTCGCCGGTGCGCTGATCACCACGATCGCCGGGGCCGCGCTCACGATCTCCGACCTGTTGCCGCTGGTCGTGCTCGGTTTCCTGGTGCTCACCGGCGGGTTCTTCGCCGCGCACGCCGTCGCGAACGGTTGGGCCGCTTCGGAGGCACCGGAGACGGCTCGCGGGCAGGTGTCGGGCCTCTACACGCTCGCGTACTACCTCGGCAGCAGTGTCGGCGGCACGGTGGGCGCGGTGATCTACGGCCGCGCCGGCTGGACCTGGCTGGTCGCCTTCACCGCTCTGTTGCTCGCGTCGGCGATGGGCGCCGTGCTGACAGTCAGGCCAGTTTTCCTAAGCCACCGCGGCGACGAGGAGGCCGCCACCGACCGGCAGTAGCGCCGGGACCAGGCGTTCGTCCTCCCGGATGGCCCGCGCGACCTCGCGCAGCGCGAGCATCTCCGGATCTCGCCGGTTCGCCTCGGCGCGTCCACCGGCGAGCACGTTGTGAAAGGCAAGTACCCCACCCGGACGCAGCAGGGCCACCCCCTTCTCGTAACAGCTGGGGTACTCGATCCGTGCCGAGTCCACGAACACCAGGTCGTACCCGCCGGTGGTCAGGCGTGGCAGGACGTCGAGCGCGCGGCCCATGATCAGCCGGGTCCGCCCTGGCGGGAAACCCGCTTCCAGGAACGTCTTGCGGGCCGCCCGGTGGTACTCCGGTTCGATGTCGATCGAGGTGAGCACGCCGTCGGGAGCCATGCCGCGGAGCAGGTGCAGGCCGCTGACGCCGGCGCCGGTCCCGATCTCCACGACGGCCCTGGCCTGCAAAGTGGCGGCCAGGAACCTCAGTGCGGCGCCCGCGGCGGAACTGAGTGGGGTGCAGCCGAATTCGGCCGCCCTGCCGCGCGCGGCGACCAGCGCCTCGTCGTCGGGCAGGTACCCCTCGACGTACTCGGCGTCGCCGAGCTCGTTCGAAGAGGTGATGTGTGTCCCGGAGCTCACGCACGGAGGTTAGCGCTGCTTGTCGATAAATCTGCGCAGGCTCCCTGAAACCTCTGGTTACAAGTTCTCAGGCTGTTCTCAGTCCGGTCTCACTAGAACCATAAGGAAGCAAGTGACACTGATCGAGACATAGCGCACCGCAGTACCGGTTTTATCCCGGGCGTTACCGGGGAACACAGTGCGGACGGCCCGCGTTGGGTGGAGTAGTAGGGAGATAGGCCTGATGGAGGCTTCCCCCGCGATGAAGAGGAGCTCGATGGAAACGCAGATCGCGACCGAGGTCGAACCGGTAACGGTCGACGGTGGCGAGACAGCGTGGACGCCGCCCTCCTGGGACGAGGTCGTGCGTGAGCACGCCGACCGCGTCTACCGGCTCGCCTACCGCTTGACGGGCAACGCGCACGACGCCGAGGACCTTACGCAGGAGACGTTCATCCGCGTGTTCCGCTCGCTGGCGTCCTACAAGCCCGGCACGTTCGAAGGCTGGCTGCACCGGATCACCACCAACCTGTTCCTCGACATGGCACGCCGCCGTTCGCGAGTGCGGATGGAAGGTCTGCCCGACGACACGGACCGGATCGTCGGCGACGACCCGAGCCCCGAGCAGGTCTACACCGACACCCATCTGGACCCGGACCTCCAGGCAGCGCTGGACGAACTGCCGCCGGAGTTCCGTGCGGCCGTCGTATTGTGTGACGTCGAAGGTCTCTCCTACGAAGAGATCGGTGCCACACTGGGCGTCAAGCTCGGCACCGTGCGAAGCAGGATTCACCGTGGCCGCCAGGCGCTGCGCGCGTCATTGGAGCGCCGCCGCGCCATGGAGCGCGAAGCTGTGGAGGCATAACGATGACCGCACCGCGAGGATGGGCGCTTCCCGAGTCGCACCTGCTTCCTGACGCCGTGGTCGCCTTCGTGGATGGTGAGCTTTCCCTCGGTGCCCAGGATCGGGCCGCGTCGCATATCGCGCGCTGCCCCGGCTGCGCCGCCGAGGTGATGTCCCAGCGGCAGGCCTGCACGGCTGTCCGGCATGCGGGGGCGCCGTCGATGTCGGCGGGTTTCCTCGCGAGCCTCCGGTCGATTCCGCAGACCAATGAACTTCCGACCTCGCCGGACAATCTGGCGATCACCGCGGACGGCCAACTGGTCGCGATCCAGCGCCCGGACAGGGTGGCGGGCCTGCGTGACTCCGGTGTGCTCGGCGGGTCGGCCCGGCTGGGTAGTTCCACCCCGCTCGGCAGCTCGCACAACGTCTTGGGCAGCAGCCGATTCGGTGGCGCGCGTCGTCGTGCCGCACAGGGCGCGGGTGTGGTCGTGTCGGGTCTCGTGCTGAGCGCGCTCGCGCTGGTCGCCACCACCGCGGACGTCAGCGACGAGCCCGCAGGCAACGCGAACCTGCTGCCCGCCCAGTTCGGCGGTCCGGCGGCACCGAGCGTGAGCACCTCCCAGGTCATGCCGGCGCCGTCACTCAGCAGCACGCCGGTGCCCGCCGGAGTCATCGGCATGCGCTGACGCGGGCAACGCCCACTTCACCCCACTGCAGGCAAACTCGGTCCGTAACCGGCGTTATCGTCGCCGGCGAAAGTTGCTCTCCCAGCCGTCCGGCGCCTGAGGCATGAACAGTCGGGGAATGATGACCGAGCAGTCGAATTCGAACCATGAGCGCACGCCTGAAGAGCGGCTCGCTCCTCGTCCGCTGGCCCGTCCTTCGGTGGACCCGGCGCAGGCGGCGACCTTCGGCCGTCCGACTGGCGTCGACGGCGCGTTCGACAGGCTCTACCGGCCGGACGCCGGCAACGGCAACGGCGGCGCCCAGGGAATGCAGTCGTCCCCGCCGCCGCCTGCCTCCCTCGTCGAAGCGTTCGGCCGTCCTCCCGGCTCGGAAGGCGTGCAGCTGGAGCGTCCGAGCGACGACATCGGCGCGACCACCCAGGATGCCGAAGCGCAGATGTGGGCCGCGGGTTCGGATCCGTGGCGTGACCCGGCCGCCGGCGCGATCCTGGCCGGACCGGCCGTGCAGACGGAGCCCGCCGCGGAACCCCCGCCGCGCTCCAAGAGCGCGATGCTCAGCCTTCCCGAGGTCCTGTTCGGCCGCCGGGTCAAGCCCCGGGCGCTCGCGCTGCTCGGCGTGGTCGCGCTGCTCGTCGGCGCGGTCGGCGGGCTGGTCGGCTGGTGGGTCGCCGACACGGGCAACGCGTTGACCGGCGAAGCGACCATCTCCGAAGCCCAAGCGAGCAAGGAACGTCCCGCCGGCTCCATCGCCGACATCGCCAAGCGGGTTTCGCCCGCCGTCGTGTCGATCGAAGTGAAGTCGGGGGACAGCGGCACTGTCGGTTCGGGCGTGATGATCGACCCGCAGGGCTACATCCTCACCAACAACCACGTCGTTTCGCTCGCCATCACCGACCAGCAGGCGGTGGCCACCGTCGTCTTCATCGACGGCACGCGCGCCGAGGCCAAGGTCGTCGGCGGTGACCCGAAGACCGACCTCGCGGTGATCAAGGTCAACGTCACCAACCCGACGGTCATCCAGGTCGGCAAGTCCGCCGACCTCCAGCCAGGGGACGCCGTGATCGCCGTCGGCTCCCCGCTCGGGCTGGAGAACACCGTCACCGCCGGCATCGTGAGCGCGCTGAACCGCCCGGTGACCGCCGCGGACAGCACCGGCCCGCCGATCGTCTACGACGCGATCCAGACCGACGCGCCCATCAACCCCGGTAACTCCGGTGGCGCACTGGTCGACTCGACGGGTGCGCTGATCGGCATCAACTCGTCCATCAGGACCGATGCCAGCGCCGGCGGCACGGGCGCGGGCAGTATCGGCATCGGCTTCGCGATCCCGTCGGACACGGCGATCAAGATCGCCAAGACGCTGATCAAGGACGGCAAGGTCGTGCACGCCGACATCGGGATCAACGCCGCGTCGGTCGCCGCGAACACCTCCGAAGGCGCGCAGGCACAGAACGTCGCACCCGGTGGCCCCGCCGCCAACGCGGGGATCAAAGAGGGCGACATCATCACCAAGCTCGGCGGGCGCCTGGTGCGTAACGCCGCGGAATTGACGGTCGCGGTCCGTGATCACAACCCCGGAGAAGTGGTGCCGGTGCAACTGGTCCGGGACAAGCGACTGCTAACGGTCGATGTCACGTTGGGTTCGGACTGACAGCCGGAGAGCCCGCACAGGTACGCTGGGCGGGGATGTGCTGAAGGCGGAGGTTCACGGGTGTTCGACAGCGTTGGCTGGGGCGAGATCCTCGTGCTCATCGTCGCGGGTCTTTTCATTCTCGGTCCGGAGCGGCTGCCAGAGGCAGCGGCTTGGCTTGCCAAGAGCCTGCGTAAGGTCCGCGAGTTCGCGACGGGTGCGCGCGAGCAGTTGCGCGACGAAATGGGCCCGGAGTTCGAGCAGTTGCGCAAGCCGCTCGAAGACCTGCGCGGGCTGCGCAACTTCGACCCCAAGCGGGTGGTGACCCAGCACCTGTTCGACGGCGATTCGGACCCGCTCGGCCTCAAGGCCATCAACGGAACGAACGAGGCGAGCAAACCCAACGGCTATCCCGGCTCCACCACGCCACAGATCAAGGCCCCGGAGCCGCTCACGCCCGGCGAAAAGCCCCCGATCGACCCGGACGCGACTTAGCGCCTCGCGGGGAAAGTGTCGACACTTTCCCCGCGAAGGCTGCTTACCGTCCGGTGGGAGTGACGTTCAGCATCATCCCGGACAGGCCGCGGGCCCGGATGGAGAGCTTCGACGCCGCTTCCTTGAGCACCTTCGACGCCGGGGCGTCGGGCACGGCGAGCACCAGCGGGGTCCCGTTGTCGCCACCTTCACGCAGCCGTGTGTCGAGCGGGACCTGGCCGAGCAGCGGTACCGGCGAGCCGACGGCCTTGGACAGCGAGTCCGCGACTATCTGACCACCGCCCGAGCCGAAGATCTCGGTGCGCGAACCGTCGGGGTTTTCCAGCCACGACATGTTCTCGATGACACCGGCGATCCGCTGCCGGGTCTGCAGCGCGATCGCGCCGGCCCGCTCGGCGACTTCGGCGGCCGCCTGCTGCGGGGTGGTCACGACGAGGATCTCCGCGTTCGGGATGAGCTGTGCCACCGAGATCGCGATGTCACCGGTGCCCGGCGGCAGGTCCAGCAGCAGGATGTCCAGGTCGCCCCAGAATACGTCGGCCAGGAACTGCTGAAGCGCGCGGTGCAGCATCGGGCCACGCCACACGACCGGGGCGTTGCCAGGGGTGAACATGCCGATGGAGATCACCTTCACGCCGTGCGCCTGCGGCGGCATGATCATCGTGTCGACCTTGGTCGGCTTCTCCGACGTGCCGAGCATGCGTGGGACCGAGTGGCCGTAGATGTCCGCGTCGACGACACCGACGGAGAGGCCACGCTGGGCCATCGCGACGGCAAGGTTGACCGTGATGCTCGACTTGCCGACGCCGCCCTTGCCGGACGCCACGCAGTACACGCGGGTCAGCGAGCCGGGCTGCGCGAACGGGACGACCGGGTCCTTGCTGTCACCGCGAAGCGAGCGGCGCAGTTCAGTGCGCTGTTCGTCGTTCATGACGTCCAGTACGACCTTGACCTCGCGTACACCAGGGAGTTTGCCGACGGCCTCCGTCGTCTCCTTGGTGATGGTCGCCTTCAGGGGGCAACCGGCAACGGTCAGGTAGATCTCGACCGTGACGACGCCGTCTTCGGCGACGGTGACCTCCTTCACCATGCCGAGATCGGTGATCGGTTTCTTGATCTCCGGGTCGTACACGTCTTGCAACGCCGTACGGACGTCGTCGACACTGGGGAGCTGCTGGGTGCTGGTCACCGGTGAAAGCACCGACCTTCTCTGCGTGGGACGGGAATCTTGAAAACGCTTCGGTCCATCCCCCATGCTACGGACCGGACGACTCGGCCGTTTCCGGCCTCTTCACCTTTGCCTTGCGCGGCTTCGTGTTGAGGTCCTCGCGGAGCTTGTCCAGCTCGCCGCGCAGGTAGTCGCGAGTGGCCACCTCGCCGACGGCGATGCGCAGCGACGCGATCTCCCTGGCGAGGTATTCGGTGTCCGCCTTGGTCTGTGAAGCGCGGTTGCGGTCCTCGTCGAGCGAGACGCGGTCGCGGTCGTCCTGGCGGTTCTGCGCGAGCAGGATCAGCGGCGCGGCGTAGGCGGCCTGGGTGGAAAAGGCCAGGTTGAGCAGGATGAACGGGTACGGATCCCACCGCAGCGCCACCGCGAAGACGTTCAGCGCGATCCACACGATCACGATGACCGTCTGCCAGAACAGGTACCTGCCGGTGCCCAGCGCGCGGGCGAGTTTCTCCGAGAACCTGCCGAATGTGTCTGGGTCGATGTTCAGCGCGAACCGGTTGCGCCTGCGCGGCTGGTCCAGCCGTCGCTTCGAAAGCAGTTCAGCCACGTTTCGCCTCTTTGCCGGTGTCATAACTGCTGTCTTCTGCGGTGTCGTGCTCGCCGGTGATGTCGTGCAGGCCGGTTTCGCGCCAGTCCTCCGGTAGCAGGTGATCGAGCACGTCGTCGACGGTCACCGCGCCTAGCAGGTGATCCTGCTCGTCGATGACCGGGCCGCAGGCGAGGTTGTAGGCGGCGAAGTACCGTGTGACCTCGCTCAGCGACGCGCTCGGCCGCAGCGCCGGGAGATCGGAGTCGACCGCGCTCGCGACCATCTCGGCGGGCGGTTCGCGCAGCAGCCGCTGGAAGTGCACGACACCGACATAGCGCCCTGTAGGTGTTTCGGTCGGGGGGCGGCAGACGAATACCATGCTGGCCAGCGCCGGCGGCAATTCCGCGTTGCGAATACGGGCCAGCGCTTCGGCGATGGACGTGTCCGGCGTGAGCACCACGGGCTCAGGGGTCATCAGGCCGCCGGCGGTGTCCGACGAGTACGCCAGCAGCCGCCGGACCGGCGCGGACTCCTCCGGCTCCATCAGTTCGAGGAGCCTGGTCTGGTCCGCCGGGGCCAGCTCGGCGAGCAGGTCCGCCGCGTCGTCGGGGTTCATCACCTCGAGGATGTCGGCGGCACGCTCTTCGGGCAGGTAGACCAGTAGTTCCTTCTGGTCGTCCTCCGGCAGCTCCTCGATGACGTCGGCGAGCCGTTCGTCGTCCATCGCGTCGGCGACCTCGTGGCGGCGCTTGAGCGGCAGGTCACGCAGGGTCGCGGCGACGTCCACGGCACGCATGGTGTCGAAGAGCATCAGCAGCTGCCCCGCTCCTTGCGGCTGCCCGGAAAGGTCGGTCAGGCCCAGGCCGGAAACCTCCGACCACGGCACCACCTGCAACGACGAGCGTCGCTTGCCCAGCCCGATCCGGCGTTCCCTGATCGCGAGCTTCGCCAGCACCCAATCACGGGTCCTGGTCGGCTCCATCGCCGCGTCGATCACAGTGATGCGGGTGTCGGTGCCCGCGAGGGTGGCATGAGCGTCGAAGAGTTGCCCGACGACGAGGATCTCGTTGGGGCGCTGGTGGAACCGGCGCATGTTGACCGAGCCGGTCGCCAGCGTGATCGCGTTCGGCTCGATCGAAGTCACCCGCAGCATGGGCACGAACACCCGGCGCCGGGTGGAGAGCTCGACGACGATGCCGAGGATGCGCGGGGGCTGGTGATCGAGCCGGAGCCCGGCGACGAGGTCACGGACCTTGCCGATGGATTCGCCATCCGGGCCGAACACCGGCAGACCCGCCAGTTGAGCTGCGAAAACCCGGTTCAAGGCGGCCATGCTACGAGATTAGCCAGCGACGCGAAGCGCCTCCGTTGAGGGTGGTGGTGGGCGACGGGAGGGCTTGACCGGCGGCGGCCCAATGGGCGATGCGGGGGACGGCGGCGAAGACCGGGCTGCCGGTGTCGCCGTCTTCGAGCATCGAGAGCCAGTTCCGCACGGCCCGGATCAGCGTCCATGCACGGGCGCGGTCGGCGTCAGTCCGGCTGCCTCGACGATGGCGGCCATCCGGTAGTCCATTGTGGATTCCGTCGCGCGGTTCCACAGCAGCGAAGCCGCGCCGAACTCGACATCCCCGGCGAGCGGCTTCGGGTCGATCACCAGCCATTTCTCGCGGGTCCCGGCGAGCACGTCCTGATAGTGCCCATCCTGATTCACCAGCAGCGTGCCCGCGTCCGGCGTAACATCGTCACGAGGGGCGCGTACACCCGGGAGCTGCCCATGATCATGGAAATCTTCACCGCGGTCATCGTCGCGGCGGGCGTCTGGACCGCGTCCAGCCTGCGTGTCGTCAAGCAGTACGAACAAGGCCTGGTGTTCCGTTTCGGGCGCGTGCAGCCCAAGATCCGCGAGGCCGGGCTCACTTTCCTGCTGCCGGTCGCCGACCGCCTGCAGAAAGTGAACATGCAGATCATCACTCTGCCGATTCCTGCGCAGGACGGGATCACCAAGGACAACGTCACCGTGCGGGTCGACGCGGTCGTGTACTTCAAGGTCATCGATCCGGTGGTCGCCGCGGTCAACGTGCAGGATTACCGGTCCGCTGTCGGGCAGGTCGCGCAGACCTCACTGCGGTCGATCATCGGCAAGAGTGAACTGGACGACCTGCTGTCCAACCGCGAACGGCTCAACGAGGGCTTGGAGCTCATGATCGACAGTCCGGCGCTGGACTGGGGCATCCACATCGACCGGGTGGAGATCAAGGATGTCGCGCTGCCGGAGACGATGAAGCGGTCGATGTCCCGCCAAGCCGAGGCGGAGCGGGAACGCCGCGCACGGGTGATCTCCGCCGACGGCGAACTGCAGGCGTCGTACAAGCTCGCGCAGGCGGCGGCGACCATGGCCGATCACCCCGCCGCGCTGCAACTCAGGCTGCTGGAGACGGTGGTGCAGGTCGCGGCGGAGAAGAACTCGACACTGGTGCTTCCGTTCCCCGTCGAGCTGCTCCGTTTCCTGGAATCGGCGACCAACAAGGCCGCCGCTCCGCAAACGGCTGAGGCGCCGGCGACGAATGGTCAGGTCACGCCGCTGCCACGAGCTTCGGACGACGTCGAGAAGCCGCCGGAGATCACTTCGTCACCGGGCTGACCACGTAACCGCAGATGAGGGCGGCCGTCGCGACTCCGCGGCCGCCCGCTTCGCCGCGCTTGGCCCTTCCGTAGCCGAGGTGGCCCATGACGATCCCCGCGATCGCGCTCAGTCCCGCACGGATCTTCACCGTAGCGGTCACGGACGTGAGCGCGCCCTCATAGCAGGACTCGGCCCGACGGGTCATACTCACCGGTAACCCAGCGCCGGGCTCGTCAGTGCCGGTGTCGTGTCTCGAAAGGGAGCAGTGATGGCCCGCCTTGCCCAGACCGCCGGCTTGACCGACGTGCAGTCCGAGATCCTGTCCACGGTTCGCTCTTTCGTGGATAAAGAGGTCATCCCGCACGCGCAGGAGCTGGAGCACTCCGACACATATCCGACGGAGATCGTCGAGGGTATGAAGGAGATGGGGCTCTTCGGGCTCACCATCCCCGAGGAGTACGGCGGCCTTGGCGAATCGCTGCTGACCTACGCGCTGGTGGTCGAAGAGATCGCGCGCGGGTGGATGAGCGTGTCCGGCGTGATCAACACTCACTTCATCGTCGCGCACATGATTTCCCGGCACGGGACCGAGGCGCAGAAGCAGCATTTCCTGCCGCGGATGGCCACCGGTGAAGTGCGTGGTTCTTTCTCGATGTCCGAGCCGGATCTGGGGTCGGATGTGGCGGCGATCAAGACTCGCGCCAAGCGGGATGGTGACGATTACGTCATCGATGGGGCGAAGATGTGGCTCACCAATGGTGGTAGCTCCAATCTTATTGCACTGCTGGTGAAGACTGATGAGGGCGCGGAGAAGGCTCATCAGAATTTGACCACTTTTCTGGTGGAGAAGCCCGAAGGGTTCGGCGAGGTTTCGCCGGGGCTGACTATTCCGGGAAAGATCGAGAAGATGGGCTACAAGGGGGTCGACACCACCGAAGCGGTGTTCGACGGGTATCGAATCGGTGCGGACAAAGTTCTCGGAGAGGCTCCCGGTAAGGGATTCTCGTACATGATGGACGGGGTCGAGGTCGGGCGGGTCAACGTGGCCGCCCGGGCTTGCGGGATCTCGATCCGGGCTTTCGAGTTGGCTGTGGAGTACGCGCAGCAGCGTAAGACCTTCGGCAAGGCTATTTCCGAGCACCAGGCGATTGCTTTCAAGCTGGCCGAGATGGCTACCAAGGTCGAGGCCGCGCATTTGATGATGGTCAATGCGGCACGGCTGAAGGACGCTGGAGCTCGAAACGACGTCGAGGCCGGGATGGCGAAGTTGATCGCCAGCGAGTACTGCGCGGAAGTGGTGCAGGACTCGTTCCGGATTCATGGGGGATACGGGTACTCGAAGGAGTACGAGATCGAGCGGCTGATGCGGGAGGCCCCTTTCCTGTTGATCGGGGAGGGGACTTCCGAAATCCAGAAGACGATCATCAGCCGGGGTTTGTTGCGGGAGTACAAAAGCCGTAGCTGACGCTAGCTGTTTATTGGCGGCGCGCCATCAGGTTTGCGTGACCAGGGCGTGGCACGGGTAGGGCGCTTGCGACTGTGCCGGGGGCGCCCTGCTCCCGCAAACCTGGCCTTCGGCGAGCGCGCGCGGTGAAGACTTCCGGCCGTGGCCGGCCGGAAGTCGTGCTGACCGGCTTTACGGACTAAGGACCCGCGTGGCTGGGTTGGCGGTATGGGTGCGCGTTTTGGGGGCGGGGGCGCTATACATACAGCTATGAGTGGTCCATTTTCTGGTGGCGGGCGCGCGGGACAGGGGACGCCGCGGCTGCCGACGCCGCCGACGGGGTGGCCTATCGGGTCGTACGGAACCTATGAAGAGGCACAACGAGCTGTTGATCATCTTGCCGACAGTGAATTCACCGTCGAGGACGTGACGATTGTCGGGGTCGACCTGATGCTCGTGGAGCGCGTTATCGGCCGTCTGTCCTGGGGGCGGGTGCTGGGAACCGGGGCGGTGTCCGGGGCCTGGTTCGGGCTGGTCGTCGGGGCGCTGTTGGGGATGTTCAACAATCAGGGGGTGGCGTGGCAGCCGATCCTCGTGGGACTGGTGTTCGGGGTGCTGTCGGGGCTGGTGTTTTCGGCTATCGGATACAGCATGTCGAAAGGGCGCCGGGACTTTTCTTCGGCCAGCCAGTTGGTGGCTGGACGCTACGACGTGTTGTGCCAGCCGCGTAGTGCAGAGCAGGGGCGCGACCTGCTCGCCAAGCTGACACTCAAGCCTTGATGGCTTTTGGGCGCAAGGATTACCCCGTCCGGACGGCATTTCCCTGAATCGTTACGGGTGACGGTTGCGGACGGTGATCGTCGGGAATAGGTTGTCGGGCACCAGTCGGGCGGTGTGCTCTCCAACGCGTCGCTCGACAACTAGCACGTCGGGGTGCTTGGCGCGGGTCTTTCTGCCGGCGTCGCGGCGTCTGCCAGGCGCTCGGCATCGCGGCGTGCGCGCTGGCGAGGAGGCCTGATGGGGAAAACGATCGCGGCTGGTCGGAGAGGCCGGTCGCCGGGACGTACGGCCGCACTGCTGGTCACTGGGGTGATGACAGCCGGTCTGCTGTCGGCATGCGGCTCCGACGACGGACTTAAGATCAACATCTACTATGCGCCCGAGGACAACTTCCAATCGGTCGTCGACGACTGCAACAAGGACGCCGCCGGCAAGTACGAGATCGTCTACAACAAACTGCCGCGAGGTGCCGACGGGCAGCGTGAGCAGATGGTCCGGCGGATGGCCGCGGGCGACAACGCGCTCGACATCCTTGGGTTGGACGTGACCTGGGTAGCCGAGTTCGCCGAGGCCGGCTGGATCGACGAGTGGACCGGCGCGAACAAGGCCGAAGCTTCGGCCGACGTGCTACCCGGTCCTCTCCAGACGGCGACCTGGAACGGCAAGCTGTACGCGGCACCGAAGAACACCAACGTGCAGCTGCTCTGGTACGACGACAGGATCACCCCGCAGCCGCCGAAGACCTGGGACGAGATGATCACCCAGGCGGAAGCGCTGAAGGCACAGGGTAAGCCGAGCTCCATCCTGTTCACGGGTGCCCAGTACGAGGGCCTGGTCGTCATCTACAACACCCTGGTCGAGTCCGCGGGTGGGCACATCCTGTCCGAGGACGGAAAATCCGTGGTGATGGACGCGGGCGCAGTCAAGGCCTTGGAGATCCTGAAGAAGGTCACCTCTTCCGGCGTCACCGACCCGTCGCTGACCAACCAGAAGGAAGACGACGTGCGCCAGGCGTTCCAGCGTGGCAACGGGGCGTTCGAGCTGAACTGGCCGTTCGTGTACGCCGCGTACGCCAAAGACAAGAAGGCAGACCTCCCGCACTTCAAGTGGGCGACCTATCCCTCGGTGAACCCGGGGCAGCCTGCCAAGACCACGATCGGTGGTTACGACCTCGCGATCAGCGCGTACTCGACGCACAAGGCCGAGGCCTACGCGGCCGCGTTGTGCTTGCGCAGCCCGAAAAGCCAGAAGTTCTCCGCACTGATGGACGGTGTGCCGCCGACGGTCGAGGCGCTCTACACCGACAACTCGCCGTTGGACGCGAGCAAGCCGGAGAGCGACGACAACCCGACCATGGCGACGACTTATCCGATGCGCGACACCATTCTCGCCGCGCTTCAGGACGCCGCTGTCCGGCCGCTCACCCCGGCCTACCAGAACGCGTCGACGGTGCTGTCCAAGGTTCTTTCGCCGCCATCGGCGATCGACCCGCAGGCCACCGCGGCGAAACTCCGTCAGCAACTTTCCGACGCGCTCCAGTCGAAGGGGGTGATCCCGTGAGCCATGCGATAGCCGAAGCGCCCGAGGAAACCAAGCGGGCGAAGAAGACCAAGCCGGTTCTGAGTGAGGGAAAGAAGGCCGAGCGGAAACTCGGCCTACTGCTGTGTGCTCCGGCGGCGATCGTGATGATCGCGGTCACGGGCTGGCCGATCATCTACTCGATCTGGCTTTCCCTGCAGCGCTACGACTTGCGGTTCCCCGCGCAGCAGCAGTTCATCGGGTTCGACAACTACGTCGCGGTGCTGTCCAGCCCATACTGGTGGACGGCATTCGGCACCACGATGGGGCTGACGGTCGTGTCGGTCGCCATCGAATTCGTACTGGGCATGACATTGGCGATGATCATGCACCGGACGCTCGTCGGCCGTGGCCTGGTGCGTACGGTCGCGCTGATCCCGTACGGCATCGTCACGGTCGTAGCGGCGTTCTCGTGGTACTACGCGTGGACACCGGACACCGGGTACCTGGCGAACCTGCTGGCACCAGGTTCCGCGCTGCTGACCGAAAGGCTTCCGTCGCTCGGGATCATCGTGATCGCCGAGGTCTGGAAGACGACGCCGTTCATGGCGCTGCTGCTGATGGCGGGTCTGGCGCTGGTACCGGACGACCTGCTCAAAGCCGCGTCGATGGACGGCGCGAACGCGTGGCAGCGGTTCACCAAGGTGATGCTGCCGGTGATGAAGCCGGCCATCCTGGTGGCACTGCTGTTTCGCACGCTCGACGCGTTCCGGATCTTCGACAACATTTTCGTGCTCACGACCGGAGCACAGGACACGTCGTCGGTATCCATGCAGACGTACAACAACCTCATCAAAGGGTTGAACCTCGGGATCGGCTCGACGATGGCCGTGCTGATCTTCATCACGGTCGCGATCATGGCGTTCATCTTCATCAAGATCTTCGGTGCTGCGGCGCCCGGCAGCGACCAAGGAGGTAAACGCTGATGGTCATGGGAGGCGCGGTCACATCCGGCCGCAAAATCAGATGGGGACTTGTCGACATCCTGGTGCTGGTGTTCGCACTGGTGCCGGTGCTCTGGGTCGTTTCACTGTCCTTCAAGACGAAGGACACCCTGACCGACGGGAATTTCATCCCCCAGGCGTGGACTTTCCAGAACTACGCGGACATCTTCGCCACTTCGGAGTTCATCCGGGCACTGGTGAACTCGATCGGGATCGCGATCATCGCCACGGTGATCGCGGTCGTGCTCGGCACGATGGCGGCATACGCCATCGCCAGGCTCGACTTCCCCGGCAAGCAGATCCTGGTGGGGCTATCGCTGCTGATCGCGATGTTCCCGCAGGTGTCCCTGGTGACACCGCTGTTCAACATCGAGCGTCAACTCGGCCTGTTCGACACCTGGCCGGGGCTGATCCTGCCGTACATCACGTTCGCGCTGCCGCTGTCGATCTACACGCTTTCGGCGTTCTTCCGGGAAATCCCCTGGGAGCTCGAGAAAGCCGCGAAGATGGACGGCGCGACGCCGGCACAGGCGTTCCGCAAGGTGATCGCGCCGCTGGCCGCGCCGGGTGTGTTCACCACTGCGATCCTGGTGTTCATCCTGTGCTGGAACGACTTCCTGTTCGCCATCTCGCTGACCTCCACCGAGGCGTCACGCACGGTGCCGGCGGCGTTGTCGTTCTTCACCGGGTCTTCGCAGTTCGAGGACCCGACCGGGACGATCTCCGCGGCCGCCGTGGTGATCACCATCCCGATCATTGTGTTCGTGTTGATCTTCCAGCGTCGCATCGTGGCGGGGCTGACGTCTGGTGCGGTGAAGGGGTAAGCATGGCTGAGATCGTTCTGGACAAGGTGAGCAAGAAGTACCCCGATGGTGCGCTCGCGGTGTCCGAAGTGGACATCACCATCGGGGACGGTGAGTTCCTGGTGCTGGTCGGGCCGTCCGGCTGCGGAAAGTCGACCATGCTGAACATGGTGGCGGGCTTGGAAGACATCTCTTCCGGAGAGCTGCGCATCGACGGTCAGCGGGTCAACGAGAAGGCGCCGAAGGACAGGGACATCGCGATGGTGTTCCAGTCCTATGCGCTGTACCCGCACATGACCGTCCGGGAGAACATGGCGTTCCCGCTGCGACTGGCCAAAGTAGACGACAAGACGGTGAACGCGAAGGTCGACGAGGCTGCCAAGATCCTGGATCTGACGGCACATCTCGACCGCCGCCCGGCCAATCTCTCCGGCGGGCAGCGGCAGCGGGTGGCGATGGGACGCGCGATCGTGCGTAACCCCAAGGCGTTCCTGATGGACGAACCACTGTCCAACCTGGACGCAAAGCTGCGCGGCCAGATGCGGACGTCGGTGTCGAAGATCCAGAAGCAGCTGGGCACGACCACGCTGTACGTCACGCACGACCAGACCGAGGCCATGACCCTCGGCGACAGGGTCGTCGTGCTCCGCAGCGGGTACGTCCAGCAGGTCGGGTCGCCGCAGTTCCTCTACGAGAACCCGGCGAACCTGTTCGTGGCGGGATTCATCGGCTCGCCGTCGATGAACTTCCTCCCGGCGACACTGGAGAACGGCACGCTGCGCAGCCCGCTCGGCACGGTCGAACTGACCGACCGGGTGCGGCGGCTCGTCGAGGCGGCGGACGCGCCGCGCGAGGTTATCGCCGGGGTCCGCCCGGAGCATTTCGAGGACGCGGCGCTGCTCGATGACGCGCAGAAGCGCGACGGAGCGACGTTCACCGCGCAGGTGGACGTGCTGGAGTCGATGGGCTCGGAGAAGTACGCCCACTTCACCGTCGAGGGTGAGCAAGCGACCACGGCGGAACTCGCGGAGCTGGCCGCCGACAGCGGTTCCTCCGATGTTCCGGGCGGTGGCTCGGCGATCGTCACGCGCTTGTCCTCGGCTTCTTCCGCGCGGGAAGGGCAGTCTGTCGACGTCTGGTTCGACGCCGACAAGGTACAAGTGTTCGACCCCTCCACCGGCAAGAACCTGACCTACTCGGAGTAGCTGGTTCGTTGGCGGCGCGGCTGGGTGGGTGGCTCGTGAGTGTTTCGCGGGGTTCTAAGCCCGCGAAACACTCACGAGCTCGTCAGTGGCGTGGACGCCAGTTGCACATCGCGTCGTCGAGGGTCTGCTCGTCCAGCGGCGCGCACACCAGGTCAGACGGCGCGCCGGGCTGGGCGCGAAGGCCGTCCAGCAGCATCCCGAGGTAGCGCCGCCACAGGTCCGGCTGGACGTCGTGGGTGTACTCCGCGACCGACCCGATCATCAGGTGCAGCAGCGGGAGGTCCGTGGGACTGACGTCGGCACGCAGCTGCCCGGACGCCTGGGCCCGCTCGACCAGCCGCCTGCAGACCGGGAGCATCTGCTCTTTGGCCTGCGCCACCTTGTCCTGGCCGAAGCTGGCCGACAACATGACGTCACGAAGCCCGCGGTCCGCGGTGTGGAGTTCGGCCGTCTTCCACGCGAACTGGACGAAGCCCTCCCACGCGTCCGGCTCGGCCAGCGCCTTCTCGGCGAAGTCGGTGATCTCCTCGAACTTGGCGACGAACAGCGCCTCGACCAGGTGCTCCTTGCTCGGGAACCGCCGGTAGACGGTCCCGACGCCGAGCCCGGCGTAGTGGGCGATGTCGTCGAGGGTGGCTTCCAGCCCACGCTCGCTGAAGACCACCTTGGCGGCGGCAAGAATTTTCTGCCGATTCAATTCGGCGTCGCGCCGCAGCGGTCGCGCCGTTGCGACGGGACATGTGTCCCTGGTCATGCTGCCATCTTAGCAAAAGTAGAGGCATCATCTCCACTTCGTGTGTACCTTGGTCGTAAGAGGAGATACCTACTCCACATAATCTGCGAGGACCCCACCCATGTCACAGGCAACTGTCGCCGCTCCCGCGCAGGGGGATACGGCTAAGCACGGCAGCAATCCGCATCACGGCCGGCGCTGGCTGATCCTGGTCGTGATCGGGCTGGCCCAGCTGATGGTCGTGCTCGACGCGACGATCGTGAACATCGCGCTGCCGTCCGCGCAGCAGAGTCTTGGTTTCACCGATGACGCCCGCCAGTGGGTCGTCACCGCGTACGCACTCGCTTTCGGCAGCCTGCTGCTGCTCGGCGGCCGCGCGGCCGACCTATTCGGCCGTAAGCGTGCCCTGATGGTCGGGCTCGCCGGCTTCGCCGTCGCCTCCGCTGTCGGTGGTGCCGCCAACGGCATCGAGATGCTGCTGATCGCCCGTGGCGCGCAGGGTGTCTTCGCCGCGCTGCTCGCGCCGGCCGCGTTGTCGCTGCTCACCACGACCTTCACCGACCCGAAGGAACGCGGTAAGGCGTTCGGGGTATTCGGCGCCATCGGTGGTGGCGGTGCCGCGATCGGCCTGCTGCTCGGTGGCGTGCTGACCGAGTACCTCGACTGGCGCTGGTGCATGTTCGTGAACATCATCTTCGCCGTCATCGCGCTTGTCGGTGCCTCGGTCCTGCTGCGCCACGAGGCCACTCCCGGTGACCGCCCCAAACTCGACATCCCGGGCGCGGTTTCCGCCACGGCTGGTCTGTTCGCACTGGTCTACGGCTTCTCCAATGCCACTTCGGATGCCTGGTCGTCGCCTTCGGTCTGGGGCTTCCTGACCGCCGGTGTCGTGCTGCTCGTCGCGTTCGTCGTTCTGCAGACCCGGGTCGCCCACCCGCTGCTGCCGATGCGGGTGCTGCTCGACCGCAACCGCGGCGCGGCGTATCTGGCGATGTTCCTGCTGGCGATCGGCATGTTCGCGGTCTTCCTGTTCCTCACCTTCTACGTGCAGCAGAACCTCGGCTTCTCCCCGATCCAGAGCGGCGTGGCGTTCATGCCGATGGTGGCCACGCTGATGATCAGCGCCACTTCGGCCACAGCCATCCTGCTGCCGAGGTTCGGGCCGAAGCTGCTGGTGACGCTCGGCATGCTGATCGCCGCCGGTGGCATGTGGTGGCTCAGCTACCTCGACAGCACCAGCACCTACGCCGACGGCGTGCTGTTCCCGCTGATGGTCTTCGGGGTGGGTATCGGTCTCTCCATGGCGCCGGCGATGAGCATCGCCGTCCTGGGTGTCGACGCCCACGACTCCGGGGTCGCCTCGGCCACGGTCAACACCGCGCAGCAGATCGGTGGCTCCATCGGCACCGCGCTGCTGAGCACGATCGCCGCCAACGCCGCGACGTCGTTCGTCGCAGGCAAGACGCCTTCGCCGCAACTGCTGGCCGAAGCCGCGGTGCACAGCTACACCACCGCGTTCGCCACGGCCGCCGGGATCTTCGCCTTCGGCGCCATCGTCTGCGGGCTCCTGCTCCGGCCGGGCGTCCCGGTGATCGACGCGGACGCTCCCGCTGCCGTGCACATGTGACACTCGCCTGACATTCCCCGAAAGCGGCGTTGGGGGCACTGGATGCCCCCAACGCCGCTTTCGGGTA